>NZ_AP018222.1:6062237-6225783 GCF_002368035.1 Nostoc linckia NIES-25 | reverse complement strand
CTCTTGCCCCCTGCCCCCTGCCCCCTGCCTCCTGCCTCCTAAACGAATCCCTGAGGTCAAGATGGTACAAACACCCGCTAGTCCAGAAACCGAAACTCTATTGATTGAGTTGCCTAAGTCCATTGGGCTGTATGTTACCCAAGAACAGTTTGCTGCTTTAGCCGCAGCCAACCGAGAGTTGAGGCTGGAAAGAACCGCACAAGGAGAATTAATAGTGAACCCACCAACAGGCTGGGAAACTGGAGAGCGAAATTGCAGTATTTCTGGCGAATTGTATTTGTGGTGGCGTAATGCGGGCGAACCTGGTAAGGTATTTGACTCTTCTACAGGCTTCATTTTACCCAATGGTGCGACTCGCTCCCCCGACGCCTGTTGGGTGAGCGGAGAACGATGGCAGGCACTTACTTCGGCACAAAAAGGAACGTTTGCTAATATCTGCCCCGATTTTGTGGTTGAGTTACGCTCTAGTTCAGATACCCTCAAGTCCCTGCAAGATAAATTGAGAGAGTATATCGACAATGGCGCTAAACTTGGTTGGTTAATAGACCCACAGCAGCGACGGGTGGAAATTTATCGACTGGCTAAGGATGTGGAAGTGTTGGAGAATCCTGCCCAGTTGTCAGGTGAAGCGGTGTTGCTGGGTTTTATCTTGAATTTGCGACGGGTGTGGGATTGAAAGCATCTTGCTCGCTAAGGGTTAGAGAAGATATGGCATTGCCTGAGATAATCTGAGATAGGGCGTAAATGCAAAGCAGGCGATCGCCAAAATTAAAAACATTACAACATTGGTGACCAACATTACAACATTGGTGACCAACATTACAACATTGGTGACCAACATTACAATATTGGTCATCAACATTACAACATTGGTCATCAACATGACGATGTTGGTCATCAACATTACAACATTGGTCATCAACATTACAACATTGGTCATCAACATGACGATGTTGGTCACTAACATTACAATATTGGTCATCAACATGACGATGTTGGTTGCAAATGTTTAAATATAGCCGTTCTGAACTGGGAACACTGCGGTGCCTTTCAACCGAGAACCGCTTGGCTGTTACTTGATATTGTCGCAGAGATGGCGATCGCTCTCAGTAGTTAGATTCCGATTATTCTGCAAATAATCATGTAACCATTCACAGCCACGCACCAGTAAGTTATCTAACTTATCTAGAGAATTTAGCTGTTGCAAATCCCACAAAATCACAGTGTTATCAGCACTGCCTAATGCCAGAGTCTTGTCATTGGGTGAAAAACTGACACTTAATATTTCTTTGCTATGTCCGCTAAGAGTTCTGATGAGAGTACCATTTACCCGCCAAAGTTTTACTGTCTTGTCATCACTGGCAGTGGCAATGATGCGATCGTTAGATGAGAAGCTCACACTTTTGACTTCATCGTTATGTCCGATCAACTGTTTGTAGAAGCGAAACTCACCTTCACTGTCTTGCTTCCAAAGAATCGCCGTTTTATCATTACTCGTCGTGGCAATAATTTTGCCATCATGTGAAAAGCTAACGCTATAAACCCAGCTTTTATGCCCGTTTTCTCCGGTGAGACTTTTGTAAATTTTAAACTTTTGATTGCGATCGCGCTGCCAAAGTTTTATCGTGTTGTCATCACTTGCTGAAGCAATCAAGTTACCATCTTTCGACCAAGCTACACTTCTAACCCAATCGCGATGAGCTTTGAGAGTTTGGTAAGGTAGGGTTTCAAACTCACCCTTGCCATCTCGCCGCCAAATTTTCACTGTATTATCCACACTACCCGCAGCCAGAAGTTGACCGTCGGGTGAAAAACTGACATCTAATATCTTGTCGCTATCGTCACTCAGGGTTTTGATGAGGCTACCGTCCTGCTTCCAGAGTTTTACAGTTTTATCTCCACTAGCAGAGGCAATGATTCTACCATCGGGGGAGAAAGCGACACTATTAACCTGATCGGTATGCCCTTCAAGAGTTTTGAACAAAGTACCATCACCAGATTTCCAAAGTTTCACCGTTTTGTCATAACTAGCAGAGGCAATTATTTTGCCATCAGGTGAGAAGCTCACCTTATTAACCCGATCGCTATGAGAATTGAGGGTACTTAGCACACCACTTCCTAGCCGACCACCTTTGATGGTACTGTTAGCGCAACCAGACGCATGTACCAAACTTCCAGCATCAAGCTGCCAAATTTTGATCGTATTGTCAGCACTGGCGGTGACAAGAACGTTGCAATCAGATGAGAATCGGGCAGCATAAACCCCATTAGTATGCCCTAAGAGAGTTGTCAGTAATGTACCACCAAGCTTGTCATCAGATTTTTTGTCAAGCTTCCAAAGCTTCACTGTTTTGTCTTGGCTAGCTGAGGCAATTATCTGGCCATCTGGACTAAAACTCACGTTCATTACTCTCTCTCTATGCCCCTCAAAAACTGTTAACTCTCTGCCGTTTAAGTTCCAAACTTTTACCAAGTTGTCCCGGCCAGCAGTAGCAATTGTTTTGCCATCGGGCGACCAAGCCACAGCCCAAACAAAGTCTTTATGGGTATTCTTAAAAGTCCTAATATGTGTGCCGTCGCGTGTCCAAAGTTTCACTGTTTTATCCCGGCTACCAGTAGCAATTATTTTGCCATCAGGTGAGAAAGCAACGCTAGTAACTCCATCTGTATGTCCGTGTTTATATCCATCTTTATATCCCTCGATTGTTTTTATAGCAGTGCCATCGCTGTGCCAAAGTTTTACAGTGCTGTCTCGACTCGCTGTAGCAAATATCTGACCATCTGGAGAAAAACCTATCCCATAAACTCCGTTGCTATTACCATTTTTGCTATGGTGAGCTGGCAATTCTTTGAACTTTGTAAATTGATTACCGTCACGCTTCCAAAGTATTACAAAACCATCAAAATCACCTGAAGCAATTATCTGATTATCAGGTGAGAAATTAACGCTTAAGACTTTATCTTTATGTCCTTTAAGAGTTTGTATTAATTTACCTTCACGATTCCATAGTTTTACCGTGTGGTCAAAACTAGCTGAGGCAATTATTTTACCGTTAGGTGATAAATTCATGCCCCAGATTAGACCTTGATGACCTTCTAAACGATTGCGTTCGACTAACCAGTAAACTGGTTGTTGTAGTGCTGTTACAACTTGTGTAGCAATGTATTCTTTATCCTGATTTTGGATAGCAGACAATTGTTTTAACAATATCCCTGCCTTAATGCCTTCTTTGAGAGCATCAAACCTTTGACCTGAAGCGAAAAGTGCTTCTGAAGTTTTACTAATGGCTATGATTCGGTTCTTTTCTACTTCTCGTTTTTGAGATTCTACTTCTCGTGTTTGAGATTTTGCTTGCACCCAATATTTTACTGAAAAAACTGCCAGAATTGTCATCATAGCAACTCCAGCGATCGCCCAGTTCCGTTGTTGTTTAAGAACGCGATTTAACTTTGCTTCAGCTTGTTGTCGTTTTTCCTTTTCCTTTTTACGTTCTTGTAGTTCTCTTGCTTGTTGTGACTGTCTAATGAAATATACAAGATAGTCATGAACCAGTTGATATAAATTAGTAGGTTTTTCCGGAATATTTAACACCAGACCAGAACCGACTAAAATTTCTAAAACTAAATTTAGTTGTTCTTCATTAGAGATAATATCTGCTGTTTTTAAATCTTCTACTAAATTGTCAGCTGTTTTCAGGGGGCGAGTGCGATTTTCGTCTGTGAGTAAATATAAAACTACTCTGGCACAGCGTTCATTTTCCAAGCCACAGTCTTGAATAACTTCTTCTAAAAATCCCTCGACCAACTTTTCTTTTGTGCCTGCCTGAAGATATTTTTCTAAAGTTGTAATTTTATGTGTTTGGAGTTGCGCTCCCACAATTTGCAACTCAATGGGGCGTACTTCTCCCTGGTCTGATAAATCTTCCAGTAATTTATCAATTAATACAGGTTCTAAATAAAAGTTGGTTTGCTTAGTTAAATTCTGGACAACAGCTTTGGCATCTTCCGAAGATAAATTTTTTAATTCATAACGAATATTCTTATCTAAAATATTATTATTAAGTGCTGTAAAATTAAACAAGCGATCGCATTCCAATAAATAATGCAAATAATCTTCTCTCAAACAAAGAATCACCTTCACAAAAGGAATGTCTAAGCAAAGGTACAAAAATTTATAAAATGACTGCCTTTTACTTTTATCTGTATAAACAAAGAAAAATTCTTCAACCTGATCGAAAATTAAAACTGTTAACAGATTACGCTCGGCATTTTTATGTAAATTTTCACATATAGATTCTATGGAAGTACTAGACGTACCACTATTGGCTAAACGTTTTTCTAATATCCCCATCCAATCTGTATAGACTCTTACGACAATAGGTAATACGTCACGAGCATCAATTGATTGCAGTTGCAGAGCAGGTATTAACCCACCGATCAAAATCGAACTTTTACCTACACCGGAATGACCATGAAATACAGTTAATTTATGGTCATTTCGGCTCATTCTTTCTCGTAATCTATCTACATCTTTTTGACGGCCAGAAACAGCAATTTCTTGGGCAACTTTTATTGAATTTTCTACTTGCACTAATGCCGGATTAATTACCTCATACTGAGGATTTAAATAAGCTGCTCCAATGAAAGCGCGAAAACCATATTGATGTTCAATTTGAATTTGTTCTTGCTTAATCTGAAAAGCTTCAAGATATTGACGTTGTTGATAATAAATTTCTCGTAAATTTTTTAATATGGAAATATAAAGCTCTGGATCGTATTGAGGTTTAGTTTTTTGTTTGGCAGTTTTTAGAGTAATTAAAGCATCTTGTATCTTCTTAAGCTGCTGTTGCGCTCTGGCTAGTGCAAATAAATACCAACCCTGATGATAATATAAGACTAATTCTAAATTAGCATTGGCTTCAGTAGATTGATTAGCAGCTACAATAGAAAGAGCTTGTTCCGCAGCTTGTTTGGCTTTATTCCAATCATATTTAGCCAGTGCTACCTCAGAAATAAATCCGTAAGCTCTCGCTTCTCTAAACCAATCAGGATAAGTTTGATATAGCTTTAAAGCTTTTTGTGCAACCTTTTCTAATTCATTCCACAGTTCGAGTTTTTGCAGTACTTCTCCTAGAGCATTGATAAATTTTGCGATTAAGTCAGGACGATTTGCTTGTTCAAATACCTCCAGACATTTTTGATAATAATCTTTAGCTTGTAAGCAAGCAGATTGCTCTTGTGTTAAATGTTGCACTGCATAAGTACGCCACCATAACCCCAAATTGTACAGTACACATCCTTGCTGCTCTAGTTTATAAATCTGCTGCCAAAGTGTTAAACTGCGTTCATAATGCTGGCGTGACTGTTCCATTGAAACCGCATCTCGACCGAGAACAAATTCTAAACTAGCTTTTAGTTCTGCATCTAACTTCACACCCCGTGTTTGGAGTTCGGCTTGTGCTGATTCCAATTCCACGCGCTGCGGCGAACCAATTGCGACATTGAGTGCGGAATTATCAAGAAATTTTCCTGCACCAGCATCTAAAACTTGGTCAAAAACTGACTCAGCAGTTTGTTTGATTAATTTAATTAAATCAGTAGTAGCGATCGCAGTGGAAATGATTGTTGCCCAATTCTCAAAATCTGTTGCTAATCTTATCAATTTTTGTAGAACTTGGTCATTAACCAATAAAATTACCGGAAACGGGAAATTTTTTCTAAATTCCTCTCGTACTTGGTTAGCTGAAGTTAAAACTGTATCAATATCTTTAACCGATTCCAAACCAAAAACCATTAACGCTGGTGGCTGTTCATCTGCGAGTTCTTCACCTATACAGGTGTAAAGAGTTTTGACTGACGTAGGTAAGGTGATTTCACGGATTTTAATAGGAGATATTTCGTGCAAGCGTTGTACTATATCCTGACGTAAAACTGCATAGTTACAACGCAGTAAAATCAGCGAAAATTCTCCTTGAGAAAGGGTAATTGCTCGCACCAGAGTTTGTAATGAACGTTCATTCTCAACGGTCAAATGTTCTGGCTCGTTCTGATTACTCATAACCTGAATTCCTTAGCTTCAGCCAAAATAGGATTAATATCAAACCACGAACCTTCCTCATTTCGGTATTCAAATACAAACATACTGCGAAGCAAAAGTTCGTATCTTTCATGACCTCTTAAGCTTTTCTCTTGCGCTACTTCACGCAATACTTCCCATTCATCAGCTGTAATTGCTAAAGTTAGCTCGTTACAGCGTTGTTTAATCACTCTATTGACGCACTCTTGCGATAGTGGTGGGTCTTGTTGTTGAAGACAGCGAAATAATAACATCAGCAAATTTCGTAAATGACCGCCGCTAACTAAGCACAGCCTTTCTAAAGTTTTAGGACTATCAAAAACTTCAGTAATTAAATGCTGGCTTTGTTCCCAACTAACACCAGGAAAAGCCCTAGCCATGACCATTTGTTGCAGCAGTGTAATTCCTTGGGAAAATTGCGAACCATCCTGTAGTTGCACCGGAACCATCGGCAAAACCTTGGGGTCTACGCCAAAGCGATTTGTTAACCTGCCTAAAGCATTGGAAAAAATCAACACCAAGGGAATAGTATAAACAACGTGACAATTTAGTTGGTTTAATTGTTCGCCACGTTCGACAAATAGATATTCTGGTTGATAATAACCTGAAGGTTTCAAGGAATTATCAACTCGGTCAAGATTATCGACAATTACCACCAGTCCTTTTTTACCTTGCTGCTTGAGTTTTTCTCTGGCAGGCTTGAGTAATTCTTTGTTTATTGATTCTAAAATGCCATTAGTACGCGGTTCTAAATATTGTCGCAACTGGCCGCGAAGTCTGGGACTATCTTTAGTTTTGGCAGTGATTTTAGCAATACCCACAGACAATTCAGCCTCAACGCCAATGTCTAAAGGTGTTTGTAAAAAATCAGAAATTTCCTGAAACAGATTTTTAAAGTATCCTGGTTTCAGGTTAATTTTGATTGCTTCTAGACTTTGGCTGACTTCACGAGCTACTGCCAGTAAAATATCTGTAACATCAATATCAGCCATGTCCAGGCTTTGGCTAGACTCAAAATAAACCGTATGAAAGCCCTGCTGTTCTAACTCTGCCTTTAGCCGCAGTAATTCAGTAGACTTGCCACAGCCGATATGTCCGGTAAATAATTGACAGGTAGGTTCTTCCGGCGAAAGGCGAGTAATAGTCCGCCCAAGTTCCTCAATAATCCTGGCGCCACGGACTTTGGAAAAATCAATATAATACTGCCTATCTTCCGGTTTGTTCACAACCAGAGTCTTGGCAGGGTTGCAAGCTTGAAAAAACCTAACTAAATCTAGTTTCATCACAAATTACCCGAAATCAGCTTGACACTCTTGCCTATCTCAGTGATTATACAGAGCGCAATGCTGATATTTCGGATAATTAGCCTCATAATTCCCAATCGTCTTTGGTGAAGACAACAGACGCGATGAATCGCCGTCTCTACAAAGAATTGATTGTTGTAGAGACGCGATTCATCGCGTCTTATAAATACATCGTTGAATTAATTAACCAATCATTTTCTCTAAAGCAGTCTGCAAATCTTTAGTTAATTGGCTTGTAGCTTGCCTAGATGCGGGACGTAGTTTACCGCCGTAGGCATCGCCCTGAGATTTCTCCCAACGTTCAGTAACCGAAATAGGCTCTCCCACGGTGATTTTTGCCCGCCGCAAACCTAACCGAGGTCGTCCCGGAAGTGTGGTATCTTTAATTCGAGAAAGCATATCAAAAATCAGCAAAGTTGTTTCGGCAAACTTTTCTGCTGTCGGTTTTTCTTTAATATAAGTAGCGCTAACTGCAACAAAACTTTCTACTATCCGCATGTGCCGCATTCGCAAATCTGCTTCTTGAGCAATCCAGTCTGCTAAACCGCGTTTGAAGGGTGGTAAATTATCAATATCTGGCAAATCTTCGCGATAAATATAATTCCATCCAGCCTCTTCCAAACGCCGACAACGGTCAATGAAATTTCCTTGTGCTTGAACTCCAAAATATTGCTCGGCAACTGCTAAAGACTTATCTAATAGGCGATGAAGTCTGTCAATTAATACCTGATTTTGACTTGCAGATTCATCATTTGAAACGCTTTTAGGGATGTCTTGATGATAGAAACGGCGGTAAAATTCCTCCATTTCTGTAATTAGATATTCTCCAAGACGAAAGATGCGTTGATAATAAATTTCTTCACGATCGCCTTGAGTAATTTCTATCGCAGGTAAACCACTATCAGCTTCTAATTTGCTCAATAGCCAATCTAGTTTTGCCCAAGGTGGTTGGTCATAAGAATATTGAATGGCGATCGGCACAATTAAAACTGTCTCAGAACGGTTGGCTTTTTGCAAATCTTCTACACACCAGAACCCCATTTGGGAAACGCCAGGTTCCAGTGGACTAACAATGCCGCTATGACCATTAGTACCGCCTTCTGGTGCGACTGCGATCGGGAATTTACCATTAGCAAATAAGTCCCGTGCTGTTTGAATAGCTTGGCGATCTAGTCGTCTACCGCGATGAACTGGCACACCTCCCAAGCGTGAAAACAACCAACCGAGCCACTTTCCAGCCCAAACGGTCATACCGCGATCGTAAAGAAAATAGCTGTGAACGAGGTCTTGCAGTTTGATATTTTTCTGACGCGCGAACTGTGGCACGATATAGGAAAGCAAATACAGCATACAGAGGGGATCTTCTACCTCTGGATGGCGAAATGCCAACAAAAAGCGAATCTTTCCAGCCTGAAATTGTTGATAAAGTTCAGCCAATACTTCAACATTCTCAGCTTCAATTCCGACAATACCAGCTGGCAACCAAGGTCGAGTCCGGAATCGTAGGGCTATTGGAAGTAACCATCGAAAAATGTAGAGTATCGATGGATTAAAGCTTTGGGGAATAAATTTCAGTGGTGGTTGAGTAGACTGTATCGATTTAGGCAAGTCGCTTTCCAGATTTTATTTGTAGGGATTGTACAACATTTAAACTAACAGCAATTCTATCCCTGTTATGAAAATTACTATTTACCTCTGATGTGAATTATCCAAATCAACGAAATATCAAGGATTGTGCGCCCTGTAGAGACGTTGCACTGCAACGTCTCTACAACTTCCGACTTCTTTAACATCGGTTCCCTTGCAGGTGGTCTGGGCAAAGAAGAAGTTATACACAGGTTGAGGCTGCTTTGGCTTGAAGTTATTGCTTTGGGAGCATAAGTTTTGAAAATATGCCTCGTTGGTACTGAGACTACAAATATTTACTACTGCAATCGTTAAACTCTAGACTGACAATGGAGGTTAGCGGACTCGAACCGCTGACATCCTGCTTGCAAAGCAGGCGCTCTACCAACTGAGCTAAACCCCCGTAAAATTAAAATAGCGGGTAACTTTGTTTGATTTCGTTATTGTAACTTATATTGTTCAATTACTAAAGGGATGAAGCCAGAAAATATCCAAGTCGTCGCAACACTATATAAATTCGTCAAGCTGCCAGATTTTGCCGAAAAACGAGAACCTTTGCTGTCCTATTGTCAAGGGCAAGGTATTAAGGGAACAATTTTGCTGGCGGAAGAAGGAATTAACGGTACTATAGCAGGTTCGCGTCAGGCGATCGATTCTGTTCTCTGGTTTTTGCGTTCCGATCCTCGTCTAGCTGACCTAGAACACAAAGAATCTTATACCCAAACTCCACCTTTTGAGCGGATGAAGGTGCGGTTGAAGCAAGAAATTGTCACTTTAGGGTTGCCGGAAATTGACCCAAACGAAAGAGTCGGCACTTATGTCACTCCCCAGGAATGGAATGATTTAATTTCTGACCCAGAAGTAACTGTCATTGATACCCGCAATGATTATGAGGTGAATATCGGTACTTTCCAAGGAGCAGAAAATCCGCAAACTCTGTCATTCCGGGAATTCCCCGATTATGTGCGCCAACACCTCGACCCAACAAAACACAAAAAAGTTGCTCTGTTTTGTACGGGTGGCATTCGCTGTGAAAAAGCCTCATCCTTTATGCTTAACCAAGGCTTTGCAGAAGTCTATCACCTTAAAGGCGGCATTCTCAAATATTTAGAGGAAATTCCAGCCCAAGAAAGTTTATGGGAAGGAGAATGTTTTGTCTTTGATGAACGGGTAGCCGTCAGTCATGGGTTGGAGGAAGGAAGTTATGAATTATGCCTGTCTTGCGGGCATCCCATTTCTGAGGAAGATAAATTATCTCCCAAATACGAGCAAGGTATCTCCTGTGCCGATTGTTTTGATAGCCTAACTGATGAAAAAAGAGCGCGTCAGCAAGAAAAATGGCGGCATTACCAAACCCAACTTGCTAATAAAAATAAGCAATAGATTGGGGATGGGGCATTTGTCATTTGTCATTTGTCATTTGTCATTTGTCATTGATTATTCTCCACGTCCCTGTGTCTTTGCGACTCCCCGCGTCTCCTTTTAAGCCACCAGGTATTCTCAGCTTGGCATAATCGCCGCCGAGTTGAACCTTTGAAGGTGATTGGTGTAGGAGTACACAGCATCTTTGAACTGCGGCTTGGTACTCTCGCCATTGCTTACGAATTGCAATACTTCCAGCATCATCACCTAAGTCTGAAAATCTTAGGCCTGCCCGAATCAGCCAAACTTCCACATCTGTTGTTTCACCCACTATTTCGGGAATGGGATCGATATTTTTCATGAGTAATCTCTTATACAAGCATATAAAATTTATAATTTCACTCTAAGAGAAAGTACCAATAATAGCCAATAGCATTTTTTTTCAAAATCATAAATAAAAATGATTAATATAAAAATTGAGATCTGAGTGTAGACACTCAGATCTCAGAGGATAGATCGCGATCGCACTTATCAGATATCATTAGCTTCTGAATTAGCTGTTGCGATCGCTAGAAGCGATAACCCAATCCGGCTTGGAAGCTCACGGCATCAGCATCACTGTTTCTATAAGCGTCAATGCCCCATTTGGTATCACCATAGGCGATGACATTGTTAGCAACTTCTGATTCAACACCAAGGGTGACTACAGGTGCATTGCGATTGCCTAATGGGCTGTTTTGACCTTCGTCAGTTACAAAAGAATAACCACCACCGAAGTAAACGTTAGTGTTTTTGGCGATGGGCGCATCGTAAGTAACTATGGGCATAATGGCAGCAGAATCACCACCGTACAGCACAGAACCCCGCAGTGAAACAGGTGCATTGGGAATAGCGTAACGTCCTTGAACGTTTCCACCAAGTTGTGCGCCATCGTTTCCTTGTCCGCCACTGGTTGCACCAGCCGCAATACCAGCACCAATATAGTTACCGTTAGTACCGTTAGTACCCGCTGTTTGGGCAGAAGCAATACCACCTGAGAGGATAATGGAAGCAGCAGCGAGGAAAGAGGCAGTTAATTTTGTCAGTTTCATAAGATTCTTCTTACTAGAGTTAGGTAATATCAATGTTCTCTATTACCAGAATCTCTTTTTTTACAAAATGTAACCTCCCACACTCGGTTCACCTTGGTGGTTGAATTGTTTTTCACCCAGTAGGGTGATACAATCGCTCACTTAAAATTTCATAAAAATAGGGTAGCACACCTGTGCTACCCTACCGGATGTTACTTTTTTAATAAGTAGAATGGCGCAAAAGAACTAAAGTATGTAGCAAAAAGTAAACTTGCTCAAAAAGCTCTTCCCTTCTGCCTCCTGCCTTCTGCCTGCAACTCTTATTCCTCCCCTTCCTCTGCGTCCTCTGCGGTTGGTTCCATTACCTGTGCTAAGCTCTCTTTTTTTTCCAAAAGCGCTGACGCAGACGAACCACAAAAGTATTCACCTCTGGTATTTTCATCCATGCAGCGATCGCCGCGAATATCCCAATTCCCACGCAGCCAGATATACACAACTCCAACAGCAGAATAAGGAAACCTGTTTTACCTAAAAATTGTTGAGAAGCAACCAAAGTTCCATAGCTGGCTGCACCAGCTACTAAACTACCAGCAGTTAGGCCGATAATCGGCAAACTCCACTCACGCCAAGGTAAACCATCAATTTTGCGATCGAGTAACCACAACAGCATCAATACTGAGCCGCAATTTACACCTACTGTTGCTAACACCAAACCGGGAGCGCCAAAAGGTTTAACGAAAAACCAATCTAGTACAACGTTTAGCAAGATATTAAAAGTACTGATGCGAAAAGGTGTCTGTCCATCTCCTAAAGCATAAAAAACTCGCACCAAGACATCACGCGCTAAATAAACAAACATGCCAATTCCATAAGCTACTAGCAAGGATGAGACTAGTTGTGTGGCTTCCGGCTTGAAAGCACCGCGCTCGTATACTACCCGAACAATGGGTACAGATAGCGCCACCATCAAAGCTCCTAGCGGTAGCATAGTGAAGGCAGTAAGTAGAAGCCCTTGGCGAATGCGTAATTTTAAATCGTGCCAATTTTCGGGGCCAGCAAGTTTGGCAAATATTGGTAATAAAGGCAGCAAAATGATATTTGAAATAATTCCTAAAGGAGTTTGTACTAACAGATTTGCATAGTTAAATCCTGCCGCTGCACCAGGGATGGGACTAGCAAAATATAGGTCAGTAGCGACATTAATTGGCATCATTCCCGATGAAATTGTTGCCGGAGTCATAATTTTGATTACTTCTTGGACGCTAGGAGATTTAAAATCAAACCGCAGGCGTAATGTACCTAGTCCTAATCGCCATTGAACAACTAGCTGCACCAACCACTGGAGAATTGCCCCTGCCAAGGTTCCCCAAGCTAAGACCATACCACCGAGGAAAGCGTATTCTGGCTTGATTATGTCCTTGCCTAGTTGCAAAGCTAAGATACCAAGACCACCAACAACGGTAATGCTGGATAACAGAGGACTAATGGAGAGCAACCAATATTGATTAGCGGCGTTGAGAGTACCGAAGCCAATACCAATTAATCCAGAAAATAAAGCCATCGGTGCCATGATTTGGATTTGTTGGATCGCGATCGCTCTGGTTGTAGGATCTAAACCGTGACCGACTAAATCAACAATCTCATCTGCCAAGAAAATTTGAGCAAATGTCACCACCAAAAGCAATCCACCCACCAGTGTTGTCACCGTTTCCACTAGGGGTGCGGCTTCTTGTTGTCTGCGCTTGGCTAAAACACTGACGAGCGCACTGTGTAATGGCCCATTCACACCACCTAGTAATATCAATAGAAAGCCAGGAATAATATAAGCGTAACTATAGGCAGTAGCAGCCGCACCAACACCAAAAGCAGCAGCGATAGCTTGCTGCCGAATTAAGCCAAAGATTTTACTAATTAATGTGGCAATGGCAACAATGCCAGCAATTCCAGCAAAAGAACGAGAGGGTTTTTGGTCTTGTTGTGTCACGAAAAATACCTGAATACTCTTGCAAAGTCCATACCTGAAAACATTTAACCTAAATTTTATGGTCTGTCAGGCTGATTTTAATAAGTCAGTCATTAGTCTAACGGTATATTAGCCAAGTGCGTAGACACAAAGCGGCTTGTTGCCAGACATCGCCTTTTCCCTTGGGGATGTACTAGAAGGGGTGACAAAGCGATCGCACAAAACGACAACAATATTTCATTAGGCAAGCGCCAACTACTGCCTGTATACATATTTTTATGTATGTTTAAAAACGTTAAAGTTTTATACCAACTTATCTTATACTCAGGCATTCAATCGAATTAGCGAACAAAGTACCAATAGACTTTGCACTTTGTCATTTGTATTTACAAAAGACCAATGACTAATAACTAATACTTCTCTGCGAGAAGCTGCGCCAACGACTTACTTCGACTTACTTCGACTTCGCTCAGTACAAGTCGCTCAATACAAGTCGCTCAGTACAAGCGACCAATGACTAATGACTAATGACCAATGACTAATTGTTAACGACTTGTGAAGATAAGTCAAGAAAGGGGAACTATAACAATAACCATCTTCTTTACAAGAATTGGATACTTCAAAAAGAAGTTTGTCATACTCAGAAGCTTGACACTCTTCAACCTGACAAAGTTTGACATCATAAATTTTTGTAGAACAATCCCTAAAATCAATAGCAATGGAACTCAATTCAACTTTCGCGGAAAATCAACTTCTATTGTCAAGCAGTCAACTTCAAGAACAACTAGAGAAACAAAAGGCTCTGGCGAGTGTGATTGTAAGAATTCGGGAGTCTCTTGAGTTAAAGACGATTTTTCAAACTACAGTTACAGAAGTGCGTCAGTTGCTCAATGCTGACCGAGTTGCAGTCTTCCAATTCGATCCTGAAAAAAACTGGGAAGGAGAATTTATTTCTGAAGATGTTGCAGTTGGTTGGACTTCAGCAATGGCAGTCAGAGTCCACGATCGCTGCTTTGGGGAAGAATTTGCTGCTAGTTATCAACAGGGAAAAGTGCAAGCAGTTTCTGACATTTATGAAGCGGGACTGAGTGATTGCCATATAAAAATTTTAGGTCAATTTCAAATCCGTGCCAACCTTGTTGTTCCTCTATTACGAGAGAATAAACTATGGGGATTAATTTGTATTCATCAGTGTAACGAGGCTCGTAATTGGAAAGAATCAGAAATTGAATTTATTCGCCAAATTGCTGACCATTTAACAGTTGCCATCCAACAAGTAAAGCATCTTCATGAAGTCCAATTACAAGCTGCAAAATTAGCTCAAGCAGCCCAGCGCGACCAAGTAATCGCTCAGCTTGTTGATACAATTCGTTCGCCTCTCGATATTGACACCATCTTTAAAACAACAAGTGAAGAAATACGCAAACTACTGCAAGCCGATCGAGTTGCAATTTTTTGCTTCCATGCCGATTGGAGTGGTAGCTTTGTGGCTGAATCATTTGCCGAAGGGTGGACTCCCTTAGTTGGAATTCAAGGAGCGATCGCTGATACTTATTTACAACAAACTCAAGGAGGACGCTACCTTAAAAATGAGACATTTACTGTTAACGATATTTATCAAGCTGGATTAACAGATTGCCATGTTACTCTATTAGAGCAATTTCAAGTAAAAGCCTTTGCGAGTGCGCCAATTCTCCAAGGAGATAAACTTTGGGGAATTATTGCTGCTTACCAAAATGCCTCAACTAGAGAATGGCAATCCTATGAAATCGAATCTTTAAGTAAAATTGGCACACAAATTGGTGTCATACTGCGGCATCACGAGTTGTTAGCACAAGCCCAGTATCAAGCAGAACAACAAAAAACATTAACCAGCGTAATTACTCGCATTCGTAAGTCGCTGGATTTGGATACTATTTTTCAAACTTCTGTCACGGAAGTCCGGCAAATGTTACAAACAGACCGAGTGGCAGTCTTTCGTTTCGACCCTCAAAAAGACTGGGAAGGAGAATTTATTTCGGAAGATGTTGTTACTGGATGGGACTCAGTAATCGCAGCCAAAGTATACGACCATTGTTTTGGGGAACAATTTGCTATTAATTATCAACAAGGTCGGGTGCAAGCAGTAGCAGATATTTACGACGCGGGATTAAGTGAATGTCATGTAGAGATTTTGGGCAAATTTCAAGTGCGAGCTAATCTGGTGGTTCCCTTGTTGAAGCAAGGCCGATTATGGGGATTATTTTGCGTTCATCAATGCAGCAATTCTCGAACTTGGCAACCTTCGGAAATTGAATTTGTTAGCCAAATTGCAGAAAATTTGGGGGTTGCTTTACAACATAATAAACTTTTGCATGAAGCTCGATATCAAGCAGAACAACAAAAGATATTAACTAGTGTTATTGCTAGAATTCGTGAATCTTTAGATTTAGATACTATTTTTCAAACTTCTGTTACAGAAATGCGGCAACTACTCAAAGCCGACCGAGTAGGGGTGTTCCGTTTTAATACTCAAAATGATTGGGAAGGAGAATTTGTTTATGAAGATGTGGCTGATGGTTGGACTTCAGCAATCGGAGAACAAGTTTACGATCACTGCTTTAGCGAACATTTTGCACCGCTTTATGCCCAAGGTCGAGTAAATGCGATCGCTGATATTTATCAAGGAAGTTTTCAAAGCTGTTATGTGCAAATTCTAGCAGCATTTCAAGTACGTGCTAATATGGTCGCTCCACTTTTGAAAAAAGGCGAACTTTGGGGCTTACTGTGTATTCACCAATGTAACGCTCCTCGTCAATGGCAACCATCAGAAATTGAATTTGCTACTCAAATTGCCGAACAATTAGGAGTAGCTTTAAAACAAGATTCTTATATCAAACAAGTTCAAATGCAAGCTGTCCAGTTAGCAGAAGCTACCGAACGGGAAAAAGCAATGGAACGACAAGAATTATTAGCTGCAACTATTGATAAAATACGTCAGTCTCTCGATATTAAAACTATTTTTAGAACCACTACTCAAGCTGTGCGAGAACTGCTCGAAGTCGAGCGAGTTGCAATTTACCGCTTTAACTCAGATTGGAGCGGTAAATTTGTAGCAGATTCTTTTAAAGATGGTTGGAAGCCTGTGGTACAGACTCAACCATTGATTCTAGAAAATTTTGAAGACACAGATGATGATAATGAACTTCCGCGGAACGAAACTTTCGTTCCCATTCGCCAAGGTGAAAAATTATGGGGTTTGTTAGTTGCTTATCAAAATTCCCAACCACGTTATTGGAAAGAAGAGGAAATTAATCTCCTGGCTCAAGTGGGAGTGCAGTTAGGAATTGCGATTCAGCAGGCAGAATTGCTCGAACAAACTAAACGTCAAACTTCAGAGCTGACTCAAGCCCTGCAAGAACTAAAACAAACTCAAAGCCGATTAATTCAGGGTGAAAAAATGGCTGGTTTAGGACAACTTCTGGCTGGAGTTGCTCATGAAATTAATAACCCAATTAGTTTTATTTTTGGCAATCTTATACATTTAAAAGAATATACTCAAGAACTATTAGACGTTGTAAACTTTTATCGTCAAATGCCAGATGTACAAAAGAAAATTGAAAAGACTGATTTGGACTTTATTATTGAAGATTTACCCAAAACAGTTGATTCTATGCAGATAGGAGCAGAGCGGATTCATGAGATCGTGCTATCACTGCGAAATTTCTCTCGTACAGATGAGGCAGAATTGAGAGCAGTAGACGTTCATGAAGGGTTAAACAGTACTTTGCTGATTTTAGGACATCGGCTCAAAAGTAATAGCGATCGCCCAGCTATCGAGATTATTAAAGAATATAGTACCTTACCTTTACTCGAATGCTATCCCGCACAATTAAATCAGGTATTTATGAATCTCCTGAGTAATAGTGTTGATGCATTAGAGGAAAAATTCAAAGCTATACAGCAAAAATATTTAGGTTCAAAGGAAAAACGTCTCAGGATTCCCTTAACTATTTGGATTAGTACTCAAATGGTTAATAAGCAAGTTTTAATTAGAATAGCTGATAATGGTTTGGGTATGCCAGAGGAAGTGCGATCGCACATTTTTGATCCTTTCTTCACCACAAAAGAACCAGGTAAAGGAACGGGCTTGGGTTTGTCTATTAGCTATCAAATTGTAGTTGAAAAACATCATGGTGAAATTAAATGTTTGTCCAAACCAGGAGAAGGAACAGAGTTTTTAATTAAAATTCCTACAGATAATTAAATTAGTTATCAGTTATCAGTCGTGATGGTCTATGGTGTGGTATTGTAGCGCACCAACAAATTCGAGCTTTAAGGTGCTGGACACCAAACCCTCTTATAAATAGACCATTAATAACTAATAACTAAACCTCTTGCAAAAGTTACTTTTGCAAGAGGGGGGAAAGGGAAAAGGTTAAAGGGAAAAGGGTTTTTATTACCCCTTTCCCTTTTACCCCTTACCCTTTTACCTACTTCTGCAAGAAGTCTACTGATAACTGTTTAGCGTAAGTCCTGATAAAATTTCTCTAGGGTAGCACAGCTGTTCTACCAAGGTATTTGTATCAATCTAAAAGTGAAACAGTGAAAATTTTTGCTAGGGTACAAGTGAAAAAATAGCATTGGATAAATGTGTTATGAGCGTTGTCACACCGAAGCGATTCACCATTGAAGAATATCATCAGTTGATTGAACTCGGATTTTTAAAGGAGGGCGATCGCATCGAATTAATACGGGGAGAATTGATTAAAATGGTAGCTAAGGGAACACCTCATACCTTCTGTACAACTCGACTTTGCCGCCAACTAGATCGACTTTTAGGCGATCGCGCTGTTGTGCGTTGTCAAGAGCCGATTATTCTCTCATCAAATAGTGAGCCTGAACCAGATATTGCGATCGCACGAGGAGATGAAGTTGATTATTTAGCTCATCATCCCTATCCCGAAGATATTTTCTTGGTTGTGGAAATTTCCGACTCAACCCTAGATTACGACCAAACAAAGAAGTTAGAACTCTACGCAGAAGCCGGAATTGCTAACTATTGGATTGTTAATTTAAATGCTCGTCAATTAGAGAGTTACAGTCAACCTTATCAAAATGCTCAAGGTAAGTTTAATTATCTCAGTAAGCAAATCCATTTACCAAATGAGAAAGTAGGAATTCCTGGGTTTGAAGATGCCTTGTTGGATTTGAGGAGGATTTTTCCTCAAGATGCGATCGCCTCATAGAATAAGGAACTTCCAAATAAAAAAATATACAACTTTTCTTGTGGGGTGGGCGTCTCGCCCGCCCGTGGAAAGAGGCGGACAAGATGTCCACCCCACAGGAGTGGATAATTTATTTCTTGGTAATCCCTAATCTTCAATGGCAGAGGTTAATGCATTCGCCCTTAGACTGTATCAGTGCCATCGTTATAAGTTAAATATTGTTCAAAGGTAACTATTTGTTTAGTTGTAGTCATGTTGCTACCTTCGTCTCTACTGAATATAGTTTAGGATAATTTGGGAATGCGATCGCACCAATTCATCATTAAAATCAAATTAATAATTAATAATATATTGTTTAAGAAACAAGATTTATTTTCCATTTTTTGAATAAGATATCTCTGTTTTGAAGCTCAAAACTCAAATTATCTACCTACAACCCAAACTATCTCGCGTTGACACACCTGTAACTGGATTTACGCCATCGGCTCTTTCACACAATAGCGACACTTGATAGCGGTCAATTAAAGCATCGCTAAAATCAGCGCCAGTGACATCAGCATCATAAAAACGGCTGCGGGTTAAAGTTGCTTCTGTAAAAATGGCATTTTTCAGATTAGCACCATCCATAGTTACGCGATCGACTAAAGCACCTGTCAAGTTCGCGTCTTCTAGATTTGCTTTTAATAAAACTCCTTTAGTTAGAATTGCGTTGGTTAAATTCGCGCCTTGAAAATTTGCCCCTCGCATTTCTGCCGCGACAAAAGTTACACCCGCCAAATCAGTATGGGAAAAATCGCGATTTTCCAAATTTGTACTGTTGTAGTTGATTGTGTTTAGTTGAGCAAAAGCAGGTTTTGGATTAAGTACTATCCACATAACTGCTAGTATCAAAATCACAATCAAACCCAAAAAGCGGAATAAAATCTTTTTCATAACTTTAATTATTAGTCATTAGTTATATCTTACAAAGCGATGAGCGCCGGAAGCCGACGCTCATAACTTGCGGTTTATCATTTGTTCAATGACTAATGCAATGCCCAATAGACCTCTTGCAAAACCCCACCCCCAACTTTGTACCATGTTGAAATATAAGGCAGAAATGGAAGGGAATGCCCAATAGACCTCTTGCAAAACCCCACCCCCAACCCCTCCCCTTAGCAAGGGGAGGGGAGACAAAGCGTAGCTTTGGCGGGGTGGGGTTCTTCTTTTTGATTTATGCAAGAGGTCTAATGACTATTTCCAATCTTTCCCAATACGAATTGTGAGGTCAGATTCTAAATCACCAATAGCCGCTACCTCGATTTGACCCAAACCTAAGATTTGTTGCAAATCAGCCCCAACTCGTCGGTTGCCTTTTTGGACAACAATCTGAGTTTGACGTTGGGTATCTGGCCAATCAGGAACTTTGTAAATATTAGTAAAGCCTTTCTGTTTAAGATAAGCAATAACTTTTTCAGTTAATTGAGGTTGATTGGAAGCATTTTGAATAGCAATTTTGAGGTTAGGAACCCGGCGCATATCTGGCTTAAGACCAGGTACATTTACCCCAACATAATCATTCAGCAGGCTTTGTTGTCCTGTCATGTTCAGCCAATAGCTATCAGGGTCTTTGCTAAAGCGGCTAAAGGTACCAGGCAAAACGGTCATTTGGAAGTTATCTCGATCTAAGTTCAGACCGAAATTCACCAACGCCATCATTTCTTCCATTTTCAGGTTGGTGTCAAAGTATTTTCGCATGAGGCGAGTTAATTGAGGCAACCTGGGTAAGAGAGTGGGGCTATTGAGGCGTTGCAGCAGTGCTGCGATGAGTGCTTGCTGACGCTGCACCCTTGGCAAATCTCCCAAACCTGGTTCGCGGAACCGAGCAAACTGTTCTGCTTGTTCGCCGTTGAGGGTTTGCCAACCACTAACCAAATTAATCGACAGCTGGCTGCTGGAGTCCTTATATTCCATTGATTGGGGAACAAAGACTTCAACTCCGCCTAATTGATCGACTAACTGGCGTAAACCGCTGGTAGAAATGCGAATATAGCGATCGATTGGGGCATTGTTTAAAGTACGGCTAACTACCCGTGCAGCCAAGACTGGGCCGCCTTGGGCATTGGCATCAGATACTTTAGTTAAACCCTTTTCTCCCTTTTCTGGGATCGCAATCATCGTATCTCTGGGGATGGAAAGCACCCGTACAGATTTTTCATTAGGATTGAGCCGTACTAGGAGCATAGAGTCGCTTTTACCAGCAAAGCTTTCTGGCGAACCATCAACGGTACCGCTGACTGGTTCAATCCCCATAATTAGGATGTTCATGGGTCGTGAAAGCTTGTACTGAGAAATTTTGCTCCATAGCTCGCCCGGTAGTGGGATTTTTTGCTCGTCCTTAGTACCGGTTCCTAAATCATCATCTGCTCGATCTAAATTGCTCCATAAAGGAGTCCATAACGCTAACGTTGACACCAGCAGCCCAGATAAAATGATGCCGATAACAATCGTCATGAACCATAACAGCCAGCGAGGCATGGTTAAGCCCAATCTCTCATAAAGCTGATTGGGAATTGCACCCACCGATTCGACAACGCTACGGTTGGTATTTGCTGGCGCTTGGAGTTCGACCTCTTCTTGGGGGTCTGCTACTAATGGAAGTGTTGCTTGATTTTCCGGATGTTCGAGTTCCGGCGATCGCACTTCATCTTCAAATACTACTTGCCCTGATGTGACCTGATTTTCCGACCATTCGACTTGTTTTATCACGATTATCTCCCCACTGAACCACTCCCTAAAAGTATGTTAATGCAAGCTACAAATATTGCCAGTGGAAAACCTCACTGTAAACTTGTAATGTTCTTCAGTAGACGTGTATGACAACATGAATACTTTATTGTTCCCTGTAATCCTTGCTGGTGGTAAGGGCGAACGTTTTTGGCCTTTAAGCCGGCGAGACCGACCCAAACAATTTTTAAGTCTTGATGGTAGCTCTAGAAGCTTATTACAAGCAACCGCCGATCGGTTGTTAAAACTCGCTGGCGGGTGGGATTTCTTGTGGGTAATCACTTCTAGTCAGATAGCCCAAGGAGTACGAGAACAATTACCCGATCTACCATCTGGGAACTTACTAATTGAGTCAGAAGGAAGAGACACCGCCGCCGCCGTTGCTTGGACAAGTTTAGAAATCAAACAACGTTATGGAGAAGATGCTGTTATTGGCTTTTTCCCCGCTGACCACTGGATTGCCGACCAAGAGGCGTTTGCACGCACGCTAAGTGCAGCTGTGCAACTGGCGACGACCACAGAAGCCATCGTCACACTGGGGATCAAGCCTACTTTTCCATCAACCGGTTACGGTTACATTGAACAAGGTGAAAAAATAGGTAGCTTTAATGAGTTGCCAGCTTATCACGTCAACCGCTTTACTGAAAAGCCCAACCGTGAAATAGCAGAAACTTTTTTATCTACGGGACGTTTTAGCTGGAATAGTGGCATGTTCGTCTTCCGGGCAGGAGTTGTTCTCAAGGAACTACACACCCATGCTCCAGAAATCATCGAACCATTACAACAACAGGGGCCTAATGTCTATCCCCAGTTACCTAAGAAGAGTATAGACTATGCACTCATGGAAAAGACAAGTCTAGCATACGTTTTACCAGTTGACTTTGGTTGGGACGATTTAGGAGATTGGAATGCGATCGAACGCTTACTGAAAACAGAAGAGACTCCCAATGTAGAGCTTGCTACCCACGTAGGACTAGATACTGAGGGGGCAATTATTTATGCTTCAAATCCAGAGGATGTAGTTGTTACTATTGGTTTAGACGATGTGGTGATTGTGCGCGATCGCAACGTCACCCTCGTTGTTAAAAAAGAACGTACCCAGGAAATTAAGCAGATCCTGAAAATTCTCCAGAGCGATTCCCGATTCACCGACCTGCTGTAAAAGTTAAAACCCTTGGCAGAGGCTAAAAAGTCTATTTTCTCATTATAACTTGAATGTTGAAAAAGGGAGCATTATGTATTGGGTATTGGGCATGGGGCATGGGGCATGGGGCATGGGGAAAGGGAAAGGGGTAAGGGGAAAAGGAGAAAGATTAAATTTATCCCTTTTCCCTTTTCCCTTTAACCTTTTCCCTTTAACCTTTTCCCCTGCCCCCCTGCTCCCCCTGCTCCCCCTGCTCCCTCATCTTTCCACACTCCCCACATCCCAAAATGTTCCTAACTCAAACTGTTCCCCGTCAACGAGAAATTATTGAAGTCTTCCTTCGCAATGGCTGGGACTATATGCGAAGGTTGCTGACTGGTGGCAAAGCTGATGAACCCCAGCTACCTACACCTGCGGTTTTAAAAAATATTCTTGTAGATTTAGGGCCAGTCTATGTCAAACTCGGTCAGCTACTCTCCACCCGTCCAGATTTACTTGGCGCATCTTACATAGAAGAACTGTCAACCCTCCAAGATGAGGTACCGCCAGTTCCTTGGTCGGAGGTGGAAATAGTCATTCGTAAAGAGCTAAAACGTCCACTAGCAGAAACTTTCAGTACAATCAATCCCGTTCCAGTAGCAGCGGGTTCGATTGCCCAGACGCACAGAGCTACATTGGTAGATGGTCGGGAAGTCGCTCTCAAAGTGCAGCGTCCGGGGATCGATCTGACTATTGGCCAAGATATTGCTTTAATTCAAGGTATTGCCGATTTAGTAGCGCGTACTGATTTTGGGCAAACCTACGAAATCAAGTCCATTGCGGAAGAATTTACCAAAGCTCTGGAAGCTGAATTAGATTTTACACGAGAAGCAAGTTTTACTGACCAACTGCGACGTAACTTATCCAATAGTCGCTGGTACGATCCCAAACAAATAGTGGTTGCGGAAATTTATTGGGATTTGACCACAGAAAAATTGCTGGTAATGGAATGGTTGGACGGGGTGCCCTTCCTCTCGGCAGATTTGAACAACAGCAACAATGGCAAAGACCCTGCCGTAGAGCGTAAAGAAATAACTACTTTATTATTTAGGGTATTTTTTCAGCAACTATATATAGATGGATTTTTTCATGCCGATCCCCATCCAGGTAACTTGTTTTATCTCAAAGATGGTCGGGTTGCGCTTTTAGACTGTGGGATGGTGGGACGACTCGATCCGCGTACACAGCAGATATTAACAGAAATGTTGTTGGCGATCGTTGATTTGGATGCTCAAAGGTGCGCTCAGTTAACTTTGCAGCTCTCAGATTCTGCTCAGCCAGTAATTTTGTCGCGGTTAGAAAATGATTATGACCGGATGCTGCGGAAATATCATAATGTCAGCCTTACGCAAATCAACTTCAGTCAGATAATTTATGAAGTTTTACAAGTAGCCCGCAACAATAAAATTAGATTACCTAGCAATATGGGATTGTATGCCAAAACCCTGGCGAATTTAGAGGGTGTAGCGCGGACATTCAACCCAGAGCTTAATTTTTTTGATGAAGTCAAGCCATTAATCACAGACTTGTTTCGTCGGCAGTTATTAGGGGATAATCCAGTGCGATCGCTCTTAAGAACAGCCTTAGATCTTAAAAGTCTGTCTTTGCAATCTCCCCGACAAATTGAACTATTATTAGACCGAGTTACCTCCGAAACCCTACAGTGGAATTTATCACTGCGAGGCTTAGATGGCGTGCGGCGGACTATGGACGACGCTGCTAACCGATTATCTTTTAGCATTTTGGTGGGTTCCCTAATTATGGGAGCAGCAATTATTACTACCAGAGCGCAGACAGCGCAGCTATCTTTTTTAAGCAGCGCTTTGTTTGCAGCCGCTAGTTTATTGGGTTTGTGGCTAATTATTAGTACGCTGCGATCGGGACGTTTACGGTAAAATTGATGCTTTTAGAGTCATTGAAGAAGAATACAGAATACAGAATTCAGAATTCAGCAATCTTGATGCTCGTTCGCCCTTGGGGTGCTGTAGGCAAGACTCGCTAACGCTGCGCTATCAGTAGGGGATTCAGACCCGCCACGCTCATTGTTGCACCACCAAATCGTAGATTTGGTGGGGGTGCAAAAACGCCGATTATTCAGACGTTCGCGGACTCGCTCTAAGCGTACCCCTACTCTTAAGCAAGCTAGCAAGAGCGTCTCGTAGAGAAGCTATGCCGTTGGCGTTGGCGTTGGCGAAGCCTCTCGTAGAGAAGCCTCTCGTTGAGAAGCCTCTCGTAGAGAAGGCTTTACGCTGCGCTATCCGCCAGTCCTACATAAATACCTTTCCTGTATTCTGACTCCTGACTCCTGAATTCTGTTTGATAAAAAATATGTCAATTATCGTTGTTGAAAAGCTAAGCAAATCTTATCCTGTGGCGGTAAAAAATCCGGGTATTAAAGGCACAATTAGCCACTTTTTTCGCCGCACCTACCGCACAATTCAAGCAGTTCGCGATGTTTCCTTTGAAATTGCTCCTGGTGAAGTAGTGGGGTTTTTGGGGCCAAATGGTGCTGGTAAAACCACTACACTCAAAATGCTCACGGGGCTGATTCATCCTTCGAGTGGTACAGTCAGAGTTGCTGGACAAGTCCCCTTTCGTCGCCAAGAAGCATTTTTGCAAAAAATTACTTTGGTGATGGGGCAAAAGCAGCAGTTAATCTGGGATTTACCAGCGCTAGATTCTTTGAAAATTAATGCTGCTGTGTACAACATCTCCGATAAAGAGTTCCAGCGGCGGGTAGGAGAATTAACAGAAATGCTTTCCTTGGAAGGTAAGCTTACCCAACCAGTGCGTAAGTTGTCTTTAGGCGAGCGCATGAAGGCAGAACTATTGGCAGCACTTTTGCACCGTCCCCAGGTATTGTTTCTAGATGAACCAACTCTGGGACTAGATGTCAATGCTCAAGCGGCGGTGCGCGACTTCTTGCGCGAGTACAATCAAATTTATCAAGCTACAGTGCTGTTAACGAGCCATTACATGGCTGATATCACAGCCTTGTGTCAACGGGTGCTATTGATTCATCAAGGAAGCCTAATGTATGACGGTAGCTTAGATGGACTGTTAGAACGTTTCGCTCCTTACCGCGAAGTCGATATCGAGTTAGCCCAACCTCTAGCTATACAAAAACTCATGACCTATGGTGATGTGCAACTCCTAGAAGGGCGAACAGTGCGTTTTCTGGTGCCACGAGAGGCGCTTACTCGCACTGTATCTAAGATTTTGGCAGATTTAGAGGTAATTGATTTAACAGTTACTGAACCGCCTATAGAACAGGTGATTGGGCAAGTTTTTCAGGCGGGGGTGGTGGAGTAGAAACGCGATTAACCCTTGTCTCTACAAGAAGTCTAAATTCTGGGTGTTGAATAATCTTTGTTTTGGGAAGTAAATAGATGAAGCGGATAATCAGAAAAGCCTTAACTTTTCTCTCTGTATACTATGCCTATATGGTTGAATATCGAGCAGAACTACTTTTATGGGTTTTGGCTGGAACTTTGCCGATTATCCTCATGGGTATCTGGATACAAGCAGCCCAGGGTGGGCAGTTTGGACTATCACCTGTAGATTTTGCCCGTTACTTCATTACCGTTTTTATTGTCAGGCAATTTACCGTGGCTTGGGTAATTTGGGATTTTGAAAGAGAGGTGGTAGAAGGCAAGCTTTCGCCCAGATTGCTACAACCAATCGATCCAGTATGGCATCATCTTGCGGGGCATATTTCTGAAAGATTTGCCCGTTTAAGCTTTGCTTTTTTATTAATGGGATTATTTTTTATTCTTTATCCTCAAGCTTTCTGGTTACCAAGTTTAAGCCAATTTTTACTATTTACATTGGCTGTAATGCTGGCTTTTACTTTGCGTTTTATAATTCAGTACACCTTTGCCATGTTGGCTTTTTGGACAGAACGGGCTAGTGCTTTAGAAAATTTTTGGTTGTTGTTTTATCTGTTTTTATCTGGTTTGATAGCACCTTTAGAAGTTTTTCCAGAACCTGTACGGAAAATAGTCATGTTTACGCCTTTCCCTTATTTGGTTGATTTTCCTGCAAGTATTTTGGTAGGCCTACCCGCGGATGTATGGCGAGGATTTTTCTCAATGGTGGGTTGGATATTAATATTTTTGGGTGCGAATCGCTTGCTTTGGCGTGCGGGTTTGAAGCGCTATTCTGGGATGGGAGCTTAAATTATTAATAGCGTATAGGAATGCGATTTGATTTGTGAAAAAATCTAAGTAGCGTAACGCACGAAAGTCTTTGGACGGTGCGTTAGCCTACGGCATAACGCACCCTACGTATTTTTCAAAAATCAAATAAGAGTCCTATAGATTAGGTTGAGGAATGTAGCAACCCGCAGGGTAATACTGATTCAAAAAATGTTTGCGACAGATACCCCACCCGCCTAACGGCACCCTCCCCAATGCCTTGGGGAGGGTTGGGGAGGGGTTTGTTGGGTTTCACTTCGTACCGCTACCCTGCGGGAAGGTAACCCAACGTGGAAGTAAGCTATAGCAAGGGACTGGTGACTGGGGACTGGGGACTGGGTGAAAAGTCTCTTTGTGTCTAAGTTTTATCATCTGTTAATGTCCTAACCACCTTGGCTGTTGCTATACAACCCAACCTATAATTCAATACGGTTCAGTTAAAGATTTTTTGGAGAACCATAGACCTGTAGAGACGTTGCAATGCAACGTCTCTACATTGTTTGCAGGATAAAGGTTTTAGTCTTATCTAAACCGTATTGACCTATAATTATCCTCAACACCAAGCGTATTGCATTATAAATTAGTTGGTATCGTCTTAAATTTATCCAATGAACCCAAAGAATAATCTTCTAATTTAAAATCAGCAAAAGGTTTTTTTTCTAACCTATTCCGTAAAGCTTCATCTAGAATTACGCTAGTTGATTCTTTTTTAACGCCAATAATTATAATACTTCTTTGATATGTAGTTAAATCCTGATGTGCTTGACAATCACTCCGTTTAAATTGACCCAAGTTTAATAAGCGATAGCCTTTGATGCTGGGTTGATTTATAAATATTTTTTTTACTAAAAGTTGTATTTGTAAGGAACGTTCTAAAGCTACGCGTTGTTGCAATTCTATATTCCCTTTGCAAGAAGTTGTACCTACAGAAATAATTTCAGTCGGTTCTTCCATTATATTCTGTATTCCTTCTTGTTCTAAGTTCAACTTTAAAAGGTTAAGGCTAATAGTTTGATCGTTATGTTGAATTTGAAAATTGCTGCCTACAACCCATTTATATTGTAGTGATAAAACAGCTATGTTAAATTTTGCGATTCTTCCCTGACTATCTCTACCTTCTTGATAGGGAAAATAATCAATATTACCTTTTGTTTCGGCAAATTGCCCGTAATTTGGTATCAAAGAAATTTTTGATGTCTGCGTTGCTATTAATATTATACTAAGTAATCCTAAAACTACTAACAGCGCTGCGAAAATCCGTAGTAGCGGTAATTTTTCTAAATTGTTATTTGCATTGGAAAAATTTGGAGCAATTGGTAGCGTTTCGTTGGTTTCAACATTATTTACAAAGTCGGTATCTGAAGTATTATTTTTTGTTATTTGGGTTTCAATTTCTTCTAAACTTTGCAAAATTTCCTGTGCATTAGCGGGACGTTTTTTTATATCTGGTGCTATCAGCCAATCAATTAAATTTAATAATAAGGGTGAGATATCGATCGCATGATTTTTCCAGTGCAACAAATTGTGCTGGACATCATACATATCTAAGGGATGTTTTCCTGTCAGCAAAAATACAAAAGTGCGTCCTAAAGCAAAGAAATCTGATTGTGGTAGTGCTTCACCATTCATTTGCTCTGGAGCGCTGTAACCAGATGACATCAGCGCTGTCATTTTAGGGCTTTCGTCTGGGGAGTTTTTGACGATTTCATTGGCAGTACCAAAATCAATGATTACTAATTGCCCATCGGGTTTAATCATGATGTTGGATGGCTTAATATCTCTATGCAGGTATTGTTTGCTATGGACTAAATCTAAAATTTCTGTTAACTGTTTTAACCAGGCGATCGCTTGTTCTTGGGAAATAGCTTGATTGTGCTGTTGGAACCATTCTTCTAAGTTGCAACCGTCGATTTTTTCCATTGCGATGCAATGCAAAACCAAACCGTTTCGAGTTTGATATTGGAAGTAACTATCTTTCTTGGGAATGCCAGGATGATTCAGTTTCAAAAGGACAGTGAACTCATGCTGAAATAGTTCTACTGCTTGGGGGTTGCTTGATAAATCTTCTTTGAGTATTTTGAGGATTTTGGCGGTATTTTGCTCGTATGCCTCATAAACTTTACTACAACCTGTTTTGTCACTCAACAGAGAATTCACCCGATAACGCCCTAGCAATTCCAGATGAGAACCACAACTTTGACAAAAACGGTTTTGATGATTATTTGGGTGATTTGGTTTAGGACAAACGGGATTGATACAAAGGCTCATGACTGAGGGTAGGGGGGCAGGGGGGCAGGGGGCAGGGGGAGTAGGGGAAAAGGTTAAAGGTTAAAGGGAAAAGGAATAAATTTAATCTTTCCCCTTTCCCCTTTCCCCTTTTCCCCTTTCCCCATACCCATAGACATCGCTCATCTTAATTCTTCTGTTGTTGTGAGATAATCCCGTTTAAATAATCATGAGATTTTCGATCTGTGTTCTGCTAAGAATGCTGCTACGGTTTGGTTAAATGGCTCTGGTTGTGTCAAAAATGGCCAATGATTGCCGGGAACTTGGGAAATGCGTAAGTTTTTCAGATAGGTTTTGTAGGGTTGGATTTGCCAATTTTGGCGGTTCAGCCCTTGTTCTGGTTGGATGAAGAGGGCAGGGGTATCAAAGGGAATTGTAAAACCAGGCACTTGCATTACTGCTTCAAAAATTCCATCGCGGGCGGGAATAGTAAATTTGCTCCCCCAACTACCATCGGGTTTTTGCTCAATTCCGGCTTGGAAGACTTGCTGTTGTAGAAAACTCCATCCTTGATATTGCTTTAATTGCCGTGCTTGCTGTTCGGCTTCTTCGTGACTGGTAAAGGGGCCCATGCTTTTAAGAAAAGGTAAGAAGCGATACAACATTGGAAAAGTTAGCCTGAAGAAGCTGGGCATTTTCCAGATAAAAATTGGATCGATTAAAATTATGCTTCGCAAACGCTTTGGGTTTTGTCTTGCCCAAATGGCAGCTAATTTGCCTGTCCAAGAGTGACTAACAATATGGGCAAAAGTCCATCCGAGACTATCCATGAGTGCTTCAAGATCTGCGATCGCACTCTCAAAGCTATAATCATTCTCTGGCTTACTACTTTCGCCATGTCCACGCATATCTGGTGCGACTATGTGGTAATCTGCCGCCAAGTAATCTGCCAAATTAGACCACACAAGAGCATGATCGCCTAAACCGTGTAACAACAGTAAAGGTTCTTGACCCTGGTTCCACTCTAAATAAGAAAGCTGGATATCAGGTTTTGATAAAGTTTGACGTACAGGCATCATTGCACATCCATCTGTGGAGAGATATCTTTGCGTTTATATCGTACTGCGAAAGGGAGGTGGGGAGGTGGGGAGGTGGGGAGACAAGGAGAATAAATCCTATTTTTCAGTCAACAGTTAACGGTCAACAGCCAGCAGTCAGCATTTTCCGAATTCAGTTACCAAATACCACTTTGTGAGTCTGAGGATTGTACTAATTGACACGAAATAATGAGACTGATGAATGCCAAGATCTAAGAATAAGGATGCCCTAAGGATATTGAAAGTACTATGCCAGAATTACACCAATCGATTGCTCAGCATTATCACGAACGGACTAAATACGACCCTGAGACTCTAGCTTTGAAAACTCAAAGGTTAGACTGGGCTAAACAGCCAGTACCTTTCAAGGAATACAAAATTGGCTCTACTTACGATCTCAAACCTTATATCCAAGAAAAGCCAGAGGCATTTGCTAATAATCCAGATGCTCAATGGTGGCAAAGGCTCTCGCGGTTGCTGTTTCGCAGCTATGGACTAACGGCGAAAATGCCTTCTATGGGAAGCGCGGTTTATTTACGTGCGGCTCCGAGTGCTGGCGGGTTGTATCCTGCGGAGGTGTATTTAGTTTCCCGCGGTACGCCGTTATTACCCCCAGGTCTGTATAATTACCAGTGCCGGACTCATTCGCTGATGCATTATTGGGAAAGCAATGTTTGGCAAACTCTACAAGCAGCTTGTTTTTGGCATCCTTCCCTAGAAACTACGCAATTGGCAATTATTGTGACGGCGGTTTTTTATCGTTCTGCTTGGCGCTATGAAGACCGAGCTTATCGTCGGATTTTCCTGGATACGGGTCACCTTTTGGGCAATATCGAGTTAGCTGGTGCGATTACCGATTATCGCCCCCATTTAATTGGCGGTTTTGTGGATGAATCAATAAATGATTTGCTTTATATTGATTCACAACATGAAGGTGCGATCGCCATTCTACCTCTGGCAGATTTGTTAGATATTAATCAAAATCTGCCTTTGGGATGCACTGCTTTACCTTCTGCCACTGAAACCAGTTATCCGCAAATTCCCGATGGCGAACTGCTGACATACTTCCACAAACACACCCAAATTCAACCTGGTGTAACTGGCAAGCTGAATCTACCAGCTATCAAGCAAAAAAAATCTTTGGAGGATAAATACAATTTTCCTTTCTGTTTGAAAATTCCCACCACCACTACACCTATACAGTGGGGAAATCAGCTCTCAGAACTGGAAACGACTATGTATCAGCGGCGTTCTACCCGTGCTTACAATGGTGATGATTTAACTTTTGACGAACTAAAAAGTTTACTTGATTTCACCTATCAGCCGCAAAGTTACATTGACCAAGGTTTAGATATTTCTCCAGACTATTTTGACTTGAATTTAATAGAAACATTTATTGCTGTTTGTGGAGTCAAAGGACTGGAAGCGGGTTGTTATTATTACGCGCCCAAAGCTCAAGAATTACGCCAAATTCGGTTTAAAAATTTCCGCCGAGAGTTACATTTTCTCTGCTTGGGACAAGAATTAGGACGAGATGCGGCAGCGGTGCTATTTCATACAGCCGATCTTAAGGCTGCCATCGCTCAGTATGGCGATCGCGTTTATCGTTATTTACATATGGATGCTGGTCATTTAGGACAACGCCTGAATTTAGCTGCAATGCACCTAAATATAGGCGTTAGTGGCATCGGTGGATTCTTTGATAACCAAGTAAATGAAGTTTTGGGTATTCCTGCTGATGAAGCTGTTTTATATATCACTACATTTGGACGCCCAAGATAAAACGAACCGCTCCAATACAGAGGGTACAGAGATTTTCTGACTTCTTTGCATCTGGAGCGGCTCGATTTCGTCGCTAAATTTTTGGTGGCAAATATATGGTTTTACTTTTACTTTTTCACAGGGTTAATACCCTGATAATAGGCATTTTTTTGTAATTTAAAGAACTTTGTAGTACGGAGAAAGTACTGATGAAGATTGTTTGTTTTTTATAAAACTTGTTGAATTAATTAAAAATACTTATTTAAAATCAAGTAGAATATGTCAGAAAGACTATAGAGGGTAAATTATGAATTTTTCAAAAAACTTAGTTAATTAAAAAATACATTTTAGCTAATTCAAAAGAATAAAATAAGTATTTTATAAAAGCAATTATTCCGGAATCGGGATTTTTTACAATTCATGTATATCAATATTAAGTATCAAAAATAGTTTTATTGCTAAAAATTAATGCTATTTACTGAAAACGAAAATCAACGATTAGAAGTACTTAATCAGTATCAAATTTTAGATACGCCTCCAGAAAAAGTTTTTGATGGATTAGCTCAACTAGCTGCTAACTTTTGTGAAACACCAATTGCTTTGATTACTCTAATAGATGCAGAGCGCGAGTGGTTCAAATCAAAAATTGGAATAACTACATCGGAAGTGGCTCGAAACATTTCCTTTGGTAATTATACAATCTTGGAAAGTCAAATATTAATTATTCCCGATACTTTGCAGGATGAACGGTTTGCCACAAACCCTTTTGTAACATCAAATAATGGTTTTCGCTTCTATGCAGGAGTTCCTCTAATTACCTCTGATGGCTTTGCATTAGGTACTCTTTGTGTGATTGATTTTGCTGTACGAAACTTGAATCTCAAGGAGCAAGTAGCTTTACAAAATTTGGCTCAACAAATAATCATCCATTTAGAGTTACATCGACAAAAAATTATTGATGATATCCAAAAAAGTTTTAATCTTATTTTTTCTCAAAATCCTAATCCAATGTGGGTATTTGACGAAAATTCCCACCCAATAGGCTATGCCAATCATAAAGCTCAGTTAGTTAACATAAAAGATATTACAGAACAGAAACAAATAAGCTTTCAAGAAAGTGAAACGAGATTTCGAGCGATTTTTGAAGCTATTCCTGTGCCATTAATTATTTCGCGTGTATCTGATGGTTTAATTTTATATATTAATCCTGAGTTAATTAAAACTTTTAAATTTTCTCAAATAGATTTAGCTAACCGCAAATATTTATTAGAAATATACCATAATTTAGCAGATTTAAAAACACTGTTAGAAGCTTTAAAACAACATGGCTCTATTCGGAATTATGAACTTGAATTAAGAAGAGCAGATGGTACTTCTTTTTGGGCGATCGCTTCACTACAATATTTTAATTTTAATAACGAAGCAGCAATTTTAACAGTATTTTATGATATTAGCGATCGCAAAAAATTTGAAACTCAACTTCAGGAAAAAAATGAATTTTTGCGGTTAATTTTTGAAAATATACCGTTGATGATCGCACTCATTAATCCGAATGGTCAACTCCAGTGGGTGAACCAAGAGTGGGAAAGTGTTCTAGGTAGGAAATTCCAAGATTTTCAAAATTCTGATGTTTTAGAAGTCTTATATCCTAATCCCGAATATCGTCAGTATGTGATTAATTTTATTCAGTCTGCTCAACGCAACTGGGGTGACTTTAAAATTCAAATGCGGGATGGTAATTTACTAGATACGTCTTGGACTAATGTTAAACTTCCAAATGGCCAAATTATCGGTATTGGGCAAGATATCACAGAACGTAAGCAAACTGAACTTGCGATTATTGCTCAAGCCGAACGAGAGCAATTGATGAGGACTGTCGCTCAAAGAATTCGTCAATCTTTGAATCTGCAAGATATTCTCAATGCAACAGTTGAAGAAGTGCGAAATTTGCTAAAGGTTGAACGAGTGGTAGTTTATCAGTTTGACTCTGAGATGATCGGCACAATTATGGCAGAATCCGTAGAGCCTGGATGGACGGTTTCTTTAGGCGTAGAGATTCATGATAGTTGTTTTCAAGAAGGTGCAGGGATAGAGTATTATCAAGGACGCAAACGAGCGATCGCTAATATTTATCAAGCTGGACTAACTGAGTGTCATATTAAGCTATTAGAACGGTTTGATGTCAAAGCAAATTTAGTCGTACCTATTTTACTAGAAGTAAACTCTCAAAATCCTGGTTCGCACATTTGGGGTTTACTAATCGCTCACCAATGTTCTCGCTTTCGGGAGTGGGAAGAAAATCAATTAGATTTGCTCGATGGAGTTACAGTACAGTTGGCGATCGCCATTCAACAATCTAGCATCTTTGAGCAAGCTCAAACTGAACTTATTCACAGACAAAAAGTTGAAAGAAAGCTCAGAAGCGCCTTGGCTGAAAAAGAAGTTCTCTTAAAAGAAGTACATCATCGAGTTAAAAACAATTTGCAGATTGTCTCTAGCTTATTGCAACTCCAGTCTCACACAATTAAAGACCCAGAAGTCATTAAAGTTCTTAGGGAAAGTCAGAACCGTATCGAGTCAATATCTCTAATTCACAAAAATTTATATACTTCCGCTAACATTGGAAAAATTGATGTTGGTGAATATATTCATAATTTGGCAACCAGCCTATTAATTTCTTATCAAATAGTTCCCGGTAGAATTGCTTTAGAAACTGAGATAGATTCAGTTAGTTTAAATATTGACCAAGCCATTGCCTGTGGGCTAGCGATCAATGAATTAATCTCGAATGCCCTCAAGCACGCTTTTCCCAATCAACAAGCAGGCACAATTCATATTACTTTACGAAATGTTAATAAGAATATCGAAATGATTATCCAAGACAACGGTATTGGTTTACCGGATAATTTAGATTGGAGAAATACTGGTTCTTTGGGCCTCTCTTTAGTGTATGACTTAGTTACAGAACAACTCGAAGGTGAGATTACTCTAGAACGCGATCGTGGAACAGTATTCAAAATCCAATTCACACAGTTAACTTTGGATTAGTAAATATCAAATGCCTCAAGCTAGGATTTTAGTCGTTGAAGATGAAGTGATAGTGGCTAGAACTATTGCCAGCCAACTTAGCCAACTAGGGTACACCGTCACAGGTACAGCTTCCTCTGGAAAAGTTGCCATTGCTAAGGCGTGGGAAACTCAACCAGAACTAGTATTAATGGATATTATCCTCAAAGGAGAAATGGACGGTATTGCTACTGCCGCTCGGATTCGCGAACAGCTAGATGTTCCCGTGATTTTTCTCACTGCATATGGCGACGAAAATACTTTAGAGAGAGCAAAAGCTACTCAACCTTTTGGATACATTATTAAACCATTTACGACAAAAGATTTAAGAATAGCTATTGAAATCGGTTTATTAAAACACCAGTTAGAACGCGAATTGCGCGAGAATCGAGATCGGTTAGCAACTCTTTTAAACTCCATGAGTGATGCTGTAATTGCCACCAACGAGCAAGGTATGGTGACATTCATGAATCCCGCAGCTGAGGCGATAACTGGATGGCAGCAAGAAGATGCTTTAGGCAATGAAGTATCAAATATTTTTCATATTGTCGATGAAGTCACAGAAGCTACTTTAGAAAATCCAGTTACAAGAGTACTGCGAGAACAACAGGTTGTTTATTTGGGAGAATTCACATCTCTAATTACTAGGGATGGAAAAAGAGTTCCCATTGGCGATAGTGCTTCACCACTAAGGCGGCATCCCGACCAGATAAATGGTGTAGTAGTTGTTTTTTGGGATCTTAGCGAACGGCGTCAAGCACAATTGCTAGAACAAGCACTACAAAAGGAGCAAGAACTCAACCGTCTTAAGTCTTTATTTATCTCGACTGTATCTCATGAATTCCGTAATCCCCTAACAGTTATTCAAACGGCAGTAGAACTCATAGAACTTCAAGGTTCGCATTTGACAGATGTTAAAAGACGCACCTATTTAAACCGCATTCAAGCAGCTGTGCAATCCATGAATCAACTCATGGAAGAGGTGCTATTTATGGGTCATGCGGAGGCAGGAAAACTCATATGCAATCCCGCTCCAATTAACTTAGAACAATTCTGTAGAGAACTAATCGAAGATTTTTCTACTGTTATAAATAGTGTAAGTCAAATTATTTTTACTTGTCATAGTGAGAATACCAACGCTGTGATGGATGAACGGCTTTTACATTACATATTCGTAAATCTACTGTCAAACGCAGTCAAATATTCTCCCAGAGGTGACAATATTCATTTCGATTTAATATGCGATCCTACGGATAAAGTAGCAATTTTTTATATTCAAGATCGAGGCATTGGTATTCCTGAAGCAGACCAAGCCCGACTTTTTGAATCATTCTACCGAGCCTCAAATGCCCAATCAATTCAAGGCACTGGATTGGGGTTAGTTATCGTTAAAAGATGCGTTGATGCTCACAAAGGTCAAATTAGGTTTACAAGTCAAGTTGAAGTCGGTACTACATTTACAGTAATTTTGCCTTTAAATCAGCAATCGTAGGAATGGGGACTGAGGGAGTAGGGGAGGCAGGGGAAAAGGTTAAAGGGAAAAGGTTAAAGGGAAAAGGTTAAAGGGAAAAGGGATAAATTTAATCTTTCCCCTTTTCCCCGGTTGGTGAGCTTGTCGAACCATACCCCTTTCCCTTTCCCCATACCCTGTTTGCCCAAGATCAATAATTTTGTTGCACGCCGCCGACTACTGGCTTAATTTCAGAAAATGGATTGGTGCCACCATTCCAGTTAAAATCACTAATTCGGATGCTTACAGCACCTAGCTCCAGTACCGGATTGTAACGCAAGGTGATGCCATAGGTGCGGCGGCTATATTCCACTATGTAGTCAGTGCTAGTTTCTTTACCTGTATCTAAGTTAATTGATGTTTGAAAGCCTAAGCGCAGAGGCCCATAAATTTGCTGTGTAATCCCAGCACTCAATACTTTGTTATCAACGGAGCGATCGAATAAAAAAGGCGATAATCCGTTATTTAAACCTTGAGAATAAATAATATTAAAGGCAGTGTAGTCGAAAAGGGGTCGAGAAAAATTACCAATTTGCCCTAGTAAGCCAATTCTACCAGTTAGGGTGCTTTGGTTATCTCCATTGCTGTAATAACTGGTGGTGCCCGTGACGCCAGCGATCGCTAGCAAGTAAGGAACTACAGGGGTCGCTGTGTATCGTAATCCCTCACTGGATGTCGGTGGTAATGGTTTTCCCTGCCACAGTCGGAACCCAGTACTGAGGTCAGCACTAGCTTGTAGGCGACCTAGTGAGATGCGATTGTTTTCCCGCACTGGGTCTAGTAAGTCTAACCGATCAGTGTTGGCATCGATATACTGGGCACTTGCTTGATAGCTAAGATTGACGCCACTTTTACCTAAAGGAATCACAGGAGAGGTAACCAGACCGCCAAAACTACTCTGAACGTCTTGAAAACCAAGGGTGCCATTGTAGAGACGCTCGCGGTAATTATATTGCAAATTCAACAGATGAGGAAGGCGATCGCCTATTACTTGGCGCAATCCCAAATTCGCCCGGAAGCTGTCTTCCAGGTTGTCGAAGTCAAAACTGGTTAACTCTCCAGTACCTTGAATTACAGTTCGTGGACCCAAAACAGAATTTATCCTGCTTCTGACACCAAATATTGCGCTTAAGTTCTCCTTTCCTTCTATAGCCCTTTGTACAAATAACTGAGGCGTAATTGTCCAGCGCGTCTGCTCTGTATCGATGATTTGAAAGCCACGCTCAACATAGAAACCACCCCGGTCTTCTCGGTCGTAGCCGGGAGAGACTATAAAGGGTGTAACATCCCGCTCTCGACGGTCAATTTTCTGTTCGTTTACTGGAATTGGTAAGGAGATTGTTTGATCTAATACCAAACGCTGTCCCTGCGTGCGGATGCGGTCTACCAAGGGTGATTCCCGCGTCGAAGTGACTTTATCTGCACGTAACTCTAGTTCTGGGGGAGAAAAAGGGTCATTGGTTATCCTGACATCCCTTGCTTGCCAGCCTTGAGTGTAGAAGTCAATCTGTTGAGCTTCAAATCTCAGGCGTTTGACTGCACCCCCAGCTTTCGGAGGCGGGAGATTGCTAGCTTCTGATTGACCGCCAACTGTAATATCAATTCCTCCAGGACTGCTGACACCTGAAAGCGGCTGATTAGCTCTAATGCTATCGCTCGGCAAACGTTGTGGTACTCCACCAGCAGTTATGTTTGTGGATGAGAAAGCAAAATCTGTACTGGCTGAGGGTACGTAAATTTCCCCACTACCATTTAGCATTTCCCCGCTATCTTGAACAAAGTTATAGGTAAAACGTTGTCCCCGCAGTATTTGATCGCCTCGTGTGAGAATTACATTACCTTCTCCGGCTGCAATCAAGTTATCCAAATTGACTTGTAGGCGATCGGCATCTACTACCGCTCCATCAAATCGAACAACCACATTACCGACAGCCGTAATAATCCGCCGTTGTTCGTCATACTCCTGCCGATCTGAAGTCACTTCCACAATTCTCGGTGCGGCTGGCGGCGTAGTGGCTGGCGCTTGTGGCTGATTTGTAGTGTCTACTTGTGGCGCGGGCGTTGGTGTTGGCGATTGGGAATAAAATTCTACAGTGAAGGGTGGAGAAAGTTTGTTTGTTGGGTTGCGAGACTTGAATTGGATTAAATTTTGTACTGATTGAGAATTTGATGCAGAAACAGGAGGGGGGGACGCGGGGAGGGGAGGATGCAAAGACGCGGGAACGCCGGGAGTGGGAGACGCTAAAAGAGGAGAGTCTAATGAAGTTTGTTTTTCTTGATTACTGGAGTCGGGATTTGGCGATCGCTCTTGAAGTTCTCCAGATGCTTCAGGCTTACCCTGTTTGTGTCCCTGGCTCTCCCCGTCCCCGCGTCTGTCTGCCTTTGTATCTTCATTTTCAGTCAGATTAAAAAGTTGAACTTGCTGCCTGGGATAACCAACTTCTAGAGATTGCCCCAGAAGTGCCGCGCTTTGGGAGGCGTTACCAGAAGAAAATTCTGGTGGAAAAGTTTGTGGTGGATTGGGTGGAGATGGAGTTTCAGCAACTAGCAGTTTATCAGCAGTTGAGTAAAACGAAGTTGGCGATCGCGGATAACTTTTCATGTCACCTGCGATCGGCAAATGAGCTAAATCCTTGTCATGCTTGGATTTGTCTATGTTGAAGCGTATTCCAGTCTTGACACCTGAAGCAGATTTTGTATCACTGACAGATGAGACAGGATTGGCAATTTGTAAAGGTTCGAGAATAGGAGGCGGATCGGGCGGCAGAACTGGATGAAGCATATTTGAGCAAAACCGAGCTAACAAACAGCCAAATGGCGAACAAAAGCATGAATATACATTTTGCCTTTCGACTGTCGCCTTCTGCTACTTGGAGCAGGAAACTTACTAACTTTAACCTAGTAAGTTTCCGTGGCGTTGAGTATTTTCCGCCTTCCAAAGTTGTGGATAATTTATCGCTTTTTTACTCCAAGTCCCGACGGCCGGGGTTACGAGCTGGGTCGTTCGACAAAAATCCGAACACGAAGATAGCTATAAAGAAGGCAACAACAATATAAACAACGATTTTTAAAGTCACCATACAAACATCTCCAACGGGTATAACAAAGAGAGCTTTTCTTTCAGTATCTGCCATGCAGAAAAAGTAGCTACTTTATATTACTCACATCTCGTCCCTTTTTGAGACGAGATTCTTGGGATTGGGGACTAGGGATTGGGGACTGGGGACTGGGGGACGCGGGAGATGAGGGAAAAGAGGGAGAATAACTCCTAACTCAGCACTCTCAAAGCCCAAGTGTATTGAGAATCAGTGCATGTCTAACTTAATAGATGTCCCTAAAAAATAACTCAAAGACTAGCTCTTCTTGTGACGTTGACTAACAACATAAGTTTCCCAAAAAAGTAGAGGTTACAAAGAACGCTTACCATACCCCAGTCCCCAGTCCCCAGTCCCCAATCCCCATTTCAAAATTTTGCTAGTTCCTTGCCAATCCGATTTTTGATTACTCGTGCAGGTATGCCTACAGCAACGGAAAAAGGAGGAATATCTTTATTGACCACTGCTCCGGCACCAATCACACTGCCTTGACCGATGGTAACGCCATCTAATACTGTTACTCCATGCCCTAGCCAACAGTCATCCTCGATCGCAATTCCTTTGCGAGTCACGCCTTGGGATTTTATCGGTTGCATTGGATCGGCAAAGTTATGATTATTAGCATATATCCCTGAGTGGCCAGCAATCATACAGTGTTTGCCAATTTTAATGTCTCCTGGCCCTTCAATACACACGTTAGGCCCAATGAAGGTGTCTTCATCAATATGTATATACGTATTTTCCAAGCACCCGATATCAACGTAACGTTCAATAGCGACTCTATTTTCTAGATGAATTCTATTATTTTTGTGTCCGCTGGCGTCCAACCGTACACCTTTAAAAATATATACTCCACTGCCAATTTCAATACAAGAAGTACTCTTAAATTCGACACCATTTTGGATATACACGGGGCTGCCTATTTTAGCGAAAATAGTACGATATCCTAAATTTCGCAACTTTGGGCCGAGAATGAGTGTTGGAAGATCTCCTAACACTGTAGTTACTAAAAGTTCTTGGGCGCGTTGAAATTTTGAGAAATATTGGTCTTTACGCATGGTTACATATCTCTTCAATCAATTCTTGTTGAGGTTTTGAAGCTTTTTTGGGCTGTATCCTAATCTCGTACCCATACTATTGGTATTAGTATGTCGTAATACCTGATTTAAATTAACGGTATTACTGCATTCCCCAGAATTTTTATACGGGTTTCCAAATTTGGAACAACCAAAGTCTGGCTTGAATGCAAGCAATTTTTTAACTTTAATCCGGTATGATTATTCAGCTGATATGCACAATTGCTTCCATCGCTAGAAGCCTTTGCACAAGTAAGCTGACGCTGAAGTTTTGCTGATTTTTCCAGAGACGGAATTAACAAAACAACATCGACGCATTGCAGAGTCAAAGTTCAGACTATTAAATTGTCTGATGGAAATATTTTTTGGTTGAGATAGGATACTTGGTTATTGGGCAAAAAATTTTAAAAGCTTGTTACACAAGTACGCGTAGAGTTGTTTACCTGAAGGTTATTTATTCTCAGGCTGTTTTAGTGTGTTAAAACAACTCAGTCCTACAAGCTAATTGGCAACAAAAATACATTTAACTAGACTATTTCAAAGCTCAAAGACAATTTACGTCTAGCAGAATATGTAATTATTGTTGGATTTTTGTGGGTAATTCTGCCCAAATAAAATCCAATTTAAGGTGGATTATCTCCCACATCGGCCATCACATTGAAGTTAACCATCGGTGCAAACAAGTAAGCGCTTCCCCGACTGCTATGACGGCTTTCTTGCAACGAATTTCTAGAGTATGCTGCTCCAATCATGTTGCACACGGATGATTTACAGACTAACCAATTCATCTTTATAAAAAAATTAGATGAATGGCTTTTAATTACAATTGTTTTTAACGATAACACATTTTATTTTTAGTGGCGCAATCTTTCTGAAATCAGCGATTTTTCAGGCTATTTACTGATAAAAATTATGAAAATCAGCTAAGTTTTTTACGAGCTAAATAGGAAGTGGGGACACGGGGCACAGGTAACAGGGACAGAGGGGCAGAGGGTAACTAATGACTAATACTTCTCTGCGAGAGGCTGCGCCAAGGACTTACCTCGACTTCTCTAGTAGACGCTACGCGTAGCTTGCTTCCCCTCAAGGTACTCTCGGCACAAGTCGCTCAGTACAAGCGACCAATGACTAAGCGCAAAGTCTGAGCGGAGGTTTCCGACCATCGGAACTTTGTAAGAGAAGACTAATGACTAATAATATTTATACCGCCACCTAATTCTAAAAAAAATTTGAGCTTTTGTTAAATTTAAAATGATATCTACTATACTAAATCACACCCTATTTTTGGCAAAAACAAAAAGCTAAAAATTAGCTTCTTCCCTGTTACTTATATCTCAAAATTTGTAAATCACCCAAATGGGTGAGCCGAGCGGGTGATGCGTGCTTGGGTTTGGTTGTTATAAATTTTATGGAAGCTAAAACGTATGCGAGTTTCAGGGAAAAGTTGACAAGGCAAGATGCAATTGGAGAAATTGAGGTATCGGTTTTAACTCACACACTTGGTCTATATTATTATGGCTTTAATTAAAGAACTTGTAGAAGAAGCTCTAGCTACTGGTTATTTGAGTATTGTAGCTGAAGACGAAATCCGATCGCTAATTCAAAGCGATTATGATTCCGAAGATCTAGATGCTTGGATATTATTACAGCGATCTATTGTTGCAGGCGATGTAAAGCAAGAATCACGGCGCAAAAAAGTTTCCCCTGCTCCTAAAACCAAGGACGCTTCATCGAGTATTAAACATGCTTATCAAGTGGCAGCGGAGATTGCCTATGCAGCAGCCATAGCTCTCACAATGTCAAAAAATACTAAGGATCAGCCTTCACTAGGTGCATAAGATAACATTGAGTAAATTGTTTTACTCTTGTAGTATCAATGTTTGTTTGATGCCAAGTGTTTGCCGTAGGTGTAGCCCGTCGTAGACATCGCTTTTTCTGCTGAACTCCTGACTACAGTTTTCCTCAACAACAGCTTCCGGCTGAGTGAAACAATGTCGTGCGATCGCATAAATTTAGGTTAACCCAACCTATTCATTGTCATGATTCTAGATCGGGATAATTTTATTAAAAAATAATTAATTTTTTCTTATGGTTACAATCGAGATGATAATATTTTCATTCCATTAAGGCAAAAATAATCGATCCCCAAAACGAATAATAAAATAAATATAAATAATTCGTTCAAAACTAAATTATATTAAATGATACATACCAGTAAATGGTTAAATTTTCATATACCAAGTACATGGCTAAAAGTAACGCATAGAATAAAAAATACCTTGGTGTAAACTCTAGCAACGAGGTTAAGAAAAATTCTCAATGCTTAACAAAGTCATGGCTTTTTCACAAACTAGGCTATAGAGAATTGGCAACATTGGTAAAGAAAGTAAACAATAACCATAGCTAAACTTGGAGTTTTGCCAACCTATGCAGCCAATTCGCACATTCAATGTCTCCCCCTCACTACCGCCGCGACTCGAACCGCTGCGGCGGCTGGCATATAACTTGCACTGGGATTGGAACGTTGAGACTAAAGATTTATTTCGTCGCTTAGATTCTGACCTGTGGGAGTCGAGCCGTCATAACCCGGTGTTGATGCTGGGTACTATTTCTCAGGCGCGACTTTTGGAAGTTGTCGAAGATGAAGGCTTCCTCGCGCAAATGGATCGAGCTAACCGTCAGTTAGAAGATTATTTGCAAGAGCGCACCTGGCATCAGAAACAACGGGAAAATAAACCAAAAGAATGCTACGCCTATTTTTCGGCGGAATTTGGACTTGTAGATTGCTTGCCCGTGTATTCTGGAGGTTTGGGCGTTCTGGCGGGGGATCACCTCAAATCTGCCAGTGACTTGGGTCTACCCCTTGTAGGTGTAGGTTTGCTCTACCAGCAAGGCTACTTTGCCCAGTATCTCAATGCTGATGGTTGGCAGCAAGAACGCTACCCCATCAACGATTTCTACAATATGCCCTTGCACCCAGAGCGCAATCCCGATGGTTCAGAACTGCGAATTGCAGTAGACTATCCAGGGCGCAAGGTCTACGCCAGAGTTTGGCGCGTACAGGTGGGAATGGTGCCTTTATATCTGCTAGACACCAACATTGAACCCAATAATCCCTACGACCACGACATCACAGACCAACTCTATGGTGGCGACATCGACATGCGTATCCACCAGGAAATCATGCTGGGGATCGGTGGTGTGCAAATGCTCAAAGCCTTGGGCTTGAAGGTCACCGCCTACCACATGAATGAAGGTCACGCCGCCTTCTCTGCCCTAGAACGCATCCGGCTGCTGATTCAGGAAGAGGGATTGGATTATGCCGAAGCTAAACAGGTGGTGGCTTCGAGTAATATCTTTACTACTCACACGCCAGTACCAGCAGGCATTGACTTATTTTCTCCCGACAAAGTTTTGTATTATCTGGGGTACTATGCAGAAATCTTTGGCTTGCCCAAAGAACAATTCTTAGGACTGGGGCGGGAAAATACTGGCGATTTGTCTGCGCCTTTCAGTATGGCAGTGTTGGCGTTAAAAATGGCAACATTTTCCAACGGCGTGGCACAATTGCACGGCGTAGTGTCCCGGCAAATGTTCCAAGGCTTGTGGAAAAAAGTGCCAGTGGAAGAAGTGCCCATCGCCGCCATTACAAACGGCGTCCATGCTCGGAGTTGTGTTGCCAAATCAACTCAAGAGTTATACGATCGCTACTTGGGGCCGAGTTGGTCATCAGCACCAGTAGATAGCCCACTGTGGGATAGGATGGACGCCATACCCGATGAAGAATTGTGGCGCAATCACGAACGCTGCCGCTTAGACATGATATTGTACGTGCGGGAGCATTTGGTCAAGCATTTACGCGATCGCGGCGCTTCACCTTCAGAAATTGTCCAAGCCCAAGAAGTTTTAGATCCCTACGCTTTTACCATTGGCTTTGCTCGTCGCTTTGCCACCTACAAACGCGCTACTTTGTGGATGCGCGATGTAGAACGCATCAAGCGGATTTTGTTAGCCAAAAAAGACCGAAAGGTGCAATTTGTAATTGCCGGTAAAGCGCATCCTAAAGATATTCCCGGAAAAGAACTTATCCGCGACATCAATCACTTTATCCGCGAACAGCATTTAGAAAAGCAGGTAGTGTTTGTTCCTAATTACGACATTCACATTTCGCGGTTGATGGTAGCAGGTTGTGATATCTGGTTAAACACACCGCGTCGTCCGCGGGAAGCGTCTGGTACCAGTGGCATGAAAGCGTCAATGAATGGATTGCCCAATTTAAGCGTACTAGATGGTTGGTGGGATGAAGCTGATTATGTCCGCACAGGCTGGGCAATTGGACATGGAGAAAATTACGACGATCCCGCCTACCAAGATGAAGTAGAAGCAAACGCCCTCTACGATTTGTTAGAGAAGGAAGTCGTACCGCTATTTTACGAACATCGGGATAGTGATGGCTTACCGCGGCCGTGGGTTGCCAAAATGAAGGATGCAATTCGCTTGAATTGTCCATTCTTTAATACAGCGCGGATGGTAGGAGAATATGCACAAAGAGCTTATTTTCCAGCTAGCGATCGCTATCATACCCTGACCGTTGATAACTATGCCCCAGCCAAAGAACTAGCCGCTTGGAAAGCAAAACTCAGCGACCACTGGTTCAACATCAAAATCAAAGATATTGATGTATCCACACCTGCGGATATTGAAGTTAACCAAACTGTGGCTGTCAAAGCTAAGGTTGACTTGGCAACTTTGGACAATGATGACGTGCAGGTAGAGTTATATCAAGGTGCGATCGATGCCAATGGTGATATTGTCAACGCTGTGACAGTGGTGATGGATTACCAAGGCGAAGATAGCCAAGGATTGACTACTTACACCGCTAATATTACCTACACCACCTCCGGTTTGCAAGGCTTGTCTTTGCGGGTATTGCCGAAAAATCAACATTTGGCTAATGCTTACGAACCAAGGTTGATTGCTTGGGCAGAATAAGAGTACTAAATAGTTTTTGAATACTCAAGATTAGGCGTTGCTGATTTAAATTTAGCAACGCCTTTTTTTCCAATACTTGTCGGTTAACGCGAGTTCGATGAACCTCTCCCCAACCCCTCTCCGAGGCGGAGAGGGGCAGAAATATTTTTAGTTGACAACGAAAAAATTAGGGTTTCAAAGCCTCTCTCCTTGTGGGGGAGAGGTTTGGAGAGGGGTTTTTACAGCCGTCGAACTCACGTTCGGTTAAGGGGAAAAGGGGAAGGTGGGGCCCCCTCTGGGGATAAGGGGCGGGGGAAAAGGGAAAGAAAAAACCTTTAACCCTTACCCTTTAACCTTTTCCCCAAACTAAATTCTGAGTTCAAAATGCATAAAGCGAGTAGTATTGCCTCTTTTTCTACAGAATTTCAGGTAGATAATTAATATCTAATAGCTGTTCTAAGTTATAAGTGCAAGATTGGGGTAAGTTATTTAGTTTGCCTTCAGTTTTCTCAAGAACATACCCTAAAGTATCATCATAAATTGATGGTAATTCTTTTTCTAAAAATTGATATAAATTCGTTGTCAAGCTACGTTTTAGCTGAGTTCTAAAACTTCTATTTTCTGCTCTCCAATGTCCAGAATTATATTCAGATTCTTCTTTCCAATATTGCAGCAATAAAAGATGTCTAATAACTTGCTCTAATAAATTAGCAACCCTGGCTTTGTCTCTGCGTCCCAAATTTTCTAGCTCCTCAATTAAATTTTCTAAATCTAATTCTTCTAAATGATGAGCTTTCAATAATTTAATTGTTTTTTCTAACCAAAGATGTCCATCAATTTCATAAAGCTCTTTTAAACTCAAATTAGAACTAACTTCTTGCATAAAACCTCGGTAAAAAAGACTGGAGATTGGGTTTGCAGCAATATATAGCTCATAATCTAACACGCCTCCTCTCCACCTACGTGAGATAAAATCCCATTTTCGACAACGCCTTTTTAAGTTAAAATTCTTTGAGGAATGACAATGTAGCCAGTGGTGCGATCGCCAAGTACTAAATTACGTTGTTCTCCCCAATACCACCAGTATGCAGCAATATAAGCGCAAACTAGGGCATCTAGTTTATCTTCAGTTGCTTTCAGGGCTGCGCCTGTGATGGGAATTTCCGGAATAAACGAACCGCAGAGACACAGAGAACGCAGAGGAGGGGAGAGAGAGGGGAGGATATCGAGAAGATAATTTTGAAGTTTAATTAATTCTAGGCGGCGTTCGCCCAGGCGTCCTTTTTTGTATTTGAGGATGCGTTCTAAGTTGAAAAGATGAACAATTGCTGGGTGGGGAAAGACTTCTATTTGATATCGGCCAAGTTTTTGCGGTTCGATGGTGGGTGCGTGTATATAGCCGCGAGATTCTAATTCTAAGCCAAAGTTGATGGTGCGATCGGCAAAGGGTAGGTTTTTATTAGCTGGGTAACATCCGGCGTGATATTTACCAAAGTATTTGTGGGTGAGTTTGTCGGGGAGGCGACTCCCAGTGTCATTGGGTATGAGGGTGGGTGCATCTACGCCAATGATGGCTGGTTCGTCTGGTTGTACGCTGTCATCAATCCATGTCAGGATGTCTGCAATGGCTTCTTTGCGGTCTAAATCCAGTAGTTGCAGTTGTCCATCTATCCATCCTAAGCAGCAGAGTCCGCTTGGTTGGGATTTCCAGCCTAAATCAATGCCAATAAATTTCACGATCGCGACACGAATTTTCAATTATTTTCGCATTTCTCGGCAACGCCTCACCAAAGCCGTCCCCAGTTGCATTCAATGGGGAATGAGGGAGATGCAGCTTTAGCTTACCGCAAAGTGGAAGAGCTGACTGGCGATCGTAAATTAGTATGAATATTCAAGAATAACTTAGTTAACTAATATTGAATTGCAAAAAAATCGTCGCAAATAATCTTATAATCTTAAAAATATTGTCATAATTCAGGAGCCAAAATAATTAACGATTTGGAGAGATGATGAATCAATAACGCCATAATTAATTATTCTTGAAAGAAAATATTTCAGACTTCTTTCAAAATCCGGGAATATATAATTTTAAATTTTTACAAATAAAATAGCTTGGTTATGTGCTAATTATTCTAAACTACTTAAAAATTCTGAATTCTGAATTCTGACTTCTGATTCCTGTTTTATTTTACCTCACAATAAGCTAATTAAAATTATTGCAATGCAGATTTTATTTTTACATCCCAACTTCCCCGCGCAATTTCGCAACCTTGCCATGTTTTTAGGCAGGGATAAGAACTTCAGAGTTGTGTATGGCACAAATCGTCGTGAAGGAGAAATATTTGGCGTTCATAAAGCTATTTACGCTCCTTCTCGTGAAGCTGCTCCCCAAACGCACCACTATGTTCGCAACTTGGAAAATGCTGTGCTTACTGGTCAAGCTGTTTATCGCATAGCAGAAAAATTAAAAGCTGAGGGTTTCGTTCCAGATATAGTTTATGGTCATTCTGGTTGGGGGCCGACTTTGTTTATGAAAGATGTGTTTCCCAAAGCAGAATTGTTGTGTTATTTCGAGTGGTTTTATCATGCTCATGGTTCCGATGCAGATTTCGATCCCAACGAACCATTAAATGCTGATGATATATGCCGAATTCGCGTAAAAAATGCGCCGATTTTGACTGATTTATACAGTTGCGATCGCGGGCTTTCTCCTACTCATTGGCAGCGGCAACAATTTCCTAAAGAATTTCATAATAAAATCACTGTTTGTCATGATGGTATTGACACCAAATTTTTTACTCCCATACCAGATGCCAAGTTAGTTTTACCAAGAATAAATCTCGACCTTTCCCATGTGGAAGAGTTAGTAACTTATGTCGGACGAGGAATGGAACCTTACAGAGGTTTTCCCCAGTTTATGGAAGCTGTAGCCCTACTTCAACAACGGCGACCCAAATGCCATGTAGTAGTTGTGGGAGAAGATAGAGTTGCTTATGGTAAAAATCTCCCCGACGGCAAGACTTACAAACAATTAATGCTCGAAAAATTATCTTTAGATTTATCAAGACTGCACTTTACAGATAGCCTACCTTACAATGAATATCTCCAGGTATTACAAGCCTCTTCTGCTCATATTTATTTAACCCGTCCTTTTGTGTTGTCTTGGTCAATGTTAGAGTCAATGTCAGTGGGATGTGTACTAGTAGCTTCCAAAACTGCACCAGTTTTAGAGGTCATACAAGATGGCGTTAATGGGCTGCTCGTAGATTTCTTTTCTCCCAAAAATATTGCGGATCGAGTTGAAGAAGTGCTGGATAATCCTCAAGAAATGAAAGCGATTCGTGCCAACGCACGAGCGACAATTCTCAAAAATTATGATGTGGCGAAACTCTTACCAGAGCATTTGGAATGGATGTTAAGTACTAAAAGTTCTGAAAGTAAAAAGCGCCAAACTCCTAAAGTTTCTAAAGGATTCGGCGGAAATTAAATATTGAAAATAGGGTATAGGGCATTGGGCATTAAGCATTCATAAATGACCAATGACCATTGTACAGACGCGATTAATCACGATTGTACAGACGCGATTAATCACGATTGTACAGACGCGATTAATCACGATTGTACAGACGCGATTAATCGCGTCTCTACTAAATGACTAATGACTAATAACATTAAAAATGCGAATTCTTCTTACTATTGCCCATTTTTTTAAACCTAGCGGTGAGGGTCGTCACGCTTCCCAACGCAAAGACCCCAAACCTCGTTTGCAAGCCTTAAGCCAAAGCCTTACTGCCTTGCATCAATTATTTGGGAAATCTCAAAGTATTATTAACATTGCTCAGCGATTAGCTTTTCCTGCTAATCAACCCCAATCTCACGAATTAGATATTGTTATTTGTACAACTCAAAATAACCATCTTTTAAATCAGCTTCCTGTACCATCCCATTTATATAAGCATCATTCTAGCAATGTAGAACCTATGCTTTTAGGATTTGAGTGCCAAGCTGTTCTGCAAAGTTGCCTTGGTAAATACGATTATTATTGTTTTTTAGAAGATGATTTAATCGTTCACGATCCTTGGTTTTTTGTCAAATTAAACTGGTTTACCCAACAAGCAGGTGACTTGAATTTACTCCAGCCAAATCGTTATGAAATCTCGTTTAATGGGTTAGTTCATAAAGCTTACATTGATGGAGATTTAGCTTTGCGAGTTACTGCTCAATTTCAAAATGTGCAGGAACAACAAGAACTTAAGGGTACAATTATGAATACACCTATTACTTTTAATCGGGCGCTAAATCCCCATTCTGGTTGTTATTTTTTAAATGCCAATCAGATGGCTCATTGGGCTAATCAACCTTATTTTCTTGACCGAGATACAAGCTTTGTTGGCCCTTTAGAAAGTGCTGCTACTTTGGGAATTATGAAAACATTCCGAGTTTATAAAACCTCGCCGGAGCAAGCAAGTTTTTTAGAAATTCAGCACTTTGGAACAGGATTTCTTGGATTAATTGGAGGACAAGTAGGTTTGGCACAAAAGTAAATGCCAATTTGAAATTTGAAATTAAAAATTATTTCGGTTTATTGAACTGTATTGCTATATAAGCTAGGGAAAATAGGTTTTCAGCTGTTGAACCTACATTCCATACTGTGCTGTAGTAGGTTTTATATGAATAAACACAGCAGGGTGAGCATTGCAATGCCCACCCCACTACGAGCGACTTACTTAGACAAACTTACTTAAGCGTGCTGCTTTTTCTTGCGAAGCTGTGGAAGTTGGCTGCCCATAAAACTCAAACCTGTCAACAGTAAACCAATTGTCCCGGCAGATTCTGGTACGGACTTGAGATCGCCCTTGAGAGCTATTCCATCATTGCCGCACTCTAGGAAGATATTACTAACATAATTACCCTCGCCGATTAAAGCCCTATCAAACGAAAAACCAATGGTGTACTGGCCACTGGCAGAAAAATTAGCAAAATTTAGCCCAGCAGTATTGAGTTGCTGACTATTGAGCATGGAAATGTTTCCAACTTTCGTGCCTGACCCAATGGCGTTGAGAATGGGAGTATTATCCCAAGTAGGATTCTGAGCGACACTAGATTTGTAGTAGTAGTTGTAAACGTCTTGTGTGGTTGCAAGGTCTGTGCCTTGAGTATTATTCTTACCCCAGCCCCAGTCGTAGTACCACTTCAAGTTGCTGTAACCCCCATGTTGTGTGGTAGTACTCTTTGCTTGGACTCCTTGGTAAACTCCCGTTGTCAAGCTATTGTCATAGTTAGCAAACCTGACACCAAATAGCTGACCACTTTGACTAGCTGTTTGGAAGTCTTGACCTGAGAAATTGAAAAATAAGTCGCTCCAACCAATATGGACTGAATGACCTGGATTCCAGTAGTCATCGGCATCGATTGTGCCATCCAAAGGCATCCCGCCTGTAAGAGCAACATAGATTTTGTCACCTGAGTCTTTGACAGCCATACCTTTGATATCAAAAACGGAACCTCCAGAACCATCTTGGAAGGAATCGATACTATAGTTCCAGCCATTGTAAAGTTGTCCGGCATTTGCTTGTTGATTAGACACACTCAGGAGGCTGATGCTCAAAGCTGTAGTGGTAAAAAGAACTTTTAGAGTTTTCATATTTATGAGAATATCTCCGATTAGGCAATGATTTTTTATCTGTGAAAAGCCTAACCAAACTTATGTAAAATCTGTAGTATTTAAGATGATTTGTTTTGAAAAAATATCGTAAAGTCTTTTGCTTATTTTTCTATAAAAACTCAGTAATGTACTGAAATTTGTATATTATATAATTAGTTATTTCTATCTAAAATAATTGATTATCTAGTTAACTAGGTGTAAATAAGTAATAATTTGAGGTAAAAAATATATATTTTTCATGGAATATGAATTATTTTATTATTATATATTTAATTGAAATTAGCTAGGTATGTTTTATTAAATAAGGTTTTCGGTTTTTACGTAGGAGCGATCGCTATACCGAAAGTTAGGACACAAAGAAGTGAAAAATCATGAGTTTGAAAATGCAATGTTTAGCAAGTAGAGACAAAATTCATCTTGTCTCTACTTGCTAAACTTAACTAACAGGTGACAGTTGATAATTTGCTTTTTCTGTCTGTTGTGCTTGCTGTTGCTTCAATATTTCTAGTTGTGTCTCTAGTTCTAGCTTCACTTCATGACGGAAGCTGAAAAAGTGTTCGCCAAAGCTTAATGCCACGAGATAATCATACAATAAATGCTGTTTCTGGAGAGCGATCGCTAGCAATTGCCACCAAAAACGCCAACGAGTTGAACGAATAACACCCTGTCGCCAAACAATTATCGGAAATAATCGTAATTCATGCCAAGTCAGAGGGCGTTTGCCTTTAGGACGCTTACCTTGCATCAAGTTAAAGTGATGAAAAGTCCGCTTGAGATAAAGCATCGGCTCATACAAATTCCAAAAGGTTTCAATATACTCCCTAATAACTTCTTCTAATGGGCGAGTGGGTACAAAATTCATCAACCCTTTTTGAGAACCCATGAAATCCATCGATCCTTCTTTGAGGCGTCCTTCTTGTTTGAGACGATTCCACATAGCTGTATTTGGTAATGCTTGCAGCAAACCAAGATGCGCTTGGGGAATACCCGTTTCTTCTACAAATGTTTGAATGCGTTGTCCTGCTGCTTTTTTTTCGCCATCAAAACCAATAATAAACCCAGACATAATTTGTAGTCCGGCTCGTGTAATTTTGTAGCAAGATTCTGACAGCGATTGGCGGGTATTTTGTTCTTTATTGGCTACCGCTAGACTTTCCACATCTGGGGTTTCAATACCCATAAATACCATCCTAAAACCAGCTTGCACCATCAACTCAATCAATTCATCGTCCTCTGCCAGATTTAAGGACGCTTCTGTGAGTAACATAAATGGATAGCTGCGTTCTTGCATCCAAGGAATTAGCGATCGCAATAAAAGCTTAGCATTACGTTTATTGCCAATAAAATTGTCATCAACGATAAATACCAATCGCCGCCAGCCCATTTGATATAAGACTTCCATCTCAGCCAGCATTTGTTCTGGTGTTTTGGTACGCGGCTTGCGACCAAACAAGGTGATAATGTCGCAAAATTCACACTGAAATGGACAACCGCGGGAAAATTGCAGCGTAATTGCTAAGTAAGCATCTAAATCTAACAAGTCAAAACGGGGTATGGGTGTTTGAGTGACATCAGGTTTTTCTGTCGCCCGGAAAATTCCTTCTGTTTCTCCCCTTTCTAATGCTTCTAAAAATAAGGGAACAGTACATTCTCCCTCATCCAATATTAAATAATTAGCTCCTGCTTGCAATGCGAATTCTGGCACTGATGTCGCAAAAGGGCCACCAACTGCCACTTTTTTACCCAACGCTGCCCCTTTTTGAATTAACTCCCACAAATCTTTTTTCTGGATAATCATTGCAGAGATGACAACTAACTCACACCAATCCCAGTCTTCATCTGTCTCTAGACGGACATTGCGATCGACTAATCTAATTTCCCAATCATTTGGTAGCATTGCCGCTATTGTAATTAAACCCAAAGGCGGGTTTGTAGCGCGTAATCCTGCCAAATCGAGAGTTTCCTGGTAAGACCAGAAAGAATTGGGCATTATGGGCCAGAGTAGTAAAGCTTTCATCAGCAGACTCCCCGGAGTAGAGAAAATAACTCACAATTCCAAGGTTACTGCTAGTTTCTCTTAGAAAAACTTAAATTTTTTCTAATTATCTAAACAAAAGGAATTTGACACTTCGTTATACAAGATGGAATTGACCCAAATCCCATAGCCCAAACCAATTGTATTGTTAGGATGTGGTTTTATATCGATCTCCAATCTGCTTGTTCTAGATGTCATCGCTTCTCACATATTCCCTAGCTACTTTGAGAGGCGTTTTTCTCCAATAGACATTTTAGGAGATTTTGGATCTAGCTTGAAGCGATCGCTATTCTCTTTACTCTATTCCTTTTGGCATACTAGTGGATTGCGACAGCAGATTTAAGCATATTTGCTGTACATTACCTAAATCTGAAACTTTAGCAATTTTTCACTGAATTTTTAAGTTGGAAATCATCCTAGTATCAAGCTAACTAAAGGAGAAAAGTTGATGAATATGCGAATAATTGCTCAAATCTTAGTTTTGTTAGAAACTATTAGCTATCAACAGAAAATCAGTAAAATACTTCATGCGGCGAGACTCAATATTTTACAAACTATTCCAACAATCACCCAGTTTACTATTTGAACTATTGACAAATCCACCCTAAAATGCAGATGCTTATCGATTTGATTCGGTAGCTGTCAAAGAACCAAAGTTTGAAATCGATGGGGTATTTCTGCCACCAGAAAGTGAAAGTCCAGGTGTTATATATTTCTGCGTTAGCGAAGCGTGCCGAAGCATGAGGCAGGTACAATTCCAAAAGGATGAACAGTTGTATGAACGGGTCTTTGCAGAATCCTCATTGTATTTCTACCGCAACCGTGCCAGATTTAGCGATTGGCAAGCAGTAATAATTTATCCGTCACGTAGTGTCGAACAAAGTGAAGCAGTACGGTCTTGGGGTCTCCCCAAGTGGAGTAACTGCTGAACCCGAAGGGTGATATTTATCCCCATCGAACTCAGCTCAATGGAAACCAAGTGCATCGGGTCTATTTAGATGAATTAGGAGATATTCGTCAGTTACCTTTATGGGTTGCTTTGATGGTGTTAGCTACGGTAGATGATGAACTTGCACCACAAGAAGCCAGATATTTGCTTGAGCGTTCTTCTGTTGAGCAGCCTGAAACTGCAAGTCGCGCCATAATTGACTTAGTGACAACGATAATGGTGTACAAGTTTGAAGGATTAAGCCAAAGGGAGGTTGAACAAATGTTAGGAATTACACTTAAGGAAACGAGAGTTTATCGAGAAATCAAGGAAGAAGGAGAAAGATCGCTTATTTATCGTCTACTAGCTCGCCGTGTGGGAGAATTACCTCAAGATGTGCGCGATCGCATTGCAACTCTCAACCTAGAACAATTAGAAAATCTTGGTGAAGCACTGTTAGATTTTACCAGTATGGCTGATTTGCACGCTTGGTTAGAAGCACAATGATTAAATAGCCTAAACCTGAGTCTTAGTCTTTTCAAGCTTCCAGATAGAAACTTTGCAATCTACCGAAATTCAGAGCAAATCGGCTGTCATAACTAAATCTCTAATTCTGCGACGGCGAGTTGGCGCGGAAAATGTCAAAATTAAATGAGTTTTGCGTAGGCGCGTTTTGGCTGATGCAGCCTCTTGTAGAGAAGAGAGCGAATTATTACCAGACCGCCATTTAATTAGCGCAGATTTGAGATAACTAAGTTGAGAATTTATGGGCAAGCAACGTGTTCTTTCTGGAGTTCAACCAACCGGCAATTACCATCTAGGCAACTACTTGGGAGCCATTCGCAACTGGGTAGAAGGTCAGAGCGAATACGAAAATTACCTCTTCGTGGCTGATTTGCACGCAATTACAGTGCCACACGACCCAACACAGTTGGCAGCTGATACTTATACCCTGGTTGCTTTGTATCTAGCTTGTGGTCTCGATTTAAATCACTCCACCATTTTTGTGCAATCCCACGTTTCAGCCCACAGCGAACTCACCTGGTTGCTCAACTGTATTACACCCCTAAACTGGCTGCAAGATATGATCCAGTTTAAGGAAAAGGCCGTCAAGCAGGGAGAAAATGTGAGTGCAGGTTTGTTGGATTACCCAGTGCTAATGGCATCTGATATTTTGCTTTACCAAGCTGATAAAGTGCCAGTGGGTGAAGACCAAAAGCAACATTTGGAATTGACACGGGATATTGCAGCTCGATTAAATCACCAATTTGGTAAACCAGAACAGCCTGTTCTGAAGTTACCAGATCCTTTAATTCCCAAACAAGGGGCAAGGGTGATGAGTTTGGCGGACGGTACGCGCAAAATGTCTAAGTCCGATCCTTCAGATTTAAGCCGCATCAATTTGCTAGATTCACCAGAGCAAATTCAATACAAAATTAAGCGTTGTAAAACCGATCCGATTCGTGGTTTGACTTTTGACGATCCGGAGCGTCCAGAGTGCAACAATTTATTAACTCTGTATGCATTGCTTTCAGGCAAGACAAAAGAAGATGTAGCAGTTGAATGTCAAGATATGGGTTGGGGACAATTCAAGCCTTTGTTAGCAGACACAATTATTGAGGCTCTCAAACCAATCCAAGAAAAATATGAGGCGGTAACTGAGAACAAAAGCTATTTGGAGTCAGTGTTGCGGGATGGAGCCGAAAAAGCGAGAGCGATCGCTAATCAAACTTTATCACAAGTCAAAATCGCTTTAGGCTACTCTCTGCCTCTATGAGTTTTACCTTTTAGGTGTGATTTGTTATACCATTTAACAAGACAGAATTCAGCCGACTGAAGCCTGAATTCTTCAATTGAATTTTGTACAGACGCGATTAATCGCGTCTCTACTTCTGACTTATTCTTTAATAAATCGAGATTTCTAATGATATGCATCACACCCATAGCCCCACTGCCTTTCGTAGAGCCGTGCAAGCAGGTGAATTTTTAGTTACCGCTGAGGTAGCACCTCCAAAAGGTGGAGATCCAAGCCACATGATTAAAATGGCGGCGACCCTTAAGGGGAGGGTTCATGCCGTCAATATTACCGATGGTAGCCGCGCCGTGCTGCGGATGTCTTCATTGGTGGCATCAGTAATTTTATTACAAAACGGTGTAGAGCCGATTTGTCAAATTGCTTGCCGCGATCGCAACCGCATTGGTTTACAAGCCGATTTGATGGGCGCTCATGCTTTGGGCATACAAAATATATTAGCCCTAACTGGTGACCCAGTAAAAGTAGGCGATCATCCAGATTGCAAAGCTGTTTTTGACTTAGAAGCCGTGCGACTCTTACAAGTGATTCGCAAGCTGAATCAAGGCGTTGATTGCAACGATAAATCCCTAACTGATGGGGCACTAGATTTATTTCCTGGTGCCGCAGTAGATCCACAATGTAAGAGTTGGTCGGGTTTGCAAAGTCGATTTGAACGTAAAATCGAAGCCGGAGCGCAATTTTTTCAAAGTCAGTTGATTACTGATTTTGAATGTTTAGAAAAATTTATGGATACAATTGCGGCTGGCTATAAAAAACCAATTTTGGCAGGAATTTTCCTGTTGAAATCGGCTAAGAATGCTCAATTTATTAATAAATGTGTTCCAGGTGTAAATATTCCCCAACATATTATTGATAGATTAGCAAAAGCCAAAGATCCTCTCGAAGAAGGAATGAAAATTGCCGCAGAACAAGTGCGGATAGCGCGGCAATTGTGTCAAGGCGTCCACATGATGGCAGTGAAACGCGAAGATTTAATTGCGCCAATTTTAGATTTAGCTGGAGTTACTACAGTTAATCAGTTGGTATCAAGGTAAACAAAGTAATACATTTTTGAGCAAAGCAGTTGGTTGTTCCATCTGCTTTTTTTATGTTGTAATTGGTAACTCAATCAGTTGACTCCCATAACTAAAGTCGAGGGGAGTATTACTACTCCTCTCGACCATACTTTTATCGTGCCCCAAAATTGTGTATTTGTATTACTGGTAGCGATTACATTTTGCACGTCATCGAGTGCTTACTAAAGGCGATCGCTACTACATCCTTCAACTATCAAACACTTCTGTATAACGGCATAATATCACTAATGACATAGAATACTAAACCGTTTAGACAAGTTCATTGCATTTGGGCACTCTCAGAGTTGGGTTACATCTTACCGTGTTGCAGTACTTCTTGTAGATGGTGACGAATTTCTCTTGCTTGCTCAATATCAGATTGGCGCAATTTTTGGAACAACTCTACACAAGGCTGGGAACCTACTTCTTGTGCATCTTTAATGTAAGTATCATAAGCCTTAACAGCTTCAGCCTTGTTGTGTAACACGGTGACAAAATCGTACTCCAAGTTGCTAATTGGTTCTTGAGACTGTCCGTTACCTGTATTAGTAGCCATTGTTTGAACCTCTTTGTAAGATTTATAATTAACTTATACTGAGGCTCAAAGAGTAATTCATCTTCCAAAAAGGGTATAGTTCAATACGTCGGAAGTACCTTGCAAAGGTCGGTTATATACCAAATGACTAGTCGGCTCTTTTAAGAACTTTTTGTTAAATGCGTTAACTGTCTTATCTGAAAGCCCTTTGAATTATGATTTATCAATTCTGATAGCAATCTTGTATCAAGATGCGCCATATATTATAACGAACGAACCGCCCAATGAATTTCTGCCTATTTATTATTGATGTTCAAAATGGATTCATAACTCAAAATACGAGTTCTGTCATACAAAATGTTAACTCTTTATTAAAGCAAAATGTATTTGAATATGTTGTGTTTACCAGATTTATAAATACCTTTGATAGCCCTTATGTAAAACATTTAAATTGGCATCAAATGTTTTCTGAAAAAGAGCAAAAAATTGTTGACGATATTAACCCATTTGCTAAAGTAGTTTTTGATAAAACTGTATATACTGCTTGCAATGAAGAAACTCTGACATTTCTAAAAAAAAGAAATATTCAGACAGTGTTTATTTGTGGAATTGATACTGAAGGTTGTGTGTTAAAAACTGCTATTGATTTTTTTGAGAACAATATTATTACTTATGTTTTAACGTATTACTCAGCATCAAATGGAGGCGATCGTTACCACCAAGCAGCAATCTTAGTTTTAAGTCAACTGATTGGAATGAATAATATTATAACTGAACCTCTAGATCGACATAAATTAAATAAATATTTAGAAAAATTTAAACACTTTAAATAATTCGATTTTGTGCAGTAATTCTCAGGCGTACCTTCAAGCAAAGGAGCAGCGATATTAAAAAATAAAAAGTACTATTTTTACTTTTACCTTTTATATTTTAATTTATTAATCCACCGCTCCTTTTTTTGATAGTAATTTATGCAATAGGTTGATTTTTGTCACATTGACGTGAATACTGAAATTGCAGATCGTTTGCTCGTTCCCTACCTCCTTTATAGACAATAGGACACAATTTAGTGTTAGCACTTATACAATCCATGTGTGGCGTTTTAGCACAGACTATTAATAAGCCACCCAGAATAAACAATAAGCCGCAAATTGCACCTGTCTGAAAGGAAGAAATCTCTAATACTCCGTGGACTACTATTTCTCGGAGAACAGAAACAATTGTTACCTCAACTGCTACTCCTACAGAAATACTATGTTCTTGTAAATAGACCATTAACAGTCGAAATAACTCGACTAAAATCAACACAAATAGTATTTTTGCAGTCACTTGTTTATAGTCTAGTGGCTGCATGAGGGCAATAGCTATCCCCCACAATTGGATCAGCATAACCGCAAACAAACCCAAACACAGGACAATCACAATTAAGTCTTGAAAGGCTTCCATGTTGCGAACAATTGAGTGGCGATCTAGCCAGCGATCGCGAAATAAAAATCGACTCTTCAGGCGCTTTTGCATTACGTTTCATTCCAGTCAGGACAACTTCAGACAACACCAGCGAGTCAACCCAATAATTTTATGTTACGCAATATTAAATTTTTGTGCCTCAGGGAGCTTAACAATCGATCGGTAAACTTGGGCATAGGGCATTGCTTATTCATTAATGACTATTGTACAGACGTGATTAATCGCGTCTCTACTAATGATTATTGTACAGACGCGATTAATCGCGTCTCTACTAATGATTATTGTACAGACGTGATTAATCGCGTCTCTACTAATGACTATTCATCGATTTAAATTTTGTGCTTGTTGCAACAATTGTTCGGTATTTTTTGCCCATTGAGGATTACCCTGAGCATTGTATAAATCTCTGGCAAATTGTAATACTTGTGCTGCATCTCTATATTGTTGTAACTGCATAAAAACTAAGCCAGCACCATAATAAGCATTGGGATAGTTGGAGTTAGCTTCGGCTGATTTTCTAAAAGCCTCTAAAGCTTCTTGGAATTTGCGTTGGTTAAACAGAATTGAGCCAATATTATAATAAGCTTCTGGATATTTAGGATTAATTTTTATTGCTTGATTAAAAGCTTCTTCAGCTCGATCGAGTTTGCCTTGTTGAAGATAGCACATCCCGATATGGTAAGGAGGTTCTGGCGCATTTTTGCTATATTCTATGGCTTTTTTAAAAGATGCGATCGCCCGATCGCAATCTCGTTGCTGTTCTCGCAGCAAGCCCAAGTTATAGTGAGCAAACCCTAGTTTGGGATCGAGTTCTAGGGCATGTAGTAAGTAATCGTTAGCTAACTCTAAATTATTCCCTTCTAATAGCGTACCGCCTAAATTAGCAAACGCTGGAGCAAATTTAGGATCGGCTTGCGTGGCTCGATAAAATGCGTCCGCAGAGGGTTGTAATTGTCCTGTTTGTCGCAATGCTAGCCCTAAATTATAGTGTGCTGCTGCCAATGTCGGATCTAATTGACTTGCTTGTTTAAAAGCAGCGATCGCATCTTGTACTCTTCCTGCCTGAATTGCCTGTAAGCCTTGGTTTAACTTGTCTATGGCAGTTTGACTATTAGACTGTGCCAGCTTTGAGGGAAGAGGAGCAGGGGAAGCAAGGGAAGAGGGGGAGATGATAATACCCACTACTATCAAACTTACTATAGTTGCTATGCGATATTTATATAGTAATAATCTCATAGATTTTCTAAATCACGACAATTTCCAGTTAGTTTACTTAACAAAAACTTTAGTGAATGCTGAAGTTTTTTACAAAACTTTTTGATTGACTATTAAACTTTGTGTTACTTAACTTTTCTTAAGCTAAATCTTACGACAGGCTACAATTTTTTTAACTTTGGATTAAAGGTAGGATAATAACAAATTAAAGAAGGGGTAATTTTGACTCCAGAGAACCATTTTTTATCCCTGATATACATAGCGTAATGCGGTTGGTAATGAATTACCGCAAGGGAGGTTTTATGAACGAAAAAGTAAAATCGGGTTCGCGGAATGTTGCAATTGTTGGGCCTTATTTGAGTGGAAAAACAACTTTACTAGAAAGTTTGTTATTTGTGACAGGGGCGATTTCTCGCAAAGGAAGTGTTAAAGACAGTAACACAGTAGGAGATAGTGCTGCCGAGTCGCGCGATCGCCACATGAGTGTAGAAGTCAGCGCTGCTAGCACTGAGTATAACGGTACTCGCTTCACTTTTGTTGATTGTCCTGGAAGCGTAGAATTTGCCCAAGAAACATACAATGCTTTAATAGGAGTCGATGCCGCAATTGTAGTTTGCGAACCGATACGCGATCGCGTCCTCACCCTCGCCCCTCTATTTAAATTCCTCGACGATTGGGAAATTCCCCACATAGTTTTCGTCAACAAAATGGACAGGGCAAACATCCATGTTTTAGAAACATTACACGCCCTCAAAGCAGTTTCCAGCCGTCCCCTAGTAGCCCATCAATATCCCATCATGCAAGGGGAACAACTCACCGGCTTTATCGACATGGTGAGCGAACAAGCATATCAATATCATCCCGGCGCACCCGCAGACCCCATCCCCTTCCCCGAAAATTTAAAACAAGAAGAACATATAGCACGGGCAGAAATGCTCGAAGCCTTAGCAAATTTTGACGATCATTTACTCGAAGAACTTTTAGAAGATATCGAACCACCCCAAGAAGAAATCCTCAAAGATTTAAAAATGGAATTAGGGGCAGATTTAGTAGTCCCCGTTTTCTTTGGTGTGGCAGAACAAGATTATGGTGTAAGACCTCTAATAGAAGCTTTGTTACGGGAAGCCCCCGAACCAGAAACCACAGCAGAACGCCGCTTAAAAAATATTAAAGGCAATGCTCCCCTAGCCCAGGTACTCAAAACTTACTACACTCCCCAAGGTGGCAAACTCTCCCTAGTGCGCGTTTGGCGGGGCAAATTAACCGATGGTCTTGTCCTCAATGGCGTTCGCACCGGTGGAATTTATCGCCTCATGGGACAACAACAGCAATCAGTTAATGAAGTTGCTGCTGGTGAAATTGTCGCCTTGAGCCGTTTGGAAGGAATCAAAACCAGCGATACAATCTCCACAGAATCCGCAGCGATACAATTACCCAAAGCTGAACAGTTGGAACCTGTGTTTGCCCTGGCAATTACACCAGAAAAGCGCAACGATGAAGTTAAACTCAGCGCTGCCATTACTAAGCTATTAGAAGAAGACTGTTCGCTGGCTTGGGAACAACACGGCGACACCCACGAAGTTATCCTCTGGGGTCAAGGCGAAATTCATTTGCAAGTCGCTTTAGATAGACTGCGCCGCAAATATAATTTGCCGATGACGACCCATTTACCGCAGGTGCCTTATAAAGAAACCATCCGCAAAACCGTGGCTTCAGTTCACGGACGATACAAACACCAAAGCGGTGGTCACGGTCAATTTGGTGATGTTTTCCTCGACATCAAGCCCCTACCGCGCGGCGAAGGATTTAACTTTAATGAAACCATCGTCGGCGGTGTCGTTCCAAGACAGTATATTCCTGGCGTAGAAATGGGCGTGCGGGAATTTCTCGCACATGGGCCTCTGGGTTTCCCTGTGGTGGATGTCGCGGTAACTTTGACCAACGGTTCTTATCACAACGTTGATAGTTCCGAACAAGCCTTTAAACAAGCCGCCCGATTAGCAATGCAAACGGGAATACCCCAAGCACAACCTACCTTATTAGAACCGATTTTGCGGGTAGAAGTGACAACACCAAGCGAATTTACCTCCAAGGTGTTGCAACTGTTGAGTGGTAGACGGGGGCAAATTTTAGGCTACGAGGGCAAAAACGATTGGCAAGGCTGGGATAATGTAGTTGCATACTTGCCACAAGCAGAGATGCAGAACTTTATTGTAGAGTTGCGATCGCTCACCTTAGGCGTTGGTTCTTTCCACTGGGCTTATGACCATTTACAGGAAGTACCAGAAAAACTCGCCGAACGCGTTATAGCTGGCAATGGCAACGGTGGTAACGGCAACGGTAAGTAATACCAATTTGAAAAAATAATGCGACAAATAGACCATTTGTAGAGACGCGATTCATTGCGTCTTTACCCAAGGATGTGTTGCAATCATTAATTGAATTGGTATGATTTTCGATTTTGAATTAATTGTAGAGTAGCGTAGGCTTTGCCCGCCGCAGGCATCGCTCCAAAACTAAGATTCCTGACTTATGAGAAAAGTCGGGAATCTTTTGTAATCTGTAAAAAGATTTGTAAATCTCTAACTTGTGTGAAATGGTATGAGTTTTGGGTGGGGTTTTATTACATCAATTTTTCCAAAATTTTTTCTAAAAAAGACTCTGCTTCTTTTAACAAAGAGCGATGTAGTAGACGAAAATGTTGTTCATTAATAGGTGCATGGTTTAGACCAAGCCATTTGAATTTCTCAGATAAATCTTTCCAAGACTTTTTGATATCTGTTTCTTTTCCATGATCTGCATCATGACGTAGCCACTTATTTCTTAAATGCTTAATACACCAAATAAATTCACAATCTGCTTTTTCAAGTACACCACCGTGGCTAATTAAAAAACGTAAGTTATCTTTTCCTGCTCCCTCATAAAAAGTAAAGTAAAAACAATCTATAAAGTCTGCAAAACTCAATTTATTTTGAGGTATTATCCAATGTAAATTTGTACAAGCTTCTATCAGCTTAGTTGTTGGTTTGAACATTTCTTTCTGTTCTTTAATTTGCATTACCTCATTACATTGAACAATTAATTTCCAAATTCGATTTACCTGTGCAGATGCTTGGGCAGCAGGAGAAAGTAGTATTAGAGCCTCTTCGTCCTCTTCTTCACAGGATTCTACAATTGTTATTAATTCATCTTGTTGAACAATTGGTAATAATAAATCTATTTCATGTAAAGATAATTCCTCGTCTTCTGGTACAGTAATAATATTAACTAAAGTCTCAGATGCAGTTAATAATTGATCTTCTGCTAAATGTAAAGAAGCCTCTAAAGCCCAATCAAGTTTTTCACTTGTACTTTGCTCAAGACGTTGATGGGTTTTCTCTACAAAATCTGTATAAACCCTTGAAGGTTTTAATAAATTTTGTACTAAAGCTGGATGTTTACTAAATAGGTTTAGTTCTTGAATTTGACGTGTAACTTCTGTGAAACTCTTATCCCATACTCTTGAGGCAAGTAAGATTTCTTTTAATTGACGAGACGGCTGAAAGATATCTACACTAGGCTGAAGCAGTTTTTGCCAACTAGAAATTTGTTTATTTAAATCTATATATAAATTATCTTGTATTAACTTATCTTGTGACATCAGTCTTGATTTACCAGATAAATTTTCTAATAATTCAGAGTAAGCAAAGAGTCTTGATTTACCAGATAAATTTTCTAATAATTCAGAGTAGGGTAATAGCCTTGCTCTGCCAGTAAATCTCTGATCTACCCCGCTAATTTGCCCAGATATTTTTGATAAAGCAGATGTGTAAGCTTTATTCAAATTTTCTGAATTTTGTAATATGTTTTTCAGGTAACTATCGTTGAATTGTTCAAATGGCATATAATTTTTCATTGATTATATAGTTTTTCCATTTATTATAGTCTGAGAAATAGGGATCTACAATAGTTTAATACTGGCTTGTGCAAGTTTCAACCTTAGATTATAAATGGTTCACATGGTAACACTACAATTACAACAATTAAGTGTGCCGCCGGGACATAGAGTAATACTCCACGATATTAGCTGGCAAGAATTTGAGGCGGTTTTAGAAGAACTTGGCGACCATCGAGCCACTCGATTGGCTTATAGCCAGGGAACTTTGGAGATGAGAATGCCATTACCAAAGCACGAGAAAGCCAAAGTAATCATTGGAGATTTGGTGAAAATTCTGCTGGAGGAGTTAGAAATTGATTGTGAAACATTTGGCTCAACCACTTTCAAACGTGATGATATGGTTGTTGGTGTAGAGCCTGATGATTCTTTCTACATTCAAAATCATGCTCGGATGATTGGTAAAGAACGAATCGACTTAAAAGTTGACCCACCACCTGACCTGCCTGGCAATTGAAGTTGATGTTACTTCTAAAACTCAATTGGATGCTTATGAAGCGCTAGGAGTTCCTGAACTTTGGCGATATGAAAATGGAAAGCTACAAATTAATATTCTTCAGTACGGTAAATATATTGAATCTGAAATTAGTCCTACTTTCCCCAACTTGCCTATTGTTGAAGCAATTCCCCATTTTGTCGAACACAGCCAAACTTTAGGTAGAAGTCCAACACTCAGAGCATTTAGGCAGTGGGTAAGAGAGAAAATTGAAAATAATTAGAAAAGTAAAATTTTTTTTACAAAATTAATGTTTCGAGTCTTGTTTGTTATTAAGTAAGCTAACCTAATTAAACATAAAACGCTCAACTTGATAAGTAAGTGGACACAATTATTTAGAAGACGCATTTCGACTGCGCTCAATGCTCGACCTTTGAGAAGACGAGGGTTGAGCGAAGTCGAAACCCGGTAATCTCAAGTTAGGTTTTATTTAGTCCTTCTACTTAGAAGTGCTTTTTAGCTGCAAATATTTCGGCAGGAGTAAGCATACAGCCAACGCATCGCCAGTTCCTAGTTTATTGACCAAGCGGCTGTAATTCTCAAGCAAGTTTGCTGAGAACAAAAGCAGCCAAAAATCCAAATACGACAATTAGCCCAGCAAAATCATGGGCCTGCTCAAAAGCTTCTGGAATCATCGTATCTGTAATCATTGCCAAAATAGCACCTGCGGCTACAGCGGTAGTTGCAGCGATGATTTCTTGTGAGAAGTGGCTGAATAAAGTATAGCCAACAAGCGCGGCTATGCCGGAAATTAAGGCAATCCCTCCCCACACGCCGAAGATGTAAGCAGCTGAACGCCCTGCTTTTTTCATCCCGGCGGCGCTAGAAAGCCCTTCCGGAACGTTAGAGAGAAAAACAGCTGCCACAGTTACCCAACTGACAACTCCTCCACCAATCATGCTGACACCAATGACGATAGACTCTGGGATACCGTCGAGTAAAGCGCCTATTGCGATCGCAAGTCCACTTCCGCTGTCTTCTTCCTCCGATGGTTGCTGTTTGCCTGAACGCTTGCGATGCTTCGCACCTTGATAGGATAAAAACCAGTTTGCGGCTGTATATACAACTGCACCACTGACAAATCCGATCGCTGTTGAGTCAAATCCACCACGCTTATAAGCTTCATCCATCAGTTCAAATGCTAGTGCCGAAATTAACACCCCAGCACCAAAAGCCATAACTGCGGCGATCGCTCGTTGGGAAATTTTGGCGTAGTAACCTACTGCCGAACCTAGTAGTAGTGCTGAACCACCGACCAAACCCCAAAAACCTGCTTTTAACCAAAGCGGAAACATCAGCTACTCTCACCTCACATCTATTGTTGAGATTGCTACTTATTTCAAACTTGCTATAGCAATTCGCAATCAACATCAACCAAAAGCAGTAAATTTCAGCAGCTTTTTTACATAAATTTAAAATTATTTATTTACAATTTGATAATATTTTTTCGATAGAAAAAATATTATTGACTTCTCATTTGCACATATAAAAATAAATTAACCACGTTACTAATATGATGGCATAGCAGATTACGATCTAATAATACGAGGTCAAGAATTTGGAGGTAAGACATTAGTGGAAATATCAAAGTCACTGATAGGAGCAAAACTGAATAACAAGCAAAATACAATTAAATTAGGCTCTACCGACTTAGCTAATAGTACTCCAGCAATTTCCTTAATATCTTTAGACTTTCCAAGTGGGAAGAAAGAATTGATTAATCAGATTCGATATAAAACTATTAATGAAGTTCTTCCTACAACTGTAGATAACACTGATACAAAAACTGAGATTGCTAATCTGGCGGCATATACTCAACCGATTGAGCGATTAACTAGTTTAACTACTCTATCTGATGACAGATTGGTTTTTGTGACTACAGTATCAACACAGCAAGGTAATCATAATAATCTATTATTTTTTGATGGTAAATCTTCTAAATCTAAAAAAGTATCGGGATTTAAAAAATGCAATTGTACTGTTGAAAATCTGCTAGCGATCGCAGGCGATAAACTCATCGCTGTAGTTAGTCTAGCTGGAGGTATTCCTCCTTTTGAGCTAGTAGAAATTGACCTGAAAAATGGAAAAGTAACTTCTGATTCTGATTTAGGTTTGCCACAGTTGCCACCAAATATACGGCTCAGCAATCTTACTTTAGGCTTGGATGGAAAAATTTATGCAACAACTCTCGGTATGGAAGGTGTGACAAGATTGGTGCAACTAGACCTGGATAACAGGTCTATGGTTACTGGGAAAGGAAAGATTGTCAGCCTCTCACCATTGACTTTTGACAAAAAGCTGTTGCAACAAGACTTGTTCAGCCTGACTTTTTCTCCGTCAGGTGAAGTATATGCACTTGCTAATCCTCAATATGAAGAAGCTAATTCTCTTTTCTCGGTAGATATGAACGCTGGGAAGATGACGCTACTGTCGAAAGCAGAAGTAGATAAAATTACCTTTTCTAGGAAAAAAGACAAGTAGTAATATTTGCGATCGCATCCAAGTTATAGTTTTAGTTCTCCCCTCTGCCTAATGCCCTATGCTCTACTTCCTAATTGGTTAATCTTAATTAAGTAGGTAGACATAATTAAATATAAAATACAAAAGTTGAAAACCCTGATAAAAACTCGCTTTTCCCTCCTGCCTTCTGCCTTCTACTTACTAATTCAGAATTCTGCTCTAATTTACGAATTATTATGTGAATCTTCTGATATATTCTTTTGTTCTGGCAAGGCACGTATTCTATTCATTTGACTTAAAGCGTATCGTGCCGTTGCTTGCACTTCGGCATCTGGGTCTTCTAATGCATGACACAATATCTGACTCATTTGGCTCATCATGTCATAAACACGAGTCAAGTCACGGATTGCATTTTGCCGCACTTGTGGATTTTCATCTTGCATAGACATTGCCAAAGCACGGTTCATTGGTTTGAGTGTGCGGGCGCCAATTTCGGCTAAAGCTGCCAAAATTAAACTGCTTTCTTGAGAATCAGCATCAATCATCAAGTCAACCATTGGCTGAATTGCCCTAGAATCTCCCTGTTGACCCAAATCCCAAATCGCCTTACGCCGCTTCGTCGGGTCAGGACTGCGTAAGTCTTGAATTAATTCGTCAACGATATTGAGTTTAGCAAGACGAGAAGTTTTTTCTGGTAGCAGCAATTGTGTAGTTTGTGGTTGCTTAGCTCTCTGCAAACTGGTTACATTCTCTGAAGGTGTTGTTACGAGATCTTTTTTCACTGGACTCAAACTTTTAGTATTTGATATTTCTGGTTTTTGCACTTGTTTGACTTGACGAAACCACCTCAGCAAAAAAATAAACGCCCCAAAAATTCCCATAACACCAACGGCAAGTATTAACCACCAAAGAGCATCTTTTTCTTTTTCGGTTGGCTGGGGTTTTGCAGTTGGCTTGGGAAGTGCAGCGCTAGAAGTAATAATTGGAGATTTAACAATTGGAGATTTAACAATTGGAGAACTAAACAACTGAGTTTTAGCCGCTAAGGCTGCTTGCAGTTTTCTCCTTGTTTCCAAACCAACGATACCATCTACTTTTAAGCCCTTGACTTTTTGGAATTTAGCTACAGCTATTTCTGTAGTAACGCTATACTTTCCATCTACTGCGCCACTGTAGTATCCTAATTTTTTTAATTGGATTTGTAGTCTCTGTACATCGAACCCTTGGCTACCGAGTATTAAAACAGGTGGAGTAGCAGTAACTCTCGAATTAGCTTGTGCAAATTCTAAAACTTCAGGTACTCGGTTAGATGTAGCTGTGCTTGGGCTATTTGTATAAAAACCCAGGCAAGAAAAACAGGTAAATACCAGGATTGAGGAACGGCATAGCCTCATATTGCAAGTTTCAGCCCGAACGTGCTTTTGAAGTTATCGATATTACAATACCTTCAAGATGCCCAAATGTTAAGTATTGTTTATTATTTGTTATGGGGAATGGGGCATGGGGAAAGGGAAAAGGGAAAAGGTTAAAGGGGAAAGATTAAATTTATTATTTTTCCCTTTTCCCTTTAACCTTTTCCCCCGCTTCTTCTGCCCCTTTGCCCCTACTGCGTACAGTTGTACCCACTTGCTACTCCCTAGTCCCCACGGGATTAAATTTTTTAGCAGATGATTCTAAAACCGATTGCTGTATGTTGGCTTGTTCGCCAGCGTTAGTCTTGTCATTGTGCCCTGCTAAAGTATCACGTTGGTTAATCAGGTAGATGCTGATTAAAGTTAGGAAAACACCCAGCCATTGTAACGGGGTGAGGACTTCTGAGAGGAAGAGGTTACCAAATAGTAAGGCAAAGATGGGTGTAAGAAAGGTGAGGGAACTTAGGCTGGTGAGATTGCCACTTGAGGCAAAGTAGAAGAATAATCCATAGGCGATCGCACTGCCAAATACAGTAGCATAACTCAAGGCTGCTAAATCAGATGCTCCTAAATTCTGCCATTGTTGGGATTCGACCACTGATGAAACTCCCCACAGTGGCAATCCTCCCAAAATCATGTGCCAGCCTGTAGCGGTTACTGGGTCGGCATGTCGGCACACAAATCGAATCAATACTGTTCCTACTGCCATTGATAAGGCTGCTAGCAACATCAACCACTCGCCACTAGCGAACAAATCTTGCCAGTTACCAATTGTGACATTTGCACTTGAGTCGAGAAGGTGAAAAATCCACTCGTCTGGTAAGCCAATTAAACTAATACCCGTGACTCCCAAGGCTAACCCCAGCCATCCCCAAAAACCAATGCGTTCCTGGAATAACCACAACGACAGCAAAGCCACAGCCAAGGGTTGGGAGTCAATCATCACAGACCCCAACCCAGCACTAGTTCTAACTAATCCCTCTGCCAAAAATCCTTGAAAAAGTGTGCCATCTACCAAGGCAAATAAGGCAATCCATAGCCACGCAGCCCAAGTTTTCGGCTGGGGTCTACCCATAAATGCTGCTGCTATCAAAATCAACACCCCCGCTGGCAACAGACGCACACCCGCCATGAATAAAGGTGTTGTGTGGGGTATCACTCCTTTCATTGCCACCATTGCTGTCCCCCATAGGAAAAAGGGGGCAATTAACAAAACAGGAGCGAATGTCAGTCGTAATGCACTGAGTTTCAGTTGCATGGGTTTGCAGGCGCCTTTTTTTAACAAGCGTAAAAATTGCTTTACCCAATTTTACCGAATTATGTCGTTTTGTGAAGCAAAAATACTTGTAGCAGGGAACAGGTTTAAAACTATTCTGATGCTGATGTTTAACAATCAGTTGATGTCTTAATCTCGCTGGCTACTGCTATATTTGTAGCTTCAAATACGTGATGCTAGTTGCTAGGTGTCTCGATTTTCAGCACTTTTGAATATTAAAGTTATTGAATTAATAGACCTCTTGCAAAAGTCCCCTAACACCCCACCCCCAGCCCCTCCCCGCGAGCGAGGAGGGGAGACTTTGACGTAAGTCAAAGGCGGGGTGGGGTTCTTTTTTTTGATTTATGCAAGAAGTCTAATGAATACTTAACCTATATATAGGAGTCCGATTTGATTTCTGAAAAAACCTCAGTATCTGTAGTGGTCTGGCAAGCCTAAAAAGGTGCATTAGTAAACTCTTGTGGGGTGGGCATCCTGCCCGCCCGGACGGGTGAGGACACCCATCCCACAATAAAATTTATTGCAACATTTTAGTCTTGCCACGCCAGTAGGGTGTGTTATGGCGTAGCCTAACGCACCTAAATCATTAACCGGTGCGTTACGCCAAAGGCTAACGCACCCTACGTATATTTCAAAAATCAAATATGAGTCCTATATAAAGCTAAAGGTTAATAAATAAGGCTTTCTTGGCTCTCAAGTTTTGAAAATAGCTATTCACAAAAGAAACCGACAATCAAACATCAAAAAGGTTTGCTGTCATACTCCCTAGTTTCTATGTTGAATCTAGTCAATCACGATAAAATTCCACAACCAAGCCATAAAAATATTTATCGTAACATCAAGGGTTTAAGACCCCAACCATTATACGTAGTATCAGTTGGGTTGGAGTTTAAATCCCCAACTTCAACTGTGTTTAATGCGTGAATTTTGAATACTTCGACTACGCTCAGTACAAGTTTTGAATTTTGAATTGTTAATCCCTGTCATCAGCCAACAGCCAACAATCAATACTATTTGTCAGCCAGAGATGAAGTTTTATGTTTTATTGTTAGCTTCCGTTTTTTAACCAAACAGTGCAGCGTAAACAAGAGTTTGAAAACAACGACTTTTGTAAGTACCCTTACGACGCCCAACGGTAATTAATAACTAAGTTAGACAATTTGTGCTTTCTTAAATATGGAACGACTAATATGCTTAAATTTGACTATTGTTAAGTGCAGAATACCAACAAATTTACATATATATAAGAATGAGGATACCTCGGTTTCTCAAGCCTAGATATCCCCTTGCAACATAACCTAACAGTAACTAAACTGTTAGCTACATTTTAATAGCTAAATCTGGTTATTAAAATACTTCTTAAGGAGATTTATATATTCTTTCTTAAGTAGGATGAAAATGTAATGGAATTATAAAGATAAATGCCTGAATTCAAATTAATAGGTATTAACGTACAGCTGTCCGCTTATACTGTATTAGACAGGTGCATGAACGCTTTGTAATGCACCTGCTTAGAACTTTCTAAGAGAAACGAGCAACAGTAGATTTTTCTAAAGTCGCTACTAATTTTACGCGAAATTCTTCTTCAAAGACTCCTTTCTTGTAATCTAAACTCCAGAGTTCTAAGGCACAATCATCATCCAATTGGGATGGAAAAATCGACAGATTGACTTGCCGAAATTGGGGATAATATTCACATTGTACCTGAGCGATCGCGCCAATTTGTCGTCTATCTAATGCCACAGCTAATCTTAATATGGCACTCAACTGGCTGACTATTTGTCGCTGATGTTTAGTCAGCAAACTCTGATAATTTTCATGTTTTTTCTTGGGCGGCGATTTGCGATGATAACGCGCTAAATTGGCAATGATTTCAATCTCAGTTTCTGTGTAACCGAGTAATTCACCATTGCGAATTAGATAGTAGGAGTGCTTGTGGTGAGAAGAATGGCTGACATAATGACCGCAATTGTGTAGTATTGCAGCTGCCCAAAGTAATTGTCGCTCGTCGGCTCCCCAATGGTGTAGAACGCCTTGCATTTGGTCAAATAAACTCTCGGCAAATTTAGCGACGCGATCGCTATGTTCTAAATTAATGTGGTACTTACTAGCAAGCTTGAGAACATTGCGTTCCCGAACTGAACTTTGGTAGCGCAGTTTATCTTCAATTAAACCGTGAGTAAGCATCCAGTCTACAATTACACCTTCCCTCAGAGAACGTTCGCAGACTGTCACTGACTCAATACCCAAAAGGGTCATTGCTTCCTGTAAAATTACTGCCCCAGCAAGTATCACTTCTGACCTTTTTTCCGGCATTCCAGGTATAGTAGCCCTTTCTGCATTACTCAGTTTCCGCAACCGATTTACCAACTCCCGTAAATCTTTGAGACTGAATTGGTAACCGTTGAGAGTAGAGGGAATAGCACCAGACTTTTCCCGTGCATGAATCATCGCCAGGGTTTCAATAGTGCCAGCCGTACCCACCAAACGTACAGATTCTCCTAACTCCAGATTTGCTTGTACTTCTTCTACAGAACGTTCCAGCATTCCGCGTGCATAAGCTTGGAGATATTGAAACTCAGTATTGCTAATGGGATCGGTAGTAATTAACTCGCCAGTGAGTCGCACTGCACCGACTTTAGTACTAGTGAGAGTACGAGCTTGGTGACTATCGCCTAAAACTAATTCTGTGGAACCGCCACCAATGTCAATAATGATATGGGGCTGGTTGTGGAATTCCATCCCCGACAGTACACCAAGGTAGATTCGTCGCGCTTCTTCTTGACCAGAAATCAAGTCAACGCTTAAACCCAACTCCGCTTCTATAGCGTGCAAAAAATCTTTACCATTGGGGGCTTCGCGCACAGCACTAGTCGCCACAGCAATGATTGTTTCAGCATTCATCGTTTTGGCAACTTCTTGGAAGCGTCCTAAAGCAGCGATCGCTTTTGTGACGATCTCTGGTTTGAGTTCTCCTGTAGCAAGATTGCGATCGCCTAATCTGACGGTTTCCTTTTCTCTAGCGATAATGCTGAAAGCTGGTAACGTAGGATCGATCCTTACCACTACCATGTGTAGAGAATTTGTCCCCAAATCAATGGCAGCAATAATCCGGTGTTGGTCAGCTGGTAGAGTTGGAACACCCTCCCAGCTAGCCGAAACTAAATTTTGCATCTAGTTTTCTCTCTGTATTAAGAAGTAATGGCAAACGGTGGTACGTCGGGGTAGCTGGTGCTGATGTTTATGGCAACACACTTGCTCAAATTCAGTGCTGAGTTCCGAGTTTTGAGTAAATAAGCAATCTTGCTTAATTAACAGTTAGCCCTAGACACTCACTACTCAGCACTGGCTACTTAGTTTGCTCAAGATTAACTGAGCTAAGTATATTCACTCTACTGATTACAACTTAAGTGACTACTTAAAGGACTTTAAAGTTGCCACATCGAGTTATGTTTTTACAAATAACAAATAACGTTATTCTATAGATGTAAAGATCTGTGAATTAAAGATTTGGGCATTGGGCATTGAGAATGGAGAAAGATTAAATTTATCCCTTTTCCCTTTGCCCTTTAACCTTTTCCCCTGCTTCCATGCCCCATGCCCCATTATGTTAACGACACCTGAACGCGACGAAAAGCCAGTTTGGCTTGTGATTATCCGCCTTTTGCGCTGGCATAAGCCTGAAGGACGATTAATATTGATGATTCCTGCCCTGTGGGCTGTATTTTTGGCAGCTGCGGGGAAACCGCCTTTACCTCTGGTTGGCGTGATTGTATTGGGTAGTTTAGCCACAAGTGCGGCTGGCTGTGTTGTCAATGATTTGTGGGATAAGGATATCGATCCACAAGTAGAGAGAACGCGCGATCGCCCCCTGGCTTCTCGTGCTTTATCAGTGAAAGTTGGGATTGTTGTTGCGATCGTGGCGATGGCTTGTGCAGCAGTTCTAGCTTTTTATCTTAACCCCTTGAGTTTCTGGCTATCTGTGGCAGCGGTGCCAGTAATTCTACTTTATCCGGGGGCAAAGCGGGTGTTTCCCATACCACAACTAATACTTTCCATCGCCTGGGGTTTTGCGGTGTTGATTAGCTGGAGTGCGGTAACCCAAACTATCTCCCAGCCAACTTGGTTACTTTGGGGCGCAACTGTATTGTGGACGTTGGGATTTGATACAGTTTATGCCATGAGCGACAAAGAAGACGATCGCCGCATTGGCGTTAATTCTAGCGCTCTATTTTTTGGCGATCGTGCCCCTGTGGCTATTGGAATTTTCTTTGCAGGCACAATCTTATTATTAGCTTGCTTAGGCATAGTTATAAACCTTCAGCTACCTTTCTGGATTAGCCTTGCACTAGCCTCCATCGGCTGGATTTGGCAATGTCTCCGACTCAGAGAGCAAAACTTACCTAACCCTGCTTATGGTGAGATGTTCCGACAAAACGTCTGGATTGGTTTTATGTTACTTGCTGGGATGATCGTTGGCTCTTTTTAAAAAAGCTGTTGACTGTTAAGTAGGTGGACACAATTATTTAGAAGACGCATTTCGACTTAGCTCAATGCTCGATCCTTGAGAAGACGAGGGTTGAGTTTCGACTACGCTCAACTTCCGCGGAGTCGAAACCCGGCAACCTCTTTTTTAGTTTAATTTAGTGTTTCTACTTAACCGTTACAGTCAACAGCCAACACAAAAAGATATGCTGTGCCTGAGAGCTTATCATTCAACATTAGACATCAGAAGCTTTGAGATCTCCGCATGTGCTAGCACAGCAGCAGGTTCGCTCTGGAGAGCATTATAATACTTTCTTTCAAAAGTATTACCTGTCTCTAAAGGCACGATCAAACTGCGGACATCGGCAATCAAATTTTGCAAATAATCTAGGGCTATTGGCTCATCTGCTGTCAACATTTCATCAATTTGCACAACAATCTCAGAAATCCGATGTAGCCATGCAAATTGTTCGTGACCGATGACTAGTTGCAGGAGTTCTGTACTTGATACCCGTCCACTAACCTGTTCGTAGGCGATGCGTTCTGTCTCCAGCAACATCTTGTGGAGGTACAATAATTTATTTCGCAAATCGCGCAGATATTGATGTTGACGGATTCTTTGTAAAAGTGTGTTGGAAGTCAATTTGATCCATCCTTTCGTTACGATAGTCTTTAATAGCTGGAATAATTTTTGGCTTTGGTATTTATCAACTAAAGTTCATGTATCGATTTTCTTACTAAGACGCACTATAGTTAACATCTCTTTTTATAGCCGTCATCTCTCATATCTGATTAATCATATATTAGCATAAATATATAGCAAGTATATAGATAGGAGCTATGGAGTAAACAGTAAATTATGGAAAAACTGTTTTCATGTCGCTAGCACATGTAATTCTGGGTCTTCTTCAGCAGCAAGCAATGACGGGCTATGACCTGAAAACAAGCTGCTTCGACCAATGCATTGGCCATTTGTGGCCAGCAGACCAGGCACAAATTTATAGAACCCTGGAAAAGCTAGTTGAGCAAGGCTGTGTTACCTGTACGATTGAGATTCAGCACGATCGCCCTAATCGCAAAGTCTACAGCATAACTGAATCCGGGAAAGGTGAATTAATCAACTGGCTTGGTACTCACCAACCCTTAACGATTGTACGCGAACCATTGCTAGTTCAGTTGCAGTTTGCAGATGGATTGCCTAATGAAATGATTGTTCATCTACTAGAGCAGCAATTGGCGGCTCGAAACGAAAAGCTTGCCAAATGTGAAAATATCAATTTGCCAGTACTGGGCGATGAGTCTGCTAGCCGTGAGGAGGTAATGCAAAGGCTGGTGCTGGAGTTGGTGATTCGTAGAGAACAGACTTATATTGATTGGTTGAAGACAGCAATTAAAGTCATTAGTCAGCAAGATCCACATTCATCAGAATATCAAATTTTCTAACTCTCATCAATCAGAAGAATGACAACAATAGCAGTTAACCCCTATCTCGATCGCAATTTTGCCCCAATCCGCGAAGAAATCACCGCTGACAAATTGTCAGTTATTGGCGAATTACCTCCTGACTTATCCGGGATGTTTGTTCGCAATGGCCCTAACCCTCAATGGCCGCCCATCGGTGAATATCACTGGTTTGATGGAGATGGGATGTTGCACGGCGTACAAATTAGCAACGGTGTGGCAACTTATCGCAACCGCTACATCCAAACAAGGGGATGGAAAATAGAAAAAGAAGTGGGTAAGGCTATCTGGACTGGATTATTAGAACCACTACAAATGGATAATCCCTACGGCCCCAGTAAAAATACAGCCAACACCGCCCTAGTGTGGCACGCTGGTCAAATGTTGGCGCTGAACGAAGGTGGTAGGCCTCACGCCATCCAGCTTCCGGAATTAGAAACCATTGGCGAGTACACCTACGATAGCAAGCTGGTTTCTAGCTTCACAGCCCATCCCAAGGTAGACCCGGTGACGGGCGAAATGATCTTCTTTGGCTACTCTCCATTTGTACCGCCGTACCTGCAATATAGTGTAGTTTCAGCACAAGGCGAACTGTTATGGACAGTGCCGATTGAGTTGCCAATAGGAGTGATGATGCATGACTTTGCCATCACTGAAAATTACACTATTTTCATGGATTTGCCGATGACTTTCAATCCCCTAAGAGCGCAACGGGGAGAATCTGTAATCATGTTTGAGCGCGATCGCCCCAGTCGTTTCGGCATTGTACCACGTCACGGTAACAACAGTAATATCCGCTGGTTTGAAAGTCCTTCTTGCTACGTCTTCCATACCCTCAACGCCTACGAAGAGGGAGACGAAGTAGTGCTGATTGCTTGTCGCATGAGTTCTACCACAGTCTTGATTGCTAATGATTCCCAACCCGACCCAGAAGCAAACATTCCTCGTCTGTATCGCTGGCGATTTAACCTCAGCACCGGGACAGTGCGCGAAGAAATGTTAGATGATGTAGCTTCAGAATTTCCCCGCGTCAACGAAAATTTCTTAGGGCGATCGACCCGATATGGCTACACTAACAAAATGGCGAACAATCCCCTACCTTTATTTGAAGGTATCATCAAATACGACCTCAGCACCGGAAAGTCGCAAATCCATGAATACGGAGAAGGACGTTACGGCAGTGAAGCTGTGTTTGCGCCGCGTCCCGGTGCAACGGCTGAGGATGATGGTTGGCTTGTGACTTTCCTCCACGATGAAGGTTCAGATACTTCAGAATTAGTAGTGGTGAATGCCCAAGATATAACTGCTGAACCTGTAGCGCGGGTGATAATTCCCCAGCGCGTACCTTATGGGTTTCATGGTATCTGGGTTCCACAGTAATAGGCGTTTATTCATTAGACCTGCCGCAGCCTTATAAAGGGGGGAAACTTGAAATTTTGGGCTTGAGTTTCACGCCTTCCTTGGGCAATTATTGTTACTTTTACAATGACTTTATCATCAATGCCCCATTGCTTATCGTTCATACCACACGCGATCGCTGCCTTTATCCTTCATTTAGTGTCGAAGCAATCGGAGAAGCACCAGAGTCTGATTCAATCTGGGTGAGTGTTGGAGACCGAGGCAGTGACATTTTTTCCTACATTCGACGTGTGAGAGCACTACGTTGGCACTGTTTGCTACGGGTAACTCAAAATCGTGTAATTACCAAACCAGACGGCACAAAAGGATATCTCAAAGCTTTTGGTCGTGGACTGCAACCAATGTCAACCAAGACGATTGTGTTACGTGGTCGTAATGGCGAACCTAAACGTTGTGTGGATTTACAAGTTGCTTGGTCAGCTCTGACAATTCAACCACCTGCAACTGGTAATGAAAGAAAACAACAGCCAATTGATGGTTGGTGTATATGCGTTTGGGAAGAGTCGGGTGATTTGGAATGGATTCTGTTTACGAGTGTACCTCTAACAGATGAAAACTCTGCTTTGATTCAAATCGACTGGTACAGTTGTCGTTGGTTGATTGAAGAATATCATAAATGCCTGAAAACTGGTTGTGCCATTGAAAAGCGCCAATTGGAGTCAGCCAATGGTTTAGTCACATTGCTTGGTTTTTTTGCAGTTGTTGCAGTGAGATTGTTGCAGTTACGTGAACTTAGTCGCAGTAATCCATTATTGCCTGCTCAAAATTTTGTACCTCCGATGATGCTAAATATTCTGGTTGCTCGTCTTGGTTTGCTCTGTGATGATTTAACTTTAGGTGAGTTTTGGAAGTGCGTTGCTCGTTTGGGTGGTTTTCTTGGTCGTAAAAGTGATGGGCTTCCTGGTTGGCAAACTCTATGGCGCGGATGGTATCGATTGATGGATAAGATGCTGACCGAATCAGCCGTTCAATCCTTTCTGGAGTTGGTGGTTCTAATTTTAACTCGCGCAAGCGTTGATAAAACCGAGCTTCGAGTGCATTGGGTTGACGTTCGTATACCAATACTTTTTCGCACAACCAATTCGTAAATTCCGCAGCATCTTCAACTGTAAATTCTCTCCATCCTAAAAATGAGCGAATCTCCGCCCTATGACGTTCAAAGGTTCTGCCCGAAAACGAGTATTCTTTAAATAGTTTTGACGACACTCCCAGAAGTTGTGCAATGTAAGAGACAACTTGTTTTGGGACTTCTTGCTTGCTGCGTGGATATCTCGCTTCCATTTGGAAGAACTTGAGCAAAACCGCAAATCCTAAACTATTGTCCTCACTTTTATTCTCAAGTAGTACCATTTCTTCGGGCATCAGCGTAAAATGCTCGACTAGCTCAGTTGCGTCCCACTGTCTTTTCAATTGCGCTTACCCTGCCTATGACTAGAAGACCAGCTGAGTTAGGACTGAAGAAACGGTACCCCCTAGCAACCCGCAAAGCAAGCACTTCTCGCTATCTGCATTATTCTCTAGCTACTTATAAATAGTTTACAATTAGTAATTATTATTATTTATCATTATTATAAGTATTTTATTATTTGCTTAACTGTCTTAACTTTCTTAACTGTCCACTTTAAATATCTACTTAAAGATCTTAACTGTCTTAACTGTCTTAACTGTCAGCTTGAATGTTTTAACAACTATTAGATTTCATAGATAAGACTAAATTAACTGTCTTAACTGCTATTGCATTTTGTTGAGCAAAATGAGATTATTATATCAATCTATAAAAGTAAATAAACACATTACCCTTGTAGTCTTTAATAATTAGTCTATATATAAGTTTTATTAACTATATATAAATCAAGATATAAAGATTTGACGTTAATTAAAATGGGCTAAATCATTTTTAATAAGCTCAAAATTAAACTTTTACAAAAGAACTAAAGCTCAATTTCAAAAATAAACTAAGTTTAAATTTGTAGTATTGATACTCAAGAAATTTAAATGACAAAAATAATCAAAATTTTTGAAGAATACTTATGTATAACTAACTATTACCTTAACTTATCTCTTCTTTACGATAATTACAATTAAGTATTTTTAATTCTCAAGTAGTAGACTATAATAAGGATATAGAAGTTAATGCAATTAGATAATTATAGCCAAACTTTAGTAGATTCAACTAATCAAAGTTTTATATATAGAGAAATAGAAAATGCTATTCGGTCAAGTTTAACGATAGATGATTGCTCAGTCATAGAGAGACAAACAGAGAAGTTCAAACAAGAATTAATTGCTTATATAGTACTATCAAGTTTATTTGCAGCAGAACAATTATTATCTCACTTGAAAAAAGTCTTACCCAGTCAATGGATACCCAAAGCAATAATACCAGTATCGACTCTACCATTGTCTAAATCTGGAGAAATAGACGAAACTGCCCTAAGTTATCTGGAAATTAGAGATACTGATTTAGTGCAGCGATGGTCAGAGCAAATCCAGTTAATACCCGAAGTTAAGCAAGTAGCAGTAGTAGTTCAGGAACACATCAAACAACAGCGATCGCTACGTATATCAGACTTGCTAAGTGATTGGAAAACTCTCACAGGTGAAGAAAACAATACTTCAGCTACACCTCAAATTTCTCGCTCAACTATTAATCAGGATTTCGCTAACAGTAGACTAGCTGTTAGTTATGGCGGAGAAGTCAAAAAAGAAGAAAACGCTCCAAAACTTCTTTGGGAAGCACTGCAAAAAACAGCTATTCAATTTCCAGAAAAAGAACTAGTTTATATTCAAACTGATGGTTCTGAGATTATTCAATCTTATCAAGATTTACTATTAGATGCTCAAAAGATATTAACTGGTTTAAGAAAGCTAGGTTTAAAACCATTAGACAAAGTAATATTTCAAATCGATCTCAGTCAAGATTTCATACCTGCGTTTTGGGGTTGTATATTAGGCGGTTTTATTCCCGTACCAGTTTCTATCGCACCTGCCTACGAGCAACTTAACAGCGCTGTTAACAAATTACACAATGCTTGGCAGATGTTAGAGCAACCTATTGTTCTGACAAGCTCACGACTAGCTAAGAGCCTTCGGGAGTTACCAGCACTTTTAAATATAGAAAATTTTCAAGTAGAAACAGTAGATAACTTACGCCAAAACCAACCAGATAGAAATATTCATCAAAGTCACGAAGATGATTTAGCACTACTATTACTTACTTCAGGTAGTACTGGTTTTCCTAAAGGTGTGATGTTAACTCATCGCAATCTCTTAAGTATGACGGCTGGCACAGCCCAAATGAACAATTTTTCCAGTGATGAAATTGTTTTGAACTGGATGCCATTAGAGCATGTGGGTGCAATTGTATTTCTAGGACTGATGGCAGTTGATTTAGGTTGCAAGCAAATCCATGCATCTACAGAATATATTCTGCAAAATCCCATTCGTTGGTTGGAATTGATTCAACGCCACCAAGCGTCAATTTCTTGGGCCCCAAACTTCGCTTTTTCCTTACTTAATGAACGCGCTAGTGAAATAAATCAGCAGTCATGGGATTTATCTTCTATGCGCTTTTTAGTGAACGCTGGAGAGCAAATCGTACCGAAAACAGCACGTAGTTTTCTTAAGCTCCTCCAACAACATGGTTTACCACCTAACGCTATTCATCCAGCCTTTGGGATGTCTGAGACTTGCTCAGGAATCACTTGGTCTGATGGTTTTTCTTTAGAATCCTCATCAGATGATATGTCATTTGTAGAACTTGGCCCACCGATTCCTGGAGCATCAATTCGCATTACTGACGATAATAATCAAATCGTTCCTGAAGGAGTGATTGGCAGATTTCAAGTTCAAGGACTTTCAGTGACTTCCGGTTACTATCAAAATCCAGAGCGCAACCGCGAAGCTTTTACCGAAGATGGATGGTTTAACACCGGAGATATCGGCTATTTACAGTCAGGACGAATCGTGCTGACTGGCAGAGATAAAGATGACATTATTATTAATGGCATCAACTATTACAGCCATGAAATTGAATCAGTCGTTGAGGAAGTCGAGGATGTAGAGATATCTTATACGGCTGCCTGTGCAGTGCGATTCTCTGGGCAAAACGCAGATCAATTAGCAATTTTTTTTAGTTCTGTTGCCTCTGAGCAGACTTTGTTGAAAGAGCTAATAAAAAAGATTCGTGGGGCAGTTGTCAAAAAGATTGGGGTAAATCCAAATTACATTATTCCTGTGAAAAAGGAAGTAATTCCGAAGACTGCAATTGGTAAAATTCAGCGTGCCCAATTAAGCAGAATGTTCTTGGCTGGTGAATTTGATATTATTATTCAACAACTTGGCATCAATTTAGACAATCCTAACTTATTACCAGACTGGTTTTATCGTCGGATATGGCGGCAGAAACTACCTGTAAGCCAAATGTCTACAATTAATGGTCACTTCCTAGTATTTCTCGACCAATTAGGATTAGGGGAATCTTTGGGTGCAGAACTCCAAAAACAGGGGCAGCCGTGGGTTGGTATTGAAGCGGGAGTAGACTTTAAGCAACTGAGCAGTAACCGCTATCAAATTGCACCAAATAATCCCGAAGATTATCAACGGTTGCTATCTGCCCTGAAAGCTAATAACTTTCAAATTGATAAAATTATACATTTATGGACTTATGACAGTTGTATTCATGAGATTTCCAGTTTAGAGTCCTTAGAACAAGCTCAAACATTTGGTGTTTATAGTTTATTATTCTTAATTAAAGCGTTAGCTAATATCCAGAAATTTCAATATCCTATCGATTTATTAGTAGTTTCTAATTATACGCAGTTCACATCATCTGTTGATAAAATTGCTTATGAAAAATCACCACTGCTTGGGTTATTGAAGGTAATCGAGCAGGAAATACCAGGATTGACAAGTTGTCATCTAGATTTAACAGTAGATGAAACTGCGGTGAATGCAGAGCGTATTCTGCAAGAATTGCATATCTTCTCAGGTGAGTCTGAGGTAGCTTATCGCCAAGGACAGCGTTGGATTCCTCGATTAGAGAAAGTGGATTTTCGCTCTCAACCAAAGCAAGATTTTGCCTTTAAACTAGGTGGAATGTATTTAATTAGCGGTGGTCTTGGGGGTGTTGGTGTTGAAATTGCTAAATATTTGCTGAAGCATTACCAAGCACGACTGCTGTTAGTTGGTAGAACTGAGCTACCCGAAAGAAGTGTATGGCACAACTATACAGAACAGTCCAATGCTATATCTCAAAAAATCGCGGCTTATCAAGAACTAGAAAAGCTAGGAGGAGAAATCCTCTATAAAGCAGTGGATATCTGCGATTTGCCAGCTTTGCAAGGTGCGATCGCACAAGCAAAGTCTAGCTGGCAGTGCCAATTAGACGGGGTATTACATCTAGCAGGATCTTATCAGGAGCGATCGCTCATCGCAGAAAATCATCACAGTTGGTCAGCAGCTTTACGCTCGAAAGTTGGAGGAGCTTGGGTACTCAATCAATTACTACTAGACAATCCCCAAGCAGTTTTTATCAGCTTTTCTTCAGTCAGTAGTTTCTTGGGAGGCGCTACTGTCGGCACATTTGTTGCAGCCAATCAGTTTCTAGAAAGTTTTGCACATTATCAGCGTACTCAGGGGTTAAAGAGCTATTGCTTTAGCTGGAGTCTGTGGGATGGCCTCGGTATTAGCCAAGACTACCAAAGAAGCAAGTTAGCTCAAACTAAAGGTTACTATGCCATGTCTGCACGGCAAGGGCTGTATTCTTTGCTCGTCGGTTTACACCATCATCAGGTGCAATTGTTAGTGGGATTAGATGGCAGTAACCGATATATCCGCAGTTATGTAGAAGATACTTATCCTCTGGAAAAACTAACTGCTTATTTTACCGCTAGTAATTCCTCAGTTGGAGAGCAATTATCTAAATTAGTGGTGTGCGATCGCTATGGTACACCCAGTACTTGCAATTTTGTGCAGCTACAACAGATGCCATTAACTAAAACAGGCATCATCGATTTAGAAAAGCTTACCAGAGGCGAGTTGCACCAAAGCGCCGACGACCAAGCACAACCAGTTTCAGACATTGAACGCCAAGTTGCACAGATTTGGCAAGAAGTGTTGGGTCTTGAAGAAATAGGCATCCATGAGAACTTCTTTGAGCTAGGAGGACATTCACTACTTCTAGTGCAGGCTCAGAGTAAATTGCAAGAGTTCTTCCAGATGCCGGTGTCGATTGTGGATATGTTTAAATATCCCAGCATCAGCACCTTAGCGAATTTCTTAAGTCAAGGGCAAACAGAATCACCTTCTGTAGTCCAAGGTCAAAAACGCGCCAAGGTTCGTAGTTCTCGCCAAGCTGTTAATCAATCGGATATCGCCGTCATCGGGATGTCATGTCGTTTTCCCGGCGCGAATAATATCGATGAATTCTGGCAAAATTTATGCAATGGCGTAGAATCGATTTCATTTTTTAGCGATGAAGAAGTTATCAAAGCAGGTGTAGATCCGGCGCTGGTAAAAAATCCTCACTACGTCAAAGCCAAGCCAATATTATCTGATGTGGAATCTTTTGATGCTGATTTCTTCGGCTATAGCACAAAAGAGGCTGAATTACTAGATCCTCAACAGCGGCTTTTACTCGAATGTGCCTGGGAAAGCTTAGAAACTGCGGGTTATAATCCTCTAACCTATAATGGTGCGATCGGCATCTATGCTGGCGCAGTGATGAACACTTATTTACTGAATAATGTTTATCCCAACCGCCATCAGCTTGATATTAACGATAATCTGCAAGTAGCAACCATAGATTCAATGGGTGGTTTGCAGATGATGGTTGCTAATGATAAAGATTATTTAACCACACGAATTTCTTACAAACTCAACTTGACTGGGCCGAGCGTGAATGTGCAAACAGCTTGCTCTACATCTTTGGTGGCAATTCACATGGCTTGTGCCAGCTTGCTGAGTGGCGAAAGTGACATGGTTTTAGCTGGTGGGGTTTCTGTGAATGCACCCCAAAAGATTGGTCATTTGTATCAAGAAGGCATGATTGTCACTCCAGATGGTCATTGTCGGGCTTTTGATGCGAAAGCTCAGGGGACGATTTTTGGCAGTGGTGTAGGGCTTGTGGTTTTGAAGCGGTTGTCAGATGCGATCGCTGATGGCGATAACATCTATGCTGTAGTTAAAGGTTCCGCCGTTAATAACGATGGTGGTACAAAAGTTGGCTACATGGCTCCTAATGGAGATGGTCAAGCAGCTGTGGTTACAGAAGCAATGGCGATGGCTGGAATTGAAGCAGAAACCATCAGCTACGTAGAAGCACATGGAACTGGCACACCTTTAGGAGATCCGATTGAAATTGGTGGACTTACCCAAGCATTTCGTGCTAGTACGCAGTCAAAAAACTTTTGTGGTATTGGTTCAGTAAAAACCAATGTCGGTCATCTCCAGATTGCTTCTGGTGTGGTTGGTTTTATCAAAACAGTCCTGTCACTGTACCATCAAAAAATTCCACCAAGTTTGCACTTTGAACAACCTAATCCTCAACTGGATTTACCCAATACGCCTTTTTACGTTAATACTACGTTGCAGGATTGGCATACCGAAGATCATCCCCGTCGTGCTGGGGTGAATTCTCTGGGAATAGGTGGTACTAATTGCCATGTAATTTTGGAAGAAGCACCTGTGTTTGAGCAGGGAGCAGCCCTTCTCTGCGAGACGCTCCGCGAACGACTTCGCTCAGGGCAAGGGAGCAGGGAGCAGGTGGTCACTGAGCGTAGCCGAAGTGGAGCAGAGGAGCGTCCTTACCACTTGCTTGCACTTTCGGCAAAAACACAGAAGGGTTTAGAAGAATTGCGACATCGGTATCGAGAATTTTTGATATCGAATTCTGGAGTATCTATTGCAGATGTTTGCTATACGGCGAATACAGGGCGGGAGCATTTTAACCATCGTCTGGCGATTGTGGCTGACTCTAGGGAGGAGTTGGTAGAGAAACTGGCTGATTTGACACCTTCTAAGAGCTTCCAGTCTAATAACAAGCCAACAAAAATAGCCTTCTTGTTTACTGGCCAAGGCTCCCAGTACATCAACATGGGTCGCAAATTATACGATACACAACCCATCTTTCGGCAAACTTTAGAGCAGTGCGATGAAATTCTTCGCCCATTACTGGAGCATTCTTTGTTAGAGGTACTGTATCCTAGTCAAGGTCTTGAGGATCTGCTGGATCAAACTGCATATACTCAACCTGCGCTATTTGCCATTGAGTATGCCTTGTATCAGCTTTGGAAATCGTGGGGAATTGAGCCAGATGTCGTCATGGGACATAGTGTTGGCGAGTATGTGGCTGCAACTGTAGCTGGTGTCTTTAGTTTGTCAGATGGATTAAAACTCATTGCTCATCGCGGACGGTTGATGCAACAATTGCCATCTGGGGGTGAAATGGTTTCCTTGATGGCTTCAGAGGCGAAGGTGAGAGAAGTTATTGCAGCCTATAATCAACGGGTGGCAATAGCAGCCATCAATGGCCCGGAAAGCGTCGTAATTTCTGGAACTAGGGAAGATATCGCCGTTGTTTGTCAGCAACTAGAAGCCCAAGGAGTGAAGACAAAGCGTTTACAAGTATCCCATGCCTTCCATTCGCCTTTGATGACACCGATGTTGGCTGAGTTTGAAGCAATAGCTAATCAAGTTACCTACAATCAGCCGCAAATTCCATTAGTATCTAATATTACTGGAGAATTGGCAGGCGATCGCATCACAACAGCACAATACTGGGTAAATCATATCCGTCAAACAGTGCGGTTCGCTGATAGTATGCAGACATTGCGTACTCTTGGATGTGAAGTCTTCTTAGAAATCGGCCCGAAACCGATTTTGTTAGGCATGGGTCGTCAATGCTTACCAGATGGTGAAGGTTTATGGCTACCTTCTTTACGTGAAGCCATACCAGAATGGCAACAGTTACTCTCTAGTTTAGGTGAATTATACGTAGCCGGAAGCAAAGTTAATTGGTCAGGACTTGAGCAAGATTATCCTCGCCGCAAAGTTGCACTACCGACTTATCCATTTCAAAGACAACGCTATTGGATTGAAAATACTCCGCGTCGGCATCAACAGCAACAACCAGCAAAACTGCACCCATTATTAGACAAAAAGCTTCAGTTGCCTTTAAGCAAGGAAATCTTGTTTGAATCGGAATTTAGTACTCAAACTCTACCGTTCTTAACAGAACATCAACTATATAACAAAGTTGTCGTACCTGGAGCTTGTCATCTCTGCCTAATATTTGGTGCAGCAGAACTAACTTTCGCTAATGAGGCGTGTCTATTAGAAAATATAATTTTCCCGCAGGCATTGGCTATCCCTGAAGATAAAGCACGCACGGTACAGCTAGTGCTGTCTTTTGAGGAGAGTGGAGCATCTTTCCAACTCATCAGCTTTGATGCAGTACCGAATGGTAGTACTCAGGTGAGTGAGTGGCTAGTTCATGCTACAGGGAAAATTAAAAACAACCGCAGAAAGCCAGAAATTGTCCCCATCCAAGAAATCCAGTTACGTTGTACTCGACAAATAGCTGCACTCGAAATTTACCAAAATTTGCTCAAGCGTCAGCTTGTATTAGGGCCAAGCTTCCAGTGGCTCGATCGTGTCTGGTGTGGAGAAGGAGAAGCCCTAGCCAAGTTCAAATGGCTTGACCTAGTAGATGGTTTAGAAGATTATCAATTATATCCCGGTCTTCTGGATTCTTGCTTCCAACTAATCTGCATTTTCTTCTCTGACGATGAGACTTCTGTACCCTTTGCAGTTGAAAGTTTCCAGATTTACCAACGCCCTCAAAATCAGCAGTTATGGTGTCATATAATTCAGCGCCAGTCAGATAGCTCTAATCCTGACAAGCTAGTAGTAGATATTAGACTTTTTGATGCTAGTGGACAGTTGATTGCAGACATCACAGGCTTAGAAGCCAAAAAAGTAACTCGCAAGGCGTTACTGCAATCTCTTGAGCAAGATGTCGCAGACTGGTTTTATGAAATTGAATGGCAAGCGGTGGAAAAAAGTCAATCAGCTCTCACTCCTGGTGGTAGTTGGCTGATTTTGACTGATCTAGAAGGACTAGGGCAACAGCTGGCTAACCAATTGCAAGAACAAGGAGTCGATTATGTCTTAGTGTCTGCTGGTGTTAGCTATCAAAAAATTGACCAGCAACATTATCAAATCGATCCAAGTCTCCCAGACCACTGGCAAAAATTAGTTAGTGCCGTCAGCCAGCGTGAAAAAGCAGGGGAGCAGGGAGCAGGGATCAGGGGAGAAAAACTGCCCACAATCAGCAATATTGTTCATCTGTGGAGTTATCAAGAGCGATCGCAACTAAAAAACTCCCTGGTAGGTTTAGAACAAGAACAACTTCTAAACTGTGGTAGCGTATTACACCTAGTACAAGCTTTGGTGCAAGCCAACTTCCAAGCACCTCCTCGGCTGTGGTTAGTGACTCGTGGTACTCAAGCGGTAGATAGCGCATCGCCACAACCAGTTCAACTAAGTGGGGCGGCATTGTGGGGATTAGGTCGAGTCATTGCTCTAGAACATCCCGAATTACAATGTGTGCGTTTAGATTTAGCTGCCGATGAGGACAATCTGCGATCGCTCTGGTCAGAAATCTGCTCTCCAGATACAGAAGACCAAGTTGCTTATCGTCAGGGTGTACGTTATGCGGCACGCCTAGTGCGACGAAAAGCTCTAGAAACGTTACCATACGTAAACCTTGATGGTAGTTACTTGATAACCGGAGGTACTGGAGCTTTAGGTTTAGAGGCTGCCCAGTGGCTAGTAGAAAAAGGAGCGCGACACCTAGTATTAACTGGACGGAATGAACCATCTTTGGCTGTACAAGAACGCATCACTACCCTTGAGAAATTAGGGGCGAAGGTGCTGTTTGTCAAAGCTGATGTGTCTCAAGCTCATCAAGTGGCTGAGGTGGTAGAAAAAATCCACTCAGAGCTACCGCCACTTAAGGGGATTATACATGGAGCAGGAGTACTGGATGATGGAGTATTGCAGCAGCAATCTTTAGAACGCTTTGGGCAAGTGATGGCTCCCAAAGTGGCAGGTGCCTGGAATCTCCATACTTTCACCCAACATCTACCATTAGACTTTTTTGTTTGTTTCTCGTCCATGAGTTCGCTGATTGGCTCTACAGGACAAGGCAATTATGCGGCTGCTAATGCTTTTATGGATGCCTTTGCCCATTATCGCCAAACTTTGGGTCTACCTGGATTGAGTATTAACTGGGGGCCTTGGTCACAAGTAGGTATGGCAGCTAACTTGGATAGCCGAAATCAAAATCGCCTACAAACAAGCGGTATTGGTACAATTTCTCCTCAACAGGGATTAGCTGTACTAGAGCAATTGTTGAATCAATCTTCTGCCCAAGTAGCGGTAATACCCTTCAACTGGTCAGAATTTCTCAGTAAATCGAGTTTCGGTTCGCCGTTCTTTGCTAACTTTAGCTATACCTTAGCCAAGAAAGTTGAAGAATCTGATTTTCGTACTCGATTAGAGAAGGCGAATGTTAGCGATCGCCAATCGCTTTTAATTGAGCATATTTCCTTGCAAGTAGCTAAAGTGCTAGGTCGTAATCTCTCAAACCTAGAACTTGAACAAGGGTTTTTTGAACTAGGAATGGATTCGCTGACGGCTGTTGAGTTGCGGAACCGCCTGCAAAACTCTTTAAAATGCTCTGTACCTGCAAATTTAGCTTTTGATTATCCTACGATTGCCAAGCTGGCTAATTATTTGGCATTAGAAATTTTTTCCTTAGATGGCGATCGAGAATTTGCTTCCAGCCAGAGCAAAGATAGCGAGCAATTTCAGTTAGTGAATCAGGAAAATAGCGATTGGGTGGAGTTAGAACTATGAGCTTGGTTGAATTTTTACAAGACCTTTCTTTTAAAGGGGTTAAGTTAGGACATGATGGGGAAAAATTGCGTATTGGTGGTTCTAAGTCGCTGTTAACTACTGATGTAGTTGCTCAACTACAGCAGCATAAAACTGAAATTTTACAATTACTGCGCGATCGCCCAGATATTTTAAATATTTATCCTCTTTCCTACGGTCAACAAGCGCTGTGGTTTTTGTGGCAACTAGCACCTGAAAGTGCAGCTTACAATATGGTGTTTGCCTGTCGTATTTGTTCGCAGGTGAATGTCACGATTTTGCAAAAAACCTTCCAACTCCTGATTAACCGTCATCCTCAGTTACGTAGCACCTTTTCCAAGCAAGGCAATCAAGTTGTTCAACAAACCCGTCAAACTCAATTACCAGATTTTCAACAAATAAATGCCTCTAATTGGAGCGATCAGGAGCTTGAGCAAAGAGTTTTTCAGGAATACAAGCAACCCTTCGACCTCGAAAACGGCTCAGTAATCCGGGTACGTTTATTTACTTCTTCGCCAGACGAACACATCCTGTTGATGTCAGTACATCATATTGCAGGTGATGGTTGGTCGATGCCATTACTGATGGAAGAGTTAATCGCCAGCTATCCTGCACTAGAGTCAGGTGTTCAGCCATCTCTAACTCCTCTACAGCACTCTTACATCGATTACATTCGTTGGCAAAGAGAATTATTAACCACCACCCAAGGAGAAAAGCTCTGGAACTACTGGCAGCAACAACTAGCAGGAGAATTACCTGTACTCAATTTGCCGACAGACAAACCACGGCCACCCATCCAAACTTATAACGGTGCTTCCCATAACTTTACTCTTTCCCCAGAACTGACCGAAAAACTCAAAAAATTAGCTCAAACAGAAGGCGTTACCCAATATATCCTGCTTCTGGCTGCATTTCAGGTTCTCCTGTATCGTTATACAGGGCAAGAGGATATTCTAGTCGGCGTTCCGACTTCAGGTAGAACTCAGATAGAATTTGCCCCAATTGTCGGCTACTTCGTCGATCCAGTTGTCATCCGGGCAAATCTGTCAGGAAATCCCAGTTTTGGGGAATTTCTGGCTCAAATTCGCTCCTGCGTATCACAAGCATTGGCGCATCAAGATTTTCCCTTTGCTTTACTAGTAGAGCGATTGCAGCCACAGCGCGATTCCAGCCGTTCCCCGATTTTTCAAACTGTATTCAACTTTATTTTGCAAAACTTGGGTCAGTTTGAGCAGACGCAACAACTTTTGTTAGAAGGTGAAGTAAATAAAGAAGGATTTATCCTCAAACCTTTTGAAATTCCTCAAATGGAAGGTCAGTTCGATCTAGATTTGACGATCGCAGAAAATAATTCTTCTTTAGCTGGAATTTTCAAGTACAACACTGACCTTTTTGATGAGCGCACTATTAAGCGCATAGCGGGGAATTTTATAACGTTACTTGAAGGGATTGTGGCAAATCCACAACAGCCAATTTCCCGATTGCCCCTATTGACGCAACCCGAACAGCAGCAGTTATTAGTATGGAACAATACTCAGGCGGATTATTACTCTGATAAGTGTATTCATCAGTTATTTGAAGAACAATCTTTGAGTACCCCGAATGCAGTAGCAGTTGTGTATGAAAATCAACAACTGACTTATCAGCAGTTGAACAATCAAGCTAACCAGTTGGCGCATTACTTGCGCTCCTTGGGTGTAAAATCAGATACGCTGGTGGGGTTGTGTGTAGAGCGTTCGTCGAAGACGTTGCCGAAGGCATCGCTCTTAACAGTCGTCGGCATACTAGGCATTCTCAAAGCGGGTGGTGCTTATGTGCCGCTCGATCCTGAGTATCCAACTGAGCGTTTAAGCTTCATGTTAGAAGATGCTCAAGTTAAAGTACTGGTAACACAACAGCAATTAGTAGACACTATTCCTCAACATCAGGCGCATATTGTTTGCTTAGATACCGACTGGGAAAAAATTGCTCAAGAGTGCGAGTTAAACCCGGAAAATACCGCAACACCCGATAATTTAGCTTATGTCATCTATACTTCCGGTTCTACAGGTAAACCCAAAGGCGTTTTAGTCAATCACTCAAATGTAACTCGTTTATTTGCAGCCACAGACTCTTGGTATCACTTCAATCAAGATGATGTGTGGACAATGTTCCACTCTTATGCATTCGATTTTTCTGTATGGGAAATTTGGGGTGCATTGCTGTATGGTGGAAAACTAATAGTAGTTCCTTATTTAGTGACGCGATCGCCTGAATCTTTCTATCAATTATTGTGTCAAGAAAAAGTCACAATTCTCAATCAAACGCCTTCAGCTTTCCGTCAGTTAATTCAAGCACAACAGTCAATTACAACTATTGGCGATTTGAACTTACGCCTAGTAATTTTCGGTGGCGAAGCCTTAGAAATCAACAGTTTGCAACCTTGGTTTGAGCGACACGGCGACACCTCACCCCAATTAGTTAATATGTACGGAATTACAGAAACTACCGTACACGTTACCTATCGCCCGTTAAGTAAAGCTGATTTGCAAAGCACAGCCAGTGTCGTTGGTCATCCAATACCAGATTTGCAGGTGTATGTACTAAATGAATATTTAGAGCCAGTACCGATAGGCGTTCCTGGTGAGATGTATGTTGGTGGCGCAGGGGTGACACGTGGCTATCTGAATCGTCCCGAACTGACAGCAGAACGCTTTATTTCTAACCCATTTGATAATTCCAAAAAATTATTATACAAAACAGGTGATTTAGCGCGTTATTTGCCCGATGGCGAATTAGAGTATTTAGGACGCATCGATAACCAAGTAAAGATTCGTGGTTTCCGCATTGAGTTGGGCGAAATTGAAGCATTAATAACTTCTCATCCAGCCATTTGGGAGAGTGTGGTGGTGGTTCGGGAGGACGAACCAGGGGACAAACGTTTAGTTGCTTATGTAGTACCGCAAAAAGAACAATCCCCCACAGTCCCAGAACTGCGTCAGTTTCTTAAAGCAAAGCTACCAGAGTACATGATGCCAAGTGCAATAGTGCTGCTGGAATCCTTACCCCTCACCTCTAACGGAAAAGTAGACCGCCGCGCCTTGCCAACACATGAGTTAGACAGCACACTGCGAGAATTGTATGTTGCACCGCGCACACCTACTGAAGAAATGCTGGCGCAAATTTGGGCGCAAGTGCTGAAAGTAGAGCAAGTGGGTATTCACGATAACTTCTTTGAGCTTGGCGGACACTCGCTACTAGCAACGCAATTGCTTTCACGTATCCGCAACATTTTCAAAGTAGAATTACCATTGCGTGAGTTATTTGCAAGAGCCACAGTTGCAGAATTAGCACAATCAATTGGGCAGTTACAGCAACAAGACTCAGAAATAACTTCCCCGCCACTTTTAAAGCGGACAAGGGATGCAGAATTACCACTGTCTTATGCACAACAGCGTTTGTGGTTTTTAGATCAGTTCGAGCCGAACAGCCCCTTTTACAACATTCCTATGGCTTTGCGGCTAGTGGGAAATTTGGATCGAGCAGCCCTAGAACAAAGCTTACAAGAAATTATTCATCGCCACGAAGCGTTACGCACTAACTTCATTACAGTTGATGGAAAACCTTCTCAAATTATTAGGGAATGGGGAACAGGGAACAGGGAGCAGAGAATATTATCAATTGTTGACTTGCAGCATTTATCTACACTTGTACTGAGCGAAGTCGAAGTAACAGAACGAGAAATTACTAGCCAACAATTAGCGCAACAACAAGTTACTCAACCTTTTGACCTGGCAAAGGAAGCATTAATTAGGGCGACATTAGTAGTGCTTAATGAGACGGAACACGTCTTGTTAGTGTGTATGCACCATGTTGTTAATGACGGTTGGTCAATGGGTGTGTTTGTCCAAGAACTAGCAGCACTGTACGATGCTTATGCTCAAGGTCAGCCGTCACCGTTAGCGCCACTACCAATTCAATACGCAGATTTCGCAATTTGGCAGCGAAACTGGTTGCAAGGGGAAGTACTACAAAGCCAATTAAATTACTGGCAACAACAACTACAAGATGCACCAGCCTTATTGTCGCTCCCCACAGACAGACCTAGACCAGCTGTGCAAACCTACAACGGCACACATCAAGAGTTTGCACTTTCTCTTGAACTAACTAATAAGCTAACAAAACTCAGCCAAGAACAAGGTGTAACTTTGTTCATGACGCTGTTGGCAGCTTATGATACTCTGCTTTATCGCTATACAGGTACAGAAGATATTTTGGTGGGTTCGCCCATTGCTAACCGCGATCGCTCCGAAATAGAAGGGTTAATTGGCTTTTTTGTCAATACTTTAGTTATGCGTACCAGCTTGACAGGCAACCCCAGTTTTAGCGAATTACTCACCCGTGTTCGCTCTATGGCAATGGAGGCATACTCTCATCAAAATTTGCCTTTTGAAATGTTGGTGGAAGCATTGCAGCCAGAAAGAAACCTCAGTCATACACCACTGTTTCAGGTAATGTTTGTCCTCCAGAATGCGCCTACATCTGAATTAGGACTAACCGGGCTGACTGTAAATCGATTGCCAATAAAAGGCACAACCTCCAGGTTTGATTTAACTTTATCGATGGAAAACACTGCCACCGGATTAGCAGGGTGGTGGGAATATAACACTGACTTGTTTGATGAGCGCACAATTGAACGAATGACAAGTCATTTTGTCACATTACTTGAAGGTATTGTTGCTAACCCAGAACAACGAATTTCTCAATTGCCATTGCTAACAGCAGTTGAGCAACAGCAGTTATTAGTGGAGTGGAACGATACAGAAGTTGATTATCCACTTCATAAGTGCATCCATCAATTATTTGAAGAACAAGTCGAGCTTACACCAGATGTAGTGGCGGTAGAGTTTGGAAATCAACAACTTACTTACAAGCAATTAAACTACCGCGCTAACCAGTTGGCGCACTACTTACGCTCATTAGGTGTAAAACCAGATGTCTTAGTTGGTCTGTGTGTCGAGCGTTCTTTAGAGATGGTTATCGGATTACTGGCAATTCTCAAAGCAGGTGGGGCTTATGTACCACTTGACCCAGAGTATCCTAGCGATCGCTTGAGCTTTATTTTAGACGATACTCAAGTTAAAGTTTTACTGACTCAACAGCTACTTATTGACAGGCTACCGCCCAATCAAGCAAAACTTCACTTCGACTGCGCTCAGTACAAGGTTTGCTTAGATACTGACGCTGAATTAATTTCTCAGTGCAGCCAGGACAACGTAATTTCTGGCGTACAACCCAATAACTTAGTTTATATAATTTACACTTCCGGTTCCACAGGTCAACCCAAGGGTATAGCCATGAGTCAGCTTGCCCTTTGCAATCATATCTTGTGGCATCGGGACAATCTCAAAATTACTCGTGCAAAAACCCTGCAATTTGCTTCGGTTAGCTTTGATGTCTCCTTCCAAGAAATCTTTACTACCTGGTGTTCTGGCGGTACATTGTTCTTAATCACAGAAGAATTACGCCGTGATGCTTTAGGACTGTTAGGTTTTCTGGAAGAACAACAAATTCAGAGAATGTTTCTCCCTGTTGTCGGTTTACAGCAACTAGCAGAAGTTGCTTTGGGGAATGACATAGTTAATACTGGTTTGCGAGAAATTATTACGTCTGGAGAACAGTTACAAATTACCCCTGCGATTTCTCTTTGGTTGAGCCAATTAACTGATATTACTTTGCACAATCAGTATGGGCCTTCAGAAAGTCATTTAGCCACCAGTTATACTTTGCCTAATGTAATAGATACTTGGCCGCTACTTCCTTCAATTGGGCGACCCATTTCTAACACCCAAATTTACGTCCTCGATAAATATCTACAGCCTGTACCTGTGGGTGTGCAGGGAGAAGTTTACATTGCAGGTGCGCTTTTAGCTCAAGGCTACTTTAACAGACCTGAGTTAACACAAGAGAAATTTATCCCTAATCCCTTTCAAAGAGGCAGGGAGCAGGGAGCAGGGAGCAGGGGGACTCAGCACGGGCTGAACGCCCCGCTACCGCTAACAGCACTTTTATATAAAACTGGAGATTTGGCGCGTTATTTACCGGACGGTAAGCTTGAATCTTTAGGACGTATTGATAATCAAGTTAAAATTCGGGGTTTCCGTATTGAGTTAGGCGAAGTTGAAGCGGTACTTGGTCAACTAAGCGATGTACAAGCGTCTTGTGCAGTTGTTCGTGAGGATACACCGGGCGATAAACGCTTAGTCGCTTATATTGTGCCGCAACCAGAGCAGACAATCTCTATTGGCGAAGTACGTAACTTCCTCAAGGAAAAATTACCAGAGTATATGGTTCCAAGTGCAATAGTCATCTTGGAAGCTCTACCGCTTTCTGCTAACAGGAAATTAGACCGCCGCGCGTTACCTGTGCCTGATTTACACAACCAATTATCGGATCGCTATGTCGCCCCACGTAACCCCATTGAAGAAATTCTGTCAGGAATTTGGGCGCAAGTCTTAAAAGTTGAGCGAGTTGGTATTCATGATAATTTCTTTGAACTTGGCGGACACTCGCTACTGGCAACGCAACTGGTTTCCCGCGTGCGTAGCAGCTTGAAGGTAGAATTACCACTGCGGAGTTTATTTGCTGCACCAACGATCGCTGAATTGTCCCAAAATATTCAACAGTTGCAGCAACAGAATCTAACAGCATCAGCCATTTTACCAAGACCAAGGGATGCAGATGTACCACTGTCATTCGCTCAACAGCGTTTGTGGTTTTTAGACAAGTTAAATCCCAACAGTGCGTTCTACAATTTACTTTTAGCTTTACGTCTAGCTGGAACTCTGAATCGAACTGCCTTAGAACAAAGCTTACAAGAAATTATTCATCGCCACGAAGCGTTACGGACTAACTTCATTACAGTTGATGGAGAACCAGTTCAAGTTATTAAGGAACGGGGAACAGGGAACAGGGAACAGGGAACAGGGAGCAGGGAGCAGGGAGCAGGGAGCAGGGAGCAAGAGACTGTATCAATTGTTGAGTTGCAGCATCTACCGACAAGCGAAAAAGAAATTGCTTTGCAACAATTAGCGCAAGAACAAGGACAACGACCTTTTAACTTGGCAGATGAATCATTGATCGGGACAACATTAGTAGCGTTGTCTGAGACAGAATACGCTTTATTAGTTTTTATACATCACATTGTCTTTGATGGTTGGTCAATGGGTGTGTTTGTCCGAGAATTAATGGCACTTTACAATGCTTATTCTCAAGGTCAACCGTCACCGTTAGCACCACTGCCGATTCAGTACGCAGATTTCGCTATTTGGCAAAGACAGTGGTTGCAAGGAAATGTACTGCAAAGCCAACTCTCGTACTGGCAACAACAACTAGCAAACGCACCAACTTTATTGTCGCTACCTACAGACCGACCTAGACCTGCTGTGCAGACTTTTGCTGGGACATATCAGAAATTTGCACTTTCAGTTGAGTTAACCGATAGATTGATAAAACTTAGCCAAGAGCAAGGTTGTACTTTATTTATGACGCTGTTGGCAGCTTATGATGCCCTGCTTTACCGCTACACAGGACAATCAGATATTTTGGTGGGTTCGCCGATCGCAAACCGCGATCGCAGTGAAATCGAAGGGGTAATTGGCTTTTTTGTCAATACTTTAGTCATGCGTACCAACACAGCAGGCAACCCCAGTTTTAGCGAATTACTCCTTCGCGTTCGAGAAGTAGCTTTAGGAGCATACTCTCATCAGAATTTGCCTTTTGAGATGTTGGTGGAAGCATTGCAGCCAGAAAGGGACTTGGGACATACGCCACTATTTCAGGTGGTGTTTAACCTTCAGAATGCACCCGTACAGGAAGTAGAGCTTGCAGGGTTAACTGTTAGTTCTTTGCCAGTAGAAAGTACAACTACAAAAGTTGATTTGGCTTTATCGATGGAAAACACCACCCAAGGATTGGTCGGTGTGTGGGAGTACAATACTGACTTGTTTGATACCAGCACGATTGAACGAATGATTGGTCATTTTGTAACGTTGCTTGAAGGAATTGTTGCTAATCCTCAAGAGCGAATTTCCCAATTACCTTTGCTGACAGCAGTTGAGCAGCAATTATTAGTTGACTGGAACAATACTCAAGCAGATTATTCCCAAGATAAATGTATTCATCAGTTGTTTGAAGAACAGGTAGAACGTACACCCGATGCTGTAGCGGTAGTGTTTGAAAATCAACAACTGACTTACCACCAATTGAATTGTCGTGCTAACCAGTTGGCGCATTACTTGCACTCATTGGGTGTAAAACCAGACACGCTGGTGGGTATTTGTGTGGAGCGATCGCTAGAAATGGCGATCGGACTGTTGGGTATTCTCAAGGCAGGTGGAGCATACTTACCACTCGATCCAGAGTATCCAATTGAGCGTTTGCGCTTCATGCTAGAAGATGCTCAAGTTTCGGTGCTGCTGACTCAACAACAACTTATTGACAAACTTCCCCCAAATCGAGCAAAAGTTGTCTGTTTAGACGACGCTTGGTCAGAAATTGCCCAAAACAATCAACATAACCTAACCACTGGAGTTAGAGCTTTTCATCTAGCTAATTTGATTTACACGAGCGGATCTACAGGTAGACCAAAAGGTGTGATGGTTGAGCATCAGGGATTGTGCAACTTAGCTCAAGCTCAGAAAAGAACTTTTGGCTTGACTTGTTCTAGTCGCGTTCTTCAGTTTGCCTCCTTCAGTTTTGATGCTTCTACTTGGGAATTCATCATGGCTCTGAGTTCAGGTGGAACGCTTTATCTAGGAACTAAAGACTCTCTATTGCCAGGGAAGCCGTTAATTGAGCGATTACGCGATTATTCTATTACCCATATCACCCTACCACCATCGGCATTAGCAGTTATGCCCGTGGAGGAACTGCCGACACTGCAAACAATCATTGTCGCTGGAGAAGCTTGTCCTCTTGAATTAATCAAGCAATGGTCTGTTGGCAGAAACTTCTTCAACGCTTACGGCCCAACAGAAGCTAGTGTCTGTGCGACTATTGCCAAATGCACCCTTGAAGATGAGAAAATATCTATTGGTCAAGCGATCGCCAATACACAAGTCTACATTTTAGACGAAAATTTGCAACCCGTACCTGTGGGTGTACCAGGAGAGTTGCACATCGGTGGTGTTGGGTTAGCAAGAGGCTATCTCAACCGCCCTGAGTTGACACAAGAGAAATTTATCTCCAATCCCTTTGATTCTGGTCGCCTTTACAAAACTGGAGATTTAGCACGTTATTTACCAAATGGTAATATTGAATACTTGGGACGCATTGACAATCAAGTAAAAATTCGGGGCTTCCGCATTGAGTTGGGAGAAATTGAAACAGCACTGAGCCAACATAGTGATATACAGAGTTGTTGTGCGATCGCCCGTGAAGAAACTCCAGGTAATACCTGTACTGAGCGGAGCCGAAGTAAGCGTTTAGTCGCTTACGTAGTGCCGCAAAAAGACGTGACTTGTACTGAGCGAAGTCGAAGTACACTTACAACAGGGCAACTGCGTCAGTTCCTTGCTGATAAACTGCCTGGGTATATGTTGCCAACTGCTTTTGTAATACTAGAGTCTTTACCTTTGACACCTAATGGTAAAGTAGACCGTCGCGCTCTGCCTGACCCAGATTTACATAAAGAACTATCAGATTATGTAATCCCAAATACAGAAACAGAAAAAATTATTGCTGGCATTTGGCAAAAAGCATTAGCAGTAGAAAAAGTAGGAATTTATAATAATTTCTTCGAGCTAGGAGGTCATTCCTTATTACTGGTAAAAATTAATCAGCAATTGCAAGAAGAATTTGGTTTAGAATTGTCAATAGTTGATATGTTTAATTATCCAACTATACATAGTTTAAATCAATATTTAAGTACTAAGATTAAAAAAGAAGATATAATTAAACAAAATACTTCTCGTTCTCAATCTTTAAATGAAGTTAAAATTTTAAGGAACCAACAATTACAATCCAGACAACAATATCGCTCTCAGAAGAAAGGTACAAAATGACAATAAATTCAGTAGATAACAATAATGAATTTAATAATTCTGAAATAGCAATAATTGCTGTTGCTGGTAGATTTGCTGACGCCAAAGATATTGAATCATTTTGGCAGAATTTACAAAATGGTGTAGAATCTATCTCTTGTTTGAAGGATGAAGAATTAATAAATTCTGGGGTTTCTGTTGATTTACTGAATAATCCTAATTATGTAAAAGCTAAGGGTGTTCTATCAGATATTGAATTGTTTGATGCAAATTTCTTTGCTTATAGCGCCAAAGAAGCTGAGTTAATAGATCCACAACAACGTCTATTTTTAGAATTGGCTTGGGAAGCAACAGAAAAAGCTGGTTACGATCCGCAAACCTACAATGGTTTAATCGGGGTTTATGGTGGTGTAGGAATGAGTGGATATTTGCTCAACAACCTCTACCCTAACTATCAATTATTAACCACAATTGACCCTGTGCAATTAGGAATTTCTAACGATAAAGATTTTTTACCAACAAGAGTTGCATACAAACTCAATTTGACTGGCCCCGCAGTAAATGTGCAAACAGCCTGTTCTACTTCTTTGGTTGCTGTTCACATAGCTTGTCAAGGTCTGTTAAATGGTGAATGTGACATAGCTTTAGCTGGGGGAGTTACTATCAGCATTCCCCAAAAAATCGGCTATTTGCATGAAGAAGGAATGATTCTTTCTCCTGATGGACACTGCCGTGCTTTTGATGCTAAAGCACAAGGAACGATCGCAGGTAGCGGTGCTGGAATTGTGGTATTAAAAAGATTACAGGATGCAATCAGCGATCGCGACTACATTCATGCAATTATTAAAGGCTCGGCGATTAATAATGATGGTGCAATGAAAGTCGGCTACACTGCTCCTAGTGCTAGCGGTCAAGCAGCAGTGATTGGCGAAGCTCAAGCGATAGCGGGTGTAGATGCCGAGACAATTTCTTATATTGAAGCTCATGGCACAGCTACACCTTTAGGAGATCCGATTGAAATTGCAGCTTTAACTCAAGCTTTTAGTCAAACTACAGATAAAAAAGGTTTTTGCGCTATTGGTTCGGTAAAAACCAACTTGGGACATTTGGATACAGCAGCAGGTGTTGCAGGTTTGATTAAAACTGTCTTAGCACTGCAACATAAAATGCTGCCTCCGAGTTTGCATTTCGAGACACCTAATCCCAAAATTGATTTTGCCAACAGTCCTTTTTATGTCAATACAAAATTGACTGAATGGAAAACAAATAATATTCCTCGCCGTGCTGGAGTTAGTTCTTTTGGTATGGGGGGTACTAATGCTCATGTAATTTTAGAAGAAACACCAATTCAATTCAAAATTCAAAATTCAAAATTCAAAATTAAATACTTATTGTTGTGTCTGTCGGCTAAGAGTGCGAGTGCGCTTGAGAAGGCGACGGCTAATTTAATTACTCATTTAAAAGAGCATCCTGAGCTTAACTTGGGTGATGTTACTTATACGCTCAATAGTGGTCGTCGGGGTTTTAATCATCGGCGGATGTTGATTTGTCAAGATTTAGAAGATGCTGTTAAAGGTCTAGAGTCAAACCAAGTATTTACTAACTATACAGAGATTACAGAACGGCCTGTGGTCTTTATGTTTCCCGGTCAAGGTTCTCAATATGTCAACATGGCGCGGGAAATTTACGAAACTGAGACAGTATTTCAAGAACAAGTTGATTATTGCTCAGAAATTCTTAAACCTTTATTAGGGCTTGATTTACGTCATCTTCTTTACCCTAGTGACGAAAAGATTGATGAGGTATCAAAGCAACTTCAACAAACAGCAATTGCTCAAAGCGCTATTTTTGTAATTGAGTACGCCTTAGCTAAATTATGGCAGTCTTGGGGAGTGGAACCACAAGCTGCGATCGGTCATAGTATTGGCGAGTATGTAGCAGCAACTCTGGCAGAAGTTTTTTCTCTAGAAGATGCCTTATCTTTGGTAGCAGCACGCGGACAGATGATGCAGCAATTGCCCACTGGAGCAATGCTTTCTATTCCCCTACCCGCAGACAAGGTAAAATCTTTATTAGGGCAAGAACTTTCTGTTGCTGCAATTAATCAACCTTTGCAGTGTGTAGTTTCTGGCTCAACAGCTGCGGTGGATGCACTACAAAATCAGCTAGCTGCTCAAGGAATTGAATGTCGTCGTCTGCATACTTCTCATGCTTTCCATTCTCAAATGATGGAACCAATCTTAGAGGCATTTGCAGAACGAGTCAAAAAAGTTACTTTAAATCCCCCCAAACTTCCTTATATTTCCAACCTGACTGGTACTTGGATTACAGTCACGCAAGCTACAAATCCTGACTACTACGCTCAACATCTACGTTCTACAGTGCTGTTTGCTCAAGGTGTCGAGAAATTATTAGCAACCCCAGAGCAAGTTTTATTAGAGGTAGGGCCAGGACACACACTAACTACATTAGTCAAGAGACATCCAGACAAAGCAGCCGCACAAACAGTCTTGACTTCGGTACGTCATCCTCAAGAAAAGCAATCTGATATTCGTGTTTTATTCAACACATTAGGTCAACTCTGGTTGGCTGGGGTGAAAGTAGATTGGTTTGGATTTTATAGCCAGGATGAGTATTATCGTCTTCCCTTACCAACTTATCCTTTTGAACGTCAACGTTATTGGATCGATCCTCCACAAAAAGCAGTTTGGGGACAGTTGCAAATCTTACCCACAACATCACAATTGTGGACATCGCTTACCCAAGCAGGTCAAAACCAAGCAAATACTAGAAATGCAGAACTTAACGAGTTAACCTATCAAGAAAATAGACAGTGGTTAGACCGTTTATGTACAGCTTACATCAACTCTGCATTCCAGCAATTAGGAGCTTTTAGCAATCCCGAAGAAAAGTATTCTTTAGATAATTTGTTAGCGCAATACCATATTTCTCCCCGCTATCAGCAATTGTTATCTAGATGGTTGCAAATATTAGTGGAACAAGGACAACTACAGCAACAGGAGAAGTTATTTACTAAGCTATTGCCATATTCGCAAGATTATATTAATGAACATTTAGAAGTAGTTAGAGCAAAGTTTGCTGCTTCATCTTTAGTAGATTTAGATTTAGTGCAACGTTGTGGTGAAAATTTAGCTGTTGTTGTTATTGGCGAACAAGAACCATTAGAGATTTTCGATGAACTGGTTTATCAAAAAGAAAACAATAGTTCATATTCAGAAACTCCCTTACTTTCTTACTACAACTCTATCTTGCGTTCCAGCTTAGAACAAGTAGTCAAATCATTGCCATCATCCGTTCACCTGAGAGTTTTAGAAATCGGGGCGGGTACTGGTGTGTCTACACAAGCATTATTACCTGTGTTGCCGCCCGAACGAACAAACTATACTTTTACTGATATTGGTAGCGGCTTTTTGACTCAAGCTCAACAGAAGTTTAAAGACTATCCATTTGTTGAATATAGATTACTAGATATAGACAAGTCTCCAACTGAGCAAGGGTTTGATAAATACAGCTTTGATGTAATCATCGCCTCTAATGTTCTACACGCCACTCGAAATATAGATCAAACACTCCACCATGTACGCTCTTTATTAGCTCCTGGCGGCTTCCTTTTAGTGTGGGAAATAACTCAGCCAAAAATAGACTTTGATATCACTTGGGGTCTGCTGTTGAAACCTTTAGACGATAAAAGACGCAACCCAGGTCAACCTTTTATCATCAAAGAACAGTGGTTTGAAGCATTACGCTCTCAAGATTTTGTGCAAGTTGCTACATTTCCTGAAACTGAAGCATTAGAGCATCAGATTATTATGGCTGTGGCTTCTGCATCAACCGCATTTAGTGTAAAATCTGGGCAAAAAGAGACTAACTCAAAATCAGAATTCTCATTACAAGCAAAGCCGGATATTTTACAGCCCGAAAAATTATCTGCACTCCACACAAGACCTAATTTGCCCAATTCCTATATAGCTCCGCGTAATGAAATCGAGGAAAAAATTGCTGATATTTGGCAAGAATTATTAGGAATTCAACAGGTAGGAATTCATGATAACTTTTTTGAATTAGGAGGAGATTCTTTAATAGCTGTTCAAATTATATCTCGACTAAGAAATATTTTTTCGATTAAATTAACTGTAGCAACTTTATTTGAATCTCCCACAATATCTGAGATAGCACCCAAGCTAGAGAACCAACCAGAATTAGATATTTTAAGTGAAATTGAACGAGAAGAAATCGCAATTTAAACAGCAATAAATAATTCTTTAATTACGAATTACGAATTACGAATTACGAATTAACCGAGTGGAGGTAATTTTTCTGTGAACGTCGAGCAATTGTTAGCTAATCTTACTAAACAGGGTGTGAAGTTGTGGGTTGAAGGTGAGCAGCTGCGTGCCAATGCTCCAAAGGGCGTATTGACGTTAGAAACTCGTGACTTATTAGCTAACCATAAAGCAGAACTTATCTTGTTATTGCAAGAGAAAAATGCGAACCCCGACACAGATTTACCCCTCGTCAAAGCCGATCGCCTCCAGAACTTACCTCTGTCTTTTGCTCAAGAACGACTCTGGTTATTAAACCAGTTGGAACCAGATAGCCCCTTCTACAACGAACAAACAGCTATAAAACTTCACGGTCAGTTGAACGTTGTGGCGCTAAAGCAAAGCTTCAACAAAATTATTGCTCGCCACGAAGTTTTACGTACCAACTTCCGCACCATCAACGAACAGCCAGTCCAGGTTATTGCTGACAGCTTAACCTTAAGTGTGCCAGTAGTAGATTTAACAGATTTACCGGAAAGTGAAAGAGCGATCGCTTGCCAAAAATTAGCCACGACTGAACTTGCTCGACCCTTTGACCTTGTTAGTTCTCCTTTAATCCGAGCTTGTGTGGTGAAACTGAAAGAGCTAGAACACGCTTTTATACTGACAGTCCACCACATCATAGTAGATGGTTGGTCAACAGGTATATTGATGCGCGAGTTAGCAATCATTTACTCGGCTCTATGTAATAACTTGTCGCCAGAGCTACCAGAGCTACCAATTCAGTATGCCGATTTTGCGATTTGGCAACGGCAATGGTTGCAAAAAGAAGTACTGCAAACGCAGCTTGACTACTGGAAGCAACAACTCAAAAACGCTCCTACCTTACTAGAATTACCCACAGACAGACCCAGACCAGCCATTCAAACTTACCGGGGCGCAGTCCAATATGTAGAATTATCAAGCGAACTGAGTCAAGCGATCGCTAATTTTAGCAGGCAAGAGGGAGCTTCCCTATTTATGACGCTGTTCTGTGCTTACGTTACCTTGCTTTATCGCTATACAGGCTCCGATGATATTGTAGTGGGTACGCCAATTGCTAACCGCGATCGCTTAGAACTTGAAGGGTTAATTGGCTTTTTTGTCAATACTTTAGTATTACGTACCGATTTGTCAGGCAACCCCAGTTTTGGGCAATTGCTCAGTCGAGTACGGCAAATGACACTGCAAGCTTACGCTCATCCAGACCTGCCCTTTGAGGAGTTGGTAAAAGCATTGCAGCCACAACGAAACCTCAGCCATATGCCACTGTTTCAGGTGATGTTTGTCCTCCAGAATGCACCCATATCTGAAGTAGAGCTTGCTGGCTTAACTATCAGTTCTTTACCTGTAGAAGGTGCAACTGCCAAGTTTGATTTAACTTTATCATTGCAGAATACAAACACTGGACTGGTGGGTATATGGCAGTACAACGCTGATTTGTTTGATGCCAACACAATCGAACGAATGAGTGGGCATTTTGTAACATTGCTTGAAGGAATTGTTGCTAATCCTCAAGAGCGAATTGCACAATTGCCTTTGCTGACAGCACTTGAGCAGCAGCAATTATTAGTTGACTGGAACAATACTCAAGCAGATTATCCCCAAGATAAATGTATTCATCAGTTGTTTGAAGAACAGGTAGAACGTACACCTGATGCTGTAGCGGTAGTGTTTGACAATCAACAACTGACTTACCACCAGTTGAATTGTCGCGCTAATCAATTGGCGCATTACTTGGGTTCATTGGGTGTAAAACCAGATACGCTGGTGGGTATTTGTGTAGAGCGATCGCTAGAAATGGCGATCGGACTACTGGGCATTCTCAAAGCAGGTGGAGCATACTTACCACTCGATCCAGAGTATCCAACTGAGCGTTTGCGCTTCATGCTAGAAGATGCTCAAGTTTCGGTGCTGTTAACTCAACAACAACTTATTAACAAACTTCCTCCAAATCAAGCAAAAGTTGTCTGTTTAGATGAAACCTGGTCAGAAATTGCCCAAAACAATCAAGATAATCCAAGCAGTAGAGTTAGAGCTTTTCATCTAGCTAATTTGATTTACACGAGCGGATCTACAGGTAGACCCAAAGGTGTGATGGTTGAGCATCAGGGATTGTGCAACTTAGCTCAAGCTCAGAAAAGAACTTTTGGCTTGACTTGTTCTAGTCGCGTTCTCCAGTTTGCCTCCTTCAGTTTTGATGCAAGCATCTCAGAAATTTTGATGGCTCTATTTTCAGGTGCAACGTTGTACCTGGGAAGCAAAGACTCTCTATTGCCAGGAGAACCATTAATTAAGCAATTACGTAAGCATTGCATTACCCATATCACACTACCACCATCGGCGTTAGCAGTTATGCCCGTCGAGGAACTTCCAGCACTGCAAACAATCATTGTCGCCGGAGAAGCAAGTTCAGCTGAATTAATTAAGCAGTGGTCTGTTGGCAGAAACTTCTTCAACGCTTACGGGCCAACAGAAGCTAGTGTGTGTGCGACTATTGCAAAATGCACCCTTGAAGATGAGAAAATATCTATTGGTCAAGCGATCGCCAACACGCAAGTCTACATTTTAGACGAAAATTTGCAACCCGTACCGATTGGTGTGCCAGGAGAGTTACACATTGGTGGTGTTGGGTTAGCAAGAGGCTATCTCAACCGCCCTGAGTTGACACAAGAGAAATTTATCTCCAATCCCTTTGGTTCTGGTCGTCTCTACAAAACTGGGGATTTAGCACGTTATTTCCCCAATGGTAATATTGAATACTTGGGACGCATTGACAATCAAGTAAAAATTCGGGGCTTCCGCATCGAGTTGGGAGAAATTGAAACAGCACTGAGCCAACATGGTAATGTGCAGACTTGTTGTGCGATCGCCCGTGAAGATATCCCAAAACAGAAGTGCCTAGTTGCCTATGTGGTGACTTATCCACAGGTGACACCCACAATCAACCAACTGAGGCAATTTCTCAAAGCAAAACTCCCAGAGTATATGCTACCCCAGGCTTTTGTAGTGCTGGAGTCCCTGCCACTAACTCCCAACGGTAAAGTAGACCGCCGCGCCTTGCCAGCACCGGATTTACACAGCGAACAAAAAGACAAATACGTTGCCCCACGCACACCCATTGAGGAAATGCTGGCACAAATTTGGACACAAGTGCTGAAACTAGAGCAAGTGGGTATACATGATAACTTCTTTGAACTTGGGGGACACTCGCTACTAGCAACGCAATTGCTTTCACGTATCTGCAACATTTTCAAAGTGGAACTACCATTGCGTGAGTTATTTGCAAGAGCAACAATTGCCGAGTTGGCACAATTGATTGGGCAATTGCAGCAACAAGACTTAGAATTTTCTACACCACCCATCTTACCAAGGACAAAAAATACACAATTACCACTGTCTTATGCTCAACAGCGTTTGTGGTTTTTAGACCAGTTACAGTCTTTGGGTGGCACTTATAACATACCTCTAACTTTGCGTTTAGTAGGAACTCTAAATCAAGCAGCTTTAGAAAAAAGCTTACAAGAAATTATTTATCGCCACGAAGCATTACGTACTAATTTTATTACCGTTGATGGACAACCAATACAAATCATCAGGGAACACTTCGACAAGCTCAGTGCATCGCAGGGAATAGGGAATAGGGAACAGGGAACAGTAGGAACTTCCAACCCTACACCTTGGACAGTATCTATTGTTGACTTCAAGCATTTATCCACACTTGTACTGAGCGACTCGTGCCGAGCGGAGCCGAGGCAAGCCGAAGTAAGTGAAAAAGAAATTGCTTTGCAGCAATTAGTGCAAAAACAAGCTATTCAAGCTTTTAACTTAGCAAATGAACCATTGGTCAGAGCAACATTAGTTGTGCTGTCCGAGACAGAACACGCTTTGTTAGTATTCATACATCACATTGTCTGTGATGGCTGGTCAATGGGTGTGTTTGTCCAGGAATTAGTAGCTCTGTACAATGCTTATTCTCAAGAGCAGCCGTCACCTTTAGCACTACTGCCGATTCAGTACGCAGATTTTGCAATTTGGCAGCGAAACTGGTTGCAAGGGGATGTACTCCAAAACCAACTCTCGTACTGGCAACAACAACTAGCCAATGCACCAACTTTATTGTCGCTACCCACTGACCGACCTAGAGGAGCTGTGCAAACTTACCACGGTGCATATCAAGAGTTGGCACTCTCAAAAGAATTAAGTATTGCACTCAAACAATTGAGTCAAAAAGAAAGTGTCACTTTGTTTATGACGCTGTTAGCAGCATTCCAAATATTGCTATGGCGCTATAGTGGGCAGGATGATATCTGCATAGGTACGCCGATCGCTAACCGTAACCGTGCAGAAATTGAAGGGTTAATTGGCTTTTTTGTCAATACCCTGGTGTTGCGTACCCGCTTGGATGGTAATTCCAGTTTTAGGCAGCTATTATCACGGGTGCGAGAAGTGGCTCTAGGAGCATACTCTCATCAAGATTTGCCTTTTGAAATGTTGGTGGAAGCGTTGCAGCCAGAACGAAATCTCAGCCATAACCCAATTTTTCAGGTATGGTTTAATTTACAGAATTTGGCAAACACCCAACTAGAACTTTTTGGGTTGTCTGTAGAACCTATATCGGTGTCAGAAGCGGCTTCCAAGTTTGACTTAAGCTTGTATGTTGCAGAATACGAACAAGGAATAACTCTGCAACTACTCTATAATGCTGACCTATTTACTTCAGAACGAATGGTGGAAATGGTGCAACAATTCCATCATTTGCTGAATCAAATTGTTGTCGATGCTGATAATGAGATCGCCTCTTATTCTCTTGTCACACCACAAGCCCGATTTTTACTACCAGATCCCACAACAGCTATACCACAACCAGCATACGAATTAGTTACAACAACGTTTACCTCTTGGGTAAATAGCACCCCAGAACTCTCAGCAGTGCGTCAAGGATCTCGCACTTGGAACTATGGAGAATTAGGTAAAAGCTCTCAAGCTTTAGCTAGGGTGATGCTAAGTCACGGAATTCAACAGGGAGATGTCGTAGCGGTGTACGGGACATCAAGTTTTGGATTGATTGCCAGTGCGATCGCTGTACTCTTGAGTGGAGGAGTGCTACTGACTCTCGATCCGCAACTTCCGAGCGATACCTCCGGTGGGCTACGCCAACGCCAGAAATTAATGCTTCAAGAAGCTAAAGCTAAATGCATACTGTACATCAATAGTCAATACCCAGAAGACCAGGAAATATGGCAGTCTTTAACTGTTATCTATATAAATCCAGACACAGCAGCAGCTATAAATTATCGCCAAGAAAGCAGTCATCCAATACTTCTGCCGGAAATATCTGCTAACGATGCAGCCTATATTTTCTTTACTTCTGGTACTACTGGCGTTCCTAAAGGAGTTTTGGGGTGTCACAAAGGGATGGCACATTTTCTCAATTGGCAAAGACAAACCTTTGGAATTAATCAAAAAGACCGCATTGCCCAATTAACAGGACTTTCCTTTGATGTCGTTTTAAGAGATATTTTCTTACCTTTGACCAGTGGTGCAACCTTGTGTCTGCCAGCACCAGAGGATAAGTTAGAACCAACGAAAATTTTGGGTTACTTGGAACGCGAGCAGATTTCTGTTCTGCACACAGTTCCTTCCTTAGCACAATCATGGCTGGCTAATGTTCCCTCGCAATCTCTGCATAACTTACGTTGGTTATTCTTAGCTGGAGAACCTCTTAAAGAGACACTTGTACTGCAATGGCGAGATGCTTTCCCCCAAACAGGAGAAATCGTTAATCTGTATGGGCCGACAGAGACAACTTTGGCGAAATGTTATTACCAAGTACCTAGTGAACCCACACCAGGGGTACAGCCAGTAGGACGGACACTTCCTGAAACTCAAGCACTAGTTTTGAGTGCAAATGGTCAATTGTGTGGCATTGGGGAACCGGGCGAGATTGTTTTGCGGACACCATTTCGCAGTTTGGGCTACATTAACGCCCTAGAAGAAATGCGCTCTCGGTTTGTTAAAAACCATTTTCGCAATGATGACCAAGATTTGCTGTATTATACAGGCGATCGCGGTCGCTATCTTCCAGATGGCACTCTCGAAATTCTCGGTCGCCAAGATTATCAAGTCAAGATTCGCGGCATACGCATTGAACTTGGAGAAATTGAGACAGTATTAGCACAACATCCATTTGTACATCAGACTGTTGTAACTGCCTATGAAGAACGCTTAGTGGCTTACATCATTCCCAATCAGGATTCAACACCTACCATTAGTGAAATCCGGCGCTTCCTCTCCACTAAGCTACCACAGTATATGATGCCTTCTAGTTTTGTCTTCCTAGATAGCTTGCCCCTGACACCCAACGGTAAGGTAGACCGCAGTGCTTTGCCTACACCTTCTAATATTAATAACCTAGATACATTTGTCGAACCCCGTAACCAATTAGAACTGCAACTGGTGCAAATCTGGTCAAAGATTCTGAAAGTTGACAAGGTGGGAGTACAAGATAACTTTTTTGACTTAGGTGGTCATTCCCTTTTAGCCCCCTACTTAATGGCTCAAATTAAGCAGCAGTTTGGTAAAGATGTGAGTTTAACAAACCTTTTCCAAAACCCAACTATTGAACAGTTAGCGACAATTTTGCAAATAGACTCGAATTATTCAAATTCGTCTTGTCTAGTACCAATTCAGCCAAACGGTTCAAAGTTACCTTTCTTTTGCATTCCCGGCGCTGGGGGCGAACCTTTCTACTTGTATCACTTAGGGCGTTATTTAGGAGATGAGCAACCATTATACAGTTTTCAAGCGAACAATCTAGATGTAGAGCCAGCCACCCGAATTAAGGATATGGCTAGCCATTATATCCAAGCAATGCAAGCCGTCCAGCCGCAAGGGCCATACTTTTTAGGAGGGCATTCTTTAGGAAGTATAGTAGCTTTTGAAATGGCGACTCAGTTGCTCGATCGGGGATATGAGATTGCTTTAGTCGTCATACTTGATATGTCAGCACCAACTTATAAAGACAAACAAGCACGTATTGAGCGTCTTGATTGGGATCATGCTCGGTGGTTGATTGAGTCGATCAAAGCAGTAGAAGTTTCTCTATCAACGAACATGAATATTTCTTACGATACCCTGCGATCGCTATCTGAAAATGAGCAACTAAAATACGTTTTACAGCATTTAAAAATGGTGAATATGCTGCCTCCTCACGCTGAAATTACGCAGCTGAAAAACATGGTGCAAGCTTTAAAAGCAAACTCTTTATCTCTAATTAATTATGTACCACAACAGATTTATCCGGGTCGAATTACGCTTATACGTGCCAGCGAGACTCCCCCGGAACGGTTGACTAGCAAATTTTCTGAAATTTCCCAAGATTCAACCTGGGGCTGGAGTGAGTATTCTTGCGAACCAGTAAATATCCATTTTGTTCCAGGCAATCATATCACGATGATGGCTGAACCCCACGTCCAAGTCTTAGCGGAACAATTGAAAGATTGCATTCAGCAAGCCTTATGTAGGCAAGGGAGCAGCACTTCGGCTACGCTCAGTGACCGAGGGGCAGGAGGTCACTGAGCGTAGTCGAAGTGGGGCAGGGGGAAGAGTAAATTAGATAATTTATTTTGAATATGAATTGAGATTTGTAATTCATGTAGAGACGCGATTCATCGCGTCTGAAAGACCAATTTTCTCCGCCAATAACCTTTAACCCAAGCGTATTGATTTTTCACCAAAACCGAAATTTGAAATTTAAATGTAAGGAATTGTATTATGACTGCTGCTTCTAATCAGATTAAATCGACACTGTGGGATAAAAAACAAGAGTATCCCTTAACTACAGAAACTTTAAAAATGCTTCTCGAACACCGAATCCCTCTGATTCGATTGAAAGAATTTGCCACACCCGAAGAGTGTGAGATGTTATATGCTCAATCTCAATCGCTCAACTTTAACGCTTATGAAGATGTCACTCCTAAAATTGAAAAAGTTGGCATCACAGTGTTTGAATATAACAGCATTAGTAAAGGAAATTATTTTAAAGAAGTAGAACGGGCAACTAAATTAAGAGACTCCATTACAGCAGCTTCCTTCAATCCATTAGAGCGCATAATGGCGAAATTTCAAGAGTGTGGCGCGAAGGTGCGAGTTGCTTCTGAACCAGATTACGGTAGCTATTATGCAGGACTGATCAGAAAAATAGAGCATGGAACCCAAATTCATATTGATTTTGCACCAATAGAGCAATCTGAATGGGAAGTTTGTACAATTACTGCTCAACTTTCCTGGACTTTGTACTTAAAATTGTCTGACAACAATCATGGTAAAACTTGTATTTACGATCGCCGTTGGCAACCAAGCGATGAGCAATATAAACTCGATTCCTACGGATATAGCGATACAGTAATTACTGATGCAGATGCGATCGCTTTCCAACCTTACGTGGGTGATGTATTGCTTTTCAATACAACCAACTTTCACTATGTTGAGCCGATGCATGGACAGCGTGTAGCTTTCACTTCCATGATTGGCTTGCTTCCTAGCGGTGAAATTATTTTCTGGTCTTAAATCAGTGAGGTAATGATTCATGCCCAAAGCAGCTGTGATGACTGCGCCTAACCACCCAGTTACAATCCAACAATTACCAGACCCAATTTTAGAAAAGGGTGGAATCATTATTGAAACCATATATTCTGAAGTTTGTGGAACAGATGTACATTTACTCCGTGGGCATTTAGAAGGAGTACCGTATCCAATTATCCCCGGTCACTTTTCAGTTGGTCGTGTGGTGGAAACAGGCGGACAGGTTAATGATGTCAATGGTAGATTAATTCAGCCTGGAGCGATCGCTACTTTTCTCGATGTCCACGAAACCTGTTACAACTGCTGGTATTGTCTGGTAGCCAAAGCATCCACTCGCTGTCCACAACGCAAGGTTTATGGTGTTACTTATTCAGCCAAAGATGGATTACTGGGTGGTTGGTCTGAATTGATTTACCTCAAACCAGGGGTGAAAGTTCTCACTTTACCTGAAGAAGTTTCACCAAAGCAATTCATTGCTGGGGGATGTGCTTTACCAACTGCACTACACGCTATCGATCGAGCGCAAATTCAAATTGGTGATATTGTCGTGGTACAGGGTTGCGGGCCTGTAGGTTTGAGTGCGGCAATTCTGGCTTTACTCTCAGGTGCGGGCAAAGTAATTGTCATTGATAAGTTTGAGAGTCGATTAGTAGTTGCCAAAGCCTTCGGTGTAGATGAAACCCTTGTAATTAACCCTAACGACCCACAACAACATATTGAGCGGGTTTTGGAATTGACACACGGACACGGTGCTGATGTAACTATTGAAGCCACAGGCATTCCCATTGCTGTCAAAGAGGGTTTGAATATGACGAGAAATGGTGGTCGTTATGTGGTTGTCGGGCATTACACAAACACGGGTGAGATTCTTATCAATCCCCACTTAGAAATTAATCTCAAACATATTGATATTCGCGGAACTTGGGGAATTGATTTCAGCCATTTTTACAGAATGATTGAATTACTAAAACGTCATAGTGATTCCAGGAAAAATATTGCTTGGGAGAGCATAATTAGCCATTCATACACACTAGCAGAAATTAATCAAGCTCTAGCGGACGTAGAACAAGGTTCTGTATTAAAAGCTGTAATTCAACCTAATCTATATTGATACCAACAACATATAAAATAAGGAGAAAGATATGCTCAAAGATTTAAAAATTGCCTTTATCGGCGGTGGTACGATGGGCGAAATGATTATTAGTAGATTGTTATCGACAAAAACTATTCAACAACCCGATTTAGTTATAGTCAGTGACCCACTTTCTACACGATGCCTGTATTTAGAAAAGGAATATGGAGTACGTACTACAACCTCCAATATAGAAGCTATACAAGGCGTATCGATTGTGCTACTGGCTGTAAAACCGCAGGTTTTAACCTCTGTTATGGCTATGCTGAAGGATAAAATTTCACCTGATGCTTTAGTAATTAGTATCGTCGGTGGAGTAGGTATTGCATCTCTGTGCGAAGGGTTGAATCATCCTGCTGTTGTGCGTACAATGCCGAATATTGCTGTACAAGTTGGTCATGGGACTACGGTGTGGAGCGCATCACCAAGTGTGACAGAAATACAGCGATCGCATACCCAAGTCATTTTACAAGCATTAGGCAAAGAATTTACTACCCAAAATGAACATTATCTGGATATGGCAACGGCGTTAAGTAGCGCCGGCACTGGGTTTATATTTCTGTACATCGAAGCGATGATTGATGCTGGGGTACAGATGGGTTTAACTCGCGCACAAGCCCAAGAACTAACATTGCATACGATTGCTGGGAGTGTAGAACTGATGTTTCAAACTGGCGAACATCCAGCAGTCTTACGCAACAAGGTAACGAGTCCTGGGGGAGTGACTGCTGCTGGTCTTTACGAGTTAGAAAAAGGTGGGATGCGAACTGTCATCTCTAATGCAGTGCTTACTGCTTTGAGCCGCACTCAACAGTTAGGTAAAATCATCTGAAAAATTAGTGTTGAGTGGGATTATTTTTTGGGTGATTATTACTCGTTAGTCAACACTAAAAAGTATTAATTTTGATAAAAAAAATTAAGTTATTTCTCAAATATGCCAACCCAAGTTGTTCAAGCTCAACCCGCAACAAATGCATTTTCAAGTTTTATCCAATTCTGGGAAGATGTAAAAGCGATCGCAGGCCCTTTTTGGTATCCAACCTCGCCAGGGGAAAGAGCATTCTCAGACGTAATTCGTGCATGGGGAATGCTGATTTTACTCTTATTAGTAATAATTATATTTGTAGGCATTAATGCTGGTAATACTTTTATTCATCGCTACTTAATCGATGTAATTATTCAAGAAAAAGATTATTCTAAATTTACTTCTACTATCTCAATCTATGCTGTTGGTATTGTTTGTATAACGCTTTTGCTTGGATTTAATAAATTTCTCAGAAGACAAATTGCTCTTGATTGGTATCAATGGCTTGAAAAGAATACATTAAATAAATATTTGAGAAATCGTGCTTATTACAAAATAAACTTTAAAGCCGACATCGATAACCCAGATCAACGCTTATCCCAAGAAATTGAACCGATTACAAGTAGTGCTATCAACTTTTCAGCTACTTTTTTAGAAAAAGCATTGGAAATGATGACTTTTTTAGTAATTATCTGGTCAATTTCTCAACAAATAGCTATCGGTATGATTATTTATACAATTATCTGCAATTTCATTGGTGGTTACTTAAATCAGGAATTTATTAAAATTAATCAGGCAGAACTCGAATCTAAAGGCGATTATAATTATGTTTTAACTCATGTGCGAAATCACGCTGAGTCTATAGCTTTTTATCAAGGAGAAGAACAAGAATTCAATATAATTCAACGCCGATTTTTGAACCTAATCAAAAATATTCAACGCAAGATTGGTTGGGAGAGAAATCAGGCAATTTTTAACAGAGGATATCGAGGTGCGATCGAACTTGGTATGCTCTTAGTACTCGCACCTTTATACATTAAAGGTGACATTGATTTTGGACAAGTTGGACAAGCCACTACAGCCAGCTATCAATTTGCAGCCGCTTTAGAAGAATTAATCCGTGAATTTGGTGTTTCTGGGCGATTTTCTAGTTACGTTGAGCGTTTATCTGAATTTTCAGATGCTTTAGAAGAAGTAAGTAAACAGCCAGAAAATGTCAGCACTATCAAAACAATAGAAGAAAACCATCTCGCTTTTGAGAATGTCACTTTACAAACGCCTAATTATGAGCAGGTAATCGTCGAAGACTTGTCATTAAACGTTCAGCCTGGAGAAGGTTTACTAATTGTGGGGCCGAGTGGTCGGGGTAAAAGTTCTCTGTTGAGAGCCATCGCTGGTTTGTGGAATGCGGGAACTGGCCGTTTAGTACGACCTCCCCTAAAAGAAGTATTATTTTTACCCCAACGACCTTATATCATTTTAGGTACTTTGCGCGAACAGTTACTTTATCCTAATATGAATCGTCAAATGACCGACGCAGAACTCAAAGACGTTTTGCAACAAGTAAACTTGCAAAACTTGCTAAGTCGAGTTGAAGGCTTTGATACTGAAGTTCCGTGGGAAAATATATTATCTCTGGGAGAACAACAACGCCTTGCCTTTGCACGACTGTTAGTTACTCATCCTAACTTTACTATTTTAGATGAAGCAACAAGTGCCTTAGATTTAACAAATGAAGGAAGTTTATATCAACAGCTACAAGATACCAAAACAACGTTTATTAGTGTTGGACATAGAGAAAGTCTATTTAATTATCACCAATGGGTTTTAGAACTGGCACAAGATTCCAGTTGGCAACTTGTATCTGTGCAGGATTATCGGTTGCAAAAAACAAACGAAATTATCACTAATACTTCCGAAAATACTGAAATCATAATAGATAATTCATCTCAAGATCAATCCCAAAATGAGTCAGAAATCAGTACAAGCAAAAGGCTTTCTCATAAGGAAATGAATGATTTAACGTACTATTCCGTTTCCACTATTAGAAGTAAGGCGAGCAAAGGGGAATCTATCACTACTACGGACGGCTTAACCTATCGCTATGATAAAGATCCCAAAGTGTTGAAATGGGTGAGAGTTTAGCGGCTACCATCCACGAGCGGCTAAGATAAAGCAATTTTTGGCAAACATTTAAAATCCTCAAATTTTTTAATGAAATGATTTCAAGGGGCGACAATCGCCTCTAAACCCAGCCCGGTCTTGGAAAACCAAGAAAAACAGAGGCAGACCTATTCAAATCTCAGTCCCAAGGTTTCAACAAGAACGTTGTTTTGCTTGGTATCAACGTAAGTATCGTCGTTTAGCTGTCCGATGGGAACGTCAAAAAGTATATTTTGATTCCTTTATCGACCTCGCAACTATCCACATCTGGATTCAAAGGATTTTATTAGTGGGATAGGTTCATAGGAAAAACGCCCATTATCAGTTGACCAACGTTGCACCAACTCGATGATTGTCCCTTGTGCTGGAATTGCCGTGGCTACAAAAGAACGAGTCTTCAATCCAATAATTATGCCCGTGACAGCAATTATAGTGCCGATAGCAGTGAATATTGAGCCAAATATCAGCAAAAACTTTGTATCTTTATTCATACATAGGATCTGAAAATAATCTGAATTATTGCTGAGAAAGTAATGAAAAGTATGTTGTAAATTCCCTGGAATTTTTCAGTTAAGCTTTATTTTTTCATCACTTAAGAGTTGCTAGGTGTCGGCATACTAAGAGCAGTTCACTCTCAGCGACTCTTACACCTATGCAGCAAGCATCTTATCCCACAGTCATTTTGGGTGGTGGCTTTGCTGGACTGTTTACAGCTCTGCACTTAAGCCATCAAAATTACTCGTATCCTATTATTTTAATTGAGCAACGCGATCGCTTTAGTTTCAAACCCTTATTATATGAACTATTAAGCGGCGAATTACACAGCACACAAGTTTACCCCCGCTACAAAGAGCTTTTAGCTGATAGTAGTGTCACTTTTGTGCAAGACACAGTGGAATCAATTCACCCACATCAACGCACAGTCGTCCTCGCCTCTGGAAAGGTTTTTGACTACGGTAACTTAGTATTAGCACTGGGCAGTAAAACAACCTACTTCGATACTTCGGGTGCAGCGGAACATACCATACCCTTTACCTCTGGGGAAGAGGCGATGGCTTTGCGGAAACACTTGCGACACAGGCTGCATCAAGCAATTCAAACTCAAGACTCGCAACATCGCCGGCTACTGCTGACTGCGGCCATCATTGGGGCGGGGCCGGCTGGCATCGAACTCGCTTGTACGTTAGCAGATTTACTACCCATTTGGTACGACGAGTTGGGCGGCGATGCGGATGAAATTCGGGTGGTACTGGTGAACCGCAGCCGAGAAATCCTCAAAGGAGATGTGAACAGCCATTTGAAGTGTACAGTGCAACGGGCGCTCAAACGTCGGGTAGTTCCTGTGGATTTCCTATTTGATGCGGCTGTCACCAAGATTCACGCGGATGGTGTAGAGTACCGTCAACACGAGCAAACCCAAATTTTACCTGCTGGAACCATCGCTTGGACTGCTGGAACTGCTCCCAATCCTTTGTTGATGGAGTTACCAGTGCCAAAGAATCGCGGGCGGTTACTGGTAACATCTACATTGCAACTAGCTGATTTTCCTGAAATATTTGCGGCTGGAGACTGTGCCACAGATAGCGGTAATCCCCAACCAACCACAGCCCAAGTTGCTTATCAACAGGGAAAAGCGATCGCTCACAATCTCAAGCGGCTTGGGGAAGGCAAACCCGCCACATCCGTGCAAATCCAAATGCGCGGTACTTTGATGAAATTGGGACTCAACGAAGGTGTTGCTAACTTGTTTAACAAAGTCCAGATTAAAGGGCAACCAGGTCATCTCATTCGCGAAGCAACATATTTACAATTGCTACCAAACTCTGCACATAATCGCAAAGCCACAACCGAATGGCTGACTGACGAATTATTCGGGCGCGATCGCCCTTTTTCTCACATGCAGTTAGGACAGACTCCTTTACTATATGGCGTTGCAACCGTCGCGGCTGGACTAATTTTGGCAACTCCGCTCGTCTGGCGGGCTGCTTTCCCGATGCAATTCCAACAAAATTTCGGTTGGACAGGTGTACCCACCTTACTCGATCGCTTAACACCCCCTTCTCGTTGAAGGACGCGGGGATACGGAGACACGGAGACAAGTCTGAGCGCCGACTTCCGGCGATGGCTACGCCAACGCTAAGAGCGAACGGAACTTAACGCTTTGAAATTGCACAGCCACTCATGTTGTTCGCCACTGACGGTTAACAGTTAACGATCGATACTGATCCGCGAAGTTTATTCAAACTAAATCTCATTTTTAGGAGTCCACTTATGAAATACTTACTCAATCTACGGACGGCTGTTGTTGTCAGTCGCGTAACGATAGGTGTTTTCTTTTTTCTTTCTGGTATTGCTAACTATCTCAACTTTAGCGTTCCTAACGGTTTCTACCAAACAGTTATAATTCAAAAACTGCAAATAATTGGGCCTGAAATTCCACCGGGATGGGAAGGATTGGGGCCACTACCTTGGCTAATTGCCATTCCTTATGCCTGGTTGTTACCTTTAGCAGAAATCGTTTTTGGTGCGTTGTTTGCTCTCAATTATTGGGTGCGTTGGACAGGTCTATTACTAATACTAATAACATTTAGTATTACTTTGGCATTTGGCATTATACCTGCTGGCAGTTTATTTCCTAATGGAGCAGAAAGCTTTAACAAAACCATCTTATTCATGGCTTTAATTTGGATCTGTATTGCCTACGATGATTACGAACAAAAAATGAGCCGCCGTCGCACCCAAGCAGCAGCTGATTATTCTCTGAATCCTTCTGACAATGATATGTAGAAGAGAACATCTTTAATTCAGAATTCTGAGTTTTCAATTCTGTATTCTTATTTAACTTGGCATCAATTGTTGGATGCGTTGTGGCTCATCTCCTAGCCAATCTAGATTTTGAGCAGTGCTATCAAAAATTGATGAAGTTTTGAATGGTTCAAACTCGCCGCTTGATGCTGCTTTTGCGGTTTTTGCTAGGAGCGATCCCACTTGTTGTTCATCCATTGGCTGGAATGTCCGCACCGCTGTAAAGGCTTGTTCGAGAATCTCCATACTATCAATCCCGGTAATTACAACCGATGTCGGTAGATTTAGAGCATAGTGTAAACACTCGATTGGCTCTACAGTATTTGAGCGTAAAAGTATACCGTTTGCTAGGCTTTTCATGCCAAGAACGCCGATGTTTTGTTTGACTAGTTCTGGCAAAACCAATTTTTCAAAACTCCGATAATGTGCATCCATTACATTCAGCGGCATCTGCACTGTATCAAATTTAAATTTATGACTGGCTGCAACTTCCAGCATGTGCAGATGCACGTAGGGGTCTTTGTGTCCAGTAAAACCAATGTATCGCAGCTTACCAGCTTCTCGCGCTTCAATCAAAGCAGCGTTGGCACCTTCTGAGTCAAAAACTCGATATGGATCTTCATGACGAAGAATTTCGTGATGCTGAACGAGATCGATGCAATCAACTTGCAAACGTTGAAGTGATTCGTCAAGCTGTTTTGCTGCTGCTTTTTTAGAGCGACCATCAATTTTCGTCATTAGGAACACTTGATCGCGGTAGCCATCGCGCAGTGCTTTTCCCATACGAATCTCGCTAACTCCACCATTGTAATCCCAGCTATTATCCATAAAAGTAATGCCGCGATCGATCGCCGTGCGAACAATTCGGATGGCGAGTTGCTCATCAACGTACTTCAAGCCAATATGCCAACCACCGAGTCCGATGGCAGAAACTCTCTCATTTGTACTACCGAGAACTCGATATAGCATTTCTGAATTTGATGTAGTTTCAGACATCTGTTTTCCTTGTATAGCAACTACTATTTAAGTACATACAACTGCGTGCTAATTTAAACATAAGAATAAATCTCAGAATATCTTTCTCAAGATACACTTTTCGACACAAGAAGGCAGGATTTCTCTAATTTAGTCAGTATTTCAATTCTAGAAATATTTCAGTATAAAATGTTTAGGTGCGGCGCACGCGTTATAAATGAAACAAACGTCTTCCTTATTTACTCCTGACTCATTCTAATCAAAAAAATTAGCGATCCAGGAATCATAACTGACAACAAACGCGAACTTTGTCACAATGAGTTCGTCGATAATTTTTATGAGCGAAAAAAGCAAATTTCAAGGAGTTAAATTCTGAAAGGCTTTGAATTCAAAGGTGTTGAAAAACTGATTGGGCCAATAGCGGCGCTTTTGGGCTTTGTGTGTTTGTTGCAGTGGTATATTCAAGGAGAATTGCGATCGCCTTCCGATCCGGTCTTTGAAGTTAAACAGCCACCTTTGGTGATGCAAAATGGCGACCCTTATATTCGCGCTTTAATGCGAACCATCTCAGCAAGTGAGGCAAATGGTAACCGTCCCTATTCTCTGTTGTATGGCGGACAGCAAGTCAACGACCTCAGCCGACATCCTGAGATATGCGTCACAATTATGACAGGCCCCAACACAGGTAATTGTTCCACTGCCGCAGGTAGATATCAAATCATCAATACTACCTGGTATAATATAGCCCCTCGCTATCATCCAAACCCAATGCGGTTAATGTTTTGGGTGAATTATAGTTTTGAACCACAATATCAAGACATAGTAGTTTATCGTTGGCTAAATGATTCAAAAGTTTGGAGAACTGATATTTCTCAACTCTTGCGTCAGGGAAAATTAAATGAAGTTTTGCGGCTACTTTCTCCCACCTGGACAAGTTTGGGATATGGCATAGAAACTAACTCTATTAGTAGTTCTTTGCCTAAAGTTTATCAGAAAATGTTACAAGAAGAATTAAACGCAGCCAAGCAACCAACAACCCCAAATTCAACTCCATCTCCAAATCCTTCCACTAAACGGCGATAAAATAAGATGAATTTTACAGCTAATTGAAGTCGCTAAGTTAGAGCGATCGCTACGCCGATATTTGGCGTTATCTAAGCCTGTCAAAGAGAAGACATCGTATAGTTTTTCGGTCTAGTAAATTTAGATTACCCAATTACGATTGCTCCTATTCTGGAAATTAAGTAACCGATTCCAAAACCCAAAGCATCAACTATTAAGACCAGTAAAAAGCTCATCAACGGTACAAAATCCTGCAACAAATCAATTAACCAATCAGCTTTATTACTATTAAAAATCCAGCGTGCAAACACATCCTTTAACTGTTTTGCAGCCCTACTCCAGGGACTAGCTAGCACATCCATAATTACTGCTAAAAAATAATTATATGTAAATATTAAGTCATCGAAAGCAAAAATTGTAAAAATCAAAGAGATCGGGATTGCAATACCCCATCCTAAAATTGACCAATTCGAGATATTTAAAGACAGCAAGCAACCGATCGCTAGATGAATGCCAAACAGCTGCATCAGTTCCAGCCAGGGAAATTTTGCATGAGCAACGCGCTGCTTTTCTTTCTCCCTTTGCTGGTTGAATATCTTCTCCGCAGCATTCGTCACTTTTATCAGATGTTTCTCCAATCCTTTAAATAATTTTGCGGCGGTGTGTTTGAATTTCGGCTCTTTATGACGATTTTGGTTCATAATTTTTCACTTGAATCAGACATCATAACTTACTCTTGTTTTAAAATGCCCAATTTAGAAGAAAAACTATTCGCCGACAAACAAAATCAAACAATGCGGTAAATATGTTTTAAATACCAGATGAAATCAATTAATTTTGGAAAATAGTTAGAAATATAAAGTGAATATTCTCGCTTTTACAGCAATTTGCATTTGAATAGACCACAGTTGGGGCTTTAGCATTGTTATACCCTTACGATAATTGAGTATTCAAGCATGTATTCTATCCAAATGAAAAGCGCTGTAATATAAGCAAAAGCCAACTATAAATTATCTAATTTATAGTTATATTTCAACAGATACAATAATTATTATTTTTACATAATTATTCAATATCTGCTACTGGGAAAAAATAGGATATCTATTACTTCGCCCACTATCAAACCAAATATTGCTAGGATTGTTAATATCCAAAATGAATCTATTTTATTAAAACCAGCAAAACGCATTTCCAAGTCAGCTAAAAGCGTAGTTGCTAATGGTATGAGAAATAGACTAAATAATAACGACCAAGTTGCGATTAAAGCAATTGATAGGCTTAAAAATAAGATAACAACTAAAGCTTTAGAACCAAATTCAACTAAACGCTCTAACCAAGAAATACTCTTGCGTGTTACAGCTATAACCACAGCAGCAACAAAAGCTCCCACTAACCAAATAATATGGTTAGCAGCAAGATACCACCCCAAGAAAGCATAAGCCAGCCAGAGTAAGCCTAAAGGCATCAAAGGAATCCTGTAAAAAAATTCCGCATTCATGATACAGCCAAAACTTGTCAAAACACCAAGTTCATCTTTTGATTCTGGTAAAGAATAGCGATCGCCATGAAAAGATTGTACTAATTTTGCTCAGGATATTCCTCTATCTACAGAGCAAACATAACTACATCTGTTTACTCATAACAATATGTACCAATCCTCAAACTCTCGGCGAATAAAAAGATTCAGGCTTATTAAGTTCTATAACAACACTGTGCTAAATAAAAGTTATATAACTGTAATCTAATTTAACTTTCCTTGATGCGATCGCCTGTAGCCAAAAACTCAGACAATCAGGCTTATCTAACAATTATAATATATCAATTCTCCGTAGTAAATTTAAGCATTTGTTATATTTAAAACATTAACTACTAGCATAAACAATAATAGCATTAGATTTTAAAATACTAGGCGCGTGTAAGTCAATTGACTTTTAGTCTCAGGTATTTGCCATGAAATTTAATCAAGAGATAGTTCTAATTCAGTGTGTACAACTTTGACAACTGTCCACAAAAGTGTTGCACATCTCAGGCTCATGGTAATATTATTTTACTGTCAAGAGATATTATTTATACATCAAATAAAAAACATGCTGAAACAGCTAGTTGGGTGCGCTACCTCCAAAAACATAAAACATTATTTAATCTACCACCAGAATCAATAAAAGGCTTACTGCACAAGGCATAGAGCTTTTATAAAGCTGGTTATATAAGCTATCAAATAGCTAACAATGCCAGTTCTTAGCAATCATCACAGACAGAAAGGTATATCACAAAACCTTCTGAAAATAGCGAACAATTCAATTTAAATATACAAAATTGGCATAGTGCCAGTTGTTTTTCGTATATGCAAAAATATCGAAAGGCAAGTTTTGTATTGTCAATATAAGTTCGAGATTTTGCATTTTATTTAAATAATATTTATGCCTATTTGTGCTGATTTATCTATATCAAATAGTCATAGATTCTTCCTGAAAATCCATCTTGAAGTTGACCAAATGAGGGAAATACTTAAATTTAGCAAATAATTTAAGACTACTAATTCAATGCCGATCTAGTAACAAGTTAATTATTGACAATGTAAGCAGAAGTCACAGGAAAAACATGAATATTATTGTTCGTTTATTTGGCGTATTTTTCTTCCAAGTCTCTGCGCTGGCTGCGATGTCTAATATTGCAATGTCTGAGGACAAGCCTACCGGCGTCTATACCCAAGAGACTCCTACTGTTCCTCAACAACCAACAACTCAAAGGCAAAGGATTTGCTCTTTAGATCCCATTGAAGATTTATTACCTCCACTACAAACCAAAGCAAGCAATTCTTTGCTTTCCTACCTTGCTGCTCAGGGTTTTACACAGAATCAAGAAGGTTCGTGGGTTTGTTATGCGAACGATCCTAAAAAAGAAGGACGTTACTTTACTCTTTTTAAAGTCAAACAAGTTGATAACCGACTCATAGCAAGTTCTTTCTTAGATGAGGGAAGTCTGATAGAGGGTCAAGAAAATCGTAGCTTGGACTTTTTTATGATGCTAATTGAGCGTCATACGAATACTAATCAAGATAACCGCCAAGGTATACGTAGATATTTAGAAGCTTTCGTTTCCCTAGTCAAACAAGGGAAGATCAAACCTACACCTCGCGCATTCCTTTTTGACCAACCAAACCGAGCATTGGTCATATATCACACACTCTCATCAGGAAATCTCAAAGGTACCGGAATCACGATCAATATTGATTTACCTAAGAGTTGAAGTCGGGACTGGGGAGCAGAGGGACGAAGGAAGCATGAGAAACAACGATAAATGCCCAATCCCCAGCCCCTAGTCCCTAGTACTCGACCAACCCAAAATTGCTGCGTAGGTCACGCACAGAAAGAGTCATTTTCAACAATATTTTTTCCTCCCCTGCCAATACGGTTCGGTTAAGATCCCCCCGCCTACGGCGACCCCCTTAAAAAGGGGGTAAAAGAGGGTTGTAAGCCCCCTTTTTAAGGGGGGTTGGGGGGATCTTCGAGGAATAAACCTGTTAACCGAACCGTATTGCCCTGCCTACCACCATGCAAAGTTGCTGTGACAAAGTACTAGTTTTCAATCCCCAATCCCCATTTATCGGAGGTACATCTTGCCTAAATCAAGTATTCAAACAATTGGTATGCCGAAGGCGCTTCGCTGGGCGACTATCGCATTCTCATCTGTTGCTGTAGTACTCACTACGTGGCAGCCTGCTTTTGCACAGTTAAAGATTGGCCGCTATGGTATCCAACGAGGATTGGAGTATGAGTATCTCCAATACCAAATCAATAACCAAAATCTCAGTCAGATGCGAGTAATTCCTGGATGTGATGTGGGATTTGGTTTGACTTGCAATAAAACTGGAACGGTAATCCAGCGATTAATTGAGCTAAATAGTGGAACTAACTATCAAAATCTATTGATAAGAGCGGCTGGTGGAGAGAAAAATTTTCAGAATTTCGCTACATTTTACGGTAACAATCGCAATCTCTCTACAGTACCTTTCGCTTCATTTTGGAGAAAAGAATCCTCCACAATCATGGATGGATCTCAATACGTCCTGGGACAATCTTTTGGTCGTAACCCAGTAGAAGGACTGGGACTTGTAACCAAGCAGTTCTACTGGGCACCATATTCAGGAAGTAATGACTCGCTGAGCCTCCGTAATGGATTACTAAACTTGAAATTGTCATACGGACGCCTGTTGTTTGAAGAAGCCTCAAAAATTTCCAACATCAAAGAGCAGATTCAGTCTCTAGGGCTATCGCCAGAAATGACGAATTTTTATGTAGATAAAATCTCTAGAGGCTTGGATGCACTGAATTCTGGAGATCCCAACCAACTGGAAAACAGGATTTTTGAAGTACTATCCTTTCCATACTCTGAAGATGGTGGGGAATTCGGACGCCCTTTGAATGCAATTCCACAAGAATTCAATCAACTCTTAGGAGAAGATATACCAGGAGATATTTTGCTGGCTGACAATCCAGTCCCATTGGAGGGAGAAACAATAAGTCTCGATACTTTCCCTGGTTCTGAGGGAGATGTCTTGGTACAAGACAGTTCTGATTCCTTCCCACTCTGGCCAATTATTGGAGTTGGCGGTCTTGGTTTAATTCTGCTTCTACTACTGGATAATGGTAGTTCTTCAGGCTCTTCAGGCTCTTCAGGACAGCCATTGATTTCTTCTCCCACAAATCCACCTTTGTCTCTCACCAACAAAGGAGAATGCGATCTAACTCCAAATAATAACGGTTCCGATCGCACACAAACTATTGAAATTCCATGTAGTGTTACTCCTCAAACTCCCACAACGGAAGTGAAGAAGGTAGTGGAGCCATCTACGATGAAAGCCGTCATATTGCTAATTGTTCTATTGTGCATAGTCCGTTACAAACACCGAGCTTTAAAAATTCGTAGTTGGTAAAATTCAAAATTCTCTCAAGAGTCTGCCATACCCGTAGACTCGATCGCTAATATCGTTTTGTCGTAAGGCATACCACCAGGTTGCTGCATTGATGGCAATGACAGGCTTTTTGAGCCATCGCTCTGCTTCGTCAGCAAGCCTGAGCATACTCAAATTAGTACCCATCTGTACGATCCCATCTATGTCATCACCATCGATTTCCTGAAGACAGTTGCGAAGAGTATCTTCAGAGACTTGGGCGATCGCAATTGCTGTGGGGCAACGCAATCCTTTCAGCCGCACGACTTCCACGTCAATGTCACTAAAAAAGCGGCGTAACTTATCGTCAGCCACAGCCTGATAAGGGGTGATGACTGCAATTTTGTTTAGTTTAAACGCTTCTACAGCTGCCTGACATGCTGAAGCGCCGGTAGCCACTTCCAGGCCAGTATAGTCTTCAAGGCGTTTGATGAAGGCTCTATTTCCCTCGATTCCTCCCCAAAAAGTCTCGGCGCTCATTCCCATAATTAGATAGTCGATAGCCGCAGTCATGATGCGATCGACTGCAAAAAAAATTTCGTTGTCGATTTCTTCTAGAATACGCACCATTTTTTCATCGCTACTCAAGTCCTGGTCTCGAATATGAATCCGGGACATGTGAGACGTAACGCCCGGTACGGCCATCGCGTGAAAATCGGGTTCCACAATGGTGTTAGTGCTGGGCGCAAGCACTCCGAATTTTTTTCGCCATCCTAAGGCATCCGTCATTGTAAAATCTTTGTAGATAAGGTTATTTGCTTTACTGGTTGTGCTTGGAGGAGTGCGATCGCCCTTATAAAAAAAGTTTTCGCTCTACTGAAACTTTACTTGTCCTTATTAGTTGCAGCGTCTAGACGTGCTCGATCTTGCTGAGTAATATCTGGATTATGTAGTATCCAATAACAATCTAGGCGATCGTTAGTGCGAAACAAAAGTAGTGCCCCACTTTCTGTCCAAAACGGCCCGTGTGGAATGTGTGCGGGTCGCCAGTAATAGCCATCTTTGCACATTGCTGCATAGCGTCTATTAAAAGGATCGTCGCTCATAGACCAATGTCCAAGCACGTCGCCAGAAATCACATACGCCTCCTCCGTAGTAGGATGACCAGCATAGAAATTGCCTTCAATCCACATAGGTACTAAACCGAGAATCCACGTAGCGCGTCCAGTTTTTTTATTGGTATACAGACTTTTACGGGCTGAACCAGGAGGCAAAAAGGTTGTACTTTCCCATTTCATTGCGTGGAGTTCTTGCAATGGAATATACTCAGTCATGCGTTCGTGAGTCTGCATCTTTGTATGATATACAGAAGTTTCCGGGATTTGCGGGAGATCTGCGTAGTCTTCTGTGATATACGTGGGCGTAGCATCTGGCATCCACAATAGAATGGTGTCTTCTTCTGTTTTCCAAGGGCCAGTAGGTATACCAGCAGGGATAAAAGAGTAACTGAGATTGCGTAGTATAAACCCACCCTGGGAAAGTGCGCCTGTTAAGACAAAAAGTTCCACGTTGGTAGTAAAATGACCAACAGGTGCGCTCCAACCTTTTTTCAAGACTACTCGCTGTGTAGATTCACCTGTACTTTCGTTGATGGATAGAACTTGGGCAGTAGCATCTTCTCCAATAACAAAGTTTTTTACGTCAAAAGGTACTTGTGGAAATTTGACAACTGAGTTGAGTGACTCCTCAGTTTCTACATGTTTGCGCCCTGTAAAGATATTTTTGTTCATTTGAATCTCAACGTTATTATTGATGGAATTTGAGCTTTGATTGTCTTGATGTCCTTTAACCATATCTATTGCCAATTTTTACTAATTTAGTAATTACAGGATAATTATTATATTTTTTGAATAAATTAACCTTGAGTTGTAATTTAAAACAAAAATCTAAAAATTCTTAAGATTTTAAGGAAAATGAAGTACACAACTTCAGTCCTTAAATCAACTATTAAGCTTGTCTCACTCGTAAATTCTGCCTGAATTGTGCTGTATACAGTTGTTCGCAGATGAAGAAGTTACATAGAAAAATAATTAACTAATAGATACTCGTAGGTTAACATAGCTGCTCTAATCTAGCTGTGTATAATTTTGATTAAAAGTATTACTATTTATGAATGCGATCGCCCCCGAGCCTCAACAATATAACTAGCTTTACAATTCATGAAATTATGTATAAATTACGCAACATATTTCACTATTTCAACTAACTACTGCTAGTAATTTTAAAACATAAAAACTAAAAATGTATAGAAGTTAGATATCAAAGGAGAGCTACAATGACACAAAATTCAGAAAATACTTTAAAAGTTGCTCGGCAGGCATTTGATAATCTTACACATGGGATGGCAACAGGGGAGTGGGAAGCATTGTTAGATATGCTCTCAGAAGATTTTACCTTTTGGTTTCCTATGGGAAAATTTCACGGTTTGAATGTGGGAAAAGACCGAGCTAGAGAATTTTTCGAGTATGTTTCTCAATCCTTCGCCCCTGGCTTGCAGCTAACTGGTCTAGACCGTGTTACCAGCAATGAAACAACCGCTGTCTTTGAATTCCGTGATGAAGGACTTTTATTCGGACAGCCTTACAAAAATCGGGTAGCAGTTTCCTTTGATGTGCGTGGAGACAAAATTTGTGGTTATCGGGAATATTTTGGTAGTGATGGCAAATCGTATTAAAACAGAATTCAGAATTCAGAATTCAGAAATCAGAATTTAGAAATCGCTTTCCCTTGGAAAGTAACTAGCACAGAGAGTAGTGGCTAAGGTGAAAACAAAAATCTAAAATCTAAAATTGTATTAGTTTCTCTCAGGATTAAGTTGATTGATTTCTTTACATTTAGCTTCTGCTGCTTGATAAGCTGCTAAATATTCTTGACCACCTAACATTACATCACCATAATATTCATAAGGTGGTTCACCATAGATAGGTAAAGGATCGTCTTCTGGATAATCTTCTTTTGATTCTTCAATAATGGCTTTCAGTTTTTTTACTGTCAGCTTTTGTGCAGCAAAATACCAAAGTTCTTGAGGATTTTTTTTCAGGTGCGGTAATGTTGGATCGACAATGCGTATAAGGGAGTCATCGCTGGAAGTATCACCTAACTCAATCCAACTGTGTTCAATTGGTCTATATGGTTTTCCAACAAAAGTTAAAAATCCTTGAACATATTTTGCTCCCTCAGTGGACAATGCTGCTTTGTAAGCATTGTCAAAGGGAGTACTAGCTCTACTTTTTATGCGTTGAGCAATTTCGATTGACAGCGTTTCATCCAATAATTTGTTCATCAATACCAAGGATTAGAGCAGCCATGAGAACATATTACCACTCATTCGGGATCGGGATTGGGAGATGGCTTCGCCAAGGGGAAAGGTAAAAGGGAAAAGGTAAAAGGAGGGATCTTTCTTTTCCCCTTTGCCCTTTGCCCCATGCCCCATGCCCAATACCCCATACCCAATCTACTTTGTATTCAGCACCATTTGTAAATTTATTAACAAATCGCACGAGGTGTAGGGCTTAGATAAAAAGGTTTTAACGTTGTTACCAAGGGTTTTAATCATTTCATGGTTGGAGGCTAATCCACTAATACCAATAATTTTGATATCTGGATTAATTTTTTTCAATACATTAATAGTTGTTGGCCCATCCATGTATGGCATCATCATATCAATCAGCAGCGCACTAATTTCTTGTTGATGTTTTGTATAAAGTGCGATCGCATCAATACCATCATTAGCCAGTATAGCTTTATAGCCATTTTGTTCCAACCAGTTTTTAGTAATTTCCCGAATTGAATCTTCATCATCAACAACTAGAATCAATTCTCCATGCCCTGAAGGTAATTCTCGATCTCCACATAATTTACTATCTGTTTCAATTGTTTGAGTGACTGGTAAGCAAACTTGAAATTCTGTGCCTTTGCTAAGAGTAACTACATTTATAAAACCACCGTGGCTTTTGATGATGCCAAGCACCGTTGAAAGGCCAAGCCCTTTGCCTTTACCTACTTCTTTGGTTGTGAAAAATGGTTCAAAAATTCTATCTACTATTTCTCTAGGGATTCCTGTACCTGTATCAGAGACGCTAATCATTATGTATGAACCCACCTTAGCATCAATGTTCATCCTGGCATAGTGGCTATCAACCCAGAAATTATTTGCAGAAATCTTCAAGATACCACCATTAGGCATAGCATCACGAGCATTAATACACAGGTTCGTCAACACTTGGTGTAGCTGAGTAGCATCACCAAAAATATTCCACAGATTTTGTGTAGGAACATCGATACGAATTTCGATAGCTCTGGAAAATGTTTGTTTGATAATGTTTTCTATTTCTGGAATTAAATCCCGCACCTGTAATGTTTTAAAATTACCTACATAACCGCATGAAAACCACAATACTTGTTTAACTAAATCTGCTACCCGTTTAACATTTGTTTCCATAATTCCCAGCCAATGATGACTTTTCTCATCAGGAAGTTTTGCTTCTAGAAGTTGCATTGTCATCATGATTGGTGTCAGTGCATTATTGAGATCGTGGGCGATACCACTTGCTAATGTTCCAAGACTTTCCATTCGTTGAGCGCGGATAAATTGGGCTTCAAGTTGTTTTTTTTCTGTAATGTCAGAGTTGACAATGAGGATAGATTTGGCTTGCCCTGCTTCATCATTTACGAGCGTCCAACGGCTAGCAACTATCATTTCTTGCCCTTGTTTTGTGACTTGATGTAACTCACCTTGCCACGAACCACTATCAGCTAAAGTTTTCTGAATATTTTTGAGTTGGCAGAAGTTTTGTTTGCGATATAAAAGCTGATTTGAATTCTTACCCAAAGCTTCTTGTGCTATCCAACCGTAAAGATGTTCGGCTCCTTTATTCCAAAATTGAATTTGGTTACTCAAATCTTGAACGAGAATTGCATCTGTAGTGATATTAAGTAAAGCAGCTTGTTCGCGAATTTTCTCTTCTGCGTGCTTGCGTTCCCGCAGCGCAGCTTGCTTTTCGCTAATATCAATCAGAATATTTGATTCACTTAATGCGGTTGAATGAGATAGCTGTTTCTCTTCTATTCGCTGGCGCTCAAAAATTTCTACCTGCAAACGCTCATTTTGCTCTGTGAGTTTTTTTGTGAGGTTTCGGAGGCGTAAATGGATATTTACCCTAGCTAATACTTCTCGATTTTCTAAAGGTTTAGTAATATAATCTACTGCACCGATATTCAAACCTTTGATTGTGCTTAATTTATCAGTTAGCTCGCTTATAAATATTACAGGAATATCTTGAGTTGCTGAATTATCTTTCAAAATTTGGCAAGTTTTAAAGCCGTCAATTCCTGGCAATACTACATCTAATAAAATTAAGTCAGGTAAGGCGTATTCTGCAATTTTAACTACACTTTCTCCATCTTCAGCTACTAACACTTGAAAGCCAGAATCTTTTAAGAAATCGAATAAACTTTTTAAGCTACTAGGAAGAGGATCGACTATTAAAATAATATTATTCCGATCTTTATTAAAATTCATACTTATATGATGATTAAATGTTTTAACTCTCAAATTTCTTCGCCTTTAAAAGCTTTGTCAAGTTCACAAACACAGGTTTTTACATTCCAGTTTTGTAGTTTGCTCAACAACACCATCTCTCGATTGATTTGAGATACCACATCTTCTGCCAAATTTTTCAGATACGCACGAATTGTGTACTTGAAACTTAAAAGGTTTAATTAAAAGTAAACTATCTCCAAAAAAATGCCTACATCTGTCAAGCATAATTTGTATAAAATATATCTATTAACAAAAATAAATTCTCAAAGCCAGAATTATTAATTAAAACAGGTTTTATGTTTGGTTTTGAACAGGACTTACGCAATATGTGACTGAAAACCTTATTCTTGCGTAGCGGTAATTCATGAATTACCGCCAATACTTGTCGGTTAAGGGGGAAAGGGAAAGGGGAAAAGGGAAAGAAAAAACCTTTAACCCTTACCCTTTAACCTTTTCCCCAAACCAAATTCCAGTTTAAAATCCTTAACCGAGCAGTATTGGAATTACCGCTACTTTCGTTATCTTTTGCGTAAGTCCTTTTGAAATTTTCTTAGTTTATTTAAGGAACTTCCAATCACTGTACTCGTATAAAAATCACATAAGCTAAAAGTTAAACCACTGAAATTTTACGGAGGAATGATTGATGATTAAATTATAAATATGAAAAACATAGGGTAGCACAGCTAATTGTGCTACCCTGGTCTATCCAATAAATTATGGAATTGTGACAGGATCGAGTTTTATCCGCGCTTTATTCGCACGACAGGGGCTTCCCCAACAAACTTGTCCAGAAGGCATACTAGTAAAAACACTACTACGAGCGCCAATGACAGCATTAGCACCAATTTTTACTCCCGGCCCAACGAAACAATCTGTCGCCACCCACGCGCCATTTTCAATGGTGATACTCGCTGTTTTCAAGCCAAAGGCAGGGTCTTGGATATCATGACTACCAGTACAGAGGTAACTTTTCTGGGAAATTACGCAGTGTTCGCCGATGTTAATTCCATCGAGGCTGTATAAAACTACGTTATCTCCAATCCAACTGTAATTACCTATGGTAATTTTCCAGGGATAAGTAAAACGGGCTGTGGGTCGAATTAATACACCTTTGCCGATACGAGCGCCAAATAATCGTAGTAGGGTACAACGTAAAATATTTAACGGTTGGGGAGTCAGGGGAAAGGCGATCGCTTGTACAAACCACCATAATAAAATATACCAAGCTGGACGCCCGCGATCGAACCAAGATTGGTCATATTTGCGTAAATCTACGAAAGGTTTGTCATTAGTCATTCAATTTGGGATTTTAGATTTTAAGATTTTAAGATTTTAGATTTTAAATTTCTCCTTCAATCCAAAATTCAAAATCTAAAATTGCTAGAGTTAGGAGTCAATTGTCAATAGCTTTCCTTCTGCTCCTCTGCTTTCCTGCTCAAGAATTTCCTGCTTTGGTGTAGTTGCAGTATTTAGATGACCGCCACAATTTCGTAATTCGTAAAGTTTAACCCCAATTTGATATTCGTATTGACTCAGCAAACGTGCATATATATATCCTGCTTTGCCATCTAAAAAACCGCGTTGAATTATATAAAACAACACAAATCGCAAAAAGGGTTTGAACGGTAAGTGTACCCATACTTTTTTCAAAAAGCGTTTGCGTTGGACTGCATCACCAAATAAATTTGCACCAATAGTGCCGCTATCATCTTGACCTGTGAGAATATTATAATAAACGCGGGCTTCCCAATTTGAATAACGGTTGTGCCGTTCTAACCAATGATAAAGGTCGCGGAAATCTTCGTGGAGCATATCATTTTTTAGATACCCAACTTTCCCCTGCAAGATTACATGTTCGTGAACTTCGTTGTCACCAGTGTTGGGAATATCTTCTGTATGTAGGTTTTCGTAGCGTCCTTTTTTATGCTGAAATAAACGCAGATTCCAATCGGGATATTTTCCACCATAGCGAATCCATTTTCCTAAGAAAAATACCCGGCGATTGAGATAATAACCAGTATACTCATCCTGATGAATTACCTGCTCAATTTCGTCCCAAAGTTCGGGAGTGATGCGTTCATCACAATCTACAATTAGTACCCATTCATTACGAAAAGGTAGATTATCTAAAGACCAATTTTTCTTTTTAGGCCAATGTCCATTGAATTTAAATTCAACGACATTTGCGCCATAACTGTTAGCAATTTCAACACTATTATCGGTACTTTGAGAATCGACTACAAATATTTCATCTGCTCTGCTGAGGCTAGTCAGACAAGCTGGCAAGTTGGCTTGTTCGTTTTTCGCGGGAATTAATACGGAAACTGGTATTTTAGTTGACATAATGAGTATAATTTATGATACTGATGACTTCTTATTTGATGTGGATAAAAGACCTTGAATAGCAGCATTTAAGTAGCCAATTTGACCGTAAGCATACACGAGTTTATCAAATCGTTCTGCTGGGTCAGAGAAATATTGTAATGCCTTGTACAAACCGCGCAAAAATCGTTCGCTGCCTCGCCGTAATTGAGCGATGCCAGCTCTGCCAGCGAGTTGTTCTCGATAGCACTCGCTGATACCTTGCCACCAGCCTCGATTTAAAAACCAAGAACGTTGCAAGCGTTCTGGAGCAACATTGTGAGCGACTAGTGCTTCTGGAAGATAAGCGACTTGCCAACCGCGTTGTAAGGCAAATTCTGTCATTTGTAGTTCTTCGTTAGATAATAAATTTTTCCCCACTCGACCAAGATGAGGATCGAAACCTCCGATTTCTTCTAAGAAACTACGACGGATGGAGTAATTTAAGCCTCTCGGTGTTGAGCCAGGTTGCTGAATGTAGATGATATTGTCACCCAAGTCGTATGCACCTAGATTTCCTGCTAACCCTAAAGATAGCCACTGTGGTTGTTGCACTCCTTCAGGCCAGATGAGAGTGACTTTGCCACCTGCGATCGCTAGTTTAGAGTTATTGTAATAGGCAGAATATAAAACTTGCAGCCAGCCCTTGCTCGCAACGGCATCGTCATCTAGATAAGCCAAAATATCACTACTAGCCACTCTTGCACCCGTGTTGCGGGCGACAGATAAACCGATGGTGGGTTCAAAGATATACTTTAGGCGGGGATCGTCAATCCTTTGTTCTACTACTTCACGGGTGCGATCGCTAGACCCATTATCAACTACTACAACTTCAAAATTAGCAGCAAAATCCTGCGCTAAAAGACTATCAATTGCAGCACCTAAATAGGCATCTCGATTGTGGGTACAGATAATGGCAGAGATTTGGATATCTGGCATAGATTTAATTTCGGATTTTGCGGAAAGTCTGAGCTAAGGCTTCCTTAGATCGGAACTTTCTAAGACAGATTTGGGACTTCGGCTTACCTCGACTTCTCTACGAGACGCTACGCGTAGCTTGCTTCCCCGAAGGGGTACGCTCGGCACAAGTCGCTCAGTCGAACGATTTTAGATTAAAATCTTAAATCTAATGCACATTTTGTCTTAGTTAATCTAAACCAAATTTTATCTACCCACCAACCGAGTTTTTTCGGAAAAAATCTTTAAAACTTCACGTTTGCTGAATATGACTATGTAAAACTACAAGACTTTGAGCAAGTTGAGCCAAACGAGTTTCCAAAGTTTGCTTGCGCCCCAACAACTGACGTAATTTTTGGTAACGAGCGATCGCTATACTAACGGTAGGAACCTGATCCGCTGGACATGGGCGCGACCAAACTTTACCAGAATCGTCTACGCCGCAGAGGCGATAGCTAGTAGCAGACGATTGATAGGACACTTTCCCACCACTAGCACAAATTTCTTCGACATAGTTCATTAGCCTGTCAATTTCTGCATGACGAAGTGTTGCAGTTCCACCTGGTTCTGGTTCCTGGAAATTACATTCTAACCAGCCATTGACAATTGGCCCTTCTAAGTAAATATCCTGAATTTCCTGCAAAATATTTTGTAGTTCTATTTGCCAACCAGCAACACTTTCCTGAATTTCTTGCAATATATTCATCGCCAAGCCCGGATTTGCTCCGTGACGATGGTTACTGATGCTAGGAGTTTTGAACTTGGGTAGGCTGGGTGTTTTACCACCGTTATCTTCTGCTTGAAACGTTTGCACAGAGTCATGCTGGCGAAATAAATTTTGTTCCGTATCGACGCCAACGCCAGCTGCTTGTCCTTCTACGTTGACTTCAGCATCCTCAGAAGATGGATTTGTGCTTTTTGTAGGTTCGTTAGCTGCGACACTGATTCTAAAAGAGAAAGGCCGCTTTGTTGAATCTCCTTGTTCAGCTACATCAGTGCCACGAGTCCCTAAATCGTGTAGAGTTGCTTCAATACGTTTTAAGCCTGGTTTCATAAACATACCCTATAGTTTGCTGTCAATTTATTGGCGGGTTTTCAATCCCGACTTGAAACATACAGCAGAATTGGTGAATTATCCTAGTCACAGAAGTCAAACCGATTTTATGCCTGTCTATCAGACTTAAATTTATTTACTTCACCAACTTGCAATCTACTGTAATTATTAATTTCCAATGATGCTGGTGCTAATTTTATCTCTTAAAACTTATTTAAAATCAAAAATCTTACCTGTGAAATAAAAATTTGGGCAACAAATAGGGAGTGCTGATGTTGAGTTAGGAGTTAGGAGTTAGGAGTTAGGAGTAGAGATACAGCGTTTTTTAGGTAAATGAAGTACACAGGTAGGGGCTTTACATCTGTCATTAGTGTCAACTTAACGTAAAACCGATGTCCCGCAAGGAACTGAAGTTCCTTGCTCATAGCAAAAGTCATCTCAAGATGACTAAATACACGCAAAATTTTTGAGTCTACTTGAGTAGACTTGAGCTGTTAGCCTGGAACTTTAGTTCTAGGGGGGTGATGAAGCCAACAGTTAACTGCTGTGATGATAAACTGCAAACGTAGCTATATTGTGAAGATACTCAGGAAAAAACTTTGGGTAAAGTCATTTTAGTAACAGGCCCAGCTCGATCTGGTAAAAGTGAGTGGGCAGAAACTCTGGCTATGGAGTCGGGCAAAGCAGTTATTTACATAGCAACAGCCACTGATAACCCAGATGATGAAGAATGGCACAAACGCATTTTAGAACACCAAAAACGTCGTCCCCAAGACTGGGTAACCTTGTCTGTACCTGTGGAACTGTCTGCTACCCTAGCTGACGCGAAACCCCATAACTGTCTTTTGGTTGATTCTCTAGGAACTTGGGTAGCTAATCTTCTAGAACAAGATGACCAAACCTGGGAAAATATGCTTGCAGAGTTTTTAGAGACGGTGGATTTGGTGGCTGCTGATATGCTGTTTGTGGCAGAAGAAGTGGGTTGGGGTATAGTGCCAGCTTACCCTATTGGCAGGACGTTCCGCGATCGCCTGGGTTCTTTAGTACGGCGGCTAAGTTCGCTGTGTGATGCTGTTTATCTAATCGCTGGTGGCTATGCTCTCAATCTCACTGTTCTTGGTTCGCCATTACCAGCGTCAAAGACTTAATTCAAAATTAAACATTTAACCTCCGAAATATCCTCATTAAAATTTACAATTATGGTATGGCTACTAAACAAGAAGTTAAGGCATATCTCGCCTACTGGTTTCAACTCGGTAAGAAAGTAATCGTCGGCAACGGCAAGGCAAGCATTTTGCCAAAATCCGTACTAGATGGCGATCGCTATAGTAAAGAATTTGAAGAATGCTGGGAGCAGATTGTCTCCAAAGAATCTGCCAACTGTCATTTGGAAGGTACAGACGAAACCATTGCCGAACTGTTGACATCGGCATGGGAGATGCTACCTTGCTGTCGCTGCACAATGCCAGTAGCTGCACGAAACCTTGGGATGCCAGCTTTGTTGTGTCCCTGCAACGATTTATTAAGCTGGCCTAATACTGAATTACCAACACCACGAGCGCCAATTAAGACTCAGGAGCAACTTAAAATCATCCACGCTCGGCTGTTGGATAATAGTGTATGAAGTAACAACCAATTCGCGAGCTTAATAGTTTTTGATAATCTAGGCAATAGAAAAAGATTAAGTGGCTTTCGCTTACTGCCGCTTGCTTTATACTGTATGGTATTTTTTTAGGAAGTCAAATTTGGCTTACTTTATTTATCGGGTATTCATATAGTTTAAATTGCGGATATTTTCTGTTAAACTATACTCGGTTTTTAATTAACATTACTTGGATAATTTGTATTGCTATCTCACTGGAAACGCCTAAAGCTTGATACAAATCATTCAAAAAGTTTTTTTCTTCTTCAGCTACTATACCTTCAGCCAAGACTAAATCGGTGGCTACTGCAAAAGCCGATTCCCGCAAGTCTTGAGATAGAGAATCTTTAGCAGCATTAAATAAAGTATTAAAATGATCCTCTTGGAAAAGAGATAAAATTTTATCCAACAGACTCTTCATCATCTCATGGGGATAACTTTTAAAAAGTTTCATCCGAGACAGCACACAAGTGATAGAGTTTGCTTGCTCGACGGAAAGGTAACCGTCTGGGGCTGTTGCCATCAAAACTATAACAGCAAAAGCTTCCGCTGAATTCAGTACTGGTTTTTGGCTTCCTGCAACCAACACAGCATCGAGTAGACCCATTGTAGTAGCTCCTTGGTTAAGGTCTCAATAGCGATACAGTTAGTTACCTGTGCATTTGCTGGACTTCCAGGTAAAACTGCAACGCTGTGAGACTTTTATAGTTTAGTGTTCCCAGGATTATTTCACAGCGAACACTTGCACCCAATGGTTTTTAGCAATAATTACACTGCTATCTACAAACTTAACGTTCTCCTGTCTTTTCTATTGTTTCAATTACAGCTAAACCTATACTAGAAGCTGCTATTAACAGTATTGCTGATATCAAAAAGGCGTTGGTCAGCATTCGTAAGGCTTCGTCGAAAAAAATATAGGTGGTCATTGCTTCACCTTCTAAACTTTGTGCCGCTAGTACTTTTTATTTCTCCACATGGTGATAGGTGAATTTCGCTGAAAAAGTGCTAGCAATTGCATCTTAACAAAACTTTAGCTGTTTATGAACACTGCTGAAACTTTTTATTTCTGAAGATTTGATGAACTTCAAACAGTATTTGTAAAAGAAATTACTGAGACATAAGTCCCAACAAAATTTATGAAACCTTAGACTTACGTAAATATGATTCTGGATTCGTCAATTCAGTGACAAATACTCAATAAACCAAATATCTATAAAAGGTTTATTTTTCAAGACTATTTTCTGAAATCTCAAGAAGAGATTCTAGAGAATTTACTGAAAAAATTCCTAGCCATGTGCATCTATCTCAGTGCATATACAAAAGGAGATCCATCGACAATCCCAAGATTATACTGAGAAAAAAGAAACCCTAAAAAATTTTTAAATAAAAAGACCCTATTTTTTCCCAGATGCGATCGCATCTGGGAAATGTGAAGAAATGTTGCGATTTTAAAGAACGTCTGAGGAAAGCAATCGCCCGAAAAAATGTAAAGAAATATTACGATTTTTGCGGTCAGGTTAAAGTAGACAACGTTCGATAGTTGCTACAACCGATTGAGAAAGTGCATCAAAATCGTAGCCACCTTCTAAGCCAAAGAGAATTTTACGAGTTAGCGCCAGACAATAATCGGCGAACAAACCATAATCTTCTGATTGCAAGTTGATACTTGCCAAAGGATCTGCCGCATTGGCATCATAACCAGCACTGACAATTAATAAATCCGGTTCAAAGTTAGTTAAAAACGGTACTACCTTTTTTTCAAATAATGGCTGATAGACCGTAATATCACTACCAGGGGGTACTGGTAAATTCAAGACATTATTATAAAAGCCGCGTTCTGTTGCTCTGCCAGTACCGGGATAGCATGGGTACTGATGTATGGAACAGTAGGCGATTTGCTGATGAGTTTCGACGATCGCCTGAGTACCATTACCGTGATGTACGTCCCAATCGAGGATGGCGACGCGGTTAATTCCGGGTTGTTCTAGGGCAAAAAAAGCGGCGATCGCGGCGTTAGAAAATAGGCAAAAGCCCATACCGGCATCGCTTTCGGCGTGGTGTCCTGGTGGACGCGCCAATACAAAAGCCGGATTCCCGGATTTTAATACAGTCTCAACTCCATCTAACCAAGCACTGACCGCCAACAATGCCACATCATAACTGCGCGGCGAAACTGGGGTATCTCCATCCAAAGGGCCGCCGCCACTAGAGGCAATGAAAGAGAGTTTTTTGATGTAAGCTGGGCTGTGAGCCTTAACTAACAAAGGCATCAACTCTGGCTGTTCTGGTGCTGGTGTGGGCGATCGCCATGCGATTTTATCTGCAAACGTAGCTGCTTTTAGGGCATTAGCGATCGCTGTCAACCTTTCTGGTTTTTCCGGATGGTATTTTCCAGTCTTGTGATCTAAAAATTCATCGGAATAGATGACTGGCAGCATAGGGCGAAAAAGAGTACCAATACTGAATGCCATTGTATCTTTCTTAAGAAGAATTCAGAACTTAGGAGCAAAGCCGGAGACTTTCCGCCAAGGCGTCAGAATTCGGTATGAATTTGAGTCCGACTATTTGATGAATATTAGTTTCCAATCAAGCCAAATCTCAATAAAAGATACTTTTAACATTGTTATTGATTATAATTCAATCATTTTATGTTTAGGATTTTCAAAAACTCTGCATTTTAACTATTATCCACATCTTTGGTTATCTTCAACATTTGATTTCCACCTGGCTGCAATTCATATTCAACTTTTTCAATATTGATTTTGTAACCTTTGGCACTGTAATATCTAATTATTTTTTCTAAATGTTGCGAAGGATTTAACATTAAACTTATCAGAGGAAATATTCTTATTTCTTTAGCAATACGGAGCATTTCGCCAACTGAATTTAAGTGAAAATCATAATCCAGATGGTCTGAATATAAAAACAACAAATGCGAACAAAGGGCTATGTCAAATTCTTGATTATCATATGCCAACTTTGGCAATTCACCAAATATGTATCTGTTGGTATTTTTGCCATTGTCATAATCAGCTAAAAATTCTTGAATGACTTTAACTCTGTTGTGTCGCAAGTCTTCTGGAGATTTATGATAGCTCCATACCCAATCGTTTGGTGTAGCCTTAACTTGATTGATAATGTTATCTACTACCTCATTAAATCTTTTCAGGATTTCATCGCCAGAAAATTGGTACAGTGGATCGATAGAAACTACAGTTTTTCCCTGACGTGTCATTTCAGCATTAAAGCTTGCCGGGCCATCGCCAATTCCAATAATTTTTTTATTTAAATCTGCGTTTGTCAAATTAAACATTTTTATATATTCATCCATTGACCTCCCAAAAGGAACTACTTTATCTAAAATCATTGTCATAGAGTTTGCCTCCTAAGTAGGTTGATTGCACTAGTCCGTAATTGGCAATTCGTCATTAAGACACATATTAATAAATTTGGCATTCGTTATAATTATTCGATTATCTACTATTTACTCTGCACGGCTAGACGACAATTATTCAAAAGTATGTTAGTGTCTTTTACAACTTTCAAAGGATTTTTGCCTTTGAATACAGCAGCGATCGCCGCTTCATAAGGATTTCTTCCTGTTTTTTTCACAGCTTTGATTGCAGCTTCGTTTGATAATCCCCGGACGCTAACTAGCCATGCCGCTAACACATGTCCAGTACGTCCAATTCCACCAAAGCAGTGTACAACAACTTTTTGATTTTGTTTATCTGCTTCAGTTAAAAAAGGAATTATTTTGTGTGTAAGGGTTTCTAAATCAGCTAAATGAAAATCTGCGATCGGCGCCCAACAAACTAGTTGACTACCAAATTCCTGTTTGTATGTCCCTAGAAGATCGGAGTAGGAAGCTAATTGTTCTTCGGGAAGAAGGCAACAAACTCGCTTAATACCTTGGCTTTTCATGAATTCTATCCAATCTTCAACCATTTGATTAGTGTATCCAGGCCGCCTAGCACCAAAAACTATTTGCTCTTCCTCGCAAGCTGGGGCAAATTTGTATCTCTTGAAATTTTGAATTTCTAATTTTTTTAATTTATTCATATCTACCATTATATAAATTAGCTTTTCTTCTGAAATCAATATCTTAGCTCAAACTTTTAAACAATAAAATACATAATGTGAATTTGCCTAAATAATTAGGCCACAAATGCTTATAGTCTTTCAAGAGTCCGAAGGCTAGCTTTCACTTGAGACTCTTGACAAATTGAGCGCAAAATATAGAATTTAAATGCATACTAGCTTATCATTTTCTTAATGAACGTATTTGCTTACTTCCAATCCAAGGGACTATTATTCTTAACTGAACTAGATTGACAATAAAAAACTGAGATTACCATTATGCAATTCAGACGAAACCTTATCCTGACAGTAGTTTTGCTGTTAATTTTAGCCAGTATCTCCTATCTACCTTTCACTTACAGAGATACACCAGGTGAAAGGGATGGTTTCAGAATGGAAATCGGAATAATTGACTCAATTATATCTGGAAAACCATTAGGTAGCCCATTGCTTTATGCTCGTAACATCTCTTTTGGTTACTATGCACTGATAGATATTTTTAGACCATGTTTTCAACATAACTTTACTATAATTACCCCAATTGCTAACTATATAAGTTCTTTGAGTTCAATTTTAATGGTTATTCCTGTTTTTTATCTTGTCAAAAGATATTGGGGAGTAACCACGGCAGTATTAGCGAATTTACTATTAATATTGATTCCAGTTTGGTGGAGTACAAGTTTGTATGGGCATCCAATGATCCAAGCTGTATTATTCATGTTCATAGGTTTAGCGTTAATTGCATATCGCTCAGAGATAAAATCTTCAGATGCTGGGCTACTGAAATTAATATTATTAGATATATTGATAATTTCTGCCTTTTCTTTATGCTTAATGTTTAGGCTGGATGCAGTCCTAATGTTTTTACTTATTCCAGGCTACTTTTTTCTGGAGCGATATTCTTTAACAAAAGTTATTTCTTATTCGAGTTTATATATTTTTTTCCCCATAATGATATTTTTTGCGGTCAAATCTCAACTTCCAGAAATTAACATAGAGAGTGGCAGTATATTGGAAGATTTAATTTTCCATCATGGACCCGATCTAGTAGTTGAAAATTTCAAAATAGGAACTAAAACTTTTATTGAAGCTTGTAATCCATTATATGTTCTCACTTTCTTTATTAGTTTGGTTTACCTTTGGGTTAAACGCGACGATTTAACTTTGTTATTCATCTTTCCTACGCTACTTGTCAATTATATTTTTTGGCTACCAAACTATTATCCAGCCCGTCATTTTATTTATGTTTCTCCAGTTCTAGCAATTGGTAATGCAATATTATTGCACGCTGCTTTTAAAAAAATACTTCCTTTTTGGAGAAATCAAAAAATTATCGGCATTAGCTTGGCTGTAGTTTTGGTTGGGATAATTTTTGTAAGTTACAGAGTTTGTTATTCAGTTCCTTATCCTTATTGGCAAACTCAAACTGAAGACAACAAAAGGCTTGCCAAGAGTCTCCAAGATTTGCCGCCCAGAGAACAGCGAATTTTTGTGGTTGCTGATTCAATCCCTGTAGTGCTAGAAATGCAACTTTTATCTAGTAAAGTTCAGGTTAAGCCTCTAAAAACATCGTTATTTACAGATACTCAAATTAAACGTCATAAATTAAGTAAAATATTGAAAACCAATCCAACAAAAACTATAGATTTACTTACAGTTAAAAACGAAAAGAACAATTTTATATTTTATATTCAAGGTTGGAAGAAAAATGAAGTAATAAGGTTCTTTAAAGAAAGCAATGAATATGATGATGTTTATCTAGTAATTCAAAAAAATATTCCATCATTTACCCTTACACCCTCTGATATATCTAAAAAAATAAATTTTTTAGATATATAGAACTACTATTTGATGGAAAGCGAAATGTGTAAAAAATTACGTGCAGTTACAGTATACTTATTGGTAGTTTAAGCGATCGCTTACAATCCACATTGCGATCGAGCTATCAAAATTTAGCAAGAGTTCTAGTGATTTAGGCTCTCGATCGACTAAGGAACGGTAGAATATACCTAATTTTTGTAGCTTCAAAGCCAAACTATGACGATGCATTCCACACTCCAACGTGCATTTGCTAACCGCTGCGTTCTCAAAGTAATCAGCGGTTTAAATAACTTCGACACTGCTAGCGTTGCCGCTACTGTCAAAGCTGCTGAATTTGGTGGTGCTACTTTTGTCGATATCGCCGCTGATTCGAGCTTAGTCCAGCTAGCTAAGAGTTTGACAAATTTACCAATTTGTGTATCCGCAGTCGAACCAGAGAAATTTGTTCAAGCTGTGGCTGCTGGCGCTGATTTAATTGAAATCGGAAATTTCGATTCATTTTATGCTCAAGGACGCCGTTTCGAGGCTGAGGAAGTACTAGCCTTGACTAAGCAAACCCGCGCTCTGCTGCCAGAAATTACTTTATCTGTCACCGTTCCCCACATCCTGGAACTAGACCGCCAAGTACAACTAGCAGAGGAACTGGTGAAAGCTGGAGCAGACATTATCCAAACCGAAGGCGGTACTAGCAGTAACCCAGTTCACCCTGGAACTTTAGGATTAATTGAAAAAGCTGCCCCCACCTTGGCAGCAGCTTATGAAATTTCTCGTGCTGTGACAGTACCAGTACTGTGTGCTTCAGGCATTTCTAGCGTTACTGCACCATTAGCGATCGCCGCTGGTGCTGCTGGTGTTGGTGTTGGTTCCGCCATCAACCAACTCAACAGCGAAGTAGCGATGATTGCCGCTGTCCGTGGCTTGGTTGAAGCGTTGGCAACTGCAACAATTTTGAGCCAGAAGTAAAGAGTCCGGTATGGGGCATTGGGGAAACAGGGCACGGGGAAAGGCAAAGGGGTAAGGGAGAAAAATTAAATTTATTCCTTTTCCCTTTTCCCTTTAACCTTTTCCCCTACCTCCCCTCATGCCCCATACCCTATACCTTTAGCTGACTACAAAATTGACCAACTTCCCAGGAACCACAATTACCTTTTTAATTTCTTTGCCTTCGATGTAACGCTGGGCAACTTCAGATTCACGGGCGTATTTCTCCAACGCGGCTTTATCAGCTTGTGCTGGGACTTGAATCGCCCCACGAGTTTTCCCCATAATTTGAATCACTAAAGTGATTTCATCAGCCACCAAAGCAGCCGGGTCAAATGATGGCCAGGTTTGCGTGTGAACTGAATCACTTTCACCCAACAAATGCCATAATTCATCGGCAATGTGTGGTGCAAAAGGCGCTAGCATAATCACCAAAGTCCGAATACCTTCTGCATAAATTGGTGAATTTTTGCAGCTGGCATCAGTGAGAGCATTACTCAACTTCATCAATTCTGAAACAGCCGTGTTGAATTGATATTCGTCTTCAACGTCTTCTGTCACCGCTTGAATAGCAGTGTGAATTGCCCGCCGCAATTCCTTTTCTGCCTTACTCAAATCAGAAAGTTCGGCTTTTTTATTAGATACCCCAGCAGCAACATAATCTGTCACCAAACGCCAAACCCGATTTAAAAAGCGGAATTGTCCTTCGACATCGGCTTCATCCCATTCCAAATCTTTTTCTGGCGGCGCTTTGAACAAAATGAACATCCGCGCTGTGTCTACACCGTACTTGGAAATTACATCTTCTGGCGCTACACCGTTACCCTTGGATTTAGACATGGTGGCGTAAACGAGTTGCAGTGGTTCACCTGTCTTAGGATCTCGCGGATCGGCTGGATTTACAAGATTAAAAGGAACCCATTTATCTTTACCACTCTTATTAGGATTTGTGTAAGTTAAACCCTGCACCATACCTTGAGTTAACAAGCGTTGGAAGGGTTCGTCAAAATTCAACAAACCTCTATCCCGCAGTACCTTAGTAAAGAAGCGCGAATACAACAAATGTAAAATTGCGTGTTCGATTCCACCTACGTACTGATCTACTGGCATCCAGTCATTGATTTTAGTGGAATCAAAAACCTGTTGTTCGTTCTTAGCATCTGGAAAACGCAAGAAATACCACGAAGAATCAATAAAAGTATCCATCGTGTCAGTTTCCCGCTTCGCCGGAGTACCACAAGTCGGACAAGGTACATTTACCCAACTTTCCAATTGCGCCAAAGGTGAACCACCACGTCCAGTAAATTCCACCTCTTCGGGTAACTGTACTGGCAAATCTTTGTCAGGCACTGGTACTATCCCGCAATTGGGACAGTGAATTACGGGTATCGGTGCGCCCCAGTACCGCTGCCGGGAAATCAACCAATCCCGTAACCGATATTGCACCCGCATTTTACCAAAACCTTGTTGTTCGGCATACTCCACGATCGCCTGTTTCGCATCTGTGGAATTCATGCCAGTAAAAGCACCGGAATTAATTAAAATCCCTGGTTCAGTGTATGCCTGGTTATATTCAATTTGCACGAGTTGGGTAACTTCATCCGTCTCCGATGGTGGAGTTAAGTCAAAACCTGCAACATCATCTGGGGAAGCGATAACAAAATCAATCGGCAAATCATAAGTCCGGGCAAACTTAAAATCCCGGACATCGTGCGCCGGTACGCCCATAACTGCCCCAGTACCATACTCATACAGTACGTAGTCAGCAATCCAAATCGGTACTTCTTCCCCTGTAAACGGGTTAACTGCTTTACCACCAGTGGGGACACCCCGCTTAGGTTTATCTTCAGCGGTACGTTCCAACTCGCTTTGATTAGAAATCTCTTTAATAAAGTCTTCTACCACTGCTTGTTGTTCTTTGGTGGTAACGCGCTTTGTTAAAGGATGTTCTGGTGCTAATACCACGTAACTCACGCCAAAAACTGTATCTGGGCGTGTGGTGTAGACAGCGATTTTTTCATCTATGCCAATAATTGGAAATTCCAAGTAAGCACCTGTGGATTTACCAATCCAGTTTGCTTGCATTAATTTGACGCGTTCAGGCCAACCCGTTAACTTATCCAAGTCACTGAGTAATTCTTCGGCATAGTCAGTAATTTTAAAAAACCACTGCCGCAACAATTTGCGCTCAACTATTGCCCCACTGCGCCAAGAACGTCCTTCGTTATCGACTTGTTCGTTTGCCAGTACGGTTTGGTCAATGGGGTCCCAGTTTACCGCCGCTTCTTTTTGGTAAGCTAAACCCGCTTGCCAAAACTGCAAGAAAATCCATTGCGTCCATTTGTAATAATCTGGCGAACAGGTAGCAAGTTCGCATTCCCAGTCAATAGATAAACCGAGACGCTGCAATTGTTGGCGCATCTGGGTAATATTCTGATAAGTCCACTTTGCTGGCGGTACGCCACGGTCAATGGCGGCGTTTTCTGCTGGCAAACCAAAGGCATCCCAACCCATTGGATGTATTACCCGATACCCTTGCATTCGCTTGAGGCGGGCAATCACGTCAGTAATCGTATAATTACGGACGTGACCCATGTGTAAGCTGCCCGATGGATAGGGAAACATGGACAAAGCGTAGAATTTTGGCTTATTGCTAGCTGTCGGTGTTCGGTCTAAGCCAAGTTCTGCCCATGTTTTTTGCCATTTTTCCTCAATTGCTGCGGGGGTGTATCGGGAATCCACCAAAAAATCTCCTACAATGTCTGTTATCGTATCTGCCTCCATATTGTAGATGGTAGGCAAAGAAATCAGATGCTTAAAATAGGCGATGTTAGAATCAAATATAAAATTTTCTGATTTGGTGCAGGTTTTTGTTTGCGGCACTCTCACTGCCTCCTGCCTCCTGCCTTGTCATAACGAAAATTTTCAACACCGACCTACTTAGTATTTTGCATGTTGGGACAAATTGTATCCTCCTGCCGATCTTCCATATTTTTCCAGCCTGAAAGTAATCCTTTGATTTCCGAGCGTAAGGTTAATAACTGATCGATTTGGCGATCGATTTGCAAAAGCTTCTCTTCTAGCTTTTCTTGAATCTCACCACAAGGTACTTGCCCTTGGTCATAGATTTGAAGAATATCTCTAATCTCTTCTAAGCTTAGACCAAAGTTTTGTGCCCTTTTAATGAAAGCTAGACGAGTCAATACATCTGAAGAAAACTGGCGAAAGCCTCCTCCTGTTCGCCTTGATGATTTGATTAAACCTAAACTTTCGTAATAACGGATTGTCCTAATGGAAATTTTACTTAAGTTAGTTACCTGGCCAATTAAAAGCAGTTTGTTATCCTGAGCTAACACGGTAGATCCCCCCTTTTTTGTGATTATTATTACATAATTTAAATATTAAATTACAAATAATTTAGCAGTTTGTAGTTAACATTGCTGCACCTCAATACTGTCTTTTTAATGAAAAATTATATAGCTAGTTTTTATTTAAGTAAGGGAAAATTTTATTTAGCCCGAAATTTTACTGGTTGTAATTTTTAAAAGATTTATTGTGAGTCTATGCTAGCTTATTTAGGCTTTTATATATTTGCTACAATTTTAACATTTTTAACTGTAATATTCTAAATTTTATTTCAATTTATTGGCTAACTAATTGTCCTAGTACTGAAAGTAACTGTTTATTTATAGTTGCCATGTTACTTGTAGATCGAACGCTTCACTATAAGTGAAACTATAAAAATGAATCTCAATTACCAGACTTTTAACTCAAGCCGTAAACCTAAAAATTTTAATAATTCAGAGCGTTTTATTGAAGGATGGTATTGGGTAATACCTTCTATAAATCTGCGGGTAGGTGAAGTAAAGCCTATCACAATTTTGGGTAGAGAGCTAGTGATTTATCGGGGTAAAGACAAAAGAGTAGTAACTTTTGATGCCTACTGTCCGCACATGGGCGCTCACCTTGCTGAAGGCAAAGTGGAAGGGAATGCACTACGTTGCTTTTTCCATCATTGGAAGTTTGATGGCGAAGGTATGTGTATTGATATCCCATGTTTAGAGACGCCGGTTTCTTTGAAGTTACAATCTTGGCCAACTGCTGAGAAATACGGGATGATTTGGGTTTGGACTGGAGAAATACCACAACAACCTCTACCTTTTGTTCCAGAGTTAGAACAAAAAGAGTGCGATGTTGCTATCCATTCTCACTTTTTAATGAATTGCCATCCTAATGTGGTGATGATTAATGCCATTGATGCTCAACATCTGAATACAGTTCACAAATTACCCGTAGAAGTTGTCTTTGAAAGACAGCAACTCAACGAAAATGCAATTATCTTTAACAACATTGCACCCATCAAAGAAAACTCATTTTTCATCAAGCTCATCCGTCTTTTCTACAAAAATAACATTACTTACAGTATTTGCTATTGGTACGGTACGATTAATATTGTGACAGTTGGCCCTGATTTTCTCCACGTTCACATGATGTTTGCTACGCGCCTTCATGAAGGGGGAAAAGCTGAAGGTCAAATTCTGTTGATGGTTAAAAAACGTAAGGGTATTTTTGGTTGGTTATGCAATCGAGTTGTGCTGTGGTTGACTAAGATTGCAGGTAAGTTCTTTCTCATGGGTGACATCAAAGTTGTCCAAACTATTCAGTTTGATTTGAAGACCCCAATTAAGGCAGATCGTTCAATTATGCAGTTCATCAATCATGTTGAAAAACAGCAGTCTCGAATGTGGGGAACTTGGGAAGAAACCCGATCGCGCGATGATGAAAGCAAGGCTAAGCGCGAAAGATGGCGAGATAGTATGAGTAATGATTAATATCAGAATTCAGGAGTCAGAATTCAGGAGGAAAAAAGTTTGATTTCTGGCTTTCGGAATCAGATATTTTACTTCATTAAGTTACAAATTGCTGAAGAGCTAAATAAAAGTTAAAAGTTGAAACTAATTAGTTTTAACTTTTAATTTATTTTTTGCTGGGCTGCGATATAAATAAAAAGAAGTGGCAAAGCCACTTCCTAATTCCCAGGTAGAACCTAAGTCATGAGTATAACGACTACAAAAAATTGAAATAGTATAAATAAACACCAATTGGCTGAATATCTTTGTTTTGCTAGTGTTCTGAGTTAGGATACTCAGATTTTTATCAGGCAAATAACAGCATATTTAATTGGGTGACGATTTGTTGTAGGCTGCAAGGATGTTTGGAAAGTTGCAGAGACTTGGGTTAGCAGTGTGACTTGTTTTAGTAGATAGGTGGTGCGATCGCTATTAATAGCCTGTACTTTATTGCGATCGATATACAGCAAATTACAAGTCAATTAAAGTACAGTATTTAGAGCTTATTTATAAAGTAAAAATAAAATTCTTGTAGAGTGTTTTAGGCTAGCGATCGCTAAAATCGAGACTCTTCATAGATTTAAAGCGCTCTTGCAAAGTGTGCATTCACCATAAAGCTTGCCAGCTATGGATTTGGACAGCTTTTACTTCGTGGCAAAATATTTTTCTCTAGCTGTAGTTATCTCCCCTAGTTTTCCCCTATTACTCTCTAAATTTAAATCATAAGAGCAGAGAACACCGCACAGAACAAGCGTCAAATCTCTGCATTGAGCCAAACAAAACAGAGGATATGGTTATGTTACAACAAATTAAAGAATTACTACAAAACGCACAACTACAACAGCAAGTACAAGCAGCAGCTAACCAAGCAGAAGCCATCAAACTAATAGCGATCGCTAGTGCAGAAAAAGGTTATAACTTCACGGTAGAAAGCTTGTCTCAAATGCTTGCAGAGTTGACCTTTGTGGACTCCAACGAACTGAGTGAAGAAGAATTACTCAGCGTTAGTGGAGGCATGATGGCTGACACAGGTCACAGTCACATGTCATGTTGCACTGATTGTCCTAAGGGAAATGGTCAATGTTGATATTTGAAGACTTAGGCAAAAATTTTAGAAATGCAGAGAACGACGCATAACACAAGTAAAAAATCTCTGCCAATTAATTAAGTAAAGTAAAAAGGAGAAGATAATTATGTTACACCAAATCAAAGAATTGCTGCAAAACGCACAACTACAACAGCAAGTACAAGCAGCAGCTAACCAAGCAGAAGCCATCAAACTAATAGCGATCGCCAGTGCAGAAAAGGGTTATAACTTCACGGTAGAAAGCTTGTCTCAAATGCTTGCAGAGTTGACCTTTGTGGACTCCAACGAACTGAGCGAGGAAGAATTACTCAGCGTTAGTGGAGGCATGATGGCTGACACAGGTCACAGTCACATGTCATGTTGCACTGATTGTCCTAAGGGAAATGGTCAATGTTGATATTTGAAGACTTAGGCAAAAATTTTAGAAATGCAGAGAACGACGCATAACACAAGTAAAAAATCTCTGCCAATTAATTAAGTAAAGTAAAAAGGAGAAGATAATTATGTTACACCAAATCAAAGAATTGCTGCAAAACGCACAACTACAACAGCAAGTACAAGCAGCAGCTAACCAAGCAGAAGCTATCAAACTACTAGCGATCGCCAGTGCAGAAAAGGGTTATAACTTCACGGTAGAAAGCTTGTCTCAAATGCTTGCAGAGTTGACCTTTGTGGACTCCAACGAACTGAGCGAGGAAGAATTACTCAGTGTTAGTGGAGGCATGATGGCTGACACCGGCCACAGTCATATGTCATGTTGTACCGATTGTCCTAAGGGAAATGGTCAATGTTGATATTTGAAGACTTAGCTAATCTTCATTGAACTTGGGGTAGGGGGCAATAACGTTGAGTGAAGCTTTTTTCTCTCCCCCTGCCTCCCCTTGCTCCCCCTGCCTCCCCTGCTCTCTTACCCTTGTGCGCTTGTCGAGCCAGCATTATGAAAAATCCAGTTATAGCTAAATCAGATGTCCCTTCATCTATGGCAAACTTCACAACTATTGTTGCCAACGCTAGCTTTCTTTGGGAACGCCTTGATATAGAAAAATTTGTCATTGACATCGATTCAGTTAACGAACAAGAAATTCAGCGTCGGCTCGATCGCTGGAATCAAATCGTAGGTGACGGGAACACTTTACATAAACGCTTACAGTGGGAAAGCTTAGACCTGGCTACCATTCGCCCTCGCCTGGGAAGCATCGGCTGGAATGTGCAAGCACCATTGCCGACATGGGCGGAAACTTTGCAACAGATTATGGAAACGGCAAAGGAATTTGTGCCTGCACTGGAAATAGATTTGCCAATCAATCCAGAAAATCCGATTCCCTTTGAAGATATCTTGCTGCCTGCGATCGCAGTTGCCAGACAGCAACTTTTAACTAGGCTTGGTTCTAGGCAACTTACTGAGGACAGCTTACCTTTATCAGTCCTTTCAAAAGCTGCCTACAGTGAATTAGAACGCAGTTTGCTACAGCGTTTGGCAGGAATTTGTACTAAAACGCTGAATTTTGAATTTTCGCAAGTTCGCCCATTTGGTAACAATTTAATCAACTTGCTAGGACTAGCAACAGAAAATAGCAATAATAAAACTCACTATAATAAGTTTGTCAATCGACTCTTAGAAGATGGATTTTTAACTCTATTTAATAAATATCCCGTTCTCGGTCGCTTAGTAGCAACAGCAGTCAACTTTTGGGTAGAGTCAGCAGGCGAATTTATTCAGCGTTTGGCTCAAGACAAAGTAGAGATACAGCGAATTTTTAGCTCTAAAAGTGATAATTTAGGCAAAGTTATTGAAATTAGAACTTCACTTTCCGATCCACACAAGCGCGGACGGACAGTTATTTTGCTTACATTTGAGTCTGGGCTAAAACTTGTTTATAAACCAAAAGATTTAGGACTGGAAGTTGCTTATAACCAATTTTTAGACTGGTGCAATCAACACAATCAGCTTTTAGATTTCAAAGTCATCCAGGTGCTGAACCGAAATAATTACGGTTGGGTAGAATATATTGCACACGAGCCTTGTAATGATGAAGCCGCTGTAGAACGTTTTTATCAGCGTGCTGGGATGTTGTTGTGCGTGCTTTACGCTTTGCGAGGAACAGATTGCCACCACGAAAATTTAATTGCCAGTGGCGAACATCTGGTGTTAGTGGATATGGAAACATTGCTGCACCATGAAGCTAATTTGATGGAAAATTCACCAGATGCTACATTTGAGACAGCAGCAGAACAGCAATTCTGGGCATCTGTGCTACGGACTGGGTTGTTACCGCGTTGGGACTTTAGTAGCGATCGCCGCATTGCCTATGATGTTAGCGGACTAGGTAGTACAGATTCTCAAAGAGCTAGTCAGAAAGTACCTAAATGGGAGCGCATCAATACCGACGATATGTATCTGCACTCTGAGTCTGTCACCATGTCCGTCGGAAAAAATGTGCCGCGCTTAGGTGAGATTGCTTTATCTGTCAGCGATTATCAAGCACAAATTACTGCCGGATTCGAGGTGATGTATCGCTTTTTGATGATGCATAAGGACAAATTACTGGTTGATGGAAGTCCCTTAACTGCGATGCAGAATCAGCAAGTCCGCTTTGTCTTCCGCAACACTCGCATCTACAGTGCCATCTTACAAAAAACTTTATCGCCCGATTATCTCAAACACGGTGCAGACTATAGCATCGAATTGGAGCGTCTGAGTCGTGCCTTTCTAGTTGCTCAAGAAAAACCCAATGCTTTGCCGATTTTGAATGCAGAATTGCGAGCAATGGAACAATTGGATATTCCGTTTTTCACGGCGAATGCTGCTAGCGATGAATTGAGGGTAAGCAGCGATTTATCTATTCCGGAATACTTTCGGCAACCTAGTTACCAACACGCCTTGAATCAGTTGCAGGCGATGGATGAAATCGATCTAGCTCGACAAACGGCGATTATTCAAGGCTCATTCCATGCTAAGGTAGCGCAAACTCCCAGCCAAGGAAGTCCGCAATGGAACGCCGAATCATTACCCTTGCTGAGTTCGGCAGAATTAATTGCCGAAGCCAGTGCGATCGCTGCTAACTTAGAAACAACAGCAATACCAGATCCCGATGGCAGTGTCAACTGGATTGGCTTAGGTTACGTGCATGAAGCAGAGCGATTCCGATTGCAAGTTTTGGGCTACAATCTCTACGATGGGCGCTGCGGAGTCGCCTTATTTCTCGCCGCACTCAGTCAGGTAACTAATGACTCGCACTCCCGCGATTTGGCATTAAGGGCATTGCAACCCCTACGTCGGCAAATCCAAACCGCCAACTTAGAATCTCGGCAATTAATGGCTCGGCTCATGGGTATTGGTGGCGCAACAGGTTTGGGTTCGTTAATCTATGGCTTGGTGAAGGTGAGCCAATTCCTCAAGGATGAGACGCTATTGGCAGATGCTCAGGCATTAGCAGAGTTAATGACACCAGAGTTGATTGCTGCGGATAAAAAGCTAGATATTATGAGTGGAGGCGCTGGAGCCATTCTTGGGTTGTTGTCTCTGCATAGAGTAACAGAGAATGCAACCGTTTTAGAAAAAGCGATCGCCTGTGGAGAGCATTTGCTCAAGCATCGAATCAGCTACGAAAATGCTCCCAAAGCTTGGCAAACCGTCAGCGAAAAGCCCTTAACTGGGTTCTCCCACGGAGCAGCAGGAATCGCCTATGCTTTGCTGCAACTCTACAGTTTCACTCAAAATCAAGCTTACTACGAAGCAGCGATGGAAGGCATCGAATATGAGCGCAGCGTCTTTAGTGAATCCAATGCCAACTGGCCTGACTTTCGCAGCCTGGAACCCAATCAGCCACCAAGCTTTCCGGTTGTCTGGTGTCACGGTGCGCCGGGGATTGGCTTGGCGCGTTTAGGCTGCGTCAGACTTGGAGAAATTCCCGGAATCGAAGGCGAAATTGAAAGTGCGCTGCAAACCACCCAGAACTATGGATTAGAAGCCAGCGACCATTTGTGCTGTGGCAATTTGGGTCGAATTGAAACGCTGTTAGTCGGAGCGCAACGCTACTCGCGCTCTGATTGGCGGCAAATTGCCCTCCAGAATGCTACAAATGTCGTGGCTAAAGCCAGACGAACTGGAGCATACCAAATGTTCGTTAATTTACCTGGTTCAGTATTCCATCCCAGTTTATTTCGAGGTACAGCGGGAATCGGCTACGAGTTTTTACGGTTAGCTAGTGATGATTTGCCTTCAGTGCTTCTTTGGGAATAAGGACAATACGATTCGGCGAAGATCCCCCCGCCTGCGGCGACCCCCTTAAAAAGGGGGTAAAAGAGGGTTATAAGTTCCCTTTTTAACGTGAGTTGGACGAACCTCTCCCTGCCTGCCTTGAATTAAAGTTCAACTCTGTCCCTCTCCGAGTCGGCTACCATGTACACACAAGTTTAAAAGACTTGTTGTGTAATACCATTTCACGAAAATTTTGATACATATAGATTTATCGTAGGGGCGCACAGCTGTGCATTGGTGTCAACTTAACGTGAAACCCTGATAGAAAGGCGATCGGCGAGTTCTACTCATTTACCATCAAGATCCGCGTTACCCCACCCCGATTTTGTCTAAAGCCAAAATCGCCCCTCCCCTTAGCAAGGGGAGGGGTTGGGGGTGGGGTAAAACGATTGTGGGGCATCAATTTGAGCTTAAGTTGACACCTATGACAGCTGTGCGCCCCTATCAAGGTATTTGTATAAAGTTTAAATTGAAACAGTATAAGACAGAGAAGGTTAGTTTTTGCTCTTCAATCCAATGAAGGTGCAAGTCGATGCAATGAAGGTGCAGGTCGATGCAACAAAGGTGCAAGCCGATGCAACAAAGGTGCAAGCCGATGCAACAAAGGTGCAAGTCGATGCAACAAAGGTGCAAGTCGATGCAACAAAGGTGCAGGTCGATGCAACAAAGGTGCAGGTCGATGCAACAAAGGTGTAGGTCAAGAGACTTGTGTGTATACCGTAGCTCCAACTCGGAGAGGGACGGTTTTGCGTAGTAAAACCAGAGGTTTTTCGATCGAGTAAATAGGGCGATCGCTTCCGCAATGACAATTGGATATTTTTTAGCCTACTTTGCTATCCAATTCAATCTCAGGTTAACACCACTGACCAAAATAGTTTTATGATTTTCTACGAAAGCAGATTTTAAATTATTTAGGTATGCTCTCACAATATTCTCAAGCTTATTCTCGAACATGGTGGATAGTAAACCACCTATAGATGATTCGTGTAATGCTCGTGTTGAAGGTTCTTCCAGGGTCAAACTAAAGTGTAGGGAGAAAAAATATGGCTGAACATTCATTTCATGACCAGCTGAGTTTAGAGGAACAAACTGAAAAACTCGGAAAGCAAGCACTCAACTTGGGTTTGATTCCCAGCTTTGTCGTGCATTACTTTCGCGATAGCTGGGTATTTTACATACCTAATGAAAGTCAATCCGAACCCTTAACACCAGAAGAGGCATACTTTCGTTTAAAGCAACTGGTTAAAGAGTAAATCTTTTGACCAAGTCCTGAGGGCAGGGAATATTGTGTCTGCGAGCAACTCAATTTATTTATGTATAGCAAGGGACTGGGTGAAAAGCCTTTGTGTGTCTAAGTTTTATCATCTGTTGATATCCTAACCACCTTGGATGTTGCTGTAAAAGAAAAAAGATTTGTTTTGAGCAAAAAGTAGGCACAAAAAAACAAAATGTTTTTATTTAAGGGACTTACAAGGAAAAAAATATTCCATTGTAGAGATGCACAGCTAGCCGTGCGCCCCTAAAAGTGTACAAATAATTTGGGATCGTTTATTAAGTAGAAGGACTAAATTAAACCTAACTTGAGATTACCGGGTTTCGACTTCGCTCAACCCTCTCGACTTCGCTCAACCCTCGTTTTCTCAAAGTCGAGCATTGAGCGCAGTCGAAATGCGTCTTCTAAATAATTGTGTCCACTTACTTATCTGCAAGTTCCCAAATCCCCTGCTTTGAAATATGGGATATTGAACTATTCCCTGTTGGCCGTTCTCTGTTACCTTTGAAAACAGATTTTATTGAAGACAACGGCCAAGCACTGCAATTGTTGAGTAACAGTAGTTATGGCAAAACCTGTAATTTTAACCGTTGATGACGATCCAGAAGTCTTGCAAGCAGTATCACGGGACTTGCGGCATCAGTATGGCGATCGCTTCCGTATTGTCAGAGCAGATTCCGGGATTACAGCTCTGGATGTAGTACAGCAACTCAAATTACGGAATGAACCAGTTGCTTTATTCTTGGTGGATCAACGTATGCCCCAAATGGGGGGTGTGGAGTTCCTGGAACGAGCAAAAGGTATTTTCCCCGATGCAAAACGTACCTTGTTGACGGCGTATGCAGATACAGATGCCGCCATCAAGTCAATTAACAGTGCCAAACTTGATTATTACTTACTCAAGCCTTGGAATCCGCCAGAAGAGAGACTATATCCGGTTTTAAATGATTTGCTAGATGACTGGCAAGCTGGATTCCACCCACCCTTTGAAGGCATTCGAGTCATTGGTAATCGCTGGTCGCCTTTTTCTCATCAGGTGAAAGACTTCTTGGCGCGTAACCAGATTCCATACCAATGGTTAGATATTGAACTGCAACAAGATGCTGCAAAACTGGTGGAATACGCACAAACTGATGGCAGACAGCAATTGCCCTTGGTGCTGTTTCCTGATGGTTCTCGATTAATCCAACCATCTAATTTAGAGATTGCCGCTAAAATTGGATTGCAAACTCAGGCAGAACGCCCTTTTTATGACTTAGCGATCGTGGGTGGCGGCCCCGCAGGACTAGCAGCGGCCGTCTATGGCGCTTCTGAAGGATTGAGTACTGTTTTAATTGAGCGTGAAGCGCCAGGAGGACAAGCGGGTACGAGTTCGCGGATTGAGAACTATTTAGGATTTCCTGTTGGTTTGAGTGGCAGCGATTTGGCAAGGCGGGGAGTTACTCAAGCGCGGCGATTTGGAGTAGAGATTCTCACACCTCAAGTAGTAACTGGGGTTAGACTGGAAAATCCTTACCGGGTTCTGGAATTGGCAGATGGTAGCGAGATTAGTTGCCATGCGCTTTTAGTTGCAACGGGGGTTTCCTACCGTTGGCTAAATGTGCCAGGAGCCGAAAAGCTTACAGGGGCAGGAATTTACTACGGTGCTGCCATGACTGAAGCCATCGCCTGTACCAATGAAGAGGTTTACTTGGTAGGCGGGGCGAATTCGGCGGGACAGGCTGCTATGCACTTTTCTAAGTATGCCTGCAAAGTGATTATGTTGGTGCGGGGAGAGTCATTATCATTGAGTATGTCTCAGTACTTGATTGACCAAATTGCCGCTACTGAAAATATCCAAGTTTGTACGAATTGTAGTGTTGTAGAAGTCAAGGGAGAAGGACATTTAGAAGCAATTACCATCGCCCATGCCAAGACCGGACAAATCGAAACCGTGTCAGCGCGATCGCTGTTTATTTTTATCGGTGCTAGCCCCAAAACAGATTGGCTCGATGGCATTATTCAACGCGATGCCCAAGGCTTTATTCTCACCGGCCCAGACTTAATACATAATGGCAAATCCCCCCCAGGTTGGTATTTAGAACGTTCTCCTTTTTTATTAGAAACCAGCACTCCTGGTATCTTTGCAGCAGGAGATGTTCGCTATGGCTCAATTAAACGCGTGGCATCCGGTGTGGGAGAAGGTTCCATTGCTATTCAATTCGTTCACCGTTACCTGAGCAATGTTTAGCAAGAAAGGCAGAAGGCAGGAGGCAGGGGGCAGGGGGCAAGGAGGTAGGAGGCAGAGGGCAGGGGGCAGGGGGCAGGAGGTAGAAGGCTTTTATGGAATTCTGATTCGGAGCTTTTGCCACGACCGAACGCGAGTGCGTCTCGTAGAGAAGGGAGTAAGGGTTGAAGCCTTACACCAAAATTTTTGATTTGGTAGCGGAGCCGGAGGCGGAGCGGCTCAGGTCTTGCAATCAGTGTAGGTCTGTTCACCAAGCATTTCCGTTCCCCGAAGGGGCTCACGCAGGGTAGGGTAGCCTACACTACAAGAGCAAACAGAAAAGCTCTCTGCCTTCTGCCCTCTGCCTTCTGCCTTCTGCCTTCTGCCCTCTGCCTTCTGCCCTCTGCCTTCTTCACTTAATTATTACCAGGAGGTTCGCTAATGTTATGTGTTGAGGAATTGATCGACTTAGAGCCGTTTCAACAGCTTCCCAAAGAGCGATTGCAGTGGGTTTGCGATAGCGCTCAAACACTCGAACTTGCTCCCGGAGATATCTTGGCTCATGAGGGAGAACCTGGATGTGGCTTATTTATCTTAGTCAGAGGGAAAGTTAACGTCACCCGCCGCAGTGAAGGAATTGAAATTCCCGTCGGCCAACACGAAGCCCCATCCTTTTTCGGTGAAATTCCAGTACTTACAGGCGAACCTGCACCTGTAACAATGCGGGCCTTGACAACTTGCAACTTATATAAACTAAAGGGAGAAGACTTTCGCAAACTGCTGCATGAATGTCGCGATTTCGAGCGTATGGTCTTCCGGATTATGCAAAATCGCGTCCGGGGGCTAGAGTCTTTCATTCGCGGACGAGAAAAGATGGCAGCTTTAGGAACCCTTGCCGCCGGTTTAGCTCACGAACTCAACAACCCAGCGGCAGCATTAGTTCGGACTTTTGGGGAAATGCCAGCCGCCATCCTGGAACTACAACGAATGAACTTAGTTTACGGACAACGCAACGTTGACGAAGCGCATACTCAACACTGGTTGAGAGTACGCGATCGCGGCTATGAAGCGATTTTGAATAATCAGCTAGATCCAGTGACACTAAGCGATCGCGAAGCCGTCTTACTCGAATGGTTAGAAGACTATGGAGTCAAGCAGGCATGGAAATTAGCAGAACCTTTAGCAGAAGGTGGTGTTGAGGTCGAAACCTTAGACCAGCTTATGGAACGTTGGCGCAACGACAACACTGAATTGCGAGAAATGGGATTGCACTGGTTATCGCTCTCCTTTGAAGTCATGTCGATGATTAAACATGGTTTGCGAGGAGCCGAGAGGATTTCCGAACTCGTGCAAGCGATGAAGTCTTATACTTACCTTGACCAAGGCACTCAGCAAGAAATAGATATACATCAAGGTTTAGAAGATACCTTGCGATTGTTTGTTCATAAAGTCAAGTGCGGCGTGCAAGTGCAACGCAACTACGATCGCAACCTTCCGAAAATCCTTGCCTATGGCAGCGAATTAAATCAAGTGTGGACGAACTTAATTGACAACGCTATCGATGCAATGGATGGTAAGGGATTGTTAGAAATTACAACTAGCCATTGCGATCGCTTTGCTCACATTGAGATCGTTGACTCTGGCAGTGGAATTCCACCTGAAATTCAAACACGCATTTTTGAACCTTTCTTCACCACCAAAGCAGTAGGACATGGATCGGGATTGGGTTTAGAGACCGTCCGCCGGATTGTAGAGAATCGTCACTACGGTACGCTGTCATTTAAATCCCAGCCAGGCAGAACTTGTTTCAGCACCTGTTTGCCTTTGAGTTGAAGGAGACCCCCTGCCCCCCATTTGTGTCAACTTAAGCTTAACGCTTGTTCCACATGCACTTTACCCCCCTTAATCCCCCCTTGGAAAGGGGGGAAAAAGAAATCTAGTTCCCTCCCCTTTCCAAGGGGAGGGTTAGGGTGGGGTAACGTGTTGAGTGATTGTAATTGAGAAAACTCAATATCGCCTCTTCACAAGGGTTTCACGTTAAGTTGACACCTATGCCCCCCTGCCTCCTGCTCGTTCTCCCCTAGTTCTCCCCGATTTCAATTTATCTTAGAACTCTAAAAGCCTTGAGAATCTAAGCGCTGTCAGTAAGGAGGAGAACAATGCAACTCAAACATAGCCACATCTTCCGCCCAGAAGCGTTAGACCGCTTATCTTCACCAGAACAACTAGACCGAGCGATAAATGTGGTCAAGCCTCAAGCTTGGTTGACTTTATCTACTATGGGTTTTGTAGTTGCTGTGGCTGGGGTTTGGAGTGTGTTTGGGAGAATTCCTCTCACTGTCACAGGTCAAGGCATCTTGATTAAACCGCACCATGTTGTGGAATTTCAAGCGCCTAGTTCTGGGCCGTTACTCACTCTTAAAGTGAAGCCGGGGGATGTTATTAAACAAGGTGATGTACTGGGTATCATCGACCAATCGGTGCTGAAGCAGCAATTACAGCAAGAACAAGTAAAGTTGCAACAACTCCAAACTCAAAATCAAGAAACTGACAGACTCCAAAAGCTGCTAATTGACCAACAGATTATTACTCTTGGACAGCAGAAAATGGATTTGGAAAATAATCTGCGTCGAGAGCAAAGTGCGCCAAAGTTACGCGACCAAACCCTAAGAGCGATCGCTCAAAAACGTCAAAGTATTAATTCTCGCAAACAACAAATTAACTACTTACTGAAAAGTCTGCAAACACGGGTCGAGAATCGTCGTCGGCTTTTTGGCGATCGCGTTATCAGTCAAGATATGGTAGTGCAAGCCGAACAGGAATACTTCAATACTCAAGCAGAACTATCTGATATTGACGTGCAACTAAAGGATCTGGAAATTCAAGAAACCACTACACAACGAGAATATCTTGAAAATCTTAATAGAATTGACGAAATTAAAACCAAAATTAAAGAACTGAATACTCAAAACACTAAATTACAAGAACAAGACCTCAAGCAAAAAATTGACAAAGCCAATCAAATTCGAGAAGTAAAACGCCGAATTGCCCAATTAGAACTGCAATTATCTCAAGAAAGTAGAATCATCAGTAAATATAATGGTCACATTCTCGAAGTGAGTGTTGTTCCCGGTCAAATGATGAATCCGGGTACTCGGTTGGGGTCAATCGAAGCCGAACAGCCAAATTCAAAACTGATGAGTCTTGTTTACTTTGCGAATAAAGATGGTAAGCAAATTAAACCAGGAATGTCCGTACAAGTGACTCCCAGCTTTGCCAAACGCGAACGCGAAGGTGGTATTGTCGGAAGCGTTGCGAATATCTCTTCTTTTCCGGTAACGACACAAGATATCACAGCGATCGTTGGTAACAAAGAAATTGCCGCTTCTCTTGCAGGTAAAGGTGAAGCAAAAGTACAAGCTCTTGTAGAACTAGAAGAAAATAGTACATCAATTAGTGGCTACAAATGGTCATCTTCTAATGGTTCAGATGTAAAAATATCTTCAGGGACGACTACTTCTGTCCAAGTCAAAGTTGGAGAAAAAGCACCAATTTCTTATATTATTCCTATGCTACGCTCTTGGACTGGGATTTATTAAATTGGGGATTGGGTACTGGGGACTGGGGGCTGGGGGTAGAGGGGTGGAGTTTAAAAATTCGTTCACGAGTGTTAAACACTCGTCGGCGAGTATCAAAGACTCGTTCACGAGTATTAAACACTCGTCGGCGAGTATCAAAGACTCGTTCACGAGTATTAAACACTCGTCGGCGAGTATCAAAGACTCGTTCACGAGTATTAAACACTCGTCGGCGAGTATCAAAGACTCGTCGGCGAGTATCAAAGACTCGTTCGCGAGTATTAAACACTCGTCGGCGAGTATCAAAGACTTGTTCACGAGTATCAAAGACTCGTCGGCGAGTATCAAAGGCTCGTTCACGAGTATTAAAACACTCATCCGCTATTCTCCATGCCCAATTCCCAGTCCCCAATCCCCAATCCCCAATCCCCAATCCCCAAATTTCCAAATCGCGTCCGCACTTCTACACTTTTGCAAATGGAAGCGGTGGAATGTGGTGCGGCTGCTTTAGGAATAATTCTTAGCTATTACGGTCGGATTGTACCGCTAGCTAAACTGCGTGAAGAATGTGGTGTTTCACGGGATGGGAGCAAAGCTTTTAATATCGTCAAAGCTGCTAAAAACTATGGACTCAATGCCAAAGGTTTAAAAGTACCTCTACAAAAGGTGACAACTACTAGTCTTCCCTACATTGCCTTTTGGAATTTTAACCATTTTCTTGTGGTAGAAGGATATAGCAAAAAACGCGTCTTCCTCAACGATCCTGCTAGCGGTCGGAGAACGGTTAGTTGGGAAGAATTCGATCGCTCTTACACTGGCGTTGTCCTGGTAATGGAACCAGGCGCAGACTTTCAGAAGGGCGGGGAAAAAAATCACATTGTCTCCGCTTTAAGTAGCCGCTTACAAAACTCACGGGGAACTATTATTTTTTGCTTCCTGGCAGGTTTACTGTTAACGTTGCCTCGGTTAGCAGTGCCAGCGTTTTCCCAGGTGTTTATCGATGAGATTTTAGTCCAAGATCGGCAGGACTGGTTACGACCTTTACTGTTAGGCATGGGTATAACTACTATATTGCGGGCGTTGCTTGCCAGATTGCGGCTGACTTACCTGCGGCGATTGATGGTTAAGTTGTCAGTTAGCACTTGTGGGCAGTTTCTCTGGCATATTTTACGATTGCCGATTGGGTTTTATGACCAACGCTTTGCTGGAGAAATCAGCAGCCGGATGCAACTTAACGACCGCGTGGCACAAAGACTCTCAGGCCCTTTGGCAACCACAATCATTGATGCGGTGATGATGGTCTTTTATTTGCTGATTATGATTCAGTATGACCGATTGTTGAGTGCGATCGCTCTGGGTTTTGCTGCCATCAATATCTTTGCCCTGCTATTTTTATCGCAAACTCGTGTCGATGCTAATATGCGCCTAGCTCAAGAATATGGCAAAGTCGGTGGTGTAACGGTTAGCGGCATCCAATCCATAGAAACCATCAAAGCTTCCGGGCTGGAATCAGATTTATTTGCTCGGTTTGCTGGTTATTACGCTAAAGCAATCAACGCCCAACAGGAATTAGGCTTACAAACTCAAATTCTCACCACATTACCCACAATTTTGACAGCCCTAACCACGGCTTCTATTCTGCTGGTTGGTGGGTTACGGGTAATGAACGGCAATCTCAGTATTGGGATGCTCGTCGCCTACCAAAGTTTAACAATCAGCTTCTTAGAACCAGTTAATAGCCTCGTCAATTTCGGCAGTACACTCCAAGATTTAGAAGCCGACTTAAACCGCCTTGATGATGTGTTGCAAAATCCCGTTGATTTGGAAGTGGAGGAGAGGCAGGGGGCAGGGGGCAGGGGGCAGGGGGCGGGGG
>NZ_AP018222.1:6009347-6062212 GCF_002368035.1 Nostoc linckia NIES-25 | reverse complement strand
GGGGAGGCAGGGGGGGCAGGGGGAGCAGGGGGAAGGATAAATTCTCTTTCTCCCCATCTCCCCATCTCCCCATCTCCCTACCAATTACACGGGCACATTGAGTTACGAAATCTCAGCTTCGGGTACAGTCGGGTAGAACCTGCTTTAATTGAGAATTTGAGTTTCGTTGTCAAGCCTGGGGAACGGATAGCGCTTGTGGGGGGGAGTGGTTCTGGTAAATCGACGATTGCGAAATTAATTTGCGGGCTTTATCAACCTTGGGGAGGGGAAATCTGCTTTGATGGTGTAGGGCGATCGCAAATTCAGCGTTCTGTGTTGGCTAACTCGTTGGCGATGGTCGAACAGGATATATTTTTATTTGCCGGGACTGTGCGGGAAAACATTACGCTTTGGGATTATACCGTGTCGGAAGCTGATTTGGTGAAGGCTTGCCAGGATGCAGCTATTCATGATGCGATCGCGTCATTGCCTGGTAAATATGACTTTGAGTTAATTGAAGGCGGGATGAATATTAGTGGCGGACAACGCCAGCGTTTAGAAATCGCCCGCGCTTTGGTAAGAAATCCTACAATATTAGTGCTGGATGAAGCAACCAGCGCCTTAGATGCCGAAACCGAGTTGATTATTAACCGTAACTTGCGACAGCGTGGTTGTTCGTGTATTGTAGTAGCTCACCGCCTCAGCACAATTCGTGATTGCCATGAAATTATTGTGTTGGAGCAAGGTAAAATCGTGCAGCGTGGCACCCACGAGCAATTATGGCAGCAAGGTGGAACCTATGTTCGCTTACTTCACTCAGCACAAGCATAGGAGTATTTCTCAAAAACCTAGATGACAACTATAGAATTACCCACCTAAACAATTTTGTAGAAGTTATAAAAATCTATTAGGTTTAAATGTGAGTAGAATTGTTTTTGCGAACTTGAGGTAAAGGTGATTAATAACCAATTAATATCTATTGCTTTGTTTGCAGGAGCTTTCGGTCTTGATTTGGGTATAGAAGAAGCAGGTTTTTATACTGTCAGCGTAGTTGAGATAGATGCTGATGCAACAAAAACTATTGTTATGAACCGTCCTCACCTTTGTGAAAGTGCTGTACCGAGAGATATTAGACAGATTTCAGCACAAACGTTGCTACAAGAAGGAGGACGTGTTTTAAAACTTGGTAGACCTCTTTTACCTGGTGAAGTAGATTTAGTAACAGGAGGGCCACCCTGTCAGCCATTCAGCACAGCGGGGAAGCGTGGTTCTGTGATAGATCCACGTGGAAGTTTATTTATGGATTTCATTCGTATTGTTAAAGAAATCCAACCTCGCTTTTTTTTAATGGAGAACGTCAAAGGATTACTTTCGTCTCCTATTCGGCATAGACCTCATAATCAAAGAGGTGTTGGATATCCTCCTTTAGAACCAGATGAAATGGAGGGCGCGGCCCTTCAAGCTGTATTAGCCGAAATGAGAACAATTGGATATGAAGTCGCTCCTCCTAAGTTAGTAGAGGCTGCTGATTATGGTGTACCACAAAGGAGAGCAAGAGTAATATTTATTGGTTCGCGAAATAGTGAAGTTTTCACTTTTCCTAAACCTACTCACGATATAAATGGTTTAAAAGGGCTTCCAAAATGGCTCACTCTAAGAGATGCTCTTGCGAATTTATCCGATCCTCAACCAGAATATGTTTCTTATTCTAAACAACGTCTTAAATATCTTTCTTTATTGAAAGAAGGCCAAAATTGGAGATATTTGCCAGACGAATTAAAACCTGAGGCAATGGGAGGTGCTTACAAATCTGGAGGTGGTAAAGTTGGATTTTATAGAAGATTGTCTTGGGATAAACCCTCTCCTACGGTGACGACAAGCCCACATCAGAAGGCTACAGATATGTGTCATCCTCTTGAATTACGACCTCTTAGCGTACGTGAGTATGCAAGAATTCAAACGTTCCCCGATGATTGGATATTCTATGGTTCTGTTACATCTAGATATAGACAAATAGGTAATTCTGTTCCAGTCAAATTAGCTTATGCTATAGGTCAATATTTATATAAATTAATTAAAAATGAAAAAACAGAATCACTAAATGTTTTTGAACAGCTTTCACTTTTTACATTTGAACTACGAAAGGATTTGAGTTAATTAAATAAAGGAGAAAGGAGAGTGTCAGAAAATTTTCATGAGATGTTAGCATATGCCTTAGAAAAGGAGGTAGGTATTACACATAAAAAAGCACGTTCTCTTGCTTCCTATTTTGCAGATATAGAAGATTTTTTAGAATTTAAAGAAGAAAATCTAAAAACCCTCAAGAGCCTATCTGGTAGAAACGTTTTAAAGTTAACAGACGAAGAAATTAAAAATTTGTCTATATATAAGGAATCAGGCACTTTATCAACAGAATTGACAGTTGCTGAAAATTATTTAGCCATTATTAGTAGGGTATTTACCCAAAAACAACTAAATATGGTTAGAAGCCTATCTTTAAAAAATTTAAATCCCAACCCATTTTTGATTAGAGCACTTAATTTGGATACTCCAGATGCAGTTGTCAGATTAAATGTTTATATGGCAGCTACTCGGTCAATTGTTACATCTATGGGATTTTTTATAGAAGACCTCTTACTTACTAGCTCTGATAGCGTTGAAAAAGTTAAAAAATCAGGATGGGATTTGGTTAAAACTACGAGTGATGGTGAAAAATCCTGGCTGCAAATAAAAAGCGGCCCGAACAATATGGATAAAGACCAAGTAGTTTATTGGGCTGAAAAAATTCAAGAAAAGATTAAAGAAGGAGACAAAGCATATATAGGATTTACTTATGGTAAAAGAACAAGTAAAACAGTAACAATTGGTCTATTAAAACAAATACTGCCTGACTGGGAAATGCAAACTTTGATTGGCAAAGAATTGTGGGATTTCTTAAGCGAAGACTCTGATTACAGTTCTAAATTATTTGAGGTTTTACGAAAGTCAGCACATCAGATACTGCATCACAATTCTCTTTCTAAAGAAATAGATACTTGTGCAAATAGAGTAACTGATGAATTTATACAAGACTTTGGGGATGGTCATCAGGGAGTATCGAATTATATTAATAGCATTTTTTAAAAGTAAAATTTAAATGACAATATTCATCGAAAATTATATAAATAAAATAATTATTAATTATAGATTGTAAACGCTATGTACTATATAAAAGTACTGCGATAATAAAAGGCTTCTAGCCCATCAAACATTCCATTAGTTGAACAATGAGTAACCCGCAGGTGAATCCTTCTCCTAAACTATACTCTTTGCAAGCAAACGAACCACTACTGTTGAACGACCCAAAAACAGTCTGGGTGGTGGAGTCTGGAACATTAGCGGTGTTTGCAGCGAGAGTGAAAAACAGTACTGTTGAGGAACGTCGTCGCTATCTGTTCCATGTCAGTGTAGGTGAAGCATTGTTCGGTGCAGCGTTGTTACCTGAAGTAGTAGCACCAAGCCAATGGGGTTTTGTTGCGATCGCAATTGAACCCACTAAATTATGCCAGATATTAATAGTTGATTTGGCGAGAAAAGTTGCAGCGGCAGACCCGCAAGCTGTGGCACTTTTAGAAGGTTGGGCGAACCATTTGGGACAATCTCTAACTGCCCAACAAACAGTGTTGGCAATGCCATTAAATGTTGTAGAGGCATTTGAGGGGGATTTTTCCTTATCGAGTGGTGAGGCTGTGTTATGGCAACAAACACTCGTGTGGGTGAAGTTGCAGCAGGGAAGTACTCGCTGGATGGGAGTTGAGGAATTAAAGCTCAATTCTGCCTCGCCAATGTTTCCATTTACAAGTGCTATGTGGTTGGAGGCGGAAAATGCAGTTACCGGATGGATGTTGCCAACCGCAGACATCAAAAATGCCGAAGAAATACTTACAAGCTTAGTATGCTTCCATACTTATTTTTTTGAATATTTTAGTTTGTTAGCAAGCAGGGAAGCAGAAGCAGAATTTCGTCAGTTTCAGCAACGAGAGCAATTTAATCAGCAAGTAATAGAAAACGCCCTCTCAGACTTAGCAACAGTATTGCAACCAGAGCCAGAAGCTGCTTTATTGGAAGAAGGGCCGCCTCTATTAGTAGCACTGGGAGCAGTCGGACGAGTGTTAGGGATAAAGATTCGTCCACCCGCAGACGATTTTGGTGCTATTAATGACCCGGTGGCGGCGATCGCTAATGCATCCCAAGTTCGCATTCGGCGGGTGACTTTGGCAAGCGACTGGTGGCGTCAAGACCAAGGGGCGATGTTAGCTTATACGGAGTTGGAACGCCCGGTGGCCTTGTTGCCTAAAGATAATGGTGATTATGTCATCTTCGACCCGGTGGCGCGGACTCGCACGCCTGTAAATGAATCAGTCGCAAAAACACTGTCAGCCACAGCATATATTTTGTATCGACCGTTACCGCAAGTCGCACTTAGCGCCATCGACTTGTTGCGGTTCGGAATCAAAGGTTATGAAAAAGACATCGTTAATATTTGTCTAGTCGGCGTACTAGGCACGATATTGGGAATGGTTGCGCCGCAAGCAACGGCTATTTTAATCAATAATGCCATTCCCGAAGGCGATCGCGCTTTATTATGGCAGATTGGATTAGTACTGTTTGCAGTCGCATTTGCACAGTTCGCTTTTCAAATTGCCCAAAGTATTATTACCTTGCGAATCGAAAGCGCCACTAATAGCGTATTGCAACCAGCCATTTGGGACAGGTTGCTGAGATTGAGTCCGGGATTTTTTCGTCAGTATACTTCTGGAGACTTGGTTAACCGCGTGATGGCGGTGAGGGAAATTCATCAAAAAGTTAGCGGCGCTACTCAAAGAACGTTGTTGAGTGGAATTTTTGCCTTATTCAACTTGGTTTTGATGTTTATTTACAGCTGGCAATTAGCATTTGTGGAAGTTGGTTTAACAATCCTTGCCGCTGTATTTACTGTTGTTTCTAGCTTTTTATTAGTCAATAAATCACAAAAACAGCTAGAACTCGACGGCGCGATTCAGGGACTTAGCGTCCAACTCATCAACGGTGTCGCCAAGCTGCGGGTAGCTATGGCAGAAGAACGCGCATTTGCCCCTTGGGCAAAAAAGTATAGCCAGCAGATCCGGCTAAAGGCGAGTTGGCAACAAATTAAAGATGGTGTTTCCATCTTTAATGAAGCACTGCCTTTGGTAAATTCTATATTGATTTTCGGTGTCATGCCATTGATGCAGACACGCCTAACACTTGGTACATTTGTTGCTTTTAACTATGCAGCGACGATTTTTCTCAAAGGCGTAATTGATCTGAGCAATACTGTATCTGAGATTTGGGGGATTGTACCAATATGGGAACGGGCAAAACCGATATTGCGATCGCAACCTGAATACGATCCCGCTAAACTTAACCCAGGCCAATTAAACGGCCGAATTGCCTTAGATCGTGTCAGCTTTCGCTACTCGGAAAATGGAGGCTTAATTCTCAATGATGTCAGTATCCATGCCGAACCAGGAGAATTTGTGGCGATTGTCGGCCCTTCTGGAAGTGGAAAATCAACGATATTACGCTTGTTGTTGGGATTTGAAACTCCATTAACAGGCAATGTCTACTATGATGGCAAAGACTTGGCACAGATGGAACTCCAAGCTGTGCGGCGACAGTTGGGGGTGGTGCTGCAAAATGGCAAAATCGGCACAGGCTCGATTTTTAAGAACATCACAGCTGGGGCTTTGGTTTCTCTAGAAGAAGCTTGGTCAGCAGCAGAGATGGCAGGCTTGGCTGATGATATCAAGCAAATGCCAATGGGAATGCATACTATAATCGCTGAGGGTGGTAGTAATCTGTCTGGCGGACAAAGGCAAAGATTGTTGATTGCGCGATCGCTAGTTTCCAAGCCCAAAATTATTTTAATGGATGAAGCAACCAGCGCACTTGATAATCGCACTCAGGCGATCGTTACTGAAAGTTTAGCCAAGTTAAATGCTACCAGAGTAGTAATTGCCCATCGCCTCAGCACAATTCGCGATGCAGACCGGATTTATGTAATTGACGCAGGTTATATGGTGCAGGTTGGTAACTTCTCAGAGTTGATTGCCCAAGAAGGTTTATTTGCCCGACTTGTAGCCCGACAATTAGAGAGTAATGTTTAAGGGATTGGGGATTGGGGATTGGGGATTGGGGATTGGGCATGGGAAAAGGGAAAGGGGTAAGGGGAAAAGGGGAAAGATTAAATTTATCCTTTTCCCTTTAACCTTTAACCTTTTCCCCTTACCCCCCTTACCTCCCCTGCCTTCTAACTCCTGCCTCTTGCACCGATTACTCTGTACCTCATAGAAATCAAAACTGCTGTATTATTCCTGACTTGGATTCAGGACAACGATAATTTCTGATAACTTAATTCCCAGAGGTTTCCAATGGGAATTGCTGGAGGAAAAAGTACCATCTCCAGACACTGCTTGGTAGTCATTGGGAAACTTTTCGTATGCGCTAGGAGCAGCGTCTACTCGGAAAATTACTTTGCCTTGATAGCGAGATAACTTGCTACTATCTAACAAAATTGTACCGCCGTAATCCCAACCTAATCCATAGAGTTTAAAGTTACCTAATTTCTTGCGTAACTCGCTCAATGGGGTTCCAACGCTGATACCTTCGCGGGTTTTCCAAGCTGAACCTAAGTTACGCACATCCAGAGGTTTGGTACGGGTCTTATCACTCCAGACTACCAAAAGCGATCGCCCTCGATCTAACTTTAATTGAGTAGCTGCAAAACTACCGATTCCTTCAGCACCAGAAATGGTTTTATCAACAACACGAGACGCACCAAATAACTTAACTAAATCTCGTTTGGTGGTTGTGCGTGTTATCGGCCCGACTCTTTCCCCAGGAATAATTAAGGTGTCTGTTAATGGTTGGGATTGAGCGATAGTAACTGAACTATCGATTTTTTGGGTTAATCCAACTGCTTCTTTTCCAGAATAAATTAGTAACAACGCTAACGCAGCTGTAGCGATACTTTTAATATATGAGTTCACGGTATACCTCAAGGGGATGCTACTGAGGATGGTTTCTTCAATTATTACTTTTCAGTTTTAACTTCTACAATTTCGCAATCACGGATTCCCGATTTGATTAAGGATCTGTAGTAAAACATGTTCCTGACTCGCTCAAAAACATGCCCGATTGACTAAAAGATGTTGATTTGTCACTTCAGAAGGTGTCAGACCGAGAAAAACGTGTTGATTAATAAATTGACAATAAGTAGTTCGAGAAAAAATTATTTTTGACTTATCGTTCGAGGACTTTCTATAAATTAAAAATAAGTAGTTCTAGAACCACTTTAGTTTTATTTATACAAAAACACAAATTTCGAGAAAAATATGTCCATGTATAAGCTCAACTTAAGTTGTTCTATAACGGGTTATTCTGGGCTTATACGAGGATGAGCTTTTGTAATTACAGCAGTTTTGGTACTGTGTACACACAAATCGGAGTTGCTTTTGAGATCCGGGTTTTACCCCCCTTAATCCCCCCTTGTCAAGGGGGGAAATAAGAAAATCCTTGTCAAGGGAGGAAAAAAGAAAATCCAGTTCCCTCCCCTTAGAAAAGTCAGGGTTAGGGTGGGGTAATTCGAGGACTGGTAGTGATTCGATAATTTGTGTGTACACCGTAGCCTTAAGGGGGGACTACAGGGGGGTCTTGATTATGTGCCAATACGGTTCAGATAAGATTAAAACCTTTATCCTGGGAACAATGTAGAGACGTTGCAATGCAACGTCTCTACAGGCCTATGGTTATCCAAAAAATCCTTAACTGAACCGTATTGGATTATGTGCAGCTTCATACAGAATTGGTATTACGGAAAAATCAAACAGGAACAATCAATAGAAGTTTTAATCTCTTTCTGACTCCTGACTCCTGAATTCTGAATTCTTCACTTCATCACTCTAGTTGCGTTGAAAATTGCTAGCAATGCTACTCCAACATCAGCAAAGACAGCTTCCCACATTGTCGCTATCCCTAAAATACCCAATCCAATAAATACACCTTTAATTGCTAAAGCAAACCCAATGTTTTGCCAAACTATTTGCCGAGTTTTTCTGGCAATTTGTATTGCTTCTGCTACTTTTGAGGGTGCATCTGTCATGATAACAATATCGGCAGTTTCTATGGCTGCATCTGAACCTAAGCCGCCCATTGCCATACCAACATCTGCTCTGGCAATCACTGGAGCATCATTAATACCATCGCCAATGAAGGCTACTTTACCATGTTTGTCGTTGGTGCTAATGAATTTTTCAATGGCATTGACTTTTTCTTCTGGTAATAACTCTGCTTCGTAGATATCTATGCCAATTTGTTGAGCAATTCGAGAAGCGATCGCTTGATTATCTCCTGTTAACATTACTGTTTTTTCTACACCCATTTTTTTGAGTGTTTTAATTGCTTGTCTGGCATCTTCTTTAATTTCATCGTCAATGACTATATACCCAGCGTAAATATTATCTACTGCTAAATGAATAACTGTTCCTTCTACTAGGCAATTATCATGAACAATGCGTTCTTTATGTAATAGGCGATCGCTTCCTGCTATTACTACCCTATTTTCAACTTTAGCTCTAATTCCATAACCTGCTATCTCTTCATAATCTCTCACATCAGATGCATCAATATTGTTACCGTAAGCATTGCGGATGGATTGGGCAATGGGATGATTAGAATGCGATTCAACCTTAGCAGCTAGTTCTAGTAATTCTTGCTGAGTAAAACTATTTTTCGGTACTATTTCTGCAACTTTAAATACTCCTTTTGTTAAAGTTCCGGTTTTGTCAAAAATAACTGTCTTGACTGCATTCAGGCTATCTAAAAACGTAGAACCTTTCACCAAGATACCGCGTTTAGCTGCACCTCCAACACCTCCAAAGTAACCTAATGGAATACTGATAACTAGTCCACATGGACAGGAAATAACTAATAAAATCAGGGCGCGATAAATCCATTCTGAAGAAGTTGCCCCAGAAATAAATAAAGGAGGTAACAAAGCAACTGCTAAAGATGTAAAAACTACTATGGGAGTGTAATATCGAGCAAATTTAGTAATAAATTTCTCTGTTTCGGCTTTTTTGCTTTTGGCATTCTGCACCAAGTCTAAAATCTTGGCAATGGAAGATTCATCAAAAAGCTTTGTGACTTTAATGCTGAGGACACCGATTTTATTGATTGTTCCAGCTAAAACTGTTTCTCCCAACTTCACAGTTCGCGGCACAGATTCGCCAGTTAACGCAGATGTATCAACTTGAGAATTACCTTCAATAATTTCCCCATCTAAGGGAATCTTTTCTCCAGGTTTGACGACGATAATATCTCCAATTTTTACTGTGTCTGGCGATACTTTCTTTAGCCCATTTTCTGTTTGAAGATTTGCATAGTCTGGGCGTATTTCTAATAAAGCTTTGATAGAATTACGAGAACGGCTGACAGCAATATCTTGGAACAATTCGCCAATTTTATAAAATAACATAACTCCCACAGCTTCGGGCAATTTATGAATTGCGATCGCTCCTAGTGTCGCTACTGTCATTAAAAATGTTTCATCAAATATTCTACCTCTAAGTATATTGCGTCCCGCAGTTTTTAAAACACTCCATCCACTTAATAAATAAGCAGGAATGAACACCAAATATTCACCTATTGAGTAGAGTGTATTATGCAATTGGTTTTCAAAAATTACACCAGGCGCATACAAACTTAAAATCACTATTAAAGGAAATACCTCATTTTTAAGGTTGAATTCTTCACCGTGATTATGATTGTGGTCATGGTTATGATTCTCATCATGATGATGGTTATGATTCTCATGATGCTCGTGTTCGCAACTGCAACAATCTGAAGATTCTGAATGTAGTTTTTGCTTCATTTTTTTTGACGCTACTAAGTTTTTTGATGTAGAAGCTTTCTTTAAAGATAATCAAAAAAATAACTTTTTACAAGTTAATAATTTAAGAAAGATAATCAATATCAATAAATTAGAATTCAGAACTCAGGAGTGAGAATTCAGAAGATTTAATGTTAAATCTTGCGATTGATTTTTAGCGAGTACTAAGATTTATAAAATTATTAGAGATTTTAATTTGATAATAAGTATTAATCTCACTCAACATGCTTTGGGAGATCGGGAAATAGAGGGAATAAATAATACTCAACGCCCAATACCCCGTTTCCAATAGCCTAAAAGTTTAAAATATCTAATGACTCTTCGATTTCTAAATCTAATATTCTTTGTTTTGTATCTTTGAGGGCTTCTAGCTTGCCTTCTTTACGATAGATATCTGCGGCTTTTTGAAAATCTTCAATTGCTCCCTGTTTATCTGCCATTTCTAAACGGATATTGCCGCGATTATAATAAGCATCTGCATAATTAGAATTAATCTCGATCGCTTGAGTATAATCTTCAAATGCTCCTTCAAAATCTCCTAAATCAAAACGAGCATTACCACGATTGTAATATGCCTCGATATAATTAGGATTAATCTGTATTGCCTGGGTATAATCTTCAATTGCTCCTTGACAATCTCCTAAATCAGAACGAGCATTACCACGATTTTTGTAAGCTACAGCATCTTGAGGATTAATTTTGATTGCTTGGGAAAATACTGGTGGAGTTCCTAGTAAATAACGAGCAATACCACGATTTTTATAAGCATCAGCATAATCGGGATTAATTTTAATAGCTTGGGTATAATCTTCAATCGCTCCTTGATTATCTCCTGTATGAGAACGAGCTTCACCACGGTTTTTATAAGCTACGGCAAGGTTAGGATTAATTCTAATAGCTTGGGTATAATCGTTAATTGCTTCTTCTAATCTGCCAAGTTGATATAAAGCCAAACCTCGTTTATTATAATATTTAGCATCATTAATATTTATTTGGATTGCTTGAGAATAATCTGCGATCGCTGCTTCATACTCACCTATTTGATAGCGAGCTAAACCTCGTTTATAATATAAATCAGCATTGCTACGATCGACTTCTAAGATTTGATTATAGCTAGCGATCGCATTTGCATATTCTCCTTTTTTAAAAGATTCATCACCTAATTTTATATAAAGTAAACTTAAATCTTCATCGCGAGAATATAAATAGCTTTCTACATCAGGTTTAAACGAAGGTTTGAGCAACTGATTATTAGTTGTCTTAGGTGGCGTTTCTTTATTTGGAAAATATTTGTAAATTTGTGGCTGTTGCTTTAAATATTTCTGATTTACAGAAGATTGTAACTGTTCTAAATAGTAAAATAAACCACCACCATAAAGTAATTGGTCTATCCCAAATGAAATTCTCCCAGTCTTCAACTTAATCATTTGGGTTGGGAGAAAGCCAGCTAAAAAAAGATGATACTCGGATTGTGCTTCGCTTACATCTTCCTGAATTAAAATGCAAACTACAACTGCATTTTTTTCAACTTCTTCAGAACTAATTGACCATCTAACTCTGTCAAGACTACCGTGACGAGATTTAACTTCAATACCAATAGATGGGTCAGAAGTCAAGGTAAAATCTATTTTACCATCACCACCAAATCGCTTTTCATAATCGACTTCGGTAATAAAATCAGCTAAGCGTTCCTTGACAACTTCCTCACCGAGTTTTCCTTTAAGGTAGCTGAGGAAAACATCACGAACTGGCAAAACGCGCTTATATTTCTCAGCCATTTGCCAGCAAAATTCCCGTAGCGTCTTTAACCTTTCTCCTGAAATTATAGTTAATTCACTATATTGACCTTCTGTTTCACAATGAAGCAGACAACCAGATGCTAACCTTTTGATAAAATCAGACTGTAGCGATCGCAGTAGCGTAATCCAATCCATTTTGATTGCTGCGAATTTTTTAATGAGATTATTCTATTAAAATATTCATTCGGCGTAAACCTTTTAATTAGCTTGGGTGATATTCCCCAAAATTGCTTAACCTTATATATTAAATCTTAATTTAATTTAATGCAATTAAATTTGCAGAAAGTGAGCGTATTACGATATAGCAGGTTATTGTCAGATTTAACCGATTTTTACAGTTGAATTTGAGTACTAAATTATTGATAGATTTGCCGGAGTTATTCTAAGGTATTCACAGTTCAAATGAGCCATAACTACTGTAGCAAATGGGTTAGAACTTGCTTCTAATTGTGTCCATTGGTGACTATATTTAAGTAATTTGACAAAGTGAAATTTGAAATTGACTCCGCAATCCCATAATTCATTGCTAAACTGACTTGATTTTCATATGGCGCGATCGTGATTATGCCACAGTTTTGAAGAGTTAGGGAAAGGTGCGATCGCAGGGAATAATACATACGTCAAATATTAATTAGCTAGCCACAAACAGCGCAAATGTCCCAAGATCGAAACCCCAACCCAAATCCCATCCCTCACTCCAGTCCCCCCTCCTCGCTTGCGGGGAGGGGGTTAGGGGGTGGGGTTCCGGGAAATGTTTGGCAAACGCCGTATGAACTTTGGAAAAAACTTAAACCCTTAGCGCGACAAATGCGGCGTGAAGCAACTCCAGCAGAAAAGTTACTTTGGCAAAAGTTGAGACACAAACAAGTTTTGGGTTTCAAGTTCCGCCGTCAGCAAGCAATCGATCGTTTTATCGTCGATTTTTATTGTCATGAAACGGGATTAGTGGTGGAAGTGGATGGCGAAATTCACGACTATACACAACAGGAAGATGCGATACGTCAAGAGTTTTTAGAAAATTTGGGGTTGCAGGTTGTACGATTTAGAAATGAGGATGTTCTGGAAAGAATGGAGGGGGTGTTAGAGGATATTGCTGGTTACTTGGAGAGATAGAACCCCACCCCCAACCCCCTCCCCGCAAGCGAGGAGGGGGCTAAATTATCTGGTTTTGTAATCCTAGAAATATTCAGGATGTTATAAATAGGGTTCATTCTAAAAAAGATAGAAGGCATTGATTTAACCCTTATAGTCTTAGCCCTTTATCCCGTAATAATGCATCTACCCAAGCTGCATTATCTTCTGACAATTGTAATGATGGCTGCTGGCTGTAATCTATTACTAAATCATAACTTCCACGGTCATAAATCCCAGCTAACAAACTCTGCAAATCTACCAAAGGTTCACTATCGCCACTTTGCAATGGTAAGGTAAATGAAGGAATTACATCTTGTAAATTAAAAGCGTATAAATCAGATTGAGGACGATTTTCTGTGCGGCTAACTAAAATCCGATAATCATTTTGCATACCATCACCAAAAACTAGCATTGGTTCTCCACCACGTAATAAATCAATTTCTACCAAATTTGTTAAGCTTCCCAAGACTCTCTGTCGCTTAATTTCATATGCGTTACGTCCTTCTCCTGGGCGTTTATTTTTTGGTGAAAGAACTTCAATTGCTGTCACTACTTCTTTTGTTCCTACTTTTCGCACCTCTAAATATCTCTCTTTGACTGTCTCAGGTATAGGAACCGTTACTGTTTTAGGTTGAACCGCAGGTGTAGCTACAGCTATATTCGGTATTTTAGGATTTATTTCTGTCTGGGAATTTTTTATGATCGCATCAGGAATACCAACCAAAAGCCTATCATCAGCAGTAGTTTGATAAATTCGTTCTTCAATAGCGACAAAATATTTAGGACGCAGTTGAGGAGAAAGAAAATCTGCGATCGCTACTATTAGTCTCCCATGTATTCCCGGCCATAATGCAGGATCTTCTAAATACGGGTTCATTCCTGGAAATGGAGAAGGCATAAGCAGTTTTAGATTCTAAATTGTCGCGTTCCAATGTTGGCAATTATATAAGAATTCAGAATGCAAAACTCAGAAGTCAGAATCCTTTTATCTCCAAGCTTAATAATTTCAATAAAATCAATAAGCTATAACACCTTGATTTTTTAATTCTTCTGGATTCTGACTCCTGAATTCTGGCTCCTTATTTAAGAACAACTAGTAAGGGCTGCACCACATTGATCTTCTCTTTTCAGCCAGCCCTTAACACCTTGATATTCTACCTGCGCCCAATCTCCCCGACAGCCTAACAATTTGACAGGGGTATTAGCAGGAATTCTTCCCACTTTTCGGCTTTGTTCGTTGCTATTAGCAAAAACCTCTACGCCATTAGTACCATAGCCCTGAGTTGATAAGCCTAAGTTTGACACAAACACCCATCCAGTGCCTTGAAAACCATCACTAGCATTGGTAATCTGTACCCAATTTTTAACAGCAGCAACAACTAGAACTGTTTCATTAATCGGTATTTTCCCTACAATTCTGTTTTTCGTACTTCCACCATTCCGCACATTTAAACCTTGCGGATCTGTATCAGTAACGTAGGCAAAAATATCACACTTTTGTACATTAGTTGATTTCGCTAAAGCTATTTGATTAGCCATACCACTGAGCATTACACTAATACAACTAAATATCAATGCGATCGCTAACTTGTTTGCTGAGTTTTTCACTTTTTTGGTCATAATTCCTCCAATCTCCTGGCATCAGCAATCAAAGCTGGATTTATCTTCTTATTTCACATCCTAACTATTATTAAAATCGATTTTCATCTGTAAGAACTCTCGATTTTACAAAATTTAGTTATGCGAATCGCCCATGAAGTTACACAGCCCAAAAACTGATTATGAACATATCAGTATATGGTGTAGTTAACATCAATACTGACTCACCAAATTTATTAACCTTTATTGGATTAGTATAAATCCCAATCTTCCGCAAATATTGGGATAAAATTCGGGAATAGATTGTTAATATAAACGAGTATCAGCGTTTGATAATTAGATAACAAATCAATTATTAAATGTATTTAAAATATAAAAAATATTATTTTTTGGACATTTGAAAACTAATACTGGTACTTATAAAAATTTACCAATTCATTGAATTTCGATTTGATAAATTCTGCTTGCTGGATTGACTAAAAAATTCATTGATAACAGCAGTTATCAGATAACTGCTGTGACGAACATTATACTACTTCATATCGTAACCAAATAAATTCGGGTCAACTTCTCCTAATTGCAACTCTGCCAAACCATACTCCGCCCATCGTCTATCTACCATCGCCGCCACATCTGGATCTGATTCTAAAGTAGCGCCCCATTCATGCTCTGTTTCTGGTGGCATTTTTGTGGTAGCATCAATTCCCATACGTCCGCCCAAGCCAATTTTTTCGCTGGCAAAATCCAAACTATCAAAGGGCGTATTCGGCAAAATAAATACATCCCGAACCGGGTCAACTTTAGAACTAATTGCCCATACAACTTGACGCGGATCGCGAATATTTATGTCTTTATCCACAACAATCACAAATTTAGTGTAAGTAAATTGTGGTAAAGCACTCCAAAACGCCAAAGCCGCCCGTCTTGCTTGTCCTGGATATGCTTTGTCAATGGAAATAATCGCCGCTTTGTAACTCAAAGCCTCCATTGGTAAGAAGAAATCGACAATTTCAGATACTTGTTGCCGCAGAATAGGTGTATAGATGCGATTAAGTGCGATCGCCATCATCGCTTCTTCTTTGGGTGGACGACCGCTAAATGTTGTTAGGTAAATCGGAGCTTTGCGGTGTGTCATACATTGGAAGCGAATTAAAGGCGAATCCTCAACGCCACCGTAATAACCCATGTGGTCGCCAAAAGGCCCGTCCGGCAAAACTTCCCCTGGTGTAATGGTTCCTTCCAAAACAAATTCTGAATCTGCGGGAACTTCTAAATCTACAGTTTTACACTTAGCCAACTGCACGCCCGAACCGCCATACAGTCCAGCAAACAGCCATTCTGATAAATCTACAGGAATGGGCGTAGCTGCTGCCATGATAATTAAAGGATCTACACCAAGTGCGATCGCCACTTCTAATTTTTTCCCACGTTCGGCTGCTTTTCGCAAATGCCTTGCACCACCCCGTACCGATAACCAGTGAACCGTCATCGTATTTTTTGATTGAAGTTGCAAGCGATACACCCCTACATTCGGCGTACCCGTCTCACAATCCTTAGTAATTACTAATCCTAGCGTGATAATCTTGCCAGCATCACCACAATAAGGACGTATCAAAGGCAACTTATTTAAATCCAAATCATCGCCTTCGCACGCAACTTGCTGACAAGCCGGAAAAAAATCCCGTCCCGGTTTCGCCTTCACCACATCAAACAGCACCTTACCAAAATCTATCGCCTGGGAAATCTTCTTCGGCGGTTTTGGTTGTTGCAGCATACTCAATTTTTTCCCCAGAGTTTCCAACTCTTCTGGACGCTGCATATTCATCGCCCAGCAAATTCTTTCCACAGTTCCCATCAAATTCACAGCCACCGGAAAAGAAGCACCTTTGACATTTTCAAACAACAACCCTGGCCCACCTTTCTGTAGCATCCGGTTAGAAATCTCAGCAATTTCTAAATCTGGGTCAACTAAAGCTGAAATCCGCCGTAATTGCCCTCTTTCTTCTAGAATTTTAATGAATCCCCGTAAGTCTCTGGCCATAGTTCTTGTAAAGCAGATTATTTAAGAAGTGTGAAGCGCTTTCTTATATTATTAGCCATTTGTCATTAGTCATTGGGCATTTGTTTCCAGTCCTTCCTCTGCCCGTCCACTCCCTACTCCCCATATAGCCTTAACTGTAAATTAACCTGTTTCTTAACGTTTATTAACTAATTTTTACAAACATTTTAGTTATCCTAACTGAGGATAGGCATTATTTTTGATAAATAAGCGCTAACCTAATCAAACATGGCCAGAATAAACTATACCTTCCCGGCAGGCGGTCTTGTTATGTGACCCCTACTGGGTTTATTTGTTACAAGCTTTAGTTGTGCTGCATTTTCAAAAAACTTTGCAATAAATTTATTGGCTGTAGGGGCGTACAGCTGTACGCCCTTACCAATGTATATACCAGCTATTTTGTGAACTTGTATTAGGAGTATTTTTCTAAATTCAGTAAAGTATAGAAGTTTTAAATTCTCTTTCCTCTACTATTATTATGAGGTAAAACCTGTATACTTCATCGAATCAAAAATTGCAATATAACTAATACTTTTTTAAATAGTATTAAACTCAAAGTTCTACATCTAACAAATGTTCAATTAACAAGATTGACCTTACCAGTATCAATATCATAACAAGCGCCAACAATTTTTAGTTTGCCAGCATCCAGCAATTTTGCTAATATTCCTGAGCTTTCTTGTAATTTTTTCGCCTGATATTTAACATTGGCTTTAACCGCATCATCACTAGTATTATCAGTTGTTAATTTTAGATTTGCTAAAGCCGGTTTGATACCTTCAACAACAAAGCCAATTCTACCAGGAAGTGGTTCATTTTTAATTGCTTCTGTAACTGCGCCGCATCTTTTATGGCCTAAAACTATAATTAATTGCGAACCTAATACGGCTGTAGAATATTCTAAACTACCTATAGCCATGTCACTGGCGACATTGCCAGCCACTCGCACAACAAATAAATCTCCAAGCCCCTGGTCGAAGACAATTTCCGCAGGTACTCTAGAATCTGCACAGCCTAATATTGCGGCAAATGGATACTGAGCTTTAGCAACTAATCGTAGATGTTCTAATGATTGATCGGGATATTTGCGTTGTTGATGAACAAATCTTTGATTACCATTGAGCAAGCGTTGAATAGCTTCATTAGCATTGACTGGATTAGGGTTAACTGAATGAACATCAGCGGCAGCAGCTTGTTGTGTATTCCAAAAGCGATGTCCAAAAGCAGCAGTACCAATACCCATTACGCTTGCGAATTTCAAGAAATCACGTCGCCCTACGAATCCATTAATTTGACTCATCAATCTACCTGACAACATTTTTCTTAATATCAGGAAGATATCAGATGTAAATAGAATGCAAGAGTACCCTGTTACACGATTTAAGAGTGATTTAACAAAACAGAATTCAGAATTCAAGAGCCAGAATTCAGTAGTAAAAGAAGCTTTATACTTGGTGTTGAAACTGAAGTTGCCTGCTTTACCAACTTGAATCTACTGTATTTAGTCAGGACTTACGCAATATGTGACTGAAAACCTTATTCAAGCGTTGCGGTAATTCATGTAGACGCACAGCGGCTACTCTGCGAGAACGCTAAGAGCGAACCCGCAGGGTATTACCGCTACTTTCGTTATCTTTTGCGTAAGTCCTGTTAGTAAAAAATAGCTTTTTCAAAAGTACTTTTCACAAACTGATATACTTCTGATTCCTCTGAAGCTCTTGGCCCTGCAACATTTAGAATTAGTATTTTATAATTAGATATAAATAATAATAATTCGTTGAGAGTATTTACATGAGCTAGCTCTTTACATATATGTATACAAGGTTTCTCATATTTTTGAGCTAATTCAGCAGTTAATAAAGTGCCTGCAAAAAGTTTTTTAGTAATAGAAAATATAACAGTTCCATCAGAATCGCGGACATTCCATTCAGTCCGTTGGGAATATTCAGCTGATGGCGTTTCAGTTAGGTTATAGCACATATTAATAACACCATCTTCTGCTTTACGTCCTTTGGGACACCAGCCTCCGTGAGTAATTTGACGAGCTATAGCCCAATCCAGAGCTGCGCGGTCTGCTCCTGTTTGACCGCCAGAAACTATTTTTAAGCTGTTAGCCATTTTGAATTACAGCAATTTAGAAATTAGATACAATCTAAGTTTTTATTCCGATATCAAACTGTTTGACTACTGAATTCTGAATTCTGAATTCTGAATGCTGTTTAATGCCTTTTACCTGCTCCCAGATACAGTTCGCCCACTTTCGGGTCATTCAATAATTCTTGACCTGGCCCGGAGATAGCATCGCGTCCAGACTCTAGTACGTATCCGCGATGAGCCATTTCTAAAGCCTTGCGGGCATTTTGTTCTACTAATACGATCGCAGTACCCGTTTGATTTATTTGTTTAATCTGCTCAAAAACTTGTGTTACCAAAATTGGCGATAAAGCAGCAGAAGGTTCATCCAAAATCAGCAAACTAGGTTCCAACATCAAAGCTTTGCCCATCGCTAGCATCTGGCGTTCTCCTCCAGATAATGTACCAGCGCGTTGATTGCGGCGATCGCTCAGTCTAGGAAACATACTAAATATTTTATCTTTGAGTGGTTTCAAAGAAACATTGAGAACAAAAGCTCCCATCTCCAAGTTCTCTTCGATACTAAGGGAAGGGAAAACATTAACTATTTGTGGTACGTAGCACATTCCCCGTTGCACAATTTGATTCGACTTTAGGCCCACAATACTTTCACCTTTGAAGGTAATTGCGCCAGTGTGAGGGATTAAAAGCCCAAAAATTGTTTTTGCCAAAGTAGATTTACCAGCACCATTAGGGCCAATTACTGCTACCAATTCCCCTGGTGCAACGTGAAAATTCACACCTTGTAGGATATCTACATCTTTGATATATCCGGCGTGGACGTTTTGAACTTCTAGTAAATAGTCATTTGTCATGTGTCGTTTGTGATCCGTCACTTGTACTGAGCGGAGCCGAAGTATTTGTCATTTGTCAGTGGTCATTGGCAAAAGACAACTGACAACTGACCACTGACTATGAACTATTCCGGAGTTTTTTGCAACTCCGGTCGTTCTTCTGGAAGAATTGCCCCTTCGACTGGGCAAACTTGGAGACATATACCACAGTCAATGCAGGTGGCAAAGTCAATCCAGTACCAATCGGTTCCCTTAGCATTTTTGCCTGGGCCATCATGAATGCAAGCTACCGGACAGGCTTCTACGCAGTCAGCAACGCCTTCACAGACTTCTGTAACAATTGTGTGCGGCATATTCTTGATTCCCTCTCTTCTGTATCGGCTATTTCTAGACTAGCAGGGGAGGGGGAAAGAGCAAGGGGCAAGGGGCAAAGGGCAAGGGGCAAAGGGAATAAACCCTGCCTTTTCCCCTTCACCTTTGCCCTTTTCTCTACCCGAAGGGTTTTGCGCTATGCCCACTAACGCAATGATTCAATTTTTGGTGAGCCATCAGGTTTGATCCAGGCGATTTGGGCAATGCCGCGATCGCGTGCATATTGGCGGATGGCGTCTGCATCCCTTCCTCCCAAATCCATTTCTACTCGCACTAAATGAGTGGAATCTCGCAATTTTTGCGCGTATGCAAAGGCAGGAGCATCAGCACTCGGTGTCTCTGGCACTACTAACCAGTTGCTAGCTGGTGTTGTCTGCGGTAATTGCCCAGTAGATAATAAAACTTGGTATAAATCTTCGATGTTGAGTACAAAACCAATTCCGGGGATGTTTTCTCCTTGGGGATGATATAGCCCCAAAAGCTGGTCGTAGCGACCACCCTGCCCTAAAATTCGGGCTTGGGTTGCGGTATCATTGACAACTTGAAAGACAATGCCAGTGTAGTAGTCTATGGTCTGGATTAGGCTCAGGTCAAGGATTAAGGAGAATTTTTTCTCTGATTCCAGTAATTCTACTAAGGATTCGAGGTTATTTACTGCTTGTTGTTGTTGTTCGTCTAGCTGCAAGCTACTGACTTTTTGCAAAACTTCAGCACTCGGCCCGCGCAGATCCATCATGATGCGTGCGCGATCGCGTAGTTCGTCACTCAGAGGTAAGGTATCTATAGTGATGCGGTCAAGATTAGCGATCGCACTGCGGACTTTATCTTGTAAGTTAACACCAAAAGCATTCAGGAGCGATCGGGTAATTCCCGCTTCACCTAAAATTAAGTGCCATTGGCGCAAACCCAGCGCAGCCAGACAATCTGCTACCAATAGCAGCACTTCTGCATTCGCTAGCAATCCACCAGCACCTAATAACTCGACTCCAGCTTGATAAAACTCGTGCTGGCTATTGTGCCTACTTTCCCAAGTGCGGCGAAATACGTTGGCATTGTAGTATAGCCGTTGGGGATAAGTTACACCTGCCATGCGAGTCACAACAGTACGAGCAATAGAAGCTGTTAATTCTGGACGCAAGCCCAATTCATCGTCTTCGCTATTTTGTAGTTGAATCACCATTTGGCGCTGGATTGCTTCCCCTGCCATCAAGGTATCCATCCGTTCCAAAGTCGAGGTGATAATCCTGTGATATCCCCAACGATGAAACACTTGTTGTAATCTATCTTCAATCCAGCGTTTTTTCGCCACATCTAAGGGTAATAAATCCCTGGCTCCCGCTGCTGGTTGATACACCATTATTTTTTCTTCCCACCAAACAAACCACCGAACAAACCACCATTACCAGATTTATCTGGTTGCTTATCTTCATTATTAGGAGATGAAGTCACCTTACGATCGGTAGGTTGTTGTCCTAAAGCTTTATCTATTTTAGGTTTCCATTGCGACGCTAATTGGTCATTAGGATCTAATTTCAGAGCATTGTCAAAATGGATTTTTGCCATTTTTAGCTGATTTTGCTTTAAATACACCATTCCAATCAAGCTATGGCAGTGACTATTTTTCGGTTCTAGCTTCAAGGCTTCCTGCAACTCTACTTTGGCTTGGGCAAATTGGTTTTTTTCAATCAAAGATTGAGCGCGACGAACATACTGTTCTACAACGGAGTCTTCTTTTGGTGGTGCTGGTGGTGGCGCTGGTGATGCTTGTTTTGCTGTATCTGGCTTAGGTGTAGCCGAGTTAACTTTCGGTTGAGCAGTTGATAGTGGTGGTGGGGATGTTTTAACTGCACTCCGCATTAAGTAGACCAAATTCAACTCACTAATTTGAGCAATAACTTGGAGGGCTTGCTCTAAAGAATCATATTGGGTTTGGGCGAGTTTGGCGATCGCACTTTTATACGAATGATCGATATTACCAGCATTAGCTAACTGTTTACCTAATTCTGTATGTAAAGTCACCGAAGTAGATTCTTGTACCAGGCGCTTGCCCATTTGCGACAAAATCAAAATATATTCTGTTCTAGTGCGCTCGTTAGCAAGTTTTTCGTAAGCTGGGTTAACCAACTTAGATAACAATTCATTACCTAGCTGTTTTTGTTCCGGAGTTTCAGTAATACTACTATCCGGGTGTAAACGGCGGGCGATTTGAAGATAGCGTTTGCGAATATCTTTAACATCCGCATCAACTGGAACGCACAATATTGCGTGATGATCTATGAAATCATATCTAAATAATCCACGATCTATTTTCAAAGACATATAGCAATTTGCACCAAAGGAGCAATTAGATTTTTTCTAGTTTACTTCGCTCGATCGGCGATCCGTCAGTAGCAAATTGTCATTTGTCATTTGTCATTGGTCATTGGTCATTAGTTATTTTCCCCGATCTCCCCATCTCCCCATCTCCCCATCTCCCCATCTCCCCTCACTTCCACGCTGACAGGGGTGGGACTTGTAAAAGTTCGCGGCTTACGGTGTCGTGAATATGACCATTTGTGGCGAGAATTCTACCTGATTCAATTTTTAAGGGAGTGCCATCGTAGGCGGTAACTTTGCCGCCAGCCTCTTGTACCAAAATGATACCAGCCGCAATATCCCAAGGTGAAAGTCCCCGCTCCCAGTAACCATCGACGCGTCCACAGGCAACATAGGCTAAATCCAAGGATGCGGAACCGCTGCGTCTGACTCCTTGAGTTAGATGGGTGAGGTGGGTAAATTCTGCATAATTGTTATCAGAGGTTTCGCGGCGATCGTAGGCAAACCCACTTACCAGCAAGCTTTTATTCAGTTCTGTGGTTGTCGAAACTGCGATCGGGCGGCGGTTGCGTGTTGCTCCTAAACCAGCAGCGGCACGAAATAGCTCATTGTGAAATGGGTCATAAATGACACCAACTTGTGGAACGCCATTAATTAACAGCCCGATGGAAACGGCAAAGAATGGATATTGATGGGCGTAATTGGTTGTGCCATCTAAAGGATCTATTGCCCAGAGGTATTCACTTTCGCGATCGCCTAATTTTCCTGATTCTTCAGCGAGAATAGAATGTTGCGGAAAATGGCGACGCAAAATTTCTAAAACCAACTCTTCTGAGGCTTTATCAGCGGCAGTGACTAGATCCCCAGGGCGTCCTTTTTCAAAAATCGCATCTTCTAACTTACCCAAGTAAGCTTGGAGTATACCACCACCAGCTAACGCCGCTTCTGTCGCAATATCTAGAAAAATTTGTAGATTAGTCATTAGTTATTAGTTATTAGTCATTAGTCATTAGTCATTGGGGATTGGGCAAAAGGCAAAGGGCAAAAGAAAGATCCCTCCTTTTCCCTTTAACCTTTCCCCTTTTCCCAAGACGTTGCCATCTCCCTACAGATTTTGACGGCGAAACTCCGCGGGAGTAAGGCGCATGGGTTTTTCTGGGTTCCAAATTCCTTGCCCCATGAGTCTAGCCCATTGTTGGGCACGTTCTAAACGTTGGTCGTATTTGTGATTAGGCGATCGCGCAACGAACAATGCATTCCCTTGTTTGACTAATTCCTCATTCAACAAAATCTTATTTTTCCATACATAAGCTAGAGTTCGTCCAATTTTGTCTTTTGGTTCTAAATCAAACTCCAGTGTTACTGATTGTTCTGCACCACCAATGAGATTTTCTAACTGTTCTTTTGCTTGTTCGCCCCAAGGTCGCTGTCGCACATCTGGTGCATCAATTCCTACCAAGCGCACTTGGGAAATCAGATTTGGTTGTTCGGCCATACCTAACACTTCCAAGCTATGCCCGCTAACTACCCGCGCTACCTTTACCTGCGCCTGATTGTTTGGCAGGGGATTTTTACCTTGGCAACTTACCAAAAGCAATACACAAGCCAAAATAGCTATTTTTCGCACCCAGTCGCCAAAATACACTGTCAAAGCAGTAATTTCCTCCTCTGCATCTGTGTTGCCTCGCGTGCGAACAAAATCCTATTCTTCATCTAACGGTAAACCCGCTTTAACTCGACCCCTACCAAAATAGCGTCCAAACTGGAGTTCATAAACTTCATCTTCGTCTTGTGTTTCCACCTCCAAATCGGAACGGGGGTAACTCACACACAGCAGTGCATAACCTTGCCGACGTAACTCTGGCGACAATCCGATCGCCTCTGGTTGGTAAATTTCTCCTGACAACACTCTCACAGCACAAGTGGTACAAGCCCCATTACGACAGGAAAACGGCAGTTCTGCTCCTTGTTTTTCGGCAGTGTGCAGAATGTAGCGGTCTTCTGGTACTTCTAGGGAGTATGTTTTGCCAGTGGCGCGATCGCGAACTCGAATTGTATATTTACGGGACATCTGGATTTGGGTTTTGGACTTGAACTTTGAGATTAACCTAAAAGATCTTTTTTTATCTTTGCATTTTTTGGAATTGTATAGTAAGATTGTAAATCGTGACATCTGGAGAGATGGCCGAGTGGTTTAAGGCGCAGCACTGGAAATGCTGTAATGCGGAAACGTATTCCAGGGTTCAAATCCCTGTCTCTCCGCTACAAGTTATATAGGGTAAAGCTTTTGGGCTTTACCCTTTACTATTTTAAGGTTTTATGCATCGCAAAAGTGGTTTAAAAAGTGGTGTATGTCGTTGATTGATTTTAGTCAAAATCACTACACTAAATTTTCAGTTATCAAAATTAATAAGGGCAAAAGAATACTTTGCCCCACTGCTTGTCGCGTTTTGGGGAAAAGGGCCGGGGGAAAGGGGAAAGAAAAAACCTTTAACCTTTACCCTTTAACCTTTTCCCCAAATCCAATTCCGAGTTAAAAATCCACTGAAGCCGCTGTATTGTACTTTGCCCTTATTAATTTCGATCGATTCTAATCTGATTAAAAATCAACAGATGGCAGTTTGCCTTGTATTAACTCAAACTGTGCTTGAGTACACTCGGCACAATTGCAACCGAGTCGATCTAGAATCGGATTAGATTTTTGAATCAATTGTGGTGCTGCCAAACTAGGAATTTCTTGTGTCGATACTACTGCGATCGCTGGTGTAGTATATGCAGATCTCAGACTAGATGCTTGTGCCGGATTGGCTAGCATTAATATGGATGCCAGAAAAGCAGGACAGGCAAGTAAAATCAGTTTGGCTATGTTCATAATTTACACAAGTATACGTTTGTTCATACAGCATAGCTAATAAATTGACGGTGTTCAATACTCTGCGGTCAGTACTCAGTACTGAGTTAGGATTTATTCTCCTTATGCCTTGCCCCCTATTTTCCTAATCTTGCAAAGCTTCTGACCAAATAATTAATTCGCCTTTTTCACCGCCTGCGGCTAGTAATTTGCCTTGGGGATGCCAAGCTAAGCTAGAAAAGCCTCCAGAGACACCTGTGATTATTTGGGATACTTCGTTGGCTTTGTTCCACAAACACAACCAGCCATCAGCACCAGCTGAAGCGAGAAGGAAGCTTTTAGGTGCAAAGGCGATCGCATTAATCACATCCACATGATTAGTTAAAACTCGCGCTTCCCAACCTAAGTTGTCATCTTCTAATTTTTCCCACACCACAATACCTTCAACACTAGAAGAGGCTAGTATTGGCGCACCCAGGTTTGTAGTCGCTTCTGACCATGCCAATTGGCGAATTTTACCAGGGAAACCCCGCATTACCCAAGGATCGGGATTGTTCCATTCCAAAACGGTGACGCTTCTATCCATGTTTCCGGAAGCAAGGAATTTCCCATCTGGCGACCAAGCCATAGCTAAACTGACGGTAGGCATATCTAAAATGTATGGTTCGTCATCCCAGTTTTGACTATGCCAAATCTTGACTCCTTTATAACCAGCAATGGCTAAGTACTGGCCGTCAATGCGCCAATCTATTCCCAAGACAGATGAGTTATCGAAATTCAATGTGACGACAATTTCACGAGTATCTGCATCCCACACTTGGACGTAACGCCCCAAACTAAAAGCTAGTTGGTTACTGGTGTAATTCCAAGCTAGTTTGTCAACCCATGCAGGTGCATTTTCCAGTGTGGCGATTAATTCAGTGTCTTGCCAAATTTTAACTTGTCCATTTTGTCCGCCAACAGCTAAAAATTTCCCATCTGGGGAAAAGGCAAGGCAATCTATTGATTTACCGTTACCAGTTTGCAAGGTTGTCAGTTCGCTATCATTCCACAGTACAACTTCCCCAATTGCGGAAGTTGCTGCTAAGGTTTTACCTTGGGGTGACCAGGCGATCGCAGTTACATAATCTTCAAGTATCCCGGAATAGTATTGTTCAAATAGTTTAGATTGGCTGGTTGTGGGGTTCATCTTTATTAGTGACTGGGGACTGGGGACTAGGGACTGGGAATTAGGGACTGGGGACTGGGGACTGAATTCTTCCCAATACCCAATCACCAATCCCCAATCCCCTATTTATGCTAGACAGGCAAGAAAATCTTGCTTGAGTTTGTCTGCGTCAAGGTTGCGACCGATGAATACTAGTTCGTTTTTCGGAGTTTCGCTGGGTTTCCAGGGGCGATCGGGTCTGCCATCAAATATCATATGCACTCCTTGGAACACAAATCTATTTTCTTCTCCAGCGATATTTAATATGCCTTTCATGCGAAAAATATCTGGCCCTTGGGTACGCAGTAACTCAGAAAGCCAAGCGTTTAATTTTTCTCCATCGACTGCGCCTTTTTCTACTAAAGCTACAGAAAAAACGCTTTCATCATGTTCGTGGGCATCTTCGCCTAAGAAATTTGGATCTATTTCTAATGCGCGTTCTAAATCAAATGCTTTCACACCTAATAAAGCATTCATTTCTAATTCAGAGTTACGGGTACGATAGATTTTTGCCATCGCATTCATTGACCGAATTCGCTTTTCTAATTCGTCCAATTTTTCTGAGGCTACTAAATCTGTTTTGTTAAGTAAAATTACATCCGCAAAGGCAATCTGTTCTTGGGCTTCATCTGCATCCCAATGCTGCCAAATATGCTTGGCATCTACAACTGTTACCACTGCATCTAAAGACAGTTGATTTTGCAAATCTTCATCTACAAAAAATGTCTGAATTACTGGTGCAGGGTCGGCTAGCCCTGTGGTTTCAATTACTAAATGGTCAAATTTATCGCGCCGCTTCATCAAATTGCCAATGATGCGAATTAAATCGCCGCGCACTGTACAACAGATGCAGCCGTTATTCATTTCAAATATTTCTTCATCGGCATCGATAATTAGTTGATTGTCAATGCCCACTTCCCCAAATTCGTTAACAATCACAGCAACTTTTTTGCCGTGTTCGTAGGTGAGGATGTGATTAAGGAGAGTCGTTTTACCTGCTCCCAAATAACCTGTAAGAACTGTAACGGGAACTGAATTTGTGCTTACGTCAGCCACCATACTCTAAATTCCTTTTTTCTCACCTTATGGATAATCAATATCGCCTATGATAATTCTTTTTATTTTTTTATGCGAAGTTGGCTTAAGAATTCAGAATTGGTAAGTAAAACAGGCTTTAGAGGATGTTTGAAAAGTCATGATTGATGTGTATCAAATATTTTTCACCCCACCCCCAACCCCTCCCCTTGGCAAGGGGAGGGGCGGTTTTGGCTTTAGACAAAACCGGGGTGGGGTAACGCGGATCTTGATGGGAAATCAGAGAACTGAATATCACATCTTTATAAGGGTTTCACGCTAAGTTGACACCAATGACAGATGTACGCCCCTACAACGAATTAACTTGTTGCAAATATTTTTAGTTCTCAATTTTGAACAAAAAATTCTCCACTGCTGCTAAAACGTCTGCGGGGTATTCTTCATGCAGTCCTAAAGAACCAGGAATGACGACGCTTCTTACTCCTGGTAATGCTGCTAAAGCGTTCATTTCTTCTCGTGATTTGCTAGGGCTGGATTCTCCAATTACCACCATCAGTGGTACGGTTAAAGACTGTACGAGTTGGAGAAAATCAGATTGCTGGCGTACAGCATCGAGATTACCCGTTACAAAGGCAGCAGAAGCAAATCTCGCTCCTGGTTGTTGAGTTGTCTGCCATTTTTTATCGATGAAACTGGGTGTAAGTTTAGCCGTGTCAGTAAAGACATGACGGCGGTACATAAAATTTAAGAAAGATGGGGTAGTGTTAAGTTTGTAGAGAGCTTGACCAACTATAGGCGATCGCACTAATCCTCTCACCATACCAGCTATCTGCTCGCTTGCGCCCATCGTTGGCAAAGGGCCGCGCCAAGTGGGAGCTAACAACACAATTTTTGAGAATGCAGCAGGCTGTTTGGTAGCTAATTGTAAGACGTAACTAGCCGCATGACCAGCGGCCATTACGGTAATTGGAGTCTTAAAAATCGCGTTGACGAAATCTGACAAAAATTGCCGATATATTTCGGGTCGATAATTTAAACTAAGGCGAGAAGATTCGCCAAAACCAGGCCAGTCTACAGCTACAACTTGAAAATTGGGAGCTAATAACCTAGCAAGTTCGCCCATTTCTAAACGCGTCGAAACACTACTAAAAGCTGGTAGCAGCAATAGAGGCGAACCTTTACCAAGGGTTTCATAAACAACGCGCAATTGCTGGTTTTCCCAATTCCAAAGATATTCTTGAACTACTCCACCAAATCCAACCGCAGCAGCAGTAGATAATAAATTTGTTGACATGAGATTAAATTTTCTCCTTTGTCATTTGTTATTAGTCATTAGTCAACAGTCATTAGTCATCAGTCATTTGTTTATTCACCAATGCCCGATGCCCAATGCCCTGTTTGGCCAATGTCCACCTATTAGTTACCTACATCTAACTTACATTCCAAAGCTTTTTTTTGCATGGTTTTAAAAATGTTGTAAAACCCATTGGCACGGGAAGGTGTAAGACTAACATTTAAACCTGTTTCTTGAATAAAATCTGGAGTAAGTTGCACAATCTCAGTTGGTGTTAGTCCATTCAATCCTTCAACTAAAAGTCCGACTAATCCTTTGGTTAACTGAGAATCAGAATCACCTTGAAAAACAACTTTACCATCATTCAAGTTTGCTGTGATATAAACTTGAGAAACGCAACCAGGAACTTTATTATCAGGTAATTTATCAGCTTCTGGGAACTCATTGAGCTTCTGAGCATACCAGATTAGCTGTTCGTAGCGTCGCTTCGGTTCGGAAGCGCGTTGAAAGCGCTGGACAATTTTAGCAAGTGCAGGTGGCAAAGAATCTAGAGTTGAGGACATAACAGAAGCTGGAAATAATCGCTATCATCTTGAGTGTAAATTATCTTTAGAGGAATCGCGCCTGTACTTCACCTTGACTAGAAGTTGTCAAATCTAGATAATTCACGCGATGTCTGCGACGGGCTACGCCTACGCACTCATATTAGCGAGATTTTTGGCGTTGCTGATTTCATGTATGAAAACGATTATGTATGATTTCAAAATCCTGTAGAGACGTTGCATTGCAACGTCTCTACATCTGGATTCATAGCTCTTTAAGCTATTAGGTAAGTGTTTGCGAAGGGTAAAATCCATGTGTCGTTTGATGCAAAGATATTTGTCATCTTAAAGACATCCACTACAGCCTTTTTGAATTCTTTTTTTGAAGTTGGGCTATTTGCATACACTACTCAATTTGACAGTTAATGAATCGATCGCGATCGGTTCAAATGTACTACTGCCGATTCAGATTTTAGGGGCAAAAATACTCAATGTGGGGCAGATTATATTAAGTAGTAAGAATAAGTGTTAAATATTGATGCAATATCGGGTATTTTCTTGAATTAGCTTCGGGAATTTTCAGATTATATTTTCAATCATTAATAAATTTCAGGAGCAAATCAGTGTTTACTTCAACGTTACTTGCTGCTGCAACCGCACCCCTGGAATGGAGTCCTTACGTTGGCTTGACTATGATTATCGCCAACATAATTGCCATTGCCTTTGGCAAATCAACCATCAAGTATCAAAATGCAGAACCAAAACTACCATCATCCAATTTCTTTGGTGGTTTTGGTGCACCTGCTTTATTAGCAACTACCGCCTTTGGTCATATCTTAGGAGTAGGCGCTATTTTAGGACTGCATAACTTGGGTAGACTTTAGTTCTTGCTCAAGTTAGCCGTTATTTGATGATTTTTTGTCTCCAGCTTTGAGCCAGAAAATTACTTATCTGGCTCTTTTTTGATTCAATACTGAGTTGTAAAGATTCTAGGCAACAGGCAATAAACTTAAAATTCTCTTGAAGTCAGGATTTGACCATCGCTTTACATCTTAAGTTAGTTGACAACTGCCATAGGTATACTAACTCTTAACAAACGTCCACTCTAATACCTTGATGGGGGCTTGTTGTAGTGCTTGAGTCAGTTCGGTATTGCTTTTAAATTTTATCTGGGAGAGGTCGCAAGCTTCGATGTTGACGGTGAATTTCTCTTCTTGGAAAGGCCAGGGTTTGACAACAACTAATTTATCGCTGCGTTGCATGATATCATAGCGTCGCTCGTCAGGGCCCTTGCTAATTTCTAAAAAGCGTTCATCAGCAGGTAATTCTTGCTGACAGAGGATCAGAGAAAGGCGATCGCACCATTGCATAAATGCGTAAGCTGCGTCAACTTCTTCCTTTTCAATACCTAGTTCTTCGCGCCAACGTTTTTGATTTTTGAGTTGCTCATCTAAAACTTTGTCTAGTTCTGAAGATATACCCCGGCTTGGCTCATTTAAACGACTAATGTGCATAGAAATTAATAGAGCTACCCACCGTCCACGGTAAAGAGCATTCTTAGCCAAATTAGCAATTTTCTGAACGCCTTCTTCCATATCGCTATCTTTCATCAGAGTGAAGTCTTTTGGCGCACCAGCTTCAGTGAGATTATCTTCTTCCCACTCTTTTTCTAAATCATCGTGATGGGAAATTGCAGCTATTGTTTCATATAATCGCGCTGGAGCATCTTTACGTCGCCATTGTCCTCCTAGCTGAGCTGCTAACAAAGCATGGGCACGATGATAAATAACTTCCCAACCATTTTGAGTCGCGTTGACAATCACAAAAATCAATCTCCTGCTCGACAGTTTTGATTTAGGGTTGAATTAAAGGGAATGCAGAATTCAGAAGTGAAATCAGCTTTATACTTACAGCGTTTTGCAACTAAATAAGGTACACCCCCCAATCTTCCCCGCGAGTTCGGGGAGGGGTATTTCTGTACTTTACGAAGTTGAAATCTGCTGTATCTACTAAACTGAAGGGGTGTATTTCACTAAATCTGCTGTAATTTCTGAATTCAGAAACATCACTCTGTATCGTTGTGTGTGCCTGAAATTTATCAAGGAAGGCAGGAGGAAAACTACTCTGGAGACTCCTGCCGCGATCGCTAGCTTTTCTTGTGGTTTAAGACAAGAATACCAATTTAAAAATTTCCTGGCTCTCCCTATTGAGGGGTCACCAAGCCCCAATCGAGGTAAAACATAAAGCCCTTCTAAGTAGAAACACTAAATTAAACTAAAAAAAAGTTGCCGGGTTTCGACTCCGCAGAAGTTGAGCGTAGTCGAAACTCAACCCTCATCTTCTCAGCGATCGAGCATTGAGGGTACCCTTCGGGATCTTGCTACGCGTAGCGTCTCCCCTTGGGAGAAGTCGAAATGCGTCTTCTAAATAATTGTGTCCACCTATCTACCTCGTGCCTCCTGCCTCCTTCAAAGCCATTCGTAGGGGCGCACAGATGTGCGCCCCTATGGTGTGTCCTCTGGAAATTAATATCAGCAAATACAGCTTGGCAATCAATCAAAGCTGATAAGAATAAGCCAAAAAATATTTGCTATAAATCCACTCATGTTCTAACTGCAAACTATGGAATTAAGAGTGGCTTTCTAGGGGATTTTCAATGTATTTAAATGTTGGCTCAGAATTCCAAGGGCCGCGCTCATCTTTACCACCGTTTGTAGATAGGTTATAGTAAAGCGCAACAGTTTCATCTGGTTGAATGTTACCAAAGAAGGGATCTGTTAACTTACCCAGAGAATCTAGAGCTTTCATAAACATCTGGGTATGAGAAATTTCTCGTGTTAAAAGATGGACTAAAGTTTCTTTAGTTCCTTCGTCAGTTGCTAGCTTAATCAACTCTTCGTAAGTCTGACGAGCGCCAGCTTCAGCTGCAATATTAGCTCTCAAATCGCGGACTACATCTCCGCCTTCATTCAAGTAACTTGCAGTCCAAGCGTTACCCTGACTATCTAAAAAGTGAGGGCCCATACCTCGTACTGCAAACAGAGTACTTTTATAAGCTTCTGTTTGATCGGTATCTTTGGTATGAACTTCGATGAGTTTGCCAACCATTTCTAGATGGCTAAACTCTTCGACCGCAATATCTTGGAGCATATCTTTAATTCCAGCGTTTTCTACGTGGAATGATTGAACCCAATATTGCAAAGCTGCGCTTAGTTCTCCGGTCGCTCCCCCAAATTGCTCTAAAAGTAATTGAGCATAACGAGGGTTTGGTTCCTTAACATTTACTACATGAATAGGATCTTTTTTGTGAAAGAACATAGATTTAAGTTTCCAAAAAACAGTTTGACAAAATAGATGGACTGGTTTTAGTTCCTAGTAGTATTTCCCAGATGTATCGGGGTAAATTGAGTTCGCATAGCTTCTCAACTGGAAAACTACAAAAGAATTAAATACCAGCGGTAATTTGATGATTAATAACTGCCATTTGGCAATTAGGCGTTACTACTTCTTCTGATTAATCCCCATAGATAGATAGCAATAATCGCGCCAAGGACAGCTACTAAAATGCCGGGAATAGTTAAGCCAGCGCCAGCCGAAGTAATTTGCAAAGTACCGGTTCTTAGCAATGTAAACAAACTTCCACCGATAAATGCACCGATGATGCCTAAAATCATTGTGGAAAGAATACCACCGCCTTGATATCCAGGATAAATGGCTTTAGCTATCGCACCAGCCAAAAGTCCTAAAACTACCCAAGCAATAATACTCATAATCGATAATTACCTCATCAATTCGACTTGTATATAAGCTATCAACTTTAATTCACAATTCTTTCTATCACGCGGGATAAATGCTAAATCCAAAAGTTAGATAAAAGAAGCTGTATCGAAATTACATGAGAATTGGTATTTGGTATGTATAGCACGAAAATCGTCAATGAAAGTTTTTGCTAGCGAAATGAGTTAGCCAATTATTGAATTTTGAATTTGTATATTACAGTTTGTGGATTACATAACTAGATTCTTGAAGAACAAAACTTTCTATTTATTCAAAAAAATCGGTAATTTGAGCGTTGCTATATCTATCTGAAGATGTAATTTGCTTATCTAACTTTTTGGAGTTGTAAAGTTTATGAAAAATTAGATACCCGAATCCAGTAAGGCAGAGATCTAAAAACGCTTCAGATCCCCGATTTCTCAAAGAAATCGGGGATCTTCTTGTCCTCTAAATTATTCCTGAAAAATCTATTGCCTATTGCCTTAAATAGCACGAGAAAATTTTGACTCTCGCGTCCTTGTATGGGTATCAAACACTACGGCAATATTTCTGACTAGTAATCTACCGATATCTGTAATTTGGATGTGATTTTTTGATAAACTCACCAATCCATCAGCTTCTAGTGGTTTTAATGCCTCTAGTTCCTCGGAGAAATATCCATCAAAATTGATATGATACTTGTTTTCAATGTCTTGCTTATGTAACTGAAAATGAGACATGATAGACATGATAACATCTCTTCTGATGATATCGTTTTGAGTCAGTTTAATACCTTTACTAATAGGTAAATTACCTGCTGCAATTGTCTGATAATAATCCTTTAATTCTTTGTGGTTTTGAGCATAGGCGTCTTCTAACATACTGATGGATGTAGCACCAAAACCAAAAAGTTCTGTTTCAGCATGGGTGGTATAGCCTTGAAAATTGCGCTTAAGAGTGCCATTGCGTTGAGCGATCGCTAGTTCATCATTAGTTTTAGCAAAATGATCCATCCCAATAAATAGATATTGGTTATTCGTCAATTCTTCAATGGTCATTTTCAGAATTTCTAACTTTTCCTCGGCTGGAGGTAAAGCTTCTTGAGGAATATTTTTTTGCGTTGGTTTCAGCCAAGGCACATAAGCAAAATTAAAAACAACAATTCGGTCGGGATCTAATTCCATAGTTTTTTGCACCGTCTCCCGAAAAGTTTCACGAGTTTGATAAGGTAAACCATAAATTAGGTCTACATTCACACTTTCAAACTTCGCTTCTTTAATCCAACTCATGACATCAAACAACATTTCTTCAGGCTGAACGCGGTTCACAGCTACTTGAACTTGTGTATTAAAATCCTGAATCCCAAAACTAATGCGATTAAACCCAAGTTGTCTGAGAAACAGAATATAGTTTCTATCAATGTAGCGAGGATTAATTTCAATTGAGATTTCCGCTTGTGGGTGAATGTTGAAATAGTGATTGATGTTTTTCCATAAAAATTCTACTTGGTCGCGTTCCAAATAATTAGGAGTACCACCACCCCAGTGAATTTGCAGCACTTTTCTTTCTGAATCTATTAAGGCTGCGGTGTTTTTGATATCTTGAACCAAATAGTCTAAGTAAGGTTCAGCAATTTTCTTATTGTTAGAAATTACCGTGTTACACCCACAGAAATAGCAAGCACTTTGGCAAAAGGGAATGTGGAAATATAAAGAAAGAGGAGTTTTGCGTTGATTCGAGGCGGCGATCGCAGCTTTAAAATCAGTTTGGGTAAATGTTTCGTCTAACTCTGTAGCCGGTGGATAGCTCGTATATCTGGGTGCGCGAGTGTCATATTTTTGAATTAAATCCAGATCGAATTTGACACCAGGTAATAGAAAAACCATTGAGTTACTTTCCAATAAATGTGTGAAGAGTGTGGAGAGATGAGGGGCAGGGGAGGCAGGGGGAGCAGGGCTTATAACCCTCTTTTACCCCCTTTTGAAGGGGGTCGCCGTAGGCGGGGGGATCTTAACCGAACCGTATTGGGATCTGCATTATCTATCCAGCAAATACCACTGCTGATGTAGATCCCAGCTGTTTTTATTTGTCCTAAGATTATTTAACTATTAATATTTGCATAACTATTGAGTTATTAAAATTTATTTATATTTGAAGATCTAAAAGTTTGAATACACGGTCTTACTTAGTTAGAAATTGCTATGTAATTTTGATATCAATTTTTACCGATTTTTCAGGAATATTCCTATTCAAAAACTAACTATATTTGAGTTTGCAAATGTAGCAAATATTCTAAAAAGAAAGTGCGATCGCTTTGTATACAAATACAGTATGGCGCACCCCACTTAAGATTTACTTTATCAATAAGCTTCTAATATTAAGGATAAGTCTAGTGTAAATTGCACAACTATTAGATCTACCGTCATACCACCTAGCCCGGATTTATCACAAGTAAAAAATCCGGGTTAAGGATCGATACAGTTGAGTTAAGACTCGATCCCCCCAACCCCCCTTGGAAAGGGGGGCTTAGTTCCCTCCTTTTTAAGGAGGGTTAGGGAGGATCTTCGGGAGCTAAATAGCGTTAACTGAACCGTATTGGGTTAAGGATATAAAGAATTCATTCTCCCCCTACCCCCACTCCCTACTCCCCACTCCCTTTTTTCTCTCTTCTTCCAGACTTGAGACGAGTACTTTTTCCTACTACTGAGTTGTTTTGCAGAATTGCAATTTCCCTTTGGGCATCTTGATAACTAGCTTTTTCGCCTTGCTGTCGGAATAGTTTTGCAGCTTTTTTGAAATCTGCGATCGCTCCTTGTTTATTTTTCTGTTTGGCGCGAATTACGCCCCGATTATAATAGGCTAAGGCGTTGTTAGCATCAATGGCGATCGCTTGTGAATAATCCTGATTTGCAGCTTTTTTATTTCCTAGTTCGAGATAGGCATTACCACGGTTATTGTAAGCTGCGGCATAATTAGGATCTAGTTTTAATGCTTCACTATAATCTTGAATAGCGCCTTTATAATCTCCGAAAGAAAAGCGGTGAATACCCCTGTGGATGTAAGCAGCAATAAATTTTGGATCTAGCTTTAAAATAGTATTGTAATCTTCATTAGCTGCTATTTTGTTGCCTAAATCGCTATAAACATCGCCACGATTTAGATAAGCTTCTATATATTTAGGGTTAATGTTAATTGCATCTGAATAATCATTGATGGCTGCATCTTTTTGATTATTAATAACTTGAGTTAAACCCCTTTGATAATAGGCTTTGGCATCACTAGGGTTGATTTTAATTATTTTATCAAAATCTTGGATTGCTGCTTGTCTGAGCTTGAGACGGCGGCGGAGAATACCTCGCTGCAAGTACGCTTCAGTATACTCAGGTTTGATGGCGATCGCTTTGGTAAAATCTCCAAGCGCCCCTTTATTATCTTTAATTTGAACGCGGGCTAATCCTCGACCATAATAAGCGTATGCATCTTGAGAATTTAACTTAATTGCTTGGGTGTAATCAGCGATCGCTTCTTTATACTTGCCTAATTCATACAAAGCAAATCCCCGGTCATAATAGGCATTCGCATCTTCAGGATTGAGCAAAATTGCTTGACTAGAATCTGCTTGTGCTTGCTCGTAGTCTCCTAACCGATAATAAGCATCGCCTCGCTTATTATAAGCCAAAGCGTTTTTTGGTTCTAATTCGATCAGCTGACTAAAATCTTGAACTGCTCCTTCATAGTTTGCTATATCATATTTATTTACTCCCTCTTGATATAATTTGTTTTCACCATTACTTTCAGATTTTGGTAACTGGAAAAACCACGCTACAACAGCAAGTGTGAGACAGCCACCTATGCCGGTCATGGCTAAGAATAATTTTTGACGCTGGTTTTGGCGTTCGCCTTCAGCACTTGTTAATTTTTTTAACTCCTCTAAAACTTCAGTTGCATACTGATAGCGTTTTCGATAGTCAAAACGCACCATTTTATTAATAATTTTTGCTAACTTGTTGCTAATTTTTAGATTTTTGTGCCGCCAAACAATTTCACCTGTGAGGCGATTTTTCTGGCTTTGCAGATGAGATATTTCATTTGTTGGCAAACCGAGAAGTGCGGCGATCGCAACTATACCTAAAGCATAGATATCACTGTTGTATTTTAGGTTGCCATTAACTTGCTCTATAGGCGTATATTCGAGACCATTAGAATTCGTGCTAACTTCATTAATAGTATTAAAGCCAACTAAAACTAACTTTTTATCTGAATCACGGCGAATAATGTTTTCTGGTTTAATATCTTGGTGAATTACTCCACGGCTATGCACAACTACTAAAATTTCTAATATCTCTGATAACAAACTAATTACTTGGTCTTCCCTCAGGGGTTGTGCTGGTAGAATTTCATCAGTCAAAGGATTGCCGGGAATAAATTCTTCGACTAAATAAAATTCTTCATTTTCTTCAAAATAAGTAACTAGCTTCTGGATTTGGTCGTGTTCTTGTGCGAGTTGCTCTAAAATTGTTACCTTGCTAGCCAACAAGCGGTGCAGGATTGTTAAATTTTGGGGATTGCTAGTAGAAAGATATAGTCGCTTGAGTACAAATTCTTTGCCAGGAAGATTGACATCTTCTGCTAGATAAGCTTTTGCCTTTTCCCCATTATTGAGAACTTTTACTATTCGGTAGCGTCTATCTAGGAAATGACTATCCATCAATATCAATTATAGTCTTATAGTCCGATATTGTATTTGATTATAGTGTACGTGTTATTACTGGTCATTTTAAAATATAAAAACTTCCGAAAAGAAAAATAATCATAGCGAAATTATATTTATTAGTCCGATTAATTAGCTAATATTGCCTATTGCCACTAAATATTTTTTCTTTTTTAATTAAGATGTTACTAGCTGCATACGGTTATATACTACCAGATATAAGTAGTATTTTTGTATAAAAATATACTACAAATTCATGATGAGAATATTAGTAGGTTATTTTGATCCGTATTCTTCAGCAATCCCACCCATGACACTCGATCGCCAAATGCGATAAAAATAGCGCAGCGAATGATACATATCTGCGTCTAGAAGATTGAAAATCAACAGATTTGGGCAGAAAAAAGACCTAGCGGCTACTATAAAGCGCCAATTACTTGAGGCGTTGAGCCGTCGCGATATAACTGCTGTTAGTAGCTTGATTGTAGACTGGCAAAAAGCTGTGGGAACAGAAAAGTTAACTAATTTGATAGTTAACCAGGTAATGGTTGAATGCGACTCTGACACTCACCGTTGGTTTTGTCGAATTTTTCTTGGGCAAGTGCAATACGAACAGATGCAAGAAAAAGCCCAAACTAACGTTTTTCAAATTCTTTTAAATGGCGGTTTAGAACCAGGGAAAGACTTCAGCTTTGGTTCTGATGGCAGACTTTTGATGAGCGATCGCGCCAAGGAAATTTTACTGTCCCAAGTGCCAGAGCAACGTAAATTTTTGTTTGAAGCACAGTTAGAACCTTTAGCAAGCCAAGATCGAATAATTGCTATTGAACAGCAATTAGGGTGTACATTTTTTAGTAATTTAACTGAAATTGCCATCCAACAAATTCAGGTATTAAGCAATTCTCAAGCAGCGGCTTATCTAGGAGTACTAGTGGCTGGGTTAGTGTCGCGTCATCCTCAACTTCAAGATGCAGACTTTCCCACACGATTTATACTTAGCACTCTCCAAGGATTGCCCGAAGAACGAGCAATGCTAATTCTTAACGATCCGGAAGAAAATCCTCAGTTTGATGAACCGATCGTTTTTCAACATTTATTAGCAGCAATGGGAGATACAGAACATCACCGAATTACTGAGGAGGATGGCGGTATCAGCCTTGAACAACTCAAAAAACTTGATTTAGTTTGGCGTGGCGATCGCGAAATTTCCGAAATCATAGCCATGATGGAAAGATGGCAAACCAAAAATAAATAAGTCTTGCTAAAAAAGCGATTGAAAAAGCCACATAAGCATTAATTAATGTGAATTTGACAAGACAAACCTACCCAGCCTCCCTCTCCTTCGAGGAGGCTACGGTGTCCACACAAGTCTTCTAGAGTTGCCCCGCAGACTTTTGATCCCCCCAACCCCCCTTAAAAAGGGGGGCAAAACCTCTCAAAGTCCTCCTTTTTAAGGAGGATTTAGGAGGATCTACGAGGATTTTGGTTTTTATACAGATGTATGTGCACCGTAGCCTTCGAGGAGAGGGAGGAGTAACGAAAAATTAGGCTTTTTGCTCCCCTCTCCTTGAAGGAGAGGGGCTGGGGGTGAGGTCAAAATCCGATACATCCAATTCACGTTGGATTACGCTGGCACAACAAATTTTTCAGTGCCAGCTAGTCCAAAGGCGCTATGAATAGCTTGTAAAGCTTTAACACCTTGGTCTTGTGCCACGACACAGCTAATTTTGATTTCTGAAGTCGCAATCATCTGAATATTTATTTGTTGTTGGGCTAGGGCTTCAAACATTTTAGCGGCAACGCCTGGTTGCCCTACCATACCTGTACCGACAATACTTACTTTAGCGATCGCACTATCCAAAACAACTTCACCCCATTCTAATTCTGCTGCTACTTGGGTAAGCAGCTGTTTTGCATTTTCCCCATCCATCCGAGAGACGGTAAAGGCAATATCCCGCCTGGGAATACCATCAATTACTCGACAACGTTGAGATTGGATAATCATATCAACACTGATATTGTGTTGTGCTAATAATCCAAACAACTTTGCCGCCATCCCCGGTCGGTCTGGTAATTGGCGAATCGCCAGACGCGCTTGGTTCAAGTCTAGGGCGACACCACGGACGGGAGGAAAACTGGGCAGAGGGGCAGAGGGGCGGAGGGGCAGAGGGGAAGTCCTGTCCTCTGCTCCCCTGCTCCCCTGCTCCCCTGCTTCAATTTCAAATGCTGTACTCAGTGCGGTAACGGCGCGATCGCATTCGGCTGCATCTACTACGCAGCTAACTTTCACCTCGCTGGTGGAAATCATCTGTATATTTACGCCTGCTTCGGCTAAGGTGGCGAACATCTTCGCAGCTACACCGGGACGCCCAATCATACCTGCGCCTGCGATGCTAACTTTGGCGATGTTATGTTCTATCATTACCTCGGCTTCGTCAGATTTGGGGTTGGATGGACTTCTCAGGGCTGGGGCGATCGCTGCTGCTACTGCTTCGGCTCGTTTTAAAATCGGTGTTGTCACTGTAAAGGCAATGTCATTACTATTACCTTCATGAATTGACTGAATAATCAAATCTACATCTACTTTTTGACGGGCAATTTCGCCAAATAACCTCGCTGCCACACCTGGCTTATCGGGAACGCGCAATAAAGCGACCTTTGCTTGGTTAGTATCAAATTCTACAGCATCCACTGGGCGGGCAATTTCGAGATTAATTAGCGATCGCCCTTGGGATTTGGCAGAGGTAACCCAAGTACCAGGGTCATCCGTCCAGCTAGATCTGACTACGAGGGGAACGCCGTAGTTACGAGCAATTTCCACAGCACGGGGATGCAACACTTTTGCTCCCAAGCTAGCTAGTTCCAGCATTTCATTGCAGGTGATGGCATCCATCAACTGAGCTTCGGGAACTAAGCGCGGGTCTGTAGTTAAAATCCCTGGAACATCTGTATAAATTTCACAAAAATTTGCCTGTAATGCTGCTGCCAAAGCTACCGCTGAAGTGTCCGAACCACCACGTCCCAAAGTTGTGATTTCCATTTCTCCGGTGCTGGATATGCCTTGAAAGCCAGCTACAACAACCACTTTCCCTGCTTTGATGTGGCGAGTTAAGCGACTAGTTTCAATATGCAAAATCCGAGCGCGGCTGTGTTCGGCTTCAGTAACAATTCCTACCTGAGCGCCAGTCATAGAAATTGCTGGTTGTCCGAGTTCCTGCAACGCCATACTGAGTAAGGCAATGGTGACTTGTTCGCCAGTGGAAAGTAGCATATCCATTTCCCGGCGGTTAGGATTTGGCGAAATTTCATTAGCTAGTTTGACGAGTCCATCAGTGGTTTTGCCCATTGCCGAAACCACTACAACCAGGGAGTTTCCAGCTTTGACAGTTTTATAAACGCGCTGTGCAACAGCCTGAATGCGTTCGACTGAACCGACAGATGTACCACCATATTTCTGAACTATGAGCGCCATAACTTTTAGCCAATCAATTGTATCTGTTTTGCTCAACGCCCCCGCCGGGTTAGGAAGCTTTGAAAGTAGTATTATGATAAGCTGCCGCGCGTCTAAAGCCGCACATCTTTTCGTGTTGGCTGTTGACTGTTGAGTGTTAACCTTCAGCGGTCAACGAACCCTATGAGTAACTGTGCAATTTCAAAGCGAGCTTATTTACTTTACTAACTTATCAGAATCAATTGACACAAAAAATCTGAAATTGATATTTTGTCAGAAATTTTTTATAAAAAGGCGTCTTTCACCCTATACCTTCGATGGATGGAACGAAAGACGCCCCAACGCCCTTGCTTGTTCGCGGTTAACAGTCAACAGTCAACTACTCCCCACTCCCTTTTTCAAATTAAAATTGACTAAATAATAAAAACCCTGTTTGAAATAGCCCGACAACTAAACCCAAAATCCCACCTAAACTCACAATTGCTTGCAATTCATTTTTGACAATTCCTTCGATCGCAGCTTCTAAATCAGCAGGCGAAGTTGATTTTACACGATCAACTATCACTTGATCTATGGACAAAATTGGAATTACTTGTGTGACAATTGCCTCTAAATCTTTTTCCAAATACTTCTCTAAAATAAAAGCCAATTCTTTACTCATAACTTCTAAAGAAGTATTGACAACAGGTGAAGTACTCAAGCGGTTCAACAATACTACAGCAATATTTTCCCAATTAACAGAATCAGTTAATCCTTGTAGTAAATCGCCGCCACTACTTTGTAAGTAATGACGCACACTTTCGCGTGTGGTCTTTCGTAGTTGGCGGACTGTTCCAATCGGCAAGTTTTGTAATGATAAATTTTGCAATAATTTGCGAATGCGCTCGCGCATTTGCAAATCTTGAGTTAATTCCTGCAAACGAGTATTGGTGGCTTCTTTTTCATCTAAACAAAAAGTCCTAAGTCGCGTCAGAGTATTACGCAAACCAAACAAATTTGCCACTACCCAGTAAGTACCACTGGTTTTTTCTCGAAAGCCTTCATCAATAATTTGAATTGTGCGATCGGTTAAAAAATCGACTATTGCTTGGCGCAATACATCTGGCGGTAAAACCACTTGCAATAACCAATCAGCAAGCCGCGTGGCTTGTTCTTCAGTCAATTGAAATTCCAGCAATATCTGGTCAAAAACTTGATTGATCTGCGCTTCTAAAAAGTCTTCTCGGCGAGACAAAACCTTCAACAATCTTGGCAAGGATTCTCCTAATAAATCCCGCAAAATTCCCGCTACAATTTTAGCACTTTTCTGGTTTTTATCTGTTTTGACTTGTTCGATCGCCAGCCGCAACAACCAAAGAATTGCTCCTTGTACGCGTTCTGTTTGTAACAGACGCCGCGCCAGATTTTGCAATTCCTGTGGCGTTAGTAGCGACCCCATGATTGTATTAGAAATATTCAGAGCCAGACGTTCCTGGTTGCGGGGAATTAATCCAGGGGTGAAGGGTACTCTTCGTCCAGCAATATAAATTGCTCGGTAGGGACGGAATAACATTTTGATGGCTATATCATTTGTGAAATAGCCGATAATTCCACCCAGTATAGGGGGAGACACATAAAGCCAAAGATGAGACCAGTCCACAGGATTTTGGATTTGGGATTTAGGAGTAACGAGTTAGAAGTTAAGAATTAAGAGTTAGGAATGATAAGTTGTCAATGAGAATTTATCATTACTCATAATTCATAAGTTTTAATTCCTAACTCTTCACTCATTTTTCTTGACTACTAGCACTCCCATCATACCGTTCGCAATGGGGTAGTGTGTGGCAGCCCCAAAACCAACTTGATGAGCTAACTCTACTTGCTTTTTGCCAATGGGAAAGCGGTCTAAGCTGGGACTGATGTAAGCATATTCTTCCTTTAAGCCCAAATAATCAGCAACAGGCACGACAAAATTGTCCAGATACCACTGCTGAAAACCGCGTAGCTGAGGATTACTCGGTCGATGAAAGTCTAGAATCGCAGCTTTAGCACCCGGCTTTAGGACACGGTATAACTCTTGCAGACTGCGGGAAATATCTTTAACATTTCTTAAACCATAGCCCATTGTTGCGGCGTCAAATTGATTATCGTCGAAGGGCAAATTTAGCACGTCAGCTTCCACCCAGGCGATAACAGGTCGGGGGTACTGCTTTTGCGAGCGTTCTTTAGCAGTTTCTAGCAGGTTTCGTGAAAAGTCTACTCCATAGACTTGTCCTGTTGCTCCCACGCGCCGAGCCAAACGTAAAGCTAAATCACCGCTACCGCAACACAAATCAAGTGCAGTATCACCGGATTTAGCCGCACTGCATTTCACTGCCATTTCTTTCCAGATTCGGTGTTGTCCCAGGCTCAACCAATCATTCAACTGGTCATAAACTGGAGCAATGCGGTTAAAAATGGACTGAATTTCGTGAGTCATTGGGTATGGGGCATGGGGCATTGGGCATGGGGGAGCCACTGTGTTGGACGGGTTTCCCGGCTTGTTCGCGAAGCGTCTCGTAGAGAAGCAAGCGGCGTCATTGGGCATTGGAGATTAGTTTTGACAAATGACAAATGACTAATGACAAATGACTAATGACAACTACACAATGGTTTGATGGCAGCGACTACTAGTTAGAGCGATCGCTACCAGTTGCGTTGATAAATCAATCAGCTTTAATTCATCTTCTCGCAAAATGCACGGTTGTTTCCACTGTAGTGATAATACGCCCAAAAGTTCATTCCGGTAGCTAATTGGCATTACTGAATGTGCTTGCACTCCTGAATTTTGGTAGTGAACAGCATCATTTAATTTGCTGTCTTTGGGTATATTTAAGGAAAGTTGGATTTTTCCTGTGGCGATCGCTTCTTGGGTGAGCGGGTCTTGGGAAAGCCAATTTTCTACTGTCCCTGTATCGCTGTAATTTCCTTGAGTTGCACTCAGATTATGTCCATCTATAAGTTGTATAATACAACCCTGCGTGCCAAAAGTTTCAGAAAAAGCCCTGGCAATTGGGGTAAGAGTTTCTTCTAAGCTAGAAGCTGCTTGAGTCACCTGCACCAAAACACTCAGCAGTGCCATTTGAGCGTGGGCGCGGCGTAACTCTTCTGTACGCTGCTTGAGCAAGTCGTAGGTTTCGGCTGCTCTTTGGACTACTGCCTTGAGTTCTCCTGGGTCCCAAGGCTTGGTAATATATTTGTAGACTTGTCCGGCATTAATCGCTTCTACCAAGTCTTCAATATCAGTAAAACCAGTGAGAATTATCCTGACTGTATCCGGAAACTGAGGTACCGTCTTGCTGAGAAATTCAGTTCCTTTCATTTCTGGCATCCGTTGATCGGAGATAATCACAGCTACCTCCCCTTCTGCTGCCAAAACTTGGAGGGCGTTCACCCCACTATCAGCTTTCAAAACATTAAAATCGCGTCGAAAAGTGCGATAAAGCAGATCGAGATTATCTGGCTCATCGTCAACCACGAGAATTTTCAGTTTTTTGGGTCGTTCAAGAGTCATCACTTGATACTGGATTTTCTCAATTTCGAGGCTAGGATTATCCATAAGATATTTCCCTTAAATATTTGATTATCTTGTTATATTCCATACCAAGCTTAATCGAGAAGAGCAGTATTTTGTCATGGGTTATTACTGAGTCAACTTATATTTTTAGACACATTTAATTGTTTGCCACTGACAAAATTGCTGGCTGAAATATCTTGGCGATCGCGTTGAACTTAGCACAAATAAACTCAATACATTAGCTGTGGGCAGTTCATAGATTAGAATAAAACTTGCTCATGAGGTATTAATCAACCTCTCAAGTTGAAGCTCACACACCGATTTATGACTGATCTACCACCCAACGCTCAGAATTCCGAAAATACTACCAACAACGATGCAGCACAATTACTGCAAAAGTTGAGGCAAAAGCAAGGTAACTGGGTGGAATGGGGAACAGCGATCGCCTCGTTGCAGAAAACTGGCTACAATCCCCAAGAAATTTTTGAAGCCACTGGATTTGAGCCGATTCAACAAAATCAGGTGATTGTTGGTTCTCAAGTTTACAATTCTTTAGAAAAATTTGGAGCTTCCGAAGCCACGCGATCGCACTACAGCACGCGTGGTAGTGATATTTTATACGAATTACGTTTGCTCACCCAAGAAGAACGCGCCACCGCAGCCGAACTGATCTTCGTTCATAAACTGGATTCTGATGAAGCGCGGGAAGTTGCCAAAGCAGTTAAAGAATTCTCTTATTTGCGTACTTTGCCAGAAGGATTTTCTAATCATCCTGGGGATGCAGTTGCTTACCAAAATTGGAAACTAGCACGGCAAAACTCAGATTTACAGGAGCGATCGCGCTTAATAGCCAAAGGTTTGCGTTTTGCTCACACACCAACAGCCAGGAAACAAATCGAACAATTACTCACAGATTTTACCACCGTTCCCAAGCGTCCGGCTCCAATATTACCCTTTTACCGCTTGGAATCTGAAGAACAATTGCCTCGAATGGTACCAGTGGTAGGCGAGTTGCCATTATCAGGACAAGATTTACAGGCTGTGCCCGTAATTACCGAAATTGAACCATTTCGCATGGTCAAGTTTGCTGGCGAACAAGCTTGGGTGCCGTTACCGGGTTGGCAAGTACTGTTGGCAGCAGAAGATCCAGTAGCGATATTAGCTTCTAGTGATCGCTTATCTAACCAACCCCAAACTCGGATAGAATCAGTGCTAGTAGTAGTAGATCGCGCCCAGCGACAATGGGATGCTTCCAACTATTTTGTCGTTGAAAATGCTGGTGAATTAGATTTTCAATGGTTTGAAACTGAGCCAGAAATTCCTCTACTAGGAAGAATCATTATTATTCTGCGTCCTAAGAAAATTCTGGATGAAGAATTAACGAAAGATTCATGGCAAATTGACGAATAAATTTAAATTTATTGGGCATAGGGTATGAGGCATAGGAAGAGGACAAGGGCAAAGGGGAAGGGGTAAGGGGAAAAGGGGAAAGATTAAATTTATTCCTTTTCCCTTTTCCCTTTAACCTTTTCCCATACCCAATGCCCAATGCCCAATATCTTGTATAATAAGGATATGTTAAATAACCGTAATAACACCCAAACTAATCAAGCTGGTATGCTCTACAGACATGGTGACGTTCTGCTCAGAAAAATTGCTAGCTTACCAGTAGGCGCTCAAAAACGTGTAGGTACAACTTTGGCTCATGGTGAACTCACAGGACACAGCCATCGCATTCAGCAATCCCATACTGTTCAGTTGTGGGCAAATGGTAACGACCTTTTTCTTGAGGTTAAAGAACCAACTGCTACCTTAGTTCATGAAGAACATCGGGCGATCGAATTACCCCAAGGGCTTTACCGCGTTTGGAGACAACGTGAATACCGCCCTGAAGCTTACGTAGAGGTTGCGGACTAATGCTGAAGATAATGTCAAATGGGCGCGTGCCGAATAGACCAGTTCAGCAGCGCCCACAGCAAAGCCACGAGCCTGTATCGTCCCAAGGTGCAAGAAAGCTCATCCTTGAGCATCGCGCATGGGATGGAATGCGGGTTTTAGGTCATCTGGATTTAAGCGGTGCGTTGGAACTTTACGATTTACCCGAAAATCTCACTTGTGAGAGCCTGGATATCAGCGATTGCGCGAACCTTACGACCCTTGCCAAAGGCCTCCATATCACCCATTGGATAGAGTTAGCTGGGAGTGGAATTATTAGTTTACCCGAAGGGCATGGTTTCGTCTTGCGCTGGCGAGGCGTGCAGGTGAGTGATGCCATTGCCTTTGCATCTGACTCCATAACCGGGCAAGATATCCTCAACACAGAGAACGTTGAGTTACGCCGCGTACTGATTGAGCGGCTGGGCTACGAGAGATTTTTGCAGCAAGTGGGAGGCTTAGTCCGTCATCGAGATAGAGATGCGGGTGGAGAACGTCAACTTATCTGCATTCCTTTTGAGGATGACGAGCCATTTATGGTGTTGAAAGTCAGCTGTCCATCTACGGGACACACACATATCCTACGCGTTCCCCCATATATGCAAACTTGTCATCAAGCCGCTGCTTGGGTTGCAGGCTTTGATAATCCAAATGATTATAGTCCGGCGATCGAGGCGTAATATCAATTTTGGATTTTTTGAAATATTGCAAGATAGTTTCTTAATGGATCGAACAGCTAGTCTATAGGACTAGTATTTGATTTTTGAAAAAATACGTAGTAGCGTGACAAGGCTAAAATGTTGCAATAGATTAGCAGTAAAAACATTGAATTTATAAACTTCAAAGCCCATTCCCTAATGCACTATTTTAGTCTTGTCACGCCAGTAGGGTGTGTTAGCGAAGCGTAACGCACCAGATCCAATCCAAAAGAATGGTGCGTTACGGATTTCATCCTAACGCACCCTACAATACTATAATATTCAGCTTGGTCAAACTCAATTCCAACTTAATCAACAACAATCGTTGCAATCTACCCGCTATTAATTGATTCTAAATTCTCTATGATTGTTTAATTTGTTGCTGTATTAATTGGTGATGGTGGGTTGCAGAAATCGCTTAATTTCACCGCAGGCAATATAAGACTTGCCATCAGGGCCGATTTTGATTTCATCAACGACATAAAGCATTCCTTCCTCGCGAACCGATCGCGGAAAACGCATGTTCCAATTCGGTTCGTATCCGTCAGAAACCACTCTAGCACGTAGCTTACTGCCATCTTTGACGCATTGAACGAGAACACCATCCTTGACAGTATCAGTTGTGGGTAGGTCGGCAGCACTAGCAGGGCCTTTGGATGCTTTACCCGTGCTAGTTGACCTCGATTGTCTAGGAGCAACGAAGATATCTGCTTCGCCAGGTCGAGTCAGGCGGGTTATGTTACCACGAACGCGGTAGAAAGAGCCATCAGTTGAAGGTTCCAGTCCTTCAACTACATAGCGTGCGCCCTCGGCACGAATCCCTCTAGGAAATTGGACGTTCTTGGTGGAATCGTAGCCATCGGATATGACTTTGATTCGCAGCTTACCGCCTTCACGCAGACAGTGTAGTTCTACGCCTGAACCGACTTCATTGACAACCGGCATCGCATAGATTTCATCCCCAGCCGTGACACCACGAGCCGCTAAATCGGTGCGATTGCGGGTCATTGTCTGGTAACTCTGATCTCGCAGTTCTTTACGTCCGGCATTACCCAAGGCTTTTTGGGCGATGCGACCCGCGAAATACTCTAGCTGATCTATCTCTTCAGCAATTTCAAAATTCTCATTCAACCCTTTATCGCGCAAATCTTTGACTAGCGCCCGAAGAATTTGCTCGGCTTCTTCGTGTTTGCCATGCTCAGCTAAATCTAGGGCTGTCTCTTTAGCTTTAGCGATGGTGAGGCGGCTGAGTTCGAGGATGATATGGCTCGAAGAAGCGAGGGCTGCTTCCTCAACAGTACCAACTTTGGCAACGACATCCGCTGTGCCGGACACATTTTGAATCACGTCATTTTGCACAACATCAGCACTGTAATGTATCTTCATCACAGGTAATTCGCCAATTTGAGCAGCGGATATTTCTAAACTCAATCCTAAAAGTTTGTCTTCACCCTCATAAAGTTCTCCCAAGGTGATGACAGTTTGACCTCCTTTATTTTGGCTGACTTTAGCCAAACTTAAGGTATCTATGAGTTTGACTCCATCAGCCAACTCAACTTTCACCTTGAGATTCTGACCTACTACTGCTCTAAGACTATCTAGCTCAATGCTAAACACTTCAGTTGCTTCATCGATGCTCTGAATGAAGTAGAAATTGCCGTTAGCGGCCCTTGCCATTCCGATTAACAGGTCTTCATTGAACCCTTGATCGAAACCTAAGGTAGTTGTGGTGATGCCTTCCTCAGCTTTTTGCCCCGATGTTGTCGTCAGTACTTTCGGGTCTTGAATACCCATATTGGCGTGACCATCGGTAAGCAGGAGAACACGGTTGATTTTTTGCGGATCTAGTTGCTTCTTGACATGTTCGCAGCCTTTGAGCCATCCGCCAGATAAGTTAGTAATACCGCCTGCTCTGACTTTTTTAATAGAATTTTTCAGTCCAGCTTTATCTTTCACAGGCTGGGGCGTTACAACTGTGTCCACCTCATCGTCGTAAACAACCACTGAGAGAATATCGTTTGGCTCAAGTCGATCTACCACAGACTCAGCGGCTCTGAGGGCATGATGTAAGGGAGCGCCTGCCATTGAGCCTGAGCGGTCAATTACCAATGAAAGATTCAGGTTACGTCGGGGAGATTCAGCTATGTCGGCACGAAAACGTAGCAGAATATTAGTTTTTAATGAAGAGCCTGCGGGTAAGATAGCCTGGTCAAAGTCGTAACTTGTCTTGAGCATTTTGTATACCCCTTTGAGTTGTCTGTGATGAGCTAAAAGCCTTATGTGCTCGGATAGCCAGTGCTTTTTTTAGTTTACCCAGAAACCAGTGTGTTCAGTGTCAAAGAACAAAATTAATGTAAACTTTTATATCTATATGATATGAAAATGAGGAAGATGACGGGTATGAAGAAGACAGTTAAAATGAAATGTTTTATAGCAAGTCAGAAGGGTTGTATTTTATCGTGGAGTGTCAACAAGTCTTAGTATTGTTTGGCAACTAGTTCAGAAATCAGGCAGGTATCAAGAAGGTAGTTCATAGCGTGAAGGCATCACTGGAGAAGCTGCGATCTCGGCTCAGGTCTAATTCATCTGCGAGTTCAGCCAGAGGAGATTGACGAAAGAATTCTGAGAGTTTGGTGGGTTGGTCTGGGTGAGTGTTGTTATTGTGACTAGTCAGACTTTGGGCAAGGAGTTGGATAATATACAGTTTTTCATCAGGGGAAAGCTGTAGAAGTTTTTGTTCGAGTTCTGAGATAACCATCATCAGGTTTAGGTGGAGGATAATTTGATTTTACTTTTAGGGTTAGGGGTTCATATAGTTTGACTCTGGTTAGGAATTTCTCTCCTCTGCCCGTTTGTCCCTCATCTGGGGAGGCAAAGTTACACACAGGGCGCAAGAACCGCTATATTCAGAAAGAATAGCCTCACTGGTTACCGTGCCTCAAGAACATCTCGATTCAGAAGTATTGGAGCGATCGCCCGTGTCATCTCTACGGGCAGAAGCCATTGCACGCATCCGCAATAGTCTGCGTCCCGGACAGCAACAAATGGCTGATTGGCAATCCGGCCCCCTAGCTATTTCTGCTGTTCCCGGTGCAGGCAAATCCACCGGCATGGCAGCGGCAGCGGCGATCGCCATCGCACGTCAGTACGAAGGTTTTGCCCAGTCGGGTTCCTCCTCCCGCCGTCAGTTGGTGGTTGTCACCTTTACTCGCTCCGCTGCTGCTAATATTAAAGCCAAGATTCGTAAATACTTACGAGACGATTTATCTCTACCGCAAACAGGCTTTTTTGTCTATACTTTGCATGGTTTAGCGTTGAATATTGCCAGCCGCCATCCCGATTTATCAGGGTTGCAGTTAGAATACGCCACATTAATTACACCAACCCAAAGTCATCGGTTTATCCGCACTGCGGTAGAGCAATGGATTGCGAATAATCCAGAGCGATATTTGCGGTTATTAGAAGGTCATCAATTTGATGGTGAAGAAACAGAAAGGTTGCGTCGCCAATCGGTGTTACGGACAGAAGTCTTACCGGAATTAGCTAATACGGTGATCCATGAAGCGAAAAGTTCTGGAATATCGCAAGAATTGTTGCAACAGTGGAGTCAACAAACCACAGATCGATATGCAATTTTGAGTGTAGCAGCGGGATTGTACGAACAATATCAAAACTTAATGCGATCGCGTGACTTCATTGACTACGACGATATGATTTTAGCCGCACTGCGAGTTCTAGAAAACGACAGTGCCCGCCGCATCGAGCAAAACCAAGTATTCGCTGTCTTTGAAGACGAAGCCCAAGATTCTAGCCCGCTACAGACGCAGTTGTTGGAGATTTTGGCGAGTAATTCGGAAGAAGACGCAAACACGCAAAGACGCTCTGACACGGGGACAAGGAGAATAACTCCCCACTCCCCACTTAACTTGGTGCGCGTCGGTGACCCCAACCAAGCGATTAACTCTACCTTCACCCCAGCCGATCCGATTTATTTTCGGCAATTTTGTGAGGAGTGCGATCGCATTCAACGGTTGGCGACGATGGATCGAGCCGGTCGCAGTACCAGAATAATTATTGAAGCTGCTAACTTTGCTCTCAAATGGGTCAATAATCAGTGGTCTGCAACAAACCCCCAATCTCCACTACCAAAAGACGCGATGAATCGCGTCTCTACATTCCCTGATGTTGATAACCGACAAGTACCATTTCGCTTACAAACCATTCTTCCTGTTGACGCTAGCGATCCGCAAACTAACGCCAACCCAGCACCAGTAGGTCTAGGACTGGAATTGTACACTCCGCGCGATATTTTTCACACTGTTGAATTGTTATCTCAAAGAGCGATCGAATTATTTGGCAAAGATCCAACAAAAAATAGTGCAGCGATTTTAGTGAGAGAAAATCGCCAAGGACGATGGCTAGCAGAGGTTCTAGCACCTGTGTGTAAAGAGCATAATATTACACTTTATGATGTGGGAGAACGCGATCGCCGTTCTCATGTACCCCAAGAAATTTTGGCATTGCTGCAATTTTGCGATCGACCCCACTCTCCCGATTACCTCAAAGCCGCACTAGAAGCATTGGTGCAGCGTCAGCTAATTCCTACCCAAGACCTCAACGCCCTTGCTAGTCTCCCTGAAGAATTTTTGTATCCCAGCCCCCTAGCAGCACCGCAAGCAGAACCAGTACAAAAAGCTGCACATTTGTGTCGGAGTTTACTCCGCGCTCGTTTGGAACTGCCTCTGTATCAGCTAATTTCTTTCCTCGCTTTGACCTTAAATTACGACCAGGCAGAATTGGCAACTGCTGATAAACTCGCAGAACGGGTAAACCAGCAGATAGCTAGCAATAGCTCAATGAGGTCAATGCTGTCAGCTTTAAGTGAAATCGTCAGTTCTGAACGGTTTGAACCAGTGGAAACCGAAGATTCAGAAGAACGTTACACCCGTCGCGGTCAACTGACGATTATTACTATGCACAAAGCCAAAGGCTTGGACTGGGATTATGTTTTCATTCCCTTTCTGCACGAAAACTTAATTCCTGGGAGATTTTGGGTTCCTCCCCAAAGCCAGTTTTTAGGGGATTTTACCTTATCAGAAGTAGCCCGTGCCCAAATTCGTGCTGCTCTCCACGGAGAATCTACCATACCAGATGTGACACAAGCATGGGAGCTAGCAAAGCAGTTAAAAACATCAGAAGAGTACCGTTTACTCTACGTTGCCATGACACGAGCAAAGGTTTTGTTATGGATGTCTGCGGCGCAAAAAGCCCCCTTTACTTGGAGCAAACCAGAAAATTTGCAAGAACAAGCCCCTTGTCCGGTATTTGGAGCATTAAAGCGCCAATTTCCTCAATGTGTCGTCACTTCGGCGATGATAGCCAAATAAATCTCGTCAATTTTATAGCAAGGGACTGGGGAGATGAGGAGATGGGGAGATGAGGAGATGGGGAGATGGGGAGTAGGGAGGGGTGTAGTTAAATTACTTGAAAAGCGCTGTAAGATACTCAGATGTTGCAATAATTTTCTTATCGCTCTTCCGTCAGTCTTAGAAAAATTAACGAATTTTCGGCGTTTCAGCCAACGAAAAATTAAGGTTTTACCCCAGAGTGATGGAAGAGCGTTATACCAATTTGCAATCAGATATAGTATTTCTCCCCTATCTCCCTATCTCCCCATCTCCCCATCTCTCCATCTCCCCATCTCCCCATCCCCCCA
>NZ_AP018222.1:5973377-6009117 GCF_002368035.1 Nostoc linckia NIES-25 | reverse complement strand
CTCCCCATCTCCCCATCTCCCCATCTCCCCATCTCCCCATCTCCCCATCTCCCCAGTCCCCAGTCCCCAGTCACCTTTACGTCTGATCCCCCCGACGATGGTTAGCGGCTTGCAATAACAAAGATTCGGCAAAAGCGATCGCGTCACTCGCTGATTTTCCACCAGCTAATTGTGCTAGTTCTTCCCGGCGAGTAGTTAAATTATCTAAAGCAGTAACTCGTACAACGGTACGCTGCTCCACACTACCGTTGTTAGCTTTTTTACCTTTACCTTGATTAATAGTTTGCTTATCTACCCGGAAATGGCGGTCTGCCATTGCTGCAACTAAGGGCTGGTGGGTAACACATAATACTTGGTTGCGTTGGCTGAGTTGGTGTAATTTTTCGGCGATCGCTTGGGCAACTCTTCCAGAAACCCCCACATCAATTTCATCAAATACCATTGTCCCGGCTGCATCAACCTGAGAAAAACAAGCTTTTAAAGCCAGCAGAAAGCGGCTCATTTCCCCACCAGAGGCAATTTCTGTTAAAGGTTGCAGTGGTTCTCCGGGGTTGGGACTAAACATAAAGGTAATTTTATCTGCTCCCATAGCAGTTGGGAAAGTCGGCAAAATTTCAACTTGAAATTTCACCTTTTCCATTGCTAAAGGTTTGAGTTCGGATATCAAACGCGATTCTAAATTAGCTGCCGCCTTACTCCGCAGTTGAGTTAATCGATCGCTTGTTTCGGTGAGTTTCTCAAAACACGCTTTTTCTTGCTGTTCTAAACTTTCAATAGATTGTTCGCTGTCATTAAGTTGGGCTAATTCTGATTGGATACGCTGGTAATAGGCGATCGCTTCTGTTAATGTCGGCCCGTACTTGCGGCAAATTTGCTTTAATTCCCGAACCCGTTCTTCTACTTCTTGTAAACGTTGGGGATCGGCTTCTAAACTGTCACCATAAGCATTGATTTGCCTTCCCACTTCCATCACCGCAGCTTGGGCATCCCTAACTAATTCTAATAAAGGTTGCAGTTGGGTATCATATTCCACCATGTCATTTAATGTCGCTTCGCTGTCTCCCAATAAATCTGCGGCGGCGGGAGTTTCATCATCGTTTTGATACAAAGCCTGATAAATTTTGTAGCTCATTTGTTGCAAATCAACTACATGATTCAGGCGTTCGCTCTCTTGTGCCAACTGTTCCAATTCATTCGGTTCGCTAAGATTTGCTGCTCCTAATTCTTGCACTTGATAGGTGAGCAAGTCGAGTTGTTGTAAACGTTCCCGTTCTGATGTCCGGCGTTTTTCCAATGCTAAATGCGCTTGTTGGTAAGCACTAAAGCTAGTGGCGACCTTTTGGCGTTGCTGCATTAACGAGTCACCGCCATACAAATCTAACCAATCCCGCACTTGGGCAGATTGTCCGACTTGCACCGTTTGACCTTGGGCTGTGATTTCCACCAAGCGATCGCGCAATCCTGCCATTACCTGCCGATTTACCAACACACCATTCACCCGCGATCGGCTGCGGACATTACTAGCTGTGGCGCTGATTTCTCGGCTAATAATTACGGAATTTTCATCAAGCAAATCGATTTCCTGTTCCGTCAGCCAAGCAGCTAAAGGCGGGTTGGAAGTAAAAGTAGCTTCTACCATTGCCCGACTCGTCCCTGTCCGAATCACTCTACTAGAGACTTTACCGCCCAGAGCGGCATCAATAGCATCCAAGATAATCGATTTTCCAGCGCCGGTTTCACCCGTTAACACATTGAGTCCCGCGCCAAACTCCAATTCTAGTTCGTCAATCAGGGCAAAGTTTTCAATTCGCAAGCAAAGCAACATCTAGCCAAAGTCTCCTTCCATTGTGCTGAGTGCCCAGTCGTGAGTACGAAGAAAATTTCGGAGTTAGTTAGTAAGGCCGCATGTCTTTACTTTAAGACTTAGCACTTTTAACTCAGCACCGAGAAAGGCAGCAATACCTACTACTATTAAATTAATACGCCCATATTAGTGTAGCAAAGCAATAGTTATTGGGGAATGGGGCATTGGGCATAGCGCATGGGGAGATGAGGACATGGCTTCGCCTTGGGGAAAGGTAAAAGGGAAAAGCAGGGATCTTTCCTTTCCCCCTTCCCCTTTCCCCCTTCCCCCCTCCCCTTTGCCCGATGACCAATCTTCAACATATTGTTACAATACTTAACATGCTCATTCTCAGCGGTGGCCTTCCCTATGATTGTTAAGACACTTCCCCCTAATTCCGGATCGATTCAGGAGGACAGTCGCAACGGCAAAACTAGCCCAGGCGAACTGCATATTATTGATGTAGTACCAGAAAATGGTACGCAAAGCTTGGTAGTGCAATCGCCAAGACTTTTAGCAGCCCGAAGGGATACTCAAACAGCCGAACCGGAGACGCGCTACAATCCTTTGGAGATAGCGGCGCATTACCAAAACCGACCCCTGGAAGTTTTAGGGCGGATTTTCGCGGTGTTGAGGCCAACATTCTCCTTTGTGTTTGGGTTGTGGTCTGATAGTAAACGGGGAATTGTTGTCAAAAATGACCGCCGCCGAGCCGTTCAGCTACGAGAATTACTAACGAGACTAGGGCCTGCTTACATCAAAATTGGCCAAGCCTTGTCCACTAGACCGGATTTGGTTCCTCCGGTATATCTTGAAGAATTAACTAGGTTACAAGACCAATTACCGCCTTTTCCTAACGAAATTGCTTACCAGTTTATTCAAGAAGAATTAGGCGCACCTCCCCAAGAGATTTACGCCGAACTATCGCCCCAGCCAATTGCTGCGGCTTCCTTGGGGCAAGTTTACAAAGGTAAGCTAAAAACTGGTGAAGAAGTCGCGGTTAAAGTTCAGCGTCCAGACTTAAGAGAGCGGATTACCATTGATTTGTATATCTTGCGTAACCTTGCTGCTTGGGTACAGAAAAAGGTCAAACGGGTACGCAGCGACTTAGTTGGGATTCTTGATGAATTAGGCGATCGCATTTTTGAAGAAATGGATTACATCCATGAAGGCGAAAATGCCGAACGATTTTTCGAGTTATACGGTCATATAAAAGACGTTTACGTTCCGAAAATTTACTGGGAATATACAAATCGTCGCGTTTTGACGATGGAGTGGATTAACGGCACTAAATTAACCCAAACAGAAGAAATTCGCGCCCAAGGTATAGATGCTCGTTACTTAATTGAAGTGGGTGTGCAGTGTTCCCTACGCCAGTTACTAGAACACGGATTTTTCCACGCCGATCCCCACCCTGGTAATTTGTTAGCAACAACCGATGGCAAATTAGCTTATCTCGACTTTGGGATGATGAGCGAAATTAAACCACCACAGCGTTATGGTTTAATTGAAGCGATCGTTCATGTAGTTAACCGCGACTTTGAAGGTTTAGCAAAAGACTACGTTAAATTAGATTTTTTAACACCAGAAACAGATTTAACACCAATTATTCCAGCTTTTGCTAGAGTATTTGCTGATGCTCAAGGAGCTACTGTTGCTGAACTCAACATTAAAAGCATCACCGATGAATTATCGGCTTTGATGTATGAATATCCTTTCCGGGTACCGCCCTACTACGCTTTAATTATTCGTTCCTTGGTAACCCTAGAAGGTATTGCAATATTTATAGATCCGAATTTTAAAGTTCTCAGCGAAGCTTATCCCTACGTTTCTAAACGTTTGTTAACAGACCCAGCACCACAATTAAGGGCATCATTGCAAGATTTGTTATTTAAAGATGGCAGATTCCGCTGGAACCGTTTAGAAAACTTGTTGAAGAATGCGCGTAATAGTCAAGACTACGACTTTAATTTAGTGCTGAATCAAGGGATAGAATTTCTATCATCTGAACGCGGGGCTTTCATTCGCGACAAGCTGGTGGATGAATCTGTTAATGGACTTGATGCTTTAGGTAAAAATGTTTTGCATAACTTTACCTATTTATTAAGAGAACGAGTAGGATTGACAGCAGTTAATGAAACTCCAGCCGCGACAGTTGAACAACAACAAACCTTGGAGCATATCAAACGGATATTGAATATTCTTCGAGAAACACGAGGTTTCGATCCAGTGGAACTCGCCCCTCAAATTGCTCAGTTATTGGTAAATCCTGGCGTACAGCGTTTGGGTCAACAAGTGGCCAGTCGCTTTACGCAAAAGGCTTTAGCTAGGGTAATTCGGCAATTGTTGGCTTCGGAGTGAGGAGTTATATGATTTGGCTTACTGAGGGTTGTAGATAGCTTAACGCGAAATCAAGACTTCAGAATTTGCTAGAGTATAACGTTTCAGGAAATAATGGAACCAACGATAGACCAACTCAAAGCCTTTTTTCGTTTATGCGTTCGCACCAGCAACCTGCTACGGAATATAGAATTGGTTAGATTTGATGAAAGAACAAACAGAATTGTAGTTTTGATAGGTGAAACAATTGAGGTAGAGATTCTTAGCAATGGAGAGGAGATTATAGGATGAGCGACTATTTAAATTTGTCAGAAAAAGAATTGCGGGAATACGTCAAAGGCAACCCCCAAGATGAAGAAGCATTTCAATATTTCCTCAGCATCATAAGAGCCAAGCCAGGGCGGGTAGTAGTCAGTACTGATGAACAGCTAGAGGCAGAGCTTAGAAAAAGACTGGCATCCTGACAGGCTCCATTATCTAGCCCCTAAATTCCTCATAATCAGCTGAGGTGCGTTGCGCTTTGCGACAACGCACCCTACTATTGTTTTATGTTTAATTAAGTTGGCCTACTTATTACTTTAAATCAGAACTTATAAGTAGGTGGACACAATTATTTATAAGACGCATTTCGACTCCGCTCAATGCTCTGTAGCCCGACTAAAAGAGGGTTGAGCGCAGTCGAAACCCGGTAATTTCAAGTTAGGTTTAATTTAGTCCTTCTACTTACAATTTGAAATCAACCTTCAAATCAGTAATCCCGAATTGAAAATTAACCCTAAAGTTACTAATAGCCTTTGGTTTTAAGATTTTTCCTAATGGGCGCACGTAATTAGGATAAAATAATTTTTAGCTTATCATACCAATTTTCCAAAATTCAGCAACAGATTCCAACTCAGAAACATTTTTGAAATCTGGTTAAGCTAATGTGTGAATTTTGAATTTTCAATTGATATCATTCCTCATCTTTGTGATAGCCATTTTTTTCACGTTTGAGGCTTTCTTCTAAAGCTTGAATTTGTTCGCGTCTGGCTTCCAATTCCAGAGAACGCCGCGCTAAATCTTGGTTTTGCAACGTTAGAGATTGTCGCCAATTTTCTGCTCGTTCGGCTTCGTGCTGTAAAAATTCTGGTGTAATGCCAGTGGTAAGGTAGGTTTGTACTAAATGGAGTACCCAATCGGTAGCATCTTCTACTTTTTGAATATCGCCTGTGGGGGAAAGTTCGACTAAAACAAGTAAGTTTTCACTCATAGGATTTCCCTTTCCTAGCAGAATGAAAGCCTCTTCTGGAATTATCGCCCACAAGTTATCAACTTCCTGACGCGCTAATAAGCGTAATTGGTACTGCTCTAAAAAATCATTTTTACGCACCTGGGCTAGATATAGCATGAGAGTTACTCCGCTTTAATTAGAAATTTCAAATTTAAAAAATTTTTTAATAAAAAAACAAGTGCAAACATTAGTTAAAAGAATGAAACCAGGTCATAGTCAGAAATTCAAAAAATGTAGAAGGTCTTATTTGTAGGTAGGTAATGGGTAATTAGCAATTAATTATTTTCCCATTACCTATTACAGTATTACAATCCTAAACCACGTAGGCGATGCCTACGGCAACGCCTGAAGGCGTACGCGCAGAATTTCTGCTTGTTTTTCGGCTTCTGCTAAGGCATCTCTCGCTCCTTGAACTACGTCGGGTCTAGCTTTATCGACAAAATTGGAATTGTTTAATCTGGCACTCAAAGATTGAATTTCCGCTTCGGCTTTGGTGAGGCTTTTCTCTAGTTTGGCACGCACAACTTCGATATCTACTACGCCACTGAGGGGAATTACTACTTGTATTGTACCTATCACACCAGCGATCGCATTTTCTACTTCTTGTGCCTGTTGTGATTCTGTCCCTTGGAAAAACTGTCTCCATAGCTTTTGTCTAGCTTCACCAGTTAGTAAATTTTCCGTGACAAACCAACCTGCGTAAAGAAAACCAACCATTTCAAAGAAAGTTCCAATAATGGCAGTTTCATAAATCGCATTCCCCACAGCTAAACCTAACCTAGTAAAGACAATCGCCAAAATAGTTAAGCCAATTATTTTCAACCCATTTTGAGGTTTTTTAGCAGTAACAGTTTGGCTTTTTTGCTTGTCAGTAATAGTTAAAGTTTCAACCTTTGCCAAATCTTTAATGTAAACCTGTCCAGCAGTGAGGATTTGTCTTTCTTTTTCACTTTCAGTTTGTAAATTAGCTGTCACCTTCACCCCTGGTTTCACATCAGCTTCGGCACGCAAATTCCGAATTGTGCGGATAGTATCAATTAGCAATTCAAACTGTTCTTCTAATGCTAAATCTATCAGATTTGCATCTACCTTTGGATAGGGTTGTAAAGCCAGAGTTTGGGGCGAATCTGCCGATTGTTGGGTGAGAGATTGCCAAATTTCCTCGGTAATATGAGGCATAAAGGGATGAAGTAGTTTTAAAATCCCTTCTAGTACGTAGGCGAGGGTTTGTTGTGCTACCCGTCGCGATGTGGGATCTGCATCTGGCTGGAGGCGAGATTTGACTAATTCAATATACTGATCGCAGAAATCACCCCAAATGAACTCGTACAATCCCTTGGCTGCTTCTCCTAAACCGTAATTATCAATGTAATTGCTGGTTTGTTTGATGGTTTGATGATAACGGGAAAGAATCCAGCGATCGCTTAATTCGAGGGATTGGGGATCGGGGATTGGGGATTGGGAAGAGTCTTTCCCAGTCCCCAGTCCCCAGTTTCCAGTCTCCAAGTTCATCATCACAAACCGAGCAGCATTCCACAACTTGTTAGCAAAGTTCCGGGATGCTTCTACAGATGGTGATTCATCCTTTTTGCGATCGTACTCCAAACGGATATCTTGTCCCGCCCCCGCCACTTCCCTAATTAGGGTATAGCGCAGGGCATCAGTACCATATTTGTCAATTAATAACAGAGGGTCAATACCATTACCTTTGGTCTTTGACATCTTCTGGCCTTTTTCATCCAGCACCAAACCGTGGATATAAACGGTTTGGAAAGGCATTTTCCCAGTAAAATGCCCGCCCATCATTGTCATTCTGGCTACCCAGAAAAAGATGATGTCAAAGCCTGTCACCAAAGTAGTGGTAGGGTAGTAAGTCGTTAAATCCTGAGTTTGTTCCGGCCAGCCCAAAGTTGAAAACGGCCAAAGTCCAGAAGAAAACCAAGTATCTAACACATCTGGGTCTTGTTCCAACTTGACATTTTCGCCAAATTGCGATTTGGCTTTTTCCCAAGCTTCCGCTTCGGATTTTGCCACGACAAACGGCGTGTTATCGGTAATTTGGCCATCGGTTTCACTGACAGCGTACCAAGCAGGGATTTGGTGTCCCCACCACAATTGGCGAGAGATACACCAATCTTTGAGTTTTACTAACCAATCGCGATAAACCTTAGTCCAGCGTTGGGGGACAAACTCCGGCGAGTTTTGCTGGTCGAGGAAGTCTAAAGTTTTGTCAGCCAGGGGGCGAATTTTGACAAACCACTGAGTTGAAAGTAGGGGTTCAATGGGTACTTTACCGCGATCGCTGTAGGGAACGGTATGCTTGTAATCTTCAATCTTCACCAAAACGCCATCTGCTTCAAGGCGAGAAACGACATTTTTTCTCGCAACAAAGCGGTCTTGTCCTTGGAACTCCCCGGCATTGGCGTTGAGAGTGCCGTCTTTATTCATAATGTTGATTAACGGCAGATTGTGACGCTTACCCATGTCAAAATCGTTCGGGTCATGGGCAGGAGTAACCTTCACACAGCCTGTGCCAAAAGTGGGGTCAACGAATTCATCGCCAATGATGGGAATTTCTCGTTGTAGAATGGGCAGAGTGAGAGTTTTGCCGATGAGATGCTTGTAGCGATCGTCATCGGGATTAACTGCCACTGCCGTATCGCCAAGCATCGTTTCTGGTCGAGTCGTCGCCACTTCCACAAAACCAGAACCATCCGTCAGCGGATAGCGGAAATGCCAGAGATTGCCATTAACCTCTTGATTTTCCACCTCCACATCAGATACAGCCGACTGGGAAGCCGGACACCAGTTAACTAGATATTCACCACGATAAATTAAGCCTTCCTCGTAAAGGCGAGTAAATGCTTCAACAACAGCTTTGGATAAACCCTCATCCAGGGTAAACCTTTCCCGCGACCAGTCTGCCGAAACACCCAAGCGTCGCAATTGATTAACAATAGTTCCTTCAGACTCCGCCTTCCATTGCCAAGCGCGTTCTAAAAATTGGTCGCGTCCCAATTCGTAGCGAGTCTTACCCTCAGTCTTGAGTTGTTTTTCCAGCATAGTATGTACGGCAATGCTGGCGTGGTCAGTTCCGGGTAGCCACAGGGTATTACGTCCCTGCATTCGGTGGTAGCGCACGAGGGTATCAATCAAGGCACTTTCAAAAGCGTGACCCATGTGCAAACTGCCAGTGACGTTAGGCGGGGGAATGACGATGCAGTAGGGTTCACCTTTATGGTTGGGATCAGCTTTGTAAACTTGGTTGTCTTCCCAGAATTTTTGCCACTTGGCTTCAGTGGAAAAGGGATCGTAGAGACTTGGGAGATTGAGGATGGTTGCGGTCATGCGGGGAAAACTAAGGAAGGACTCTAATAAATTTTGCCATAGGGTTGGAGAGGGATTGATGGAAACGAACCGCAGAGGCGCAGAGAACGCAGAGAAAAGAGAGTTGGGGGAGAAGATGAATCAGCTTACAGGAAAAGTGATTGGGGCGGCAATTGAGGTGCATCAGGTGTTGGGGCCAGGGTTTTTGGAGGAGGTGTATAAGGAAGCGTTGATTATAGAATTTTTAAGACGTGGGATACCTCATGAGTTTGAGAAGTCAGTAATAGTAAATTACAAAGGACATGAAGTAGGCAAGGGTAGATTAGATTTTCTAGTTGCCAATTGTCTAATTTTGGAACTAAAAGCTGTGCAAAATTTAGCTGCAATCCACGAAGCTCAAGTCCTCTCATATCTTAAAATGACTAATCACCCCCTAGCTCTCCTCATCAACTTTAACGTCCCTCTTCTCAAAGACGGCATCAAACGCATCATCCTCTCTTAATCCCTCTCTGCGCTCTCTACGCCTCTGCGGTTCGTAATCCATGAAACACCAACCAACCTCCCCCTGGACATTCATCCCCACCCTGTATTTCACCTCTGGCATCCCTTACGTCATCATCAACACAGTTTCCGTAATCTTTTACAAAAAACTCGGAATAGATAACGCTCAAATTGCCCTATGGACAAGCTTTCTCTATTTCCCTTGGGTCATCAAAATGTTTTGGGGTCCAATTGTCGATATTTACTCTACCAAACGCAAATGGATAATTTATACCCAATTAGCCATGTTCGCCTGTTTGGGTTTGGTGGCCTTCTCTTTACAACTACCCAATTTCTTCTTCATCTCCCTCACAGCATTAACAATAGGAGCCTTTATTTCTGCAACTTATGATATTGCCACAGATGGCTTTTATTTGCTAGTTTTATCTCCAGAACAACAAGCCTTTTTCGTAGGCATTCGCTCACTCTTTTATAGACTCGCTGTTATTTTCGGCTCTGGAATATTAGTAGTAATAGCAGGTCAGCTTGAAGTATCTCTTAACAACATTCCTTTGGGTTGGACTTTAACTATTGGCTTCTCAGCTTTAATTTTAGCAATTTTATTTGTTTTTCATCGCCTAGTTTTACCTGCACCTGAATCGGATAGTCAACGAGATCTAGAAAGTAAAATAAAAATAGATTTTTGGACAATTATTAGCTCTTATTTTCATCAATATAAAATCATCAATATTATAGCTTTTATTTTACTCTACAGGCTTGGAGAAGCAATGCTTGTCAAGATGGCTTCTTTATTTTTATTGGACAAACCGGAAGTAGGGGGCTTGGGTTTATCAACATTAGATGTCGGATTAGCCTACGGAACATTTGGTGTAATCTCGCTGATTTTTGGAGGCATCTTAGGAGGCTTACTCATTTCCAAATATGGATTAAAAAAATGTCTTTTGCCTATGGCTTTAGCATTAAATTTACCTGACATATTTTATGTGTATATGGCTTACACAAAACCTTCATTAGCATTAGTATATCCTTTGGTTTCGTTGGAGCAATTTGGATATGGCTTTGGGTTTACAGCTTTTAGTGTTTACTTAATGTACATTTGCCAAGGGGAATACAAAACTTCCCATTTTGCTATCTCAACTGGCATTATGGCTTTAGGAATGATGCTTCCCGGATTAATTAGCGGTTATCTGCAAAAAGCACTTGGCTATCCACTCTTTTTTATTTTGGTCTGTTTGCTTACAATTCCTGGGATGATTGCTTTATTTTTTATACCCTTAAAAGAAGAATCAAAACTTACAAATAATTAACTAATTGAGATATTATGCCTTATGTTCTGGGAATAGATGGCGGCGGTAGTAAGACAGTCTGCGTGTTAATGGATGATTCTGGTCAAGTTCTAGGACGCGGTGAAGCTGGGGGAGCTAACTATCAGAGTATAGGTATTGGAGCTACTTTCAAATCCATTGAATCTGCAATTCAGGTTGCGGCTAATGAAGCAAGACAAATTATAAATATTATTACTATTGAAGCAATATGTCTGGGTTTGGCAGGTGTAGGGCGTGCGTCAGATATCGAAGTAGTAAAAAATTTAGTGTTAGAGTTGCAAAATAGCAAAATTTTACCTATTACTTGGGCATTACAACCAGCGAATATTGTAATTTGCAACGACGCTTTCATTGCTTTAGTTGGTGGAATTGGCCATGATGTGGGAATTGTGGTTGCAGTAGGTACTGGTTCGATAGTTTTTGGGCGAAATCAGCAGGGAAATACCAAACGAGTCGGCGGCTGGGGCTATATTTTAGGAGATGAAGGTAGTGCCTATAAAATTGCTGTTGCTGGAATGAATGCTGCATTAAAATCCTATGACGGGCGGGAGATAGCAACGAGTTTAGTGGATGCTTTTAAGGAGCATCTGAATTTGGAAAGTATAGAAGATTTAATAGAAGTAATATATCGGCGACAATGGGGAGTGAAGCAGATAGCTGCTTTAGCGCCAATTGTCGATTTAGCAGCAGCGTCAGGTGATGAAGTAGCGAATAATATAATTGATGATGCTGTTAAAGAATTGGTAAAAGCTACATCTACAGTAATTGATGCAATTTTTATTCCAGACTCAATTTATGAAGTAGTCACAACGGGAAGTGTATGGCTAACTAGATCCAAAATACATGAGAGATTTTCAGCATCGATAATTAAGAAGTTTCCTTTTATTCAAGTGATTTATCCAAGGTTTGAGCCTGCTTATGGTGCTGCTTTGTTGGCGTTTCAGAGGTTAGCGAGGGAAGGGGAATGAGAAAGCGATCGCATTTTAATAAATTTTTTACAAACCACAGACGCGCAAAGGACACTGAAAGTTAAGAGTAGGATCGCATTTATCAAGTAGTGGAGTGGTTGGATTTTGTGTAATATGTCACAATAATAATTTCAGTTATCGTTATCAGGTCAAATGACAGAAGTTTTTGTAAATCCAGAATGCCCATTTTCATTAAAAAGTTTTGACCTTCTTGCACAATTACAAAATAATTCAAGTAAAGAACAATTTTATTTAAAACACCAGGAAGAATTTAAAAGCTATATTAGGCAGCCATTTCAGCAGCTATACCAGCTTATTGTTGCTCAGTTATCAGGTGAAATCATAAACCGAATTGATACAAATAATGATTTATTTATTAGTGTATATCCTCATTACTTTGAATACAAATTCTTTACTAAAGAAGTAAAAAAAGAATTTAACAACGCTCACTTTTTTATACGTATTAGACAACATGGTTTATGGTTAGGGTTATATATTTCAGAAAAAAGTAACAACAGACAAAAATTTATTAATAATATCCAAAATAATACAACACTCAAAGAAATTCTTATCCAGAATACTCGAATTGATAATAATGTATTTCTTTTTTCCAAGTCTAGTCAGCAGATTAGTAGAATTAATCGTTTAGCTGACTGGTTAAGAATTGTAGCTCGACACAAGAGTGCTACTAAATGTATTCAAGTAACTAAATTCATTAGTTTTAATAAAGTATTATCTTTTGACTACCAACAACTAGTTATTGAGATAAAACAACTATTTGAAGACATTTTTCCTTTATTTTTGGTAGCTATATGTGATGAACCCATTACAGCTATTGAACAATATTTTTCTAAAGATAATCTAGGATCTGCTCTAAATTACTACCTAGATGGAATGGACAAATATCAAGAAGAAAACTATGAAAATGCTATTAAACAATTTGATTTAGCTTTAGAAGAAGTTCCCAATTTCGCTGATGCTTATCGATATCGAGCAAAAATAAAAGCTGAATTGGGAGAAACTGACGATGCTATATCTGACTATAGCTACTTGCTACTTATTGAACCGAAAAATTACGAAATTTACAATAACCGAGGTCAAATTTACTATAATCTCGAAAATTATAATCAAGCCATTGATGATTATAACCAATCTATACGTATTAATCCTAGCTTTGCCTTAGCCTATTACCATCGAGGACTTACCTACTTAAAACTTGAGAATCAACACAAAGCTCTTGAGGATTTACGCACAGCCGTAGAATTATTTGACAAGGAAAAAGACGTGGATAATTACGAAGAAGCACAGCATATCCTCAAAACTATTTATCCAGACTATTCTGAACCTTTGTTTACAGAGATTAATCAAAATATACGCTCTAAAGGTTTGCGTATTTCTGAAAGTGTATTGCGGCGCTATTACTTAGCTCTGAAGACGAGAAAATTTGTAATTCTTTCAGGAACTAGCGGGACTGGTAAGACTTGGCTTACCAAAGCCTACGCTGAAGTAGTAGCGGCTGAATACCTTTTAGTTCCTGTGGCTCCTAATTGGACTACTAACGAGGATTTGCTCGGCTACTTCAATCCAATGGACAAAGAATACCATCACACTGCATTTAGTCATTTTTTAGAAAAAGCAGCTCAAGAGTATGAGCAAGCTCAAACAGAAAAACGCACCCCTAGACCTTACCATTTAATCTTGGATGAGATGAATTTAGCACGGGTGGAGTATTACTTTGCCAAGTTTCTCTCAGTGATGGAAGTTAGGATGCGTGAAGAACTAGCTCAAATTGAACTTGCATCCGAGAAACAAGTTTTGTTACCACCTAACCTGTACTTTATTGGTACAGTCAATGTAGACGAAACTACTCATAGTTTTGCTGACAAAGTTTACGATCGAGCGCAAATGATAGAACTTGAGGTTTGCCGTGATGATTTATTTGAGCATTTGGGCGAAGTTGACTATCGTGAAATTTTAATGAAAGTTTGGGATAATCTGCACTTAGTAGCCCCATTTGCTTTTCGTGTTTTAGATGAAATCAAGAATTATGTGAATGAAGCTAAAGTTTTGGGTATATCTTGGGAAGAAGCTTTAGATGAACAGTTGTTACAGAAGATTCTGCCCAAACTAAAAGGTGCTGATGATAGGGTGGGAGAAGCCCTTAAGGCATTTGTTGATATTGCTGAAAATAAATTTAATCTAAGCCACGCTAAAGCTAGCAAAATGCTAAAAACATTTGAACAACATGGATTTACCTCCTACTTCTAAACTGAGTTTTCTTAGCCGCGAAGGCGAGATTATAAATGCTCCAGGTGAGTGGCAACCTGCTTGGTTGGAAGTTCATGTACCTCAAGAAAAATTACAGCAAATACGGCTTTGGCTTCAAGATAAAAAACTCCCGCTCTTGGTAATGGATTTGAGTGGAAAGTTTCGAGTACTAGCTGAGTGGCCTCGCTCAAACCCTGGTTACTACCAACTGCGACTTGAGTATCAAAATGAGATTGAGGAACAGACAATTGCGGTTTGGCCTCAGAAAATTAGTCGTGAAGCCTTTGCTCAGATGCTAGAGGATCTCGATTCTCGTCTACCAACCTCAGTAGCGATAGGCTTACAGCGTATCGGGGCTTTAGCTAGTCTAAAATTACCACAACTAAGCGAAACTACTTTGGCTCAGGAATTAGTTCGCTTACGTCGGGCTATTAATGGCACAGGTAACCGACCAGGGCTGAGTGAGATTTTGAGTAAACTTGCTGGCGATCCTCATCAAATCCTCAAAACTCATGAAATTTGGGTTCGGCAAGATCGAGTCCGCAGACCTCTTTCTGGTGGACTAGTTCAAGCTTTTTTTCGAGGACATAACTTGGATGTGAGTGGAAGACCAATTCGCTTACCAGATGTCCGAGTTGAGCATACTGTTGATGTTTATGAGAATCAGTTGGTTAGGTTATTTTTCGAGCTTGTTAATCACAGACTTAGACGAGTTCGGCAAGCTTTTGAAGCTGACCCCAAAGGTAAACATTTGGAAGAGATTAAATCTCTGTTTTACCAATTAAAAAAGGCTCGTCAACATGCAGCTTTTTTGAATGAAGTCAGCCAGCCTAAATATTTGCCGAATCAAATTACGATGGTTTTGTTAAACTGTCCACTTTACCATGCTGCTTTGGAAGGGTATCTGGAATTTATCAGAAGTCCTGCTGTGCGCTTGGATGAGTCAGATCTTGATGCACCTTTGGAAAATCTCCACAAACTTTACCAAATCTGGGGAACTTTGTGGATAATTGCAACACTACTGGAGGTAGCTATACACAAAGGATACGAAGTTGAAACCCAGTGTTTAGTTGCTAGGGATAAAACCGGAGTCTACGTCAGAATTTTACCCAATGGACAACCAGCATTAGTTTTAATTCATCCGCAACACAAGACAAGAATTAAGTTAATTCCTGAACGAAGCTATGGCAAAGATGGGGAACTGCAAAGCGCCAGTGTCACATTGCGCCCTGATATAGCAGTAGAAATCAGACTAGCTAATGGCTCTGAGAATGTCTATTTATTTGATCCTAAGTACAAACTTGAGAGTGAGTCGCTGGAAAATTCGAGCAACCAAGGAAAGCCTAAAACTGCTGATATTCAGAAGATGCATACTTACCATGACGCTATCCAAAACAGACAAGGTAGGCAAGTAGTCAGCTATGCTGCGATTATTTACCCTGGTTCCTATGTATCTTATTCCAACGCTGAAATTGAGGCTCTTACAGCCTATCCTGGGGCTGAAACTATGCTACAGGAGCATCTACGTCGCGTGCTAAATAAAGCCCTTGAAGTTTGCTGACAATGAACCATCTGGACTTCTGATGTAGGACTTAACGAACCCAGAAAATCGCATTCACCTCATTGATCTTATCCTCTACAAAATAGCCCAAGTTCTTCAAGCATTTAGTTACACTGGTTTTCAATTCAATAGAATATATATGCTTGAAAATTAAATTATTGTAGGCTACCAAGCACAGCTATTGCTACCTCACTGTAGTCTATTCAACCGCCAATTGCTGCATATTAACGGCAGAATGCTATATAACTCACACTAATCATTAGTAAAGGGGATAGATGACATTCGCTTAACGCAAAGCACCCATCCCCGAATAGCTGCCCAGATCGTAAAACCTGGAATCCTATAGTCCGGTATCTAATAATCACAGTATCGGCCGAGATATGTTGATTGTCACCCGGATAGATACTGATTTAAAAGATATCTGTCGTGGGGTATAAGACATGGGGCATTGGAAGCAGGAGGAAGAAGGTGGAAGTTCTTTAATTTTGAATTGATTTGTCTCCTCATCTCCCACACTTCTCACATTCGCCACACTCGTCACACTCCCTCATCCCTGTGTCCCTACACACTTTTCCCATTGCCAACAATGCTGTCCCGTAAGCAGCTTCTGTATGTTTTGAGGCGATGACAGGCACTTTTAAATACCGTTTGCGAATTGCAGCCCAAGTGTCGTTTGCTGCGCCACCGCCAGCGGTATAAATGCGAGTCAGCTTGTCTGCTCCCATTTTTTGTAATAATTCATACCCTTTTGTTTCTATACGCGCAATACTTTCTAACAATCCATGCAAAAATTCCACTGGGTTGTCTGGGCGTGGTTCCAATCTTGGGGGTAGATTGGGATCGTTAATCGGAAAGCGATCGCCTGCTTTCAATAATGGATAATAATCTAGTTCGCTGGCTTGTGATGCATCAATCTCACGGCTAAGGCTTACTAACTCAGCGTTGGTGAAAAATTGCTGTAGCACTGCACCCCCAGTGTTAGAAGCACCCCCAGTCAACCACAATTTCCCCAAGCGATGGCTATAAATTCCGTACCGCGCATCTTCTACACGGGTACGACTTAAAAGCTTTAGTACCAGCGTCGAACCTAAGGAAGTCACGGCTTCACCAGGCAATTTTGCCCCGCTGGCAAGAAAAGCGGCAATACTGTCGGTTGTACCAGTACATACCAAACAATCGCGCCGGAAACCAAAGTTATCTGCAATTTCAGAACGTAATTCTGCCACGGGAGTACCAGGTGGCAAAATTCTGGGTAGTTGAATCGGTATTTGCAACTTTTCCATCCATTCTGGGTATTTCAACTCTTCCACGTCATAACCCAGTTTTAAGGCGTTATGGTAGTCACTAATGCCTAAATACCCATGCAGCAGAAACCCTAGCCAATCCGCTTGATGTAGGAAATATCTAGCTTCCTTAAAAGAAGGTAACTGCTTCATCCAAATTAGTTTGCTGAGGCTAGAGGTGGCGCTTAACACGGTATGATTGGGGGGCGCTACGCTCCTCAAATCATTTAGCACAGACGATCCCCGTGGGTCGTTGTACAGTAGCGGTGCATCTATTGGTTTGCCAGCAGCATCCACCAGCAAGACAGTGGAAGAAGTACCATTAATTGCGATCGCTCTAATTTCTCGCCGCAATCCCTGAGGTATCTGTTCCATCAGCGCAAACAAAGCCTCCTGCCAACAATTCGGCATCACAGCCACTGGTGAACCCTCAAAAGGATATCGCACCTCAGCCTGGATTCTAGCTTCCTCATCGATCGCTACACCACGTGCGCCAGATGTCCCGAAGTCGATACCCAAATACAAATTCATAGATTGATGAATTTTTTTAAAGGATAATAACTAAAGACTACTGACTAACAACTGCTTTTGTTGCATCTTGTAACAAGATCTTCCACGAACTTGGCAAAACAAGGAAAAGTAGTAAACGAATACTTCAAAATCTATTCAAGTTAGGAGAATTTCAGCCATGCCTATCTTAGATACTCTGTACCTCGCTCAAGTGTCTTCTATCTCAGATACCCAAGTGTACATCGCTCTAGTTGTGGCGCTGATTCCAGGAGTTCTTGCTTGGCGTTTAGCCACAGAACTTTACAAATAAGGCTACGATGTGACACAGTTGAAAAGCTAATAATCCTGGCGTTACGGGGGTGCTATTTCCAAACGCTTAAGGCTTTACGCCTTGAGTAGTTATGAAGTTATGCACTTACGTAAGCCAGGTTATTTTTTAACTTGTACGGCACTTGTAGCTATTTTCCAAAAATGAAGTAAGATGACAGCTAAATCAAGCTTCACAAGTGCTGAGTAAAGTTAAAAGACCTGAACCAGAAGATTCATAAGTACTAGTTCTTACTAATTACTTGTTCTCGAACACTCAGCACTGGTTCAAGGCCGCGAAGACAACTAACAGCACTCTTGATAGTGCTTCCCTTCACTTAGAGAGGTTATTTTTTAGGATCATGAACGCGATTCAACCCTCCAGACCACCGTCACAACCGATACAAAAACGCCGGGTCATTCCTCGACCAAAGCGGCATCTTCGTCAACGTTCTTACCGAGTGATGGCATTGGAAAGTACTGCCAAGATAGCTGTTAATCTTTTCATTACAGCGGCCGCCGCATCTGCCTTGACACAACTTTTGCCTTACCACTGGTCACAGCAAGAAAAGTTGCGAGAAATTCGCACCGAAGTCAAGCTGATAGAAGCACATGTCAACAATTTACAAGCAGAATTTAGCCGTAATTTCGATCCCCAGCAAGCTAAAAGTATTATGCAACAACAAGGGTACAGATTCGATCCGCGCCAGCGTCGGGTGGTGCTGATGAATAAGGATGGCATCATTGAACAAACAGATTTATTACCCTAAGATAAATATTGAATTTGGGATTATTCTGTTTGTTGTGATTTTGGCTAGCTATAAACTGAGCGAAAATTTATATTATTGCTAATAAATAACAGCGTCGCTATACTTCAATTTTAAATTCAAAATGAATTGTTCATTTTTGGAATTTTTAGTTTACCAGAATGGTTCATCTACCAATTAGGACGCTGAGGAGATAGCAGATCGTTAAGCCAATTTTCGAGCTGTAAACGCAAGCGATAACCAGCAACATCCTTACTGTTATTTACAGGAGGTAGTTGAGTAAGGGCGCGACGATAATCAGCGATCGCACAATTCCAGTCACCCCAAAGATGGTAAGTTCTGCCGCGTTCAGCCCAAATATGACCTTCTAGTTGACCGAAAAGCAGTGCTACCTCAAAATTTTCAATAGCCTCTTCATATTGACCCAAGTCACGCAACGTAATCCCTCTGTTAATCCACGCCCGGACATGACGAGGATTCAAATTAATCGCTTCATCATAGTCAGCAAGTGCTAGTGCTAATTCTCCACAAGCAGCATAGTAATTTGCTCGATTGTTATAAGCGCTGGCTAAATAGGGATTGAGTTCGAGGGCGCTATTATAGTCGCAAAAGGCTTTTTGCATTTCACCACTTTGGAAATAAATCAGCCCCCGGTTGTTGTAATTAATTGCATTGTTGGGATGGCGGAAAATTAGTTGGTTTAAAAGTGCGATCGCCTCAGTATAATTTCCTTCTTGAGCCAACTGCAAAGCATAAGATCGTAAATCACTGTCTGCTAATTCAGCGCGATCGTTTGTTCCCCGGTCTTGATAATTATTTACTTTATTGATAATCAGTTTTTTATATTGATTACTTTGATTGCCACCAGAAGCTAAAAATGAGTGAATATTCATCTTTTTCCGCCTAAAATGCGTGCTATATGGAATAAAATTCTAGTTTTATTTGTTATTGCCTTTAACACTATGTCTATTTTTAGAATATTGAATATTACCTGAAAGCCATCTCAAGAGAGAACTTAAACTACTCACACAAGTGGAAATTTACGCCCTAAATAGACAATTGCTCCTCAAACCTAATCATGGATACTTCATCCCTAAGGCCAATTCCAGAAATAGCCGAGAGAAATCTCGCGTCGGGGATTGGGGAATGGGGATTGAAAAAATGGCGTTGCTGATTTTATGTATGAAAACGATTGTGCATGATATCAAAATCCTGTAGAGACGTTGCATTGCAACGTCTCTACATCTGGTTGCAATGCAACGTCTCTACATCTGGATTCATACCGCAATTCAGCAACGCCGAAAAAATTGTTGTTAGTTCTCAAGTAAGGCGAGACCAGTCAAAAATTAAAAATCCTGTATTTCTAGGCTTTTGAAACATTTGGAATGCTATTCTTATTCCCGTCGCAATGTACAACATAGTGACAGCGACAAGTTGGTAGAATGCCAAGAATGTGGATTAGGGACTGGGTATTAGCGACTAGGAATTTCTTACTCTCTACCTCCGATCCCCAGTTCCCAGTCCCCAGCCCCCAGTCCCCAATCCCTAAATTTTGAGAAATTTTCTGATGACAACTGCAATTTCTTATCCCAATGCTCCCGATTTAGCAGCCGATGATTACATTGTCATCGGTTTGGCAACTTGCTTCGTCAAAGAAGATGGAGAAGTACATCAAATCGAAGTTATAGAACCAATTCCCTCTGCGGCTTTGGAAGCACTGTTAAAGGGCATTCCTACCTCCTACAAGCTGGCTTGTGCAACAACTTTGGCATCTGTGCTGGATGGTGACTCAGAACTCGTGCCAGATGGCTTCCCCCAGTCGGCTCAGTTTGGTGAAGAATTTATCCCACGGTTGTTTGCAGCAGCTCGTACTTACAAACGTCGTGAATCTGCAAAATCCTTAATTCCTTTAGGTACAACCTATACTGACTTCAAGTATTCCGTTGACCGCAAGCGGGTGCTGAATGCCAGTAGAGTTGTTACCAAAGAAGACAACGTTAAGCAGCATTCTCACACTCACAAAGTTCTTTAAGTAATTATGCTAAAACTTTACGGTGGCGCTCGTAGTCGAGCCTCAATTGTTCATTGGTATTTAGAGGAACTAGAAGTTCCCTATGAATTTGTCAAGCTTGATATGCAGGCGGGCGAACACTTACAGCCTGAGTTTTTAACCATTAATCCATTTGCAAAAGTTCCAGCAATTGTTGATGGAGATTTTCAGCTTTGGGAATCTGGGGCAATTTTACTCTATCTCGTGGATAAGTATGGAAAAACACCCGGTTCGTTAGAAGAACGTGCTGTGATTTACCAGTGGGTCTTGTTTGCCAATTCCACCCTCAGTACAGGAGTTTTGGTAGAAGCAAATCGCGATCGCCAACTACCCCGTTTGTTGAATACGTTGAATGAAATTTTCAGTCAGCAATCTTTTTTACTAGGTAATGAATTCACCGTTGCTGATGTCGCAGTCGGCTCTATTTTGAATTACATTCCCTTAGTTATGAAACTAGATTTTAGTCCTTACCCAGCCGTGTTGAATTACATGAAGCTATTGGCTGAGCGTCCCGCATTTCAAAAAACTATCGGTGTAATGAGGTAAAAGGGACTGGGGACTGGGTACTGGGGGAGATAGGGAGCAAGGGAGGCTCTTGAGGCAGGGAAAAGGTTAAAGGGAAAAGGGAAAAGGAATAAATTTAATCTTTCCCTTTTTCCCCGGTTGGTGAGCTTGTCGAACCATACCCCTTTCCCTTTCCCCATGCCCTGTTTGCCCCATGCCCAGTACTCAAGCCCTTTTACCGATAATTTGTAAATTGCAAAGCCGCTGGATAGTCTTCTTGTTTTAGTCGCTGAATTACAACTTGCAAGTCGTCTTTAGATTTGGCAGAAACCCGCACAGCATCGCCTTGAATTGAGGCTTGTACCTTTTTGAATTCGTCACGAATCAATTTGGAAATTTGTTTGGCAATTTCTTGACTGATGCCTTTTTTGAGTTTAATTTCTTGACGCACGCGGTTACCGCTTGCTGATTCAATTTTGCCAAAATCAAAGATTTTCTGGGAAAGATTACGCTTAGCGGCTTTTTCCCGCAAGATGTTGTGTACAGAATCTAAGGTAAACTCGCTGTCAGTATTAACATTAATGCTTTGATCGGCTAACTCAACAGTAGTTTGAGTATCTTTAAGGTCATAACGGCTTTTGATTTCTCGCACAACTTGATCGACAGCGTTAACCAATTCTTGTTGGTCAAAGTCGCTCACAATGTCAAAGGAAAAAGTAGAAGCCATAAAGTATTTTGGATTTTAGATTTTGGATTTTAGATTAGGAAGTAGGGAGTAGGAAGTAGGGAGTTAGGAGTTAGGAGTTAGGAGTTAGGAGTTCAAAGTTATCCTCCCCATCTCCCCATCTCCCCATCTCCCCAATGCCCCATTTGGCCAATTAACTATTTGCTTGGATGATGCTCAGGAAGATCAGAATAGCAGAGCTAAGGGAACCGATGGCGAACATCAGCGATCGCAAAATGGGTATATTCAAAATATAAAAAATTGAGTAAAGAAAACGCGCAGCCACAAAGGCGATCGCAGCCGTCGCTGCTGTAGAAGAATTTACACCAGTTACGTATGCCATGAATGCGGCTGCGGCAAATACCATAAACGCTTCAAAGGAGTTCTGATGTGCCCAGGTGGCTCTTTGAGCGTATGGTGGCAATTTATCAAATATGGCGCGAGGGGCAGAAGTATCGTACCCAACACGCACACGGGCATAAGCTACTACTAAAAATGGCACGTAAATTAGAACGGCAGCAGCAGCAATGGAGTACAAAAAAATTATCATTTTAGTTATTAGTCACTAGTCATTAGTCATTGGTCATCGGTCATTGGTCAAATACATAGACGTGCATTAGTTTAATTACCACGAACTAGGACAAAGGACGAAGGACTTTTGACAAATGACTAATCAAAGTAGAAGAGTGTCACCACTTTTCTTTGTTCTTCTGCATCTTGACAAGTTTGCAACAAAGTGCGGCTGTCGTGAAACGCAAAACAAATTAGTTGCTGGCAACGAGAGACAATTTCTTTGTTGCACAAGTAACTAGCTTCGGCAAGAGACAGGTTATCATTACTGGGATTTTCCACCAGATGCATTACCTGTTCTAGTTGCTGGCGCGATTCTAAGGGCTGGCGTTCCAAGCTTTGGGGGAGAATCACGGTTAATAAGTTTGGATCGGCCCGCGTTGCTCCCCGGATGGCAGCAGAATTTGTACCTGTGGCACCAGAAGTGATGATCCGATTACCCGATAAAACTAGGGCATATGTCATCATTTCAATAAGATTCTGATGTGTAATCGGCACATGACGAGAACCCAGCAAGGCAATTCTTTTAGAACCTGTTTGCTGGATTGTCGCTAGTTCTTGCGCTAATGTATCGACGTTAATAAGGTCTGTTGACTGACTCAAAGATAGACATGCATCAGATTAAACGACCCAGCTATTCTACCAAAGAGCGTGTAGGTGCGAGGCAAACCGAGTTACACATCACTATAATTTTTCACTTTTTTTGGTTGAGTGACTGAATTACGCGATCGCACCAAGCCAGCCAATGTTTTTCATAAGTAATTCCATTCAAGAGAGTCAAATACTGAAATTGCTGTGGTTCTGACAGTTCTTGAGGATTCTGAAAGTAATGCTGTTCCAAATCCTCGTATGTAGATAATTTTTCTAAGTGGGCTTTTTGATGTTGCTCTATTTCTGCCAAAATCGTCTCCTTAGGAGCAACATAACCAGCAAAAATTTTTACAAGTAAATCATCTTTTGTTGGCGTGGGTTCGCAAGGTTGAGCAATCCACTCTTTTAACTGCTGTTCTCCCAAGCCTGTGACCCTGTAAACCTTTTTATCTGGACGCCCTGCTTGCAGAATCGTCTCGCAACTAATCCACTTTTGGTCTTCCAACTTCGACAACTCTCGATAAATCTGCTGGTGGCTGGCTGACCAAAAAAAGCCTACAGAGCCATCGAATCGCTTTGCTAAATCATACCCACTACAAGGGGCCTCAACAAGAGCAGCTAATATCGCGTGGGCTAATGCCATGATTTTTAATTCACTACTTGACTTATGCAACTAATTGCATAATCATATTTATATGCAACTAGTTGCATATTACTCGAAAACAACAAGGAATGTAACTCATGCCTCAAGTAATGCCAGGAAGATTTACCGCCGAGATTGATGAACCCTTCGTTGTGTTTCTGATTGGGATGAGAATTAATAAATTCTTTGCTTTTTCTAAATGGATTCCTACAGCTAGGGCAATGTCGCCGATGCTACGCAGCCTTCGGCAGAATCCTGAAAAGGGGTTTTTAGGGGGAGAAGGTTTTGTTTACTCGCGGGGAGTAGGGCTGATTCAGTATTGGCGATCGTTTGAGGATTTAGAGCATTTTGCCAGAAATCCCGCAGATGCACATCTAGAAGCTTGGCAAAGGTTTAATCGATCCATTGGTGCTGATGGCAGTGTTGGTATTTGGCACGAAACTTATCTCATCGATCCGGGAAAATATGAGGCAATTTACGGAAATATGCCTGTATTTGGATTAGCTGCTGCAACCAAGCACGTCCCAGCTAAGGGACGAACAGAAACAGCACGCCGTCGTTTGGGAGGTGACAGCGAACCCGCTGTGCCTTCGCCTGGGGGAGATGGGGCAGGGGAGGCAGGGGAAGCAGGGGAAGCAGGGGAGGCAGAGGAGCAAAGGAGCAAAGGAGAATAATTAAAAATCAATGCCTTTCCCCTTTCCCCTTTCACCTTTCCCCTTTTCCCTTTCCCCTTTCCCCTTTTCCCTTTCCCCTTTCCCCTTTCCCCTTTTCCCTTTCCCCTTTTCCCTTTCCCCTTCCCATGCCTTAAGACAATGCCGTTGCAGGAGTTAAACCGAGTTTAGATAACAGGCGATCAATGTCAAAATGCTCAACCATCAGCTGGCGAATATACTGAACCTTAATCGGTTCGTGGAGACGGACTTGACCAAAAGTGCGGTCAACAATTTCGACTGTGGTTAGGGTGTCTAAGTCAACAGATAAAATGGGAATTTCTAGTTCTTCAGCACGGCTGAGAATGAACGGTGGGGGTGGTAGTTGCCCGGTGAGAATTAAACATTGGGTTGAAGTTTCTAAAGCCGCCTGCTGAATTTCGACGCGATCGCCTCCTGTTACCACTGCCATATTCCGGCGTTTGCGGAAATATTTCACAGCCGAGTTGACATTCATCGCGCCAATTGCCAGACTTTCCACCAACAAATCTAGGCGATCGTTGCGACACAGAACGTCGGCCTTTAATTGCTTAACGAGTTCGCCAACACTCACACTACGCAGTAAATCGCTATTTGGCAGCATTCCCAGCACTGGAATATCCCGCTGTTCTAAAAATGGGCGTAACACAGTGTCAACCGCTTTTAGTTCTGCCACAGGGATATCATTGATGACGACACCAATCAAGCGATCGCCCATACGCTGCTTAGCAGCCAATAATGCCTCAATTGAAAGCAACGATTTATAACGGGCTACTAACAGCACGCCAGCATCCAATACCTCAGCTACTTGTAGTAAAGATAAGTCAAACAAACTGCCTTCAGACAAATCACCAGGCCCCTCTAGCAACACCAAATCTCCTGGCAACATTTGCGAATATTGCTGTAATAGCGACTGCTGATAATTTGTTTTGTCCTCCCCACGCAAGCGTTTTTGCACATTTAGTTCATCCAAAGCCAGCATTGTAGGTGCAACACGGTTTTCGGGCAGATTCAGACTATGAGCGATAAACTGAACATCTTCTTCAATTACAGTTCCGCTAGACGAATTCAAACACGTACCGAGCGGTTTACCGTAAGCTATATCCAGTCCTTTTTGCTGTAGCTGATGAGACAAACCCAGAACAGTTGCAGATTTACCGCTGTAAGTCTCGGTTGATCCAATCAGCAAATATTTAGGGGATTTGGGCACACATGCACTCCTAATTTCAAAAGTCAGAAGAACCCACTAGGTGTTTCCTAATTCTAGTTCGTTCTGGCAAAAGCCTCTCGCTCCTAGAAACTAGGATTTATCAGAATATAGCCCTTGGAGCTTGGATGCAATACACAACGATACACAATAGAAAATTATATGAAGCGAATTTGAAAAATCATTGTTACAGGTAAGCATTACTCTACCCCACCGTATCTTGAAAAGATAGTAAGTAGAAGGCAGGAGGCAGCGTCTCGTAGAGAAGTGCTGCCTCCTGCCTCTGGCAATGCCTTGTTTAAAAAATTTTTAGTTAAGCACTACTAGCTTCGGTTAAATACGAGAGTAGCGGAAACGAACCCTTAACAGACGTAGCCAGCGCAACCAAATTTGTGCAGGTTGTTCAAAGAAGGTAAAAATGTCACCAAAACCTAAATTAGTTTTGTGATGATGCAACCAGTGTCTCTCTGGAGTAGTAATAAATAGAATTTGGCATAAAATATTTACAGGCTTTGGAGTTTGCCAACCTAAGACGCTTATGTGTCTCCACCATACATGAAACTGACCAAGCAGTAGTCCAACAACAACGCCGATGGGAGAAAAAGACCACAGAACTACTGCTATGAGTATGTAAGGCAAAGCTCCCAAGATCCCATCTAAAAGAACTTGAGGGTTGAAAGTTAATATAGCGTAGTGACGAAAGTCCTTTTTCCAGGAGTGGTGCGTTTTTAAATGAAGGCTACCGAAAACATGCTCTGGTACGTGGTAAAAGAATGTAGATAGGAAATCGCCAAATAATAGTAATAACCAAGCAACAGCGATAGCCTCAAGCATTTTTACTCCTCAAGTTTAGTAACAAAACTCCACAGAAAATATCCAAATTTCATGCTGTCCGCGCAGACAGATGGTTTCCCAGTATCCAATAAGTATTTGTGTATCTCATGGGCCTACGCTCTAGTTAATTTGGTTGGCTCAAAGTTTATGTAATTTAGCAAGTCGCAGTTTCATCAATCTACAATCCTCCACGCACTAAAAAGTTAATGGTAAGAGCCTTGAATTTGGCTTCTACCTTTGGGTCGATTAAGAATATACATCTACAACCCGATGGGAATACCGTATTTTAGCATGGTTACTAAACAATCTTCTTACTAAGGCATACAGCTTGAGCAAAGATTGAGTTAAAATTAGTACAAATTTAGGTTAAGGCTTACTTGGACATTTTTGATTGCAAATTAGTTGTAATTCAGCCTCTATCGTGGAACCGATCGCAAGCATGAAACAGTCCTTGTCCAAGGAAAATGAGGTTGTTGAAATGAGTAAAGCAGGTTGACAATCAAATTGCTCGACAACAAAATCTGGGGTATGAATAATTAACTGGATACCGTAGCAAGCAAAGTATTTAATACTACTGAAATATTGTATCGATGTAGTAGGCGATCGCCTCTGGCTTTTGTGTCTGGATTTCTAGAACTTACGCACTCAAAGTCTAAATGTAAACCGTCTTAACAACTCTGAACAAGCAAAGCTGTATTTATACCAAAAAGCACTAGTTTACAACCGTATATAGCAAAAAAATAGGTGATTAAAAATGCGATGGATAAGAAAGTACAACTGCAATATTACAATATTTACAAATTATCCTAATTTTACGTGTATCTTTGCAGATCCGAAATTTAGGTTACTTTCCAGTCGGAAAGGTAAAATCAGGTTTTGAAGTTATCAATACACGATTTAATTGTTTGAGCATGAATAAAAAATGGGCGGTCAAGCGAATTACTGTCAACTTGGCATCTAATGAAGCCAAGAACCTTGAAAAGTATTGCGAACAGACGGGCAGGCCAGCAACGGATGTGATTCGAGAACTCATTCGAGCGTTGCCAGTGATGAAATGAAAGTAGTTCGCAATTTATTAGTAACGATGGAGAGGTAACAGTCTAACGATGGCGTGCTGCGATCGTTTACACCTGGCGCAGTACGCCATCGTTAAGCTGCCTATGCTATAGGCACAAGAAATACACGTGCAACTACGTGGAATTTAAGTAAGGAGATTATTATCTTGATAACACTGGCGATTCTAATCATTAAAAAGGTAACTTTTGAAACAGACTAGAACGCGGTACGTATGTCCGCAAAAATCTTACTCTTTTTGGAGTGCCTCTAAACAGACTTTATCGGGTTTGTTGCAATTATTCTTCCCTTTTCTCCTCTATTTTTATTTGTAAACAAAATGACATAATAAACATTGTTAGATTGCACAATCGGGAGTCAGAGAACGTTTCTCAAGTTTAACTGTGGATATTCTGGATTCCAAACTTTTGAAACTTAGATTATGGTAACGAGCGAATGAGTTCCTCAATCACATCCGTTGCTGTTTTACCAGTTTGTTCGCAATACTTTTCAAGGTTCTCGGCTTCATCTGATGTCAGGTCGATAGTGATTCGTTTGAGCGTTCTTTTTTTTGTGGATGTTGCTAAATTAGAAAATCTCTCTACGGCAGTATCACTCATTGTATTGATAGACTAAATATTTACAAACTTTCTTTATCAAGATTGCCAATTCACAACGGTCTTTACCAGTGAAAATCGAGATTTTAAGATTGAACTTAAGCTTTAAGCCCAAATCAGATTACTGAAAAGTTAATGTATTAAGCAACTAACATCACACGTGATGAATCTGGTATTACCCAAGTGCAACAAGCTTTTAGTTAAACAGATGATGTCAGCAAAACCCCAGACATTAGATTGTCTATTGAGTAATAGATTTTAATTTATAAAAACCATTGGACTGCCTAATGTACCTTCGATCGCTGAACATTTTGGCGTTACACTTTTTTTAAATCCTCTGCAATACGCAATTATTGACTTGTTATAAATATTACTTAGTATCTACAGCTACCTCGTAGATAATTCTTCCTAGTCACAGGTGATTAAGCAAACGGTGAATTAATACATGACTTTACAGAATTGGAGACGCAAGCGTGGCGTTGCACTTACTACTAAAGGTTTGCAAAAAATAAAGGAAGCAAGGCATCAGTCAGAAACAAAGGAAAATTTTGGAAATAGGTACACTCTGGAAGAAATGAGCGCACGCTCTGGATTGTATTCCGGTACAATCTCGAAAGTATTGAATCGAGAAGGAGGAGTTGATAAACAAACTATTGAGAAGCTGTTTTCAGCTTTCTCATTAAAAATAGATAAAAGTGACTATTCAAGCTCAAATAGTCGTCTAGATTGGGGAGAAGCTATCTTTACCTCGGTTTTTTATGGACGTACAGAAGAACTCAGTACGTTAGAGCAATGGATTATTGATGAAGAATGCCGATTAGTGACAGTATTGGGAATAGGAGGTATTGGTAAAACAGCACTGTCTGTAAAGTTTGCTCAACAAATTCAAGAAAACTTTGAGTATGTGATTTGGCGATCGCTACGAGAAGCCCCGCCTGTTAAAATTATTCTCAGTAACTTAATTCAATTTCTCTCTGACGAACAAGAAACAGAAGCTAATTTACCAGAAAGTTTTGGCGATCGCGTATCGCGCCTACTTGATTATTTACAAAATAATCGTTGTTTACTAATACTTGATAACGCAGAATCAATTCTCCGCAGTGGTAGCCGCGCCGGAGTTTATCGAGAAGGATATGAAGAATATGGGGAGCTTTTAAGGCGGGTAGGAGAAGCAACTCACCAAAGCTGCTTACTGCTTACTAGTCGGGAAAAACCAAAAGAAATAGCATTGCTGGAAGGAGAAGCGCTACCTGTTCGCTGTCTACAGCTAAGTGGGTTAAAAGTGGCGGAAGGGCAAGAAATCTTAAAACTTAAGGGGCTATCTGCCGCAGAAGGACAATGCAAATTAATGATTGAACGCTATGCTGGCAATCCATTAGCTTTGAAGATAGTTGCCACCACGATTCAAGATATTTTTGATGGCAATGTGACTGAATTTTTGCAACAAGACACGGCTGTTTTTGGTGACATTCGCGATGTTTTAGAGCAACAGTTTGAGCGCTTGTCAGATTTAGAAAAGGACATAATGTATTGGCTAGCGATTAATCGCGAGTCGATAACACTAAAAGAATTGCGGGACGATATTATATCACCGATACCACAAGCAAAATTATTAGAGGCTATAGAATCATTGGGAAGGCGATCGCTAATCGAGAAGGCTACACCTACCCTGATTAAAAAAACTGCATCACTTTTTACCCTCCAGCCTGTAGTTATGGAGTATACGATTACTAGCTTGATAGAACAAGTTTATGAAGAGATTGTCACTGAGAATATTGATTTATTCAGGCGTCATGCTCTGATGAAGGCGACGGGTAAAGATTATGTTAAGGATACTCAAATTCGCTTGATTATCAAACCAGTCATTAATGGGTTACTTCAGACTTTCAGAAGTAAAAAAAATATTGAAAATAAATTAACTCAAATTTTAGTAAAACTGCGAGAAACATCTCCTTTAGAGCCAGGTTATACAGGCGGCAATATTCTAAATTTGCTTTCTTGTTTGGAGACAGATCTTAGTAGCTATGATTTTTCTTATTTGAGTGTTTGGCAAGCAGATTTGCGAAGTGTAAATTTGCATAATGCAAATTTTGCTCATGCCGATGTAAGTAAGTGCGTTTTTGCTGAAACCTTAGGAGGCATTCATTCGGTGGCATTTAGCCCAGATGGAAAACTCTTAGCTACCGGAGATACTAATAATCAGATTAGCCTGTACCAGGTTAGCGATGGAAAACAATTGCTTGTTTTTGCCGGACATACAGATTGGCTCTGGTCAGTGGTCTTTAGTTCCGATGGTCGCATTCTTGCCAGTGGAAGTCAAGACCAAACTATAAAGCTATGGGATATTGAGACTGGACGATGCTTGACCACCCTTTATGGACATAAGGGTGGAATTTGGTCAGTCGCCTTCTGCCCAAATAGTCATATACTTGCTAGCGGTGGTCAAGATCAAAAAGTCAAGCTATGGGATATTAGCACCAGGCGATGCCTCAAAACTCTTTCAGGTCACACTAATCGGGTAACATCAGTTGCCTTCAGCCCCAATGGTTGCACGCTAGCTAGTGGCGATGATGACCAAACAGTAAGGCTATGGGATGTCAGCACTGGAAAAAATCTTCAAATCCTCTTACATCCTAATATCGGTATCTGTTCGCTTGCTTTTAGCCCGGATGGTCAAACCTTGGCAAGTGGTTGTCGTGATAAAATTGTCAGGCTATGGGACATTAGTACTGGTCAGTGCATTCGCACTTTACAGGGTCATACTGACTGGGTAACTTCAGTTGCCTTTAATTCAAACGGGCATACACTGACCACTGGTTCACACGACCAAACGGTGAAGTTGTGGGATGTTAGTACTGGTGATTGTCTCACAACTTTATCAGGACATAGTACTAGGATATGGTCAGTTGCTTTTACTCCAGATAGTCAAACGATCGCGAGTGGCAGCAGCGACCAAACAGTAAGGCTATGGGATGTCAGCACTGGTTTATGCTTCAAGACCTTGCAAGGTTATTGTTATGGAATCTGGTCAGTAACTTTCAGCCATGAAGGTAATATGCTTGCAAGTGGTAGCGGTGACCAAATGGTGAAGTTGTGGGATGCTAAAACCGGACAATGCCTCAAAACATTGCGAGGACATAGTAATAGAGTAACATCAGTTGCTTTCAACGCCGATGGTCGTGTAATTGCTAGTGGCAGCGAAGACAAAACAGTGAAGCTATGGGATGTTAATACTGGAAAGTGTCTCAAAACTCTATGCGAGCATAGTAGTCGAGTCATATCAGTTGCCTTTAGTCCCAATGGTCGTGTCGTGGCTAGTGGCAGTGAAGACAAAACAGTGAAGTTGTGGGATGTCAGCAGCGGTCGATGTCTCAAGACTTTGCAGGAGCATCCTTTGGTGGTCTGGTCGGTCGCTTTCAGTTCGGACGGTCAAACACTAGCTAGTACTGGTCAAGACCAAACGATCAAGTTGTGGGATATTAACACTGGTCGATGCCTTCGCACTTTGCATGGTCATAGTGATTTTATCTGGTCAGTCACCTTTAGTCCCGATGGTGATACCCTAGCAAGTTGTAGTAGCGATCAAACTATCAAATTGTGGGATGTCAACACTACTGAGTGTCTTTCAACTTTCCAGGGACATACTAGTTCTGTATATTCGGTGGCTTTTATGGATAGTCACACCCTAGCTAGTGGTAGCAGTGACCAAACTGTCAAGTTGTGGGATGTCAGTACAGGCAATTGCATCAGAACTTTGTCGGGACATAGCAATTTAGTTTGGTCGATCGCGTTTAGTCGCGACGGTCAAACCCTAAGCAGTGCTTGTGAAAGTGGAACAATTAAGCTTTGGAATACCTTAACTGGTGATTGCCTGACAACTATTCTAAACCCTAGACTGTATGAGGGCATGAACATTAGTGGCGTTACAGGTATAACAGAGGCAACTATTTCCACTCTCAAAGCTTTAGGGGCTGTGGATTTATAAATAAAAACGTAACAACAGCGTCAAATGTTGAAGCTGCGATCTTAATATTTGGCGAGTGGTATAACTTTAACAACAAATTAGATTCTTATCTTCGGCATCTTCTAATACTGCGTTAGATTTATTGGTGGGGTCAGAACCTAGTACCACATTCCCCCAGCGCATTACGCTTGCAGCAGCGGCTCCCGAACAACCGGAACCATAGATGAGAACTAGGTCATTTTCCTGAATTTTACCCAACTGTGCAGCATGATACAAATTTGCTACAGTGAGTACTGGGCCGAGGTTTGCATACTGTGGGTAGAGATTGAGTGTACGTTCTGGGTCGATGCCTAGTACGCGAGTGCAGAAGCTTCCAACCCAAGCTGTAGGTGTATTGAACAGAAAAAAGTCAATTTGGTCAAAAGTTACACCCGCAGCAGCTACAGCGCCTTCGCAACATCTACGCAGAAACTCCTCAGCTGTTTCGCTAAGAGCATTTCCACCCTTGCCCATTTGCATACGGACAAGTGAATTGTTTTGCTCATCTTTTGTGACTTCAGCAAACAGAACTTCATTCAATGCAGCAGTATGAACGGTCTTTGTACCAACGATTCCCTGGTTAGCTTCTAATGCACCAACTACGAAAGCCCCAGCACCGTCGCTAGTAAACCACGGGAATGTATCATCCTCGTCAAAAAAGCGAGAATACGTACAAGAAACTACTACTAGTACATTGCGATATTCTCCTGCTTTCACCAAAGCACTGGCAGTTTGAAGGGCAACCGGAGTACTTCCACAGGTTGCATCAAGGTTCCATGCAGCACCTTGAAGACCTAGTTGACGAGCTAGGAAAGCGGCATTGCCAAATCCAATTTGTTCGGGCCAAACTGAGGAAACAATCATTAGTTCAACGTCCTCAGGAGAAAGCTTAGCTGCATTGAGGGCATCTATGGCAGCGCGATACTCTAGTGTTAGAGAAGACTCACCAGGCCCAAGCGCCCATCGCTCAATAGTGCCGCGAAAGGGATCTGATAGATAAGGCAACATTTCCTGGTCAAATTCGTTACTTGCAGTTGACTCAGTGAGCGAAAATAACTTTGCAAAGCCTTTTTCCTCAGCTTGAGTGACTAGCTCTGGGTATTTTTCTATGTAATAGTCATTTGTGCGTTTGATGCTTGGAAGGCTCAAAGCGATCGAGCGAATACCGACTGGAGAGGAAACCATATATAATCTACTGTTAATAATTTGTAGCGCCTTGTAAAATCAAACTCTGATTGCGGCTTTCGGATGGTGGTATTTGAGTGGGGTCAATGATTACGTCTACTACAAATGGGCTTTTTGCTGCGATCGCTTTTTCTAGGGCTGCTTTCACATCGGACTCGCTTTCTACCCGAATACCTTCTGCTCCCATTCCTTGAGCAATCTTGACGAAATCTGCCTGGGGAATGCTTGCATCTGCGTCATTGAACCCTAGATATGCCATTCCTTGTTGGCATATATTGTAGCGCCCATCATTGAGTACAATCCACACGGCTGGAACTTGATATTTCACAGCCGTGTTTACCTCACTGTTCATCAACATTGCACCATCTCCCACAATGGCAACAGCCTTGCTTTTTCGGGCCAAAGCAGCACCCACTACACCTGTAACAAAATGCCCCATAGACCCAAATCCATTACTGATGCGGTAACGATTTGGCGTACTAAATTGCAGCAGATGAATTACCCAAGCAAAGGAGTTCCCTGACTCTGCCATCACTAATGCATTACTTCCATCAACAATTACTTGTTGAATTACATTCATTAGCAATTCTGGTCGTACTGGACTGCCGATACGTGGCTTCATGGCATGGTGGTTAAATATCGGCACAGGTAGAATTTTTGATATCCCAGAGGAATGAGGAAAATACTTCAGTAATGCCTTGACAAACACTCCCACATCGGATTGGATGGCAAAAGTCTTAGCACATGGATAAGCTGTTCCTGGTATCTCTGGATCGATATCAACATGGACGAACCCCTGACAAGGAACCATCGAAGGGTTCCAAAAGGAGGTGAATTCACCAAGACGTGTTCCCAGCACTAGCACGCGCCTTGGACGTTGCTCGTGCATATATCTCAAAACTGACTCATGTCCACCAAAGCCTGTGACACCTACGAACTGAGGATGGTCTTCAGGAAAGATACCCTTACCCCGTGGCGAACACATGACAGCAGCACCAGTCCTCTCAGCAAGCTGGCGAATTTCTTTTGCCGCCCCTCGTGCCCCGAAGCCCAACCAGATCGCAAAAGAACCTTCAGATAGCAACTGGGCGCATTCTGCGATTGTCTCTTGGGTTACTGTTGCCACACCGCGAGACAGATTTACTTGTGGCAAAGATATGTTTAGCGAACTTGTCTGGATGTTTGTAGGAATACTCAAATGAGCTACAAATCCTCCCGGTTGTGTTAGTCCGAGGGCAAGCCTGCGAGAAACCTCTGGAAGTTCATTGCTAGATTCCAGAGTAGTTGCGTAATGGAATACTGAACCGGAAGTAAAAATACCTGCGCTAGGCATAGTGTATCTGCTGGTTTCCTGGATAGCCCAACGTCCTCGCTGTGGTGCGGAAGTTGAAGCTGACACAAGAATCACTTTAGCGCCTTCCCACCGAGCAGCTAGCAACCCTGTCAAAACATTGGTAATTCCTGGGCCTGTGGTAGCGAACACTACAACCGGGCGATCGCTAGCAAAGTACGCCTCAGTAGCCGCAAAAGCGGCTCCGGCTTCGTGGCGAAAGTGCAACATTTGAATGGAACTTTGGTGTAGTGCAGCCCACAGTGGGGCGATCGCACCTCCCGAAACCCCAAAAGCATACTCAACTCCCAGATTTTCTAGGATTTTAACCACTGCCTCTGCTACCAAAAAAGGTCTGGATGGCTTGCTATAAGATTGGTGTTCAGTTGAGTTTAATTCTTTACTAGTATCTGCTTTTATATCTTCAGATTTAGCATCCATACAAACTATCTTAGGAATACTTTCCTGTGTCTTGTAAGATTATCTCACACACGTAGACTTAACTAAATATTTATTGTCAATATCACATAGGATACTGTAAATATCAGGCTTTTAGCTTACTTTATTTTTCTTTACATAGTTTAGTTTTCTTGTACCGTTTTACTTAGTTATCTTGACAGAGTTTGGTATTTTATTGTGTATATATTTAAACTCTAATTTGATATAAAAGAAATATTTATAGAATTTAATAGTGCCAGACATGGCGAAAATTAGATGAGTTTATCGGCTTTTTGGCTTGTGAAAACTCAAGGCAATTAATTAAACTCCGGAGTATAAAAACGTGATTGACTTTAATAAGTACAAAGCTTTAACCTTCGATTGCTATGGAACCTTAATCGATTGGGAAAACGGGATCTTAGGAGCGCTCAAGCCAGTTCTGCTGGCACACAACCAAAATTTAGATGACAATCAAATTCTGAAACTTTTTGCTCAATTGGAAGCAGAAATCCAACAAGGAGAATACATCAAGTATCGAGAAGTTTTGAAGAGAGTAGTCAAGAGATTTGGTGAAAAAATAGGATTTGAGCCAACTAATGACCAGATAAATTCACTTCCTGATTCAATTGAGTATTGGCAACCTTTCCCGGATACCGTTGAGGCACTTAAAACCCTCAAGCAAAAGTTTAAGCTGGTAATTATATCAAATATAGATGACGATTTGTTTGCTTTCTCAGCAAAGCATTTAAAGGTGGAATTCGATGAAATAATCACAGCAGAACAGGCAAAAAGTTACAAACCTTCCTTAAATAACTTCAAAGTTGCTATTGAGAGAATTAATCTTCCCTTGGAAGAGATATTACACGTTGCGGCTAGTGTTTATCACGATATCGTTGCAGCTAAATCTTTAGGACTATCGACAGTCTGGGTGAACCGTCGAGCAAGTCAACAAGGAAGTGGTGCTACTGTATCAGCAGTCAGTCAACCTGATTTAGAAGTGCCTGATTTGAAGACCATCGCTGGTTTGAGTTTG
>NZ_AP018222.1:5850737-5972747 GCF_002368035.1 Nostoc linckia NIES-25 | reverse complement strand
GAGATGGGGGGACAAGGGAGACAAGGAGAATAATTTCTAACTCCTCAGTCAACAGTCAACACTCCCAATAGCCCACGTGTTTGGCCAATGACTAATGACCAATGACCAATGACAAATAACTAAATGACTGTTGTTAAAAAACGAAACAGGGATTGCAACATAGATTGATTCTGCCTTACTCTGGAAAAACTACTATGGCAGTTTGGCGTAACGTTCGACAGTCCTTTGCAGCTAGAGATTATACCATAGCGTTGGACTAACGGTAACGTAATTGTTTCTAAACTTGAGGACAGCACATAACTGTCTCACCAAAATCAGCTTCCTGCCGATAAACTTGTTCAAGAAAACACTTTGATAGCCTAAAACGATGAAAGCATCTGCTAATTTCGACTTTGAAGACGAGAAATTCAATGCACCGCCTTCTCAAGTCATCCCCTGGTGTCAGATGATTAATCCTCGGTATGGCGCAGATGGTATGCAATCTTACGGTTTGGCGCTGAAGCTTGACAATGCCAATGCTGTCGGCTTTGTACCAGATGAAAATTGGCAGCAAGTAGAGCATGAATTTAGCTCTGGAGTAGAAACTGTCTTTATGAGTACGACTCCACGCTTAGTTATAGTGCGGCGGGGGCCATTGTCTGTCAAAGATCGAGAAACGGGTCTCAAATTGGGGACGCTCAAAGATAACTATGATGCTTTTTTAGCAGACAAACTTAAATTTAAAACCTTTACTCGTTATTTAATTTTTATAGTCGGAGAGAATAAAAAGTTTTTACATCAATCACCACTACAATTAACACTCAATGGTGCAGCCGGAGCAAGTTTCAGCAAAACTTACTGCGACTTCCAACAAGGGAAAGTAGTTAGTGGATTCGTTGCGGAATTAGAAAAGGCTTATGCTGTTTATCGCAAGCAACCCTTGACACCAAAAGGCCCCTTATTCCACGCTCACGGAATTTTTTGCCCGATAATTGAGTGTGAAGAAAGAGGTATTGAACCAAATACAGTTTTAGTAGCTTCAACTGTGGATTACAAACATCCAACGGTGGGAACTTTAACACAATATTTAATTGCTTCAGATTCTCTGGAGTCTGCAATTATCTGCAAGACTTTTGAAGAATACAAAGAATTTGGCAAGGAACCTGTAAAATCAGAAACGCCCAAAATGGCAATGGCAGGGGTTTCTAGTTCTTATGTGTATGCAGATGAAGATGATTTTGCTTATCCGCCGTATTAAGTAGGGATTGGGGATTGGGTACTGGGAAAACTCTTCCCTAGTCTCTAGTCCCTAGTCCCCAGTCCCCAATACCTATTCTTTGAGTAATAGATAATATAACGAACCATTACCGCCTGTGATGCCAGCACGATCGCCTGCTAATTTCCCAGATCCCATAAAGTAATCTACTCGTCCTGGTCCTTTGATGGCGCTTCCTGTATCCTGGTCAAGGACAAAGCGACTGACTGTGCGCCTTTCGAGTTTGCCACCAATGGCGGGGTAGGGAAATGAGTTATAAATTAAGGCTAGCGCTCCCGGAGGCATGAGAGACTTATCTGTGGCAATGGAACGTTCTGGTGTTACTGGCACATGAATACTGCCGGTAGCTGGTCTACCACCTGTTTCTTGGAAGAAAATAAATCTTTCCCAGCGTGGCAGATAATTATTTAACTCCTGGGGTTTTTGCCGGAAGTAAGCAATCAAACGTGGCATTGTCAAACCTTCTAAGGGCAGTTTGCCATCTTTGGCTAGTTCTTTGCCAATACTAGTCCAAGGGTAATCGGTTCCACCTGCATAACCAACAGACGTAGTTTTGCCATTAGTTAATTTAATTTGGGCAGAACCTTGGATATGTATCATATATGCATCTAAGCGATCGCGAAACCAAAGTATTTCTAAACCGCTTAGTTGGCTTTTATTCCCTAACAAACCATCCTTTCCTTCCAAATCAATTCGTTTGGGGTGGGGTTTTGGCCATTGGCTGAAATCAGATGGTAGCCGATAAAGCGGATACTTATATGTTGCAGTCCTGACACGGCTAGCGGTGTAAACAGGTTCGTAGTAGGCAGTGAATTTAACAGTACCCTTGCCATCATTGCCTACAGACTGGTAAAAATCAAACTCTCGTTGGACGGCAGCTTGTAATTGCGCTGGAGACTTAGAACTGACAACCAGTTGGCGAAAACGTAATAAACTGCGGCGGACGCGATCGAGCGTAATTTCCTTGATGGGATAATTTTGATATGCTGCGATCGCCTCATCCTTGGTTAAGTAACGCAAACTGTTGTCAATAGAAGCCAATAGAGCAAGGCGATCGCCTGTTTTACCCCTTTGACCCCAAAGTTGGTCATCCCAACCCAAGCAACTCTGCCGCACCGTACAATTACCTCCGATGGCCGCTGGTTTTAGCGGCAGCGTAAACTCAGGGGTAGTTGGTGCTGGCAGAGGCGGTAGTTCGGGAGTAGTCGGTATTGACAAGGGCTGTAAATTAGGAACCTGAGCAAGACCCGACAAAAAAGGATTTACAAAGGCAATTCCCAAACTCAAGGAAAGCAAAGCAAGGGTTTTTCTCATCATTTAGTTGAATCTTTCAACGCTGGAACTAAAAACTGGTTCTACCCGGATTGCCACGATCCGAGAAGGACGTACTACCATATACTCCCCCTGAATATTCTTGATCGGGACGCTAATAAAGTCACTTGAAGCAGATTTTGGCACAAGTTCGCCACTATACCACTTTTGAAACTCTTGAATAGTAGGAAAACGTACTTCTTCCCGGTGGCCGGTTTCCAGTAGGAGATATACGGCGTATTCATTTGGAGTTCTAGGCATAAGATTGAATCATTTAAAAAACATTCAACCCATTGTTAACCACGTTACCCCAGAATGAAAAGGGTAGGCATACGGGAGATGAGGGTGGGAGCAGGAGAGGTAGGGGAAAAGGTTAAAGGTTAAAGGGAAAAGGAATAAATTTAATCTTTCCCTTTTCCCCTTACCCCTTTCCCTTTCCCCATATCCCATGCCCCATGCCCTCAAGACGGCTAATTGTTTAGCCAGTTCCTGAAAAAGTTTGCATAACTATCTAATGAACCTCTGATAATTCATCAACATTATTGAACAACAGTTATTCAAGAGGCAAAAATTATGAAACTTTACTATCGGGGTCTGAGCTATGAATATAACCCAAGCAAAGTTGGCAGCAAAAAAACACAACAGCCGTTTCAACCAGTTACTCAAATTGGGCCAGCTTATAATTTAATGTATCGTGGCGTTAGTTATCGTGTCGATCCCAATTTAAAATCGGCGGAAGTTGCCACAGCACCAGTAGCCTACAAATTGAACTTTAGAGGAATCACTTATTTTGTAAATAAAATTGCATAACCATAAGTGGACGTAGTTTTGCAACTAGCAAGTATTTTAAAAGTAGCGGTAGTGCAGATTTCTAAGAAGTTTAAAGCTTCAACAATAATATGGTGTTAAGCCGATTTGGAGTTTAGGGAGTCAAAAACTTGTAGTAAAATCCTCAAAAACTTTGGAATTCCAACACTAGTTACATAGTTCCTTTTTCAAAAATCTTTCTAAAGCTGGTAGTTGTGCCAAGATTAATTTGAGGACTTAAGCAAGTAACACAATGCTAGGACAATTATTAGATGGACGTTACCAAGTCCTTCAAGTTTTAGGTGGAGGAGGGTTCGGTCAAACGTACATTGCCCAAGATACCCACAGGCCAGGTTTCCCGAAATGCGTAGTCAAACACCTCAAGCCAGCTACTCGCAGTGTTGAATTTCTCAAAACTGCCAGACGGCTATTTACTAGTGAGGCAGAAACACTAGAACAACTTGGAACCCATGACCAAATTCCTCGGCTTTTAGCCTATTTTGAACACAACCAAGAATTTTTCTTGGTGCAAGATTTCATTGAAGGGCATACTCTCAAACCAGAACTACCTCCCAACGAACGTTGGACAGAAGATCGAGTAATTCAACTCCTCAAACAAATATTGAGTATTCTGCAATTTATTCATAGCCATAACGTTATTCATCGAGATATCAAGCCAGACAATATAATTAGGCGGCAACAAGACGGTAAGTTAGTGCTGATTGACTTTGGTGCGGTCAAACAAATGGAAACTCAACTACTTACAGTTGTAGGACAAACCACGGCTAGTATTATCATTGGCACCCCAGGATACATGTCTACAGAACAGGGACAAGGTAAGCCCCGCCCCAACAGTGATATTTATTCCTTAGGAATTATTGCTATCCAAGCGTTGACAGGTATACATCCGACAAACTTTGAGGAAGACCCAGATACAGGAGAAATCTCTTGGCAGCATCAAGCTAATGTCAGTTCTGGATTGGCATTTGTGCTATCTAAGATGGTGCTACACCACTTTAAACAGCGCTATCAGTCTGCGACTGAAGTTTTAGAGGTGCTTGAGCATCTTGAGACTAAAGTAGAAGCCCAATTAACTCAACCTTCAGATTTTACACAACCCCCTCAAGCTTCGCTTTCTCAAGAAAATTCAATTGCATATTCGTCTGCTTTTATTTTGTCTCCAGAAAATTACAATCGCTTAGAAAAAATTCTCTTGGAATTAGTCGGCCCTGTTGCGCCAAGATTACTCCAACAAGTTGCAGCCTCAGCAGGCAACTGTGAAGAATTAATTAGTCGATTGGAACTTCATCTGCGAGGAAATCAACAAGTTGATTTTCACAAAAAAACAAGATTTTTATTTGAGAAACCTACTTTAATACAAGAATTAACTCTTAAATCCGATCGCTCTGAAATTAATCCAAATAATTTACCAAACCAAGAAGAAGTCATCAGCGACAAATTTGTGGAAAAATGCGAACGTGAGTTGGCTGATTTAATTGGCCCAATAGCTAAATTTTTAGTCCAAAAAACTGTTAAATCTTCTGGACAAATTTCTCGTGTAGAACTAGTAAAAATTTTAGCCTCAAAAATTCCCGAAGCTAAAAAAGCCTTACAATTTGAACAACGTTTACTTTCTTGAATTGGGCATAGGGCATTAGCTATCCCCCTTGTCCCCTAATACGGTTTGCTTAACGTATTTATCCCTCGAAGATCCCCCCAACCCCCCTTAAAAAGGGGGGCTTATAACCCTCTTTTACCCCCTTAAAAAGGGGGTCGCCGTAGGCGGGGGGATCTCAACCGAACCGTATTGCCTTGTCCCCTTGTCCCCCCATGCCCTATCTTTCAAGGGCAGGTTTTTAGGCTTTCGATAAATAGTTGAGAATGTTCTCAATTATTGAACGTAGTTTTAAGTTCTCAGACAATGATTTTGGTTTTAAAATCCCAAAAATTTGTCTAATCAAAAAAACCTGCCCCAGAAAGCCATGCCCTATGCCCTATGTCCATAAATCTTTAACTCTGATTATTCAGCATATCCATAGCTATTCTTAAGCTGGATTTCATACGATTAAATGCTTCTGCTAATCCACCAATTTCATCATTAGATATCTCTTCAAAATCCGCAGTCATGTCACCAGTGCTGACTCTTTGTGCGATTTTTTCGATTCTTTTGATTCTTTGAATCACAGCTTTTTTGATTAAAAAGTCGATCGAGAAAATTACAAGTGCAAAGATAGCAATCAAAAGCCCCATAATCAATATCCAAGTACGTTTGGCATTGGCAAAAATTTCTTCTGAAGGGACAGAAATTATTTGAGCGGAAACAATGTCGTTCAGTTTCCAGCCAAAACCATTTTCAGAACCATAAGTTGCTAATTGACTCTTAGGAGCTTGCTCTGGTGTAGAATGACATCGTAAACATTGCTGCTGCGTAATCTTGAGTGGTTGGGCAATGTAAAATACCTCGCCTTCTGGCAAGCTGCGAAAGCCAGTAATTTCTAGAGTCTTTGCTTCGTTGCGAAAACGCTCTACAAGTTCAGTTTCAAAGCTATCAGCTTTATCTGCTAGATTTGTGGGGTTAAGTGTCGCATCTTTATGAAAAAAGTTTTTATATTCAGGCTTTTTGCGAAAATTTTCAAAAACCTCTTTTGAGGAAAAAGTTGGCACTATTTCAGGCATGAATGTTGGATTGGTTTCTAGTCTAGGTTCTAATAAGGGATCTATCCGAACCTGTGTATAGTTTCTAACTGCATTCACCATTTGGATGAGAATCTGCGCTTGAGAAGTTACTTCATTTTGCGCTCTGGACTGAAGTAAACTGGATAAGGCAAGGCCACTTCCCAAAATACTGGCGATGAAAACTAATATTAAAAGTAGATTAAATTTCGCACCTATTTTTAAGTTTTTTAACGTAATGTTGTTTAACATAACCTAAGCAACGAAGGTGGTATATGAGCTTGTTTAATATCTATTTATACCGATTACAAAACTGGCGATCGCTGAATTAATAAATATTAATTTTTTGTTGTGATTTACCTTATTTAACCTGGAAATCAGTTTATTTAAATTAGTTGTTTAACCCAAGTTATTTTCTCAATCATAATTAGTGATGGTTTTGCGATTTCCCCGTCGTTTATTTCTATTTAATCTGCTCGGTTTGGCATTTGCTAGCTGTCAACCAAGGCGGAAGTTTGAAGGCCCGTTAACTATTGGCGTTATTAACTATGGTGGAGGCGAACAAATAATTAATCAATATGCTAAATTCAATACTTATTTGGGAGAAAAAACAAACTCATATATTCAATTAGAGCCTGCTTTTAATGAAAACAAAGCCGTCGAACGCCTTGAGGCTCGTGCTTGGTCGTTGGTCTTTGCGCCACCGGGTTTAGCGGCTATTGCGATGGCACGGTACCAATATGTTCCTTTTTTTCCTTTAGTAGGTATTAGTAATTTGCGTTCAATTTTTGTTGTTCGCAAGGACAGTTCAATATCTGAATTAAAACAACTACAAAATCAAATAGTGGCTTTAGGTCAGTTAGGTTCGGCAACAGGATATTATTTTCCTCTTTACAACCTTTATGGTACAACACTGGCTGAAATATTGTTTGCACCCACACCAAAAGCAGGGCTGGAATTCGTAGCTCAAGGAAAAGCTAACGCCTGTGCAATTTCAGAGGCCGATTTGAGTCTCCACGCTTCACAGTTTAGTCCGACGGAATTTCGCGTACTCTTTAAAGATCCTCATTATGTACCACTGGGTGTGGTTTTGATTGGGCCTAATGTAGAGCGCAACCGTCAGGAATTCATCCGCAAAGTAATGAGCGAGTTACCTTCAGGTTTAGCTCAAGAAGTTGGCTATGTACCTAACGGACAAGTACCAGATTACAAATATATGATTTCTGTGGTAGACCGAGTAAGTTCAATTGCTTCTAATTTGCAGAGTAAACCTGTGCGTTTGTTTGAATCGAAAATGCCAACAAAGAGTTAAACAATTTTGGATTTTATATTTTAGATTAATGCTATGGTTGGCTTTTGCAAGTTTCTGCTTTTATACTTTTTAGAGCAGAGAAAAGGGAATAGGAAATAGGCAAAAAAAGTCTTTAGGGTGTATGGGGTTTTGAGCAGTTTAGGACATAAACTATGCTTCAACTGCTATATAGTTTGAATTTTTAATCCAAAATCCAAAATTTGAAATCTAAAATTTTGTGAGTTGCTTTTAACTAACAATTCCCAAATTGCTGTAAACTTCGATTAAATTTCCATCGGGATCGCGAAAATGGGCTGTGCGGATTCCCCAATTTGGACGGTCTATTGGTTCGGTGACGACAGTTGCATTACTATCTTTGACTTGCTGATAGACTTCATCCACGTTATCAACTGCGAAAATCAAGACAATTCTATCTCTACTGGCAACATACGAAGGCTGATCGATTCTTGGGACTACTTGAGCCATTAATTCTTGTTTGAACAAACCAAGTTTGAGATGTCCGCTATTAAACTCAGCATATCCGCTATTTTCATCTCCCCAATCGACATCAAATTTTAGCAAATCTCGGTAGAACAAAAAAGAATCTTTGTAGTTGGAGACAAGCAGTCTCAAGTGTGTTAGTTGAAGCTTCATAGTGGCCTTGGTCTACTAACTGTGAATTCTAGGTTCTGGATGCAAAGTCGCCAGCAGCTCACTTTCAACAATTGCTAATTCATCAAGGCGTTCCATGACAATTTCTTTGTCGAAGTAAGTAGCAGCTAAAACCCAATATATACCGTAGTGACGCGCTTCGGACGCCATGAGGCCGCGATAAAATTTTGCTAATTCTGGCTCTGGACAGTGAGCAGCTAATAATCCCAGGCGTTCGTGGCTGCGAGCTTCGATTAAGCCAGTGACTAGTAAGGAATCTAAAAATCGCTGGGGTTCTTGAGGACGTACAGCAGCTTTTAGACCCGCGCCGTAAGGAGGTGGTGGTAAGGGAGCCAAAGGAATATTCCGCCGTTCTAGCCATTGGTTAACTAGCTCGAAGTGTTCTAGTTCTTCGCGGGCGATCGCTGTGAGTTCCCGCACCATTTTAGTATTAGAAGGGTAGCGGAACATAAAGTTCAAGGCTACACCTGCGGCTTTACGTTCGCAGTGGGAGTGGTCGAGTAAGATGATATCTAAGTTAGCGATCGCTTGTTCGATCCAAGCAGAACTCGTGGGCTGTTTTAGGGCATTGATAGTCGGTAACTGAGTAAGCACATTACAAAACTATAGAATTGCAATTTTGCTGAGTCTCTCAGCAAACTGATTTTACAGCAGAATTCAGAGTTTTAGCGTTAAAAGGAAATAGAGAACGACCAACACTTCTGTTCGAGACGCTTTTATAATCTGGCAAACTTCTAGTTTAATTCTTTTTTTACCCAAAAAAACTATTAGAAATTTATATATTTCTGACATTAATTAAATCTCTTAAATAAACTGTTTTTAACCTCCTATTAAATTCAAATAAACTGCTCATCCTAGATAATTGAGGCTGGCTATTTGCAAGAAATTAAGCCTCATCAAAAATATTAGGGAGCATACATTGAATCTATCAAGACGCGAGTTTTTTACCTTGGCAGGGGCATCGGCTACAGGTGCTGTTCTTCTATCTCCTTTGCAAGCCTTTTATGCTAAACCGGCGATCGCTGCGGGCCCCTACGGGAATTTAGTGCCCGATCCCAACGGAGTATTAGATTTGCCAGCTGGATTCACTTATCGCAGACTGTCCGAAACAGGTCAAACGATGAATGATGGTTATCGAGTACCCGGCGGTCACGATGGTATGGGTGCTTTTGCAGGTTCCAATGGCAATACGATTCTAATTCGCAATCACGAACTCACTCCCAGTTCTAGCAACGGTTTGGGCGCTCCTACTGGCAGCAAGTACAACTCAAATGCGAGGGGCGGTTGCACTAAATTGGTTGTTAGTACTTCCCGCACTTTGATAGAACATCGGGGAGTTTTAGCAGGAACCATTCGTAATTGTGCGGGCGGCGCTACCCCTTCAGGGTCTTGGTTAAGCTGTGAGGAAACCTTTGAAACCAACAACAACAAGAAGCATGGCTATGTGTTTGAAGTTCCCAGTAGCGCAACAACTTTTGTCACCCCCGTCCCGTTAACCGCAATGGGACGTTTTAATCACGAGGCTGCTGCTGTAGATCCCGACACAAGGTATATCTACATGACCGAAGACCAGGGGAACGGGTTGTTCTACCGCTTCATTCCCAACCAAAGCAACAATCTCAGTGCTGGTGGCTTACTATACGCCTTAAAGATTACAGGGTCGTCTGGAATTAACACAGCTACTGGTTTCCCAAAAAACACCCCCAGAGCGGTGGAATGGGTACAAATTACCAATCCCGATCCCACTACTGATACCGTCAGAACAGAAGGGTATAACAAAGGTGCTGCCAGGTTTTCAGGTGGAGAAGGCATCTTTTATGGTGGTGGTTATGTCTACTTCACTTGTAAGAGTGGAGGTAGTTCTGGAGATGGGCAGATCTGGCGTTATTCGCCCACTAACAATACCGTTGAACTCTATATTGAACCCAACAATTCTGGTGTCCTAGACAATCCAGACAATATTGTGGTTGTCCCCAACCGGGACATCTTTCTGTGTGAGGATGGGGATGGAACGGATTATATTCTGGGTATCACTCCCAGTGGTAGCCTTTACAAGTTTGCTAAGAATGCTCTTAATACATCAGAGTTCGCTGGGGTTTGCTTCTCCCCCGACGCTCAGACAATGTTTGTCAACATGCAGAGTCCAGGAATAACCTTTGCTATTTGGGGGCCCTGGTAAGGGACTTTCAAGTAAAAAAATATTCGGCGTTGCTGATTTCATGTATGAAAACGATTGTGCATGATATCAAAATCCTGTAGAGACGTTGCAATGCAACGTCTCTACTAGCATACGAATTATTTAAGAATCTTCCTGTTCCAAAATACGTTTTGCTTCTAAAAGTTGCTGTTTGTGTTCTTCAGTAACTGTCGGGTATTTTAGATTTAGTTTTTCTAGTTTTGTGCAGATGATATCGGCAACTACCAAGCGTGTAAACCATTTGCGATCGGCAGGAATAATATACCACGGTGCCCATTTTGTGCTAGTGTGATTAAAAACTTCTTCATAAGCATCCATATAATCATTCCAAAAAGCTCTTTCCCGGACATCGTTAGCTGAAAATTTCCAATTTTTTTCTGGCAATTCAATCCTTTGTAAAAATCGTTTTTTTTGCTCTGATTTGGAAACATTTAAAAAAAACTTTAAAATAATTACACCATTATCTACTAAATATTTTTCCAAATTGTTAATTTCTTGAAAGCGCTGTTTCCATATCTGATTTCCTTCAGGAAAATTCGGTAGTTGTTGCTTTTTGAGCATTTCTGGATGGACGCGAACCACTAAAAGTTCTTCATAGTATGAACGGTTGAATATACCAATTCGACCTCTCTCTGGTAAAGCCTTCGTTGTTCGCCACAGGTAGTCATGATCTAATTCTTCCGTACTCGGTCCCTTAAAACTAAACACCTGAAATCCTTGTGGATTTACACCAGACATTACGTGTTTAATTGTGCTGTCTTTACCAGCAGCATCCATAGCCTGAAAAATAATTAACAAGGCATAAGTATTTTGAGCATAAAGAATATTTTGGTAATTTGCTAGTCGTTCAATATCTGCTTTTAATTTAGTTAGAGCATCGGCTTTTTGATAAAAATCAGTTTTATAAGCTGGGTCATAGTTTTTTTTCAAAGAAATCTTTGAACCTGGTGGAACAATAAAAGCATCGTGATTCATGTATAAAATCTCCTCATTTTCGGCGTTTTGGGGCCGGACGCATGGCTTCACGGCCTAGCATAAACATTCCTGTGATACCTAAACTGACAAACCAAACATATTGATACCAGTATTGGCGAATCTGCTCTATTGCATTGAGTTCTGGATGCAAAGTGTTTAAGTACAACAAAAGTACTAATATCATCAGCGCTCCAAAACCAATAAAGCTTAAGCCAAGACAAATTCGCGCAGGTCGCAGTTCAAAATCACTAATATTGTCTAGGTCAATTTCTGACAGATTTTTAAAAGAGTCATCTGCTAAAGATGAGGCTGTTTGCAATCTATTGCTGAGTTTTGGTGGTAAAATCGGCACTAGGGTTGCTACAGTTGGGCGGCGTAACAAAGCTTCAGTCTCTCGCAGCAATTCTAGTGGCTTACGAGTAGTAGTTGGTTCAGCAAAATCTATATTATTTGTAGCACTTGAAGTTTTAGCTTTGCTTTCAAAATCCATACTTATGTCTCACGGGGACAAGGGTACAAAGGGACAACCCCATATATAAAGATAAAGGCTTGTCATCTGGATTACTACATTTTATTCAAATTATTGACTCTGGATATCCAAGTCTTATTAATTCTAAATTCTGAATTCTGAATTATTATAATTATTCATCCATCTCTTTTAATGTAGCTAATGCTGACGGAGATAAGCGACTCAGATACCGGAATATCCAGTATTTAAAGATAGTATTTAAAATTACAGGAAATGTAGCAATAAATAAATATATTGCGCTGTTATTGGCTGGCAAACCTAAATGTTCTGAAAATCCTTCTAGAACAATTTCCCATCCATGCGGTGAGTGGAATCCTACGAATATATCTGTAAACAGAATAATTAAAAAGGCTTTTGCACTATCGCTAAGTCCGTAAACAACATTATCTATAAACGACTTAACAACCACAATCTCTTTTTTACTGAAATTGATAACTAAGGCAAAAGAAATTAGTGATATTAAGTCAGCAAAAATATTACTAATACTGCTATTACTTTTAATGCGAAATTCTTCAGCTATTTCCGATGCTTTGTCTTTGATTCTTTCTTGTATGGTTTCGGATGATAATTGTGGTGCTCCGAGTAAATGTTGAAATCTTAATGCTGCTTGAAAATTACGTAATTCTTGGAGAGCCTCTTTTTCCATGTCAGAATTAATGAAAATTTGAGTTGTATTCTCTCCACGGATTTTTTGTACTATGGGATTTACTAATATTTCTTTAGATAAATGCTGAGTTACCAGCGGAACAAGAATTAGGATCAGGAAAAATCTTAGGGCAATTCTTGTCCTATTTCTAGATAATCGGTAATTTCTGGTAAAATTTTCTTCTGCATGGGGTGAAAGATCTCCTTTAATTACATTGATACTTCTACCAATAGACCCAGGAAAGACTCCAGTCTTTTGAAAGGGAGATGTACTTTTAATTTCATTGAGATCCGGCGATTTTGGGAAATTTTTGGTTTTGGTTTGGTTAATTTCCCGCAATTGAGAATCAATGACTTCATTTTTAATGGCGTATTTTTCTACAATTTCATCAATAACGCGCAATTTTTCTAACAAAACAGAATTAGAGATATCGATAATTGTCCGACTCAGTGTGAATTCTGCCAGTCTAATTTTGATAATACTTAAGTTTTTATCAAGGTATACTTGCCAATAAGACATGACATTTTCAGTATATTTTCCGGAAGCCGAAGAGATTTTTTTCCCATCAAAATGTTCAATTTCAATATTTTTGATTCTCTCAGCTGCTTCGTAAGCATCTAAGAGTGCTCTTTCTGGTGTATCTAAAAACCAACGATTAGGCGATCGCCAATATTCTTTCAGCTTTTGATAAAGTAATTCTGCTCTAATTGCGAATGACTTTTTCATTTTTATATATCATTAATTGACAATTTTTAGCAGATTTAAATAAACATTAATCATCGGTAATAGTTAGTTAAACATATTATTCTCTATTACCCAAGACTTATGAGATAAATCTGTTATTTTGATTGTACACCTATTAAATGATTAGGTACAGGCAAAGGGCGATTTTCAAAAATTTTCAATTCAAGCATATCGGCACGGTAAGCAAAATAGGCCTCTTGCATAAATCCAAAATAAAGAACCCCACCCCGCATTTGAAGACAGCAAACGCTCCCCTCCCCTTAGCAAGGGGAGGGGTTGGGGGTGGGGTGTTAAGAACTTTGAAATTCAAGTTATTTGGTCAAAGATTGATATGGACTTTGATAGGTTCGCTGAGTGCATTTACTACAACTGCAACCATCAATTAACTTACTTATGCTGGAGGTAAAAATTTTTACCAGCCCCTAACCACGCTGATTTAGATCGCCTTTCTCATTCTCCTGCTTGAAAAATCTGGTCAGCAGTCAAATTTAAGTCTGGGAATGTTGATGATATTAATGAATCACCTCGCTTAAATTGGCTAACTTGATATTCACCTTCAATCAATTGGTAAATAAAGATAGCTGACTGTTTGGGATTCCCAAGAAACACGCGTCCACCGAATGCAGCATAGTCCACAACCCAGTATTCAGGAATACCCATCTCTTCTCTTCGAGACGCTGCGCGAACATAATCAGCCAGTTTTTTGTGATAATCATCACGCCAATTACTACTCACAACTTCAACAATCAATTTTACACTCGTCGCATTCTCAATGATTGATTCGCGTTCCCAACGAGGTTTACTGCTGATAGCATCTCGATCTAAAACAATGATATCCGGTTCATAGCCAGATTTTTCATTGCTAGGCTTGACAATCGATTCTCTGGGAATTGTCCAAATACCTCGCTTTCCCATTTGGATGATAGTTAAAACTAATTCTTCAATCAAAAAACCAGTCACATTTGAATGCTTCCCAGTCGGCTTTGGCATTTCGATAATTACCCTATCGTGCAGTTCGTAGCGTACCTCGGAATTTTCTGGCAGCCACTCGATAAATTCATCAAAAGTTATTTGTTTAGGTAAAGCTTGAGCCATGATTTATCTCAAATAGTGGTGCGGTAGATAGTATTTTTACGCCATTTTCAAATCATAGCCGTCTGTCTAATTTTAGCTTGACAAAATCATTAATGAATTTCAAAAGATTCAATCATTTTTTCTGCGATGGGCAAGAAGCGATCGTAATCATCTAATGCTGCTGAATAAGTAATGATATATGCTTGATTCCCCTTTAAAGTCCAAATTTGTAAATTTTTTAGATTCTTATTTCCATCTTTGCCCATAAAAATAAGTTGATTAGCTCTTTTTTTTGCTAAACTTGTTTCACTTATATTTACAATAGTTGCATCAGATAAAGTAGCTTTTATTTCCTTAATAAATAAATCTTGCGATTCTTGTAACGTCCCAGAAAACGTTTCAATAGTTATAGTAAAGAATTCTTGAAAATTATCTTTTTCAGTTTCTTGGGGTGATAAGAATGTTACTAAACCTTTAGTGATTAGATTTGGCGTTTCTTGAATTTTCCAAGTTTCTGGATATTCGATTTGTATACCATAACTCAAATCTTGATATATTAAAAAATTTTGGTTAGGAGTTTGTAATTGCAATAACCATAGACTTATAGTAGCGACTACAGCTGTTATTCCTGCACTGAGGAAAAATTTTTGTGGTGGTGCCACTTGTAAGGTTTTCTCAATTTTAGTATCTGGTATTTTCTCTAGCATTTCTAAAGCTTGCAATGCGGATGTTGCTGTGGGATAACGCTGGCGTAAGTCATACAGCACCATCGTGTCTATAATTTCTGCTAGCTGCTGACTCACTTGTATTTGATTGCGCCAATCAATTTCTCCTGTATGCGGGTTTCTTGGTAGTCCTTGAGTGCCAAAGTCAGCAGGATTAATTCCTGTCAAAGCTTGGATAGCAATAATTCCTACTGCATAGATATCGCTGCTCAATTGTGGAGTGCCACTAGCTTGTTCGCTTGGCATATAACCATAAGTACCAATGGCAAATGTAAAATTTATTTCCCCTTGAGCATTAGTCATTTGAGTACTAATTTGTTTAACAGCCCCAAAATCAATTAGCACAATCTTGTTATCTAACTGTCTGCGCCTAATGTTAGCAGGTTTAAGATTCCGATGAATCACATTATGTTGATGGACAAATGCTAAAACTTCCAAAATTTCTTTTAAAAGTTTAATAGTTTCATATTCACTCAATCGCTCATCTAGAGGTGGTATTTCTTCAGTAATATCATGACCTGAAATAAATTCTTGAACTAAATAAAATTCTTGATTTTCTTCAAAGTGAGCCAATAACTGAGGAATTTGGTCATGCTTTCCTAACGTTTCCAGAATTAATGCTTCCTGGTCAAACAAACGTTTGGCTTCCCCTAAAGTATATGTATCAGTAGAGAATGGTTTAAAATGCTTAACAACGCATTGCGGATTTCCTGCCCTTTGTATGTCTTGAGCTAAAAAAGTCGTACCAAACTCCCCTTGTCCCAGTTGGGTGAGAATTTGGTAGCGTCCAGCGATGGTTTGGCCCTGCATTAAATTCCCCCTTGCTGCTGGAATTACTCATTCACTTATTTTGTTAATCTTGATTTTTGCACATAATTGAGTGGCGTATGGGGCACTTGTACTGAGCGCAGCCGAAGTATGGGGCATGGGGCATTGGGCATTGGGCGGGGGAAAAGGTTAAAGGTTAAAGGGAAAAGGAATAAATTTAATCTTTCCCCTTTTCCCCGGTTGGTGAGCTTGTCGAACCATACCCCTTTCCCTTTCCCCTTGTCCTCTTCCTACACCCCATGCCCCATGCCCTATGCCCCATTCCCATTTTTTAAACACTAAATTAAACGAAGATTAGCGTATGAGTTTGAGTCTGTGCATGATTGTGAAAAACGAAGCAGCAACACTGCCCAAATGTCTAAGCAGTGTCAACAAAGTGGTAGATGAAATGGTAGTGTTGGATACAGGCTCAATCGATCGCACTCCTTATGTTGCCCAAGAGTTCGGGGCGAAAGTCCATCATTTTAAATGGTGTGATGATTTCAGTGCCGCCCGCAATGCAGCTTTAAAATATGTAACTGGTGATTGGGTTTTGGTGTTAGATGCTGATGAAACTCTCACGCCAGGAATTGTACCGCTATTGCAAGACGCCATTGCTAGGGACGAATATTTATTACTCAACCTTGTCCGTCAGGAGGTTGGTGCGGAACAATCTCCTTATTCTCTGGTTTCAAGATTATTCCGCAATCATCCAGATATTCACTTTGACCGTCCTTACCATGCCTTAGTTGATGATAGCGTGTCGGCAATTTTAACCAAAGAACCGCACTGGCAGGTGGGTTATTTACCAGGAGTAGCAATTCTCCACACAGGATATCAAAAAAGTGCGATCGCTCAAAATAATAAATATACCAAAGCCGCAGCAGCGATGGAAGGATTTTTCGCTACTCATCCTGACGATCCCTATGTTTGCAGTAAATTAGGGGCATTGTATGTGGAAACTGGGAAAATTCCCCAAGGAATGGAGTTACTCAGACGAGGATTACAGCGCATAAACGAAAGTCACGCTGCTGGCGAAGAAAACTACGATATTTTGTACGAACTTCACTATCATTTAGGCATTGCCTACAGTCGCTTAAAAAATTTCCCGCAGGCTATTTCTCATTATCAAACAGCCATTAAATTGCCAATTTATCCCATACTCAAACTAGGAGGGTACAACAACCTGGGAAACTTACTCAAAGCCGCAGGAGATTTCAACGGTGCGAAAACTGCTTATATCGCAGCTTTGAACATCGATCCGAGTTTTGTTGCCGGACATTATAATCTGGCGATGACATTTAAAGCTTTGGGTTTCTTTACAGATGCCATCGCTTATTATCAAAATGCGATCGCCTTAAATCCCAACTACGCCGAGGCCTATCAAAATTTAGGTGTAGTGCTGCTAAAAGTCGGCAATCATCAAGAAAGTGTGGCAGCTTTCAAAAAAGCGATCGCCCTTCATGAAAAGCATAACCCCCAAGAAGCCAAAAGACTAAGCCAGGGGTTGCAAGAGATGGGAGTTATGTAAATGGGGCATGGGGCACGGGAAGAGGACAAGGGGAAAGGGAAAGGGGTAAGGGGAAAAGGGGAAAGATTAAATTTATTCCTTTTCCCTTTAACCTTTAACCTTTTCCCCTGCCCAATGCCCAATGCCCAATGCCCAATATATATTTTTTTCTCTCTTTAGAAATTTGCCATTTGAAAATTGATGTTATAGATTAGTGCTGAAGTTTTAATCAAACATCTAATTAGCAATGAAAACCACACAAATCAGTTCAACGACACAAGAAAACAAACCCACCAAGACTAAAAAACAGTCTTTTCCTGGAATGAATATTGGCACTCCAAAAGTACCATTCCGTAAGTCCAAGAAAATAGTACAGCAGCATGAATTACTGAGTGATTGGGAACACGCGAGTTAATTCATTACTTTCAATTTATTGTTACAAAGTAGCTAGTAATTGCTCTAAGTATTCCATGTCTGACAATCATTCTTAAAATTGGTGTTGGTAGCATTCGGCATCAAAAACACCTCTTTTAAGTAGCGATCGAGTACAAACGCCGACAAAAAAGCCTGAGTTCCTTACTAAGGTGGAGTATTACAATATTTCGCTATAGTTATATAGTTAACAGGCAAGGCTTTAAAAGGAGTTAAAGAGATGGAAACTAAGCCAACTGACCCATCACTAGCACTCACAGAAATTCCCTCTGGGTATCTCAACATCATGGGTTATGTCGATTCCTCAGAAGTCAATGGCCCTGGTTGTCGTGCAGTTATTTGGGTGCAAGGTTGTCCGCGTGAATGTCCTGGCTGCTTTAATCCTGACTCCTGGTCTTTTGAGGCTAACCAACTTGTTGCTGTTGATACTATTGCAGAGAACATCCTCAGTAATTCTAGCAACACTGGTGTAACGTTCTCTGGTGGAGAACCGTTTTGGCAAGCACCTACGCTAGCATCTTTAGCTCGTAAGGTAAAAGCTGCTGGGTTGAATGTAATGTCTTTTACTGGGTTCACCCTCAAGCAGCTACAGTCTGAATCTGCACCGCCAGGTTCCCAAGAATTGTTAGAACAACTTGATATCTTAATTGACGGGCCTTTTGTGCAATCTTTGGCAATTAATTCTCCTAATTCTCCAGTTTCTTCTAGTAACCAGAGAATTCATATATTTAACCCTGCTTTATCTGACCAGATTACCTGGGCTAGCGACCAAATCGAAGTTCACATTCTCAAGGATGGTAGCCGCATTGTTACCGGCTATCGAGGTGGACTGGAATTGATTTAATTGGACATGGGGCATGGGGCATTGGTTTTTCCCTGTGTTCCCGCGTCCTGTTCAATGATGATAGTGACATTTTCATCCAAGCGATCGCCATCTTATAGCGGTTTTCAATTGAATGGAATACACCGAAAAAAAATCAAATCATTGTAGGGGCGCACAGCTGTGCGCCCCTACTGTAGTCTAAAATTTTATTCATAAAACTTAAAAATTTGAGAATATCGAATTTTGAAAGCTTACCTTCCGACTGCAAGTAACAGGTTAAAAAACAAAGCTTATCTTCTGTATTAATATCAAAAAAAATCAATGAATAAAAATTCTCAATATCTAGCTGGTAAACAAACATCTACAGAGCAACTAAATGAATGGATTGAGTATTTTCATACTAATGGCTTTTTGGTAATTCACAATGTGTTGACACCAGAGCAATGCGAACTTCTAAGAAATGATTTAGATGAAACTCTCAAGAAGACTGAAGGTAAAGGTTATCACAAATCAAAGAAAATAATGAAGCGAATGTTCGAGCATTCACAGGAGAATTTAAATCTTTTTGCTTTAGAGCCAATCGTGACTTTTGCAGAAAATTTAATTGGTGGCGCAAATGGAACAGGTTATTCAATAGATGATGGTATTCCTAATGCTAATATAATTCATGTTATCCATAACAACTCATTTAAGATTCCTCCAGAAACTGACGGATTAGCTAAAAATGCATGGCATCAAGACGACACACCCCATGTAATTTCGCTTGATGGGAAACCCTTGACTAACATTCGCTTGAATGTTCTTGCATTCACAGTAAATTACTACCTAACGGATGTATTATCAGAAGAAAATGGCCCGACTCAAGTGATTCCGGGATCTCATCTGTTTGGTAAGTTATGCGACGGTGATATTTCAGGATATGAAGACCGAATTTACAGTTGTCTGGGAGCAATGGGTTCTGCCGTTTGTTTTAACAATCAGGTATGGCATAGAGGCTCTAGAAACTCTTCCGCTATCACTCGTTACATTACGCAGATTACTTATGCCAAGAGACTGGTTGGGCACAAATACGCACCTTTTATGAATTATCAAATGCCTAGTCACTGCTACGAACAAGCAGACCCAAGATTGAAGCAACTGTTAGGATTTCTTCCCAATGGTGCTTATGGTTAAAAGGGAGTGCTGAGGGAGGAATTAGGAGTTAAGAGTATTTTACTCTTTGCCCCTTTGCACCTCTGCTCGCTATCTCCCTATCCCTCCATCTCTCCATTCGCTTCCATTAATGAAAAGACTATTTCAGGCAATTTTCAGTGAATACCGCATATTTTGGGCTGTTTTGCTATTTGGTATAGGGCTGGTGGTAACGCTAGCGCTGTCGCTTTCCCAAGGAGCGGTACCTTTGAGTATGTCTGAGTTTTGGCAAGCTCTTCTTCGGGAAGGCGATCCGATTAAACAGACAATTCTTTGGGATTTGCGTCTTCCGCGCATTTGTGCGGCTCTTATTGTCGGCGCTGCTTTGGGTATGTCGGGAGCTTTGTTGCAAGGAATGTTACGTAATAGTCTTGCCGATCCTTTTATTCTCGGCATTTCTGCGGGTGCAGGATTAATTGTAATCTTGATGCTCGCCTGGCAAATATTACCGATCGCCATTCCTCTAGCTGCATGGATAGGTGCAATTTTGACTTCAGCGATCGTAATTTTACTAGGTCGTGCGGGGTCGGGAATTTCAGTTGAGCGACTAATTTTAGGCGGGGTGGCGGTGAGTTCTTTATTTGGTGCCGTGCAAAGTACCTTGCTGCTTTTAGCTGAAGACGGTCAAATTCAAATTGCACTGAGTTGGTTAGTTGGTAGCCTTAACGGGCGGGGTTGGCAAGAAATTTCTATTCCTAGTGGTTACATCATCGTTGCATTAGTGGCGGGGTGCTTGCTGGCGCGATCGGTGAATGTGTTGGCTTTGGGCGATGATTTGGCTGTGGGATTGGGAATTTCGTTAACGCGATCGCGCCTTTTAATTGGTGGTGTCGCCACATTATTAGCCGCAGGTGCAGTCAGCATCAGCGGCTTAATTGGATTTGTCGGTCTTGTTGTCCCTCACGCCGTCCGGCTGCTCGTTGGTACAGATCACCGCTTTGTTTTGCCACTTTCCGCCCTTGCAGGTGCATGGTTGCTGACTTTTGCAGATTTACTCTCTAGATTAGGAGCAGTAGAACTACCAGTTGGTTCCGTCACCGCCTTGCTGGGTTCACCGCTGTTTATCTGGTTACTTTATCGTCGTTCTGCTGGCTTTAATAAATTTTGATATAAATACATACGTGGGTAGGGCGTGAAATCAGACAAATCGGCGACAAACCTTCGGAAAACCGCATTCTCTAGCGTAAAAGATAATACTAGTTTGAAAAAAGAATGCGACAGATGGGTAGGGGCACAACATCGTTCATTGGTGTCAACTTAACGTGAAACCCTTGTGAAGACGTGATATTGAGTTCTACTCATTTACCATCAATATCCGCGTTACCCCACCCCGGCTTTGCTGACGCAAAACCTCCCCTCCCCTTGGCAAGGGGAGGGGTTGGGGGTGGGGTAAAACGATTGTGGGGCAACAGTTTGAGCTTAAGTTGACACGTATGAACATTGTTGTGCCCTTACGAATAATTGATGTGTCGCAAACATTATTTGAATTGGATAAGATTCTCTGTAGAAGAAATTATGGCACTACTATAACTGGCGTTCCCAAACTTACCTGATTGAATAATTCCCTAACATCGTTGTTGTACATCCGAATACAACCGTGTGAGGCAGCCTTGCCTACTGAATTAGGATTAGGAGTGCCGTGAAAACCAATCCAATTTTTACCGTTTGTCCAAAATCCAATCCAGTATTTTCCAAGTGGGTTTTCAGGGTCTCCTCCTGGAATAGCCTTACCTGTAAAAGGGTTTATCCAAGTAGGGTTTTCCAACATTGTACGTACTCGGAAATTACCAATTGGGGTTTCCCATTTTTGGCGACCTACTGCTATTGGATAACTTTTAATTTGGGTTTTTCCTCGGTACAGGGTTACTCGACGCTTGCGAAGGCTGATCTGTAGGTGAAGAGGATTGGTAATTAAATCATTAATATTAGCAGCTTCAGAAACTAAGTTTTTGGTTGAAGTAAGAGAAGGAACTCTAAGCTCAGAAGCTAAAGACATAACCGGATTAAGATTTAATCCAGAAGCACAGATAAAAATAACTAACTTATCTAACTGTTTGAACATTGAACAAATTAATTTTTTTGCAATCAATACTCGATCGTCTCATTAATTAGCGATTGTTGAATTATTTATATATATATCGAAAGCAATAGGCAACAGGCAACTAAAGTTTCTTGATGCCGGGATTTTACCATCGTTTTATCTCCTAAACTATGCTTTAACTGCTATAGCCATTCGATAACGATATTTGATGAATAGAAAAATAAAATAATATAATCTTTACTTATCCAAATTAATTTCCAGGATCGGGTAAAATAAGATTGTCAAAAATTTTGCAGTAGAAATCGAATCAATTAGTAGCACATCTCATCTTTTCTACTGCATTTACTGTTAATAACAGCCAGTATTTGAAATCATTTAACTACAAGCAGGAAGCTTAACAAGCTTCCTAATTTGTGTATGGCTAGTTAATTACCATAGCGCTCTGACACCGCCATCATTACTATTTTGTCCACCTGTTGTGTTGTTATCACCTGTATTTTGCTGCGTTCCAGTGGCGCCGTTATTTGGAGACTGCTGCGTTCCGGTAATGCCGTTATTTGGATACTGCTGCGTTCCTGTGGTGCCGTTATTTGGATACTGTTGCGTTCCGGTAGTGCCGTTATTTGGATACTGCTGCGTTCCTGTGGTGCCGTTATTTGGATACTGTTGCGTTCCGGTGGTACCGTTATTTGGATACTGTTGCGTTCCGGTGGTGCCGTTATTTGGATACTGTTGCGTTCCTGTGTTAGAACCATCCGTGGTTCCTCCTGCTTGGGAGTACAATCCATCGCCCATAAGAGCTTGATTACTTTTCAAGTTACTAGAAAGAGTTTGGGGCAGAGCGTGTACCGGAAGACTAATTAAAGCGCCAGTACTAACAACTCCCACGAAGCCAGCAAGGATTTTGAGCAAATTTTTACCCTGGTTTGCGTTCATTGGTATCTCCTTTTGAAGTTAAAAGGTTCTGAAGGTGGTAAGAGGTTGTTTGAAAAGTGTTTGCTGTGAAAAATTCTTTGTCTATTTATCTGTCAACTATAACTAACGATATCAATCAAAATTCTTGAGATTGAAATTGTTATTTAATTGCTAGATTAACTCGATTAATTTTCTTATTCGTCTGCCAAAAGCATAGTCTCATGTTGAATAATATTGGGATTTTTAAAACAGCATTTATTGAAATATTTGAGAATGGTTCGACTTATTTAGATATAGTACATAATATTTTTTATTCAGATAAAATAAATTTTTTATTGTGAATAACATAAAAGTATAAAAAACACAATTATTGATAGGCATAGTTAAATGAAGCTGTTATCTATAAATTCAGAGCAATAAAATGGTGCGTTAGGCTTTGGCATAACGCACCCTACCACTACCACTACCAAAAGTTATGGAGACGCGATTAATTGCGTCTCCTATCAAATTTTTACAGCGCACAACTCAACTCACCAGCTTTTTGGGTAAAGCGGCGATTTTCCCGATAGTCTACAGGACAATCTATGACTGCGGGTACATCTTGAGCGAGGGCTTCTTTGAGTATGGGAATTAAATCTAAAGTAGATTCAACTCGGTAACCTTTTAAACCCATGCTTTCAGCTAATTTGACAAAATCAGGATTGCCAAAATGCACAAAAGATGAGTTTCCTTTGCCAAATTGATTTTCTTGTTTCCACTCAATTAATCCATAGCCACCGTCATTAAAAATGATGGTGACAAAGGGCGTACCGACGCGCAAGGCGGTTTCTAATTCTTGGCAGTTCATCATGAAGCCGCCATCGCCAGTTACAGCAACAATTTTGCGGTTGGGATGAACGAGTTTTGCCGCTAAAGCACCAGGAATCGCAATACCCATTGCCGCAAAGCCATTGGAAATAATACAAGTATTGGGGCTATGGCAGTGATAATGACGCGCCATCCACATTTTATGTGCGCCAACATCAGAGATGACGATATCATCTGGCCCCATCACTTGGCGTAAGTCATAAATTAACTTTTGCGGTTTAATGGGAAATTCGTCATCATGGGCATACTGTTCGTAATCGGCGCGAATATCTGTTCGTAAACTAATGGCAAAGGGATCGGGTTTTCCTTGTCTGTCTGCTAATTTTAAGATTTCATACAGGGAATCAGAAATGTCTCCCACGACTTCGGCATGAGGAATATAACTGCTATCAATTTCTGCTGGATTTAAACCTATATGCACGACTGGAATTTTGCCGTCGCGATTCCATTTTTTGGGAGAAAATTCTATTAAATCGTAGCCGATCGCAATTACTAAATCTGTATTATCAAATCCACAGGTAATAAAATCTCTTTGCTGCAATCCCACTGACCACAAGGCTAATTGATGGGTGTAGGGAATCACGCCTTTACCCATGAAGGTATTAGCAACAGGTATATTCAGCAAGGTGGCAAATTGCGTAACTGCATCGCTAGCTTGAGCGCGAATTGCCCCATTTCCTACTAAGATTAATGGATTAACTGCTTGGCAAATTGCGGCTGCTGCTGCCCGAATGCTAGCAAAAGAGGCATAGGTTTTTTCGATATTATCTTTACGCAAAGGTTTGCCTTCTACAGGCATGGCAGCAATATTTTCTGGTAAATCGATGTGAACTGCACCAGGTTTTTCGGATTGCGATCGCTTAAATGCTTTTCGCACTACTTCTGGTGTAATACTCGGTCTAACAATTTGCTTATTCCATTTAGTAACAGGTGCAAACATCGCCACCAAATCTAAATATTGATGGGATTCAATGTGCATTCTATCTGTTCCCACTTGACCGGTAATCGCCACTAAAGGTGCACCATCGAGGTTCGCATCTGCTACCCCAGTCATCAAGTTTGTGGCACCAGGGCCGAGAGTCGAAAGACACACGCCGGCTTTTCCGGTTAGCCGTCCGTAGACATCCGCCATGAACGCTGCACCTTGTTCGTGACGAGTCGTAATAAATTTAATCGAAGAATGTTTCAGTGCCTCTAAAACGTGGAGGTTTTCTTCACCTGGAAGTCCAAAAATATATTGTACTCCTTCATTTTCTAGGCATTGCACCAAGAGTTCTGCTGTATTCATTATTATTTCCTGACTAGCGACAATATTGGGGGCTGGGGACTGGAGACTGGGTATTGGGGATTGGGGACTGGGAAGTGGGGACTGGGGACTGGGAAGTGGGGAATGAAAATATCTTTCCCAAAACCTAGTTTGTAATCTCTAATTCTTAATCCCAATACTTAGTTCCTAATACCCAGTCCCTAATCCCCAGTCCCCAATTCCTAATCACTTCACCCACACGGTTTTAACATTGACAAACTCATGTATACCCTGGATACTCAATTCTCTGCCATATCCAGAACGCTTAATACCACCAAAGGGCAATCGGGGATCTGATTTGACCATACCGTTGATAAATACGGCACCGGCTTGGATTTCTTCAACCAAGCGATCGCGTTCTCCATCGTCGGTTGTCCAAGCGCTTGCACCTAAGCCAAAGGGGGTGTCATTAGCGAGTTTTATGGCAGCATCGATATCTGGAACCCGGAATAATAAAGCAACCGGGCCAAAGAATTCTTCTTTTGCAATTGGTGTGTCGGGCGGGATATCTATGATAATGGTTGGCGGATAAAAGTTCCCTGGACGATCTGATAATGGATGCCCACCGATGAGGACTTTACCACCACTTTTTGTAGCAGTTTGTACTTGTTGGTCTAAATCCTGGAGAATTCCAGGAGTTGCCAAGGGCCCGATATCGGTGTCTGGTTGCATGGGATCGCCCACTTTCAGCGCCTCGAATTTATCTAACAACAATTTTTCAAATTTGTCAGCGATCGCTTCTGCGACAATAAAACGTTTTGCTGCAATACATGATTGCCCGTTATTCAACATCCGCGCTGTAGTAGCTGTGACAACTGCTGCTTCTAAATCAGCACTTGCTAACACAATGAAGGGATCGCTTCCTCCCAATTCCAAAACGGTTTTTTTAATTTCTTTGCCGGCGGCGACGGCGAGGGATATGCCTGCTGGTTCGCTTCCTGTCAAGGTGGCAGCTTTTATCCTTTCGTCTGCCATTAAGCCGGCGACTTTGGCAGCCCCAATCAATAAAGTTTGAAATACACCTTCTGGAAAACCCGCGCGGCGAATAATTTCTTCAATTGCCAAGGCGCACTGCGGCACATTGGAAGCGTGTTTGAGTAAGCCGACATTTCCCGCCATGAGTGCCGGTGCAGCAAAGCGGAAAACTTGCCAGAAGGGGAAATTCCACGGCATGACTGCGAGAATTGCACCTAAAGGTTGGTAGCGAACAAAACTATGGCTGGCATCGGTTTTTACAGAAACATCTGCCAAAAAACCAGGGGCGTATTCGGCATAATAGCGACAAACTGCGGCGCATTTTTCGACTTCGGCGATCGCAGCTTTGAAAGGCTTACCCATTTCTAGAGTCATCAATTTAGCAAATTCTGCTTTGTCTTGCTCTAAAATATCGGCAGCTTTTGTTAACCAGTGCGATCGCTTTTGAAAACTAGTCTGGCGATAGCCTTCAAAAGCCCGATTTGCCAAATCGAGTTTAGCGTCAATTTCTGCATCATTGAGTGGCTCAAAAGTTTTAAGCGTTTCCCCAGTGGCGGGATTAATCGTGGCGATCGCCATTACCTGACCTCCCGTTAAAACATAGCTTGAGTGTTGGCTTCCTAGTGTTACACAGATCTATTTTGGAAGCCACACCCAAATTCTAGTCTTTTAGTTAAGAACTGGTTGTTAGATATTACAGTTTCGCAATTAAAATTGAAGTAATATATACAATTAAATGTGTATTTATACTTAAAAAAGTATTTTGTCAATAGTTAGTTGCTATTCTGACTTTTCACGGTATCTGGAAAACCCCACTTCCATTCCTCTCCCCTGCAAGGAGGAGCCACTGCGTTGCGGAGGTTCCCTCCGTTGTAGCAAGTGGCGTAGAGGCTTTGATTTCTCCCCCTTCCCTACTAGGGAAGGGGGCTGGGGGGTTAGGTTTTGCGTTAGCTTTTCCACATGACGCGAAAAGTCAGAGTTGCTATTAACTACCGACTAATGGCTATAACTAGCTGCTTAGTATTACAAGTAGGTAACTATTTTTAAAATAAAATATATCAATCAAGAAGAAGTCAGAATTCAGAATGGGCTATGCCCGACTGCGCTAACAGAATTCGAGGAATTCAGCTATGACTCAAGCCTTACGCAAACTAGTTACATTCACTGTACAAATTAATTATGGTGTGCATTTCTATGCATAAGTCGTTTCAGGCTTTTATTAATCATTCTTTGATAGTAAATAGACCCTGCATGTAGGGGTACAGCATTGCTCATACGTGTCAACTTAACGTGAAACCCTGATGAAAATGTAATGAGCGAGTTCTACTCACTTCCCATCAAGATCCGCATTACCCCACCCCGGCTTTGCTGGCGCAAAACCTCCCCTCCCCTTGCTAAGGGGAGGGGTTGGGGGTGGGGTAAAATGCGTGTGGGATAGGCGTTTGGGCTTAAGTTGACACCAATGAGCAATGCTAAAACCCCTACGACAGATGTGGTTTTTCAATAATCCATATTTGGTATTTTCTGTCAATGCGTAAGTCTTACTATTAAACAATTGCCCCTACGAATAATTTCACAATGCAAATATGATTGCTATATCTAATGACTAATAATTGTTGATACTGGCTGCAATTTTGTTTGATAAACTTTCACTAATCGATCGATACCTTTGAAGCGATAATCTCCCATTTCTTGGAAATCTGAAGGTTGTGAAAGCATTGCATGAGTAGCCTCACTAATCACGCATTCACTCGGAGGACAAACTCCTTCCATACGGGCTGCAAGATTTATTGTTGCGCCTAAGGCTGTATAGTCTACCCTTTGGGAACTACCAACATCTCCGACAACGGCTTTACCACTATTAATTGCAATGCGTAGTTGTAGGGGTTCTTGCCAAAAATTATTGGCATTGAGATGTTCGAGACGATTTAGCATTCCCTTAGCAGCAGCTACGGCGCGATCGGCGTGGTCTGGCTGCGGTTCTGGAGCGCCAAAAAATGCCATGATACAATCGCCAATATATTTATCTAAAGTACCCCCGTAAGTAAATACTTCTTTGAGCATTTCTTCAAATAAATTATTTAATAATTGCGCGATCGCAGTTGGTGTTAATCTCTCAGAAATTGCTGTAAAACCAACTAAATCCGCAAATAAAATACTAATTTCGCTCTCTGATGGGGCTAAACGTCCATCTGGCGACGCGCCTACAGATATCAGCTGCTGTACCACTGCTGGAGAATGATAGCGTTCTAGTCGGTGACGAATTACTTCTTCGGTTTTGAGTTTTTCTGCCAATAGCCAACGCTGGACGCTAGAAGCCACAAGATTTGCTAAAGCTGAAAAAAAGCTCAGTTCTTCCTCGCCTTCATTTGCCCAATGGTAAGAAGAAAGATTGGCGTCGGCATAAAGAACGCCCACAACTTTATTTTCATCCCATAAAGGCACTGCCATTGCACTGCGAATGCCTTTGACTAAAATACTCTGTTCGCTGGCAAACCGTTCGTCCTGATGAGTATCACCTGTTTGAATGGCGACTTTCTCGTCAAATACCTTTTGGCAGATGCTACGACTAATCCAACTACCATCGGCAGGCAGATGTTTTTGTTGGGAAACATTTCTGGTGGCAGCATTCACTAATTCTAAGTGCCCGCAACCATTAACATCAATTAATAATGCCAAGCGATCGATACTATCAAGGTAACGAAATACAACTTGTTGCACTTGGGAAAAAATCTCTTCTATGGACGCCGCCGCACAGAGATTTTTGGCGATATCAACTAAGTCTTTGAGACGGGCAATGGTTTTATCTTTATTGCTGATGTTACCATCTTTACTATCAGCTGCAATCCATTGCTGTTGTAGTTGTTCGACGTTGTGAAGGATTGTTCTTTGCTCATTAGTTTCCGAAGTTGGGGCATACTCTGGCGTGAATGTCGATTCTGAAACCGGATTTGTGAGCAACACTACCAAGCTAACATTACCCAGCCAAACCACATCGCCGTGATGTAACTGTTGGGGACAGTTTAGAAGATATTTATTTACCTGCGTGCCGTTTTTGCTGCCCAGATCTTCAATAGTCCACATACCTTCAGCCGTTTTTAAAATACGCGCATGGTTGCGGGATACTCCAGCAAAAGGTAGGTACAAGTTACATTCTGGCAAACGACCAATTGTAAATACATCTTGGTCAACTGCAATCGTTGTCTCGGTATCTCCCTCTTGTAGGCGTAAGGTGAGTTCAGTCATGAGTGTGATAGATCCATTGAAGCTACAGGTGCAGGCAACTCTTGGGTAAGTTATACCCTACAGGTTAACTCTTCACCTTTTCTTTATGACACTGTTAATTGCATTCCGGCAACTGCGTGTATCTGATATTACAATAAATTCCATGTAAGGGAACCTAGTTGTAAATTAGTGTCAACTTCAACTATAACCCTGTTAAAGTATGGCTAAATCCCGTTTTTAGCTGTTGGTAAACTGGCGATCGCTACCTCGTCCACATCAGGAATTTTGAATTTCTTTAGAACTATTAATCACATCTTGATTAATTCTTCATAAACCAGAATAAAAGTTAGTGCATATACTATTCTTATTTAATTACAAAGAAATGGGGATTTCAAAGCTTATCAGCAGCAAATCTCTATTTAGACTATACTGGGTAATTTTTAAAACAAGCTCTCAGGGCATTGCCTTGAAAACTTGGAATATGGGTAACATTAATAGGACTTACGCACTGTACAAATTAATCATGGTGTGCGTTTCTATGCATAGGCCGTTTCAGGCTTTTATTAATCATTCTTTGATGGTAAATAGACCCTGGGTGTAGGGGCACAGCAGTGCTGTGCCCCTACGACAGATGTGGTTTTTAAATCATCCATATTTGGTATTTTCTGTCAAAGCGTAAGTCCTAATTAAGTGCGAAAAGTAAGAAAAGTAGGATCTTTTGTCAAATGAATTTACTATGCTGTTAATAAACTGTATCTTGATATAAGAATCCAGTTTAATTTTTGAAAAAAATTAAATATTTGTAGGGTGCGTTACGCTAAAAATTAACGTACCAAATCATCTAAGAATGGTGCGTTATGTTGTCGCTAACGCAACGCCAGTACTCTCTGAGAAGCTGTCCCTTGAGCGTCTATGCTCAAGCGGAGAAACTCTTTCATGCTACTTGGGCTAGCTCCCTACATAGCTTTTCAAAAATCAAATACTAGTTGTGTATATAAGATGGGTAGCAAATTCATAAATAAACAAAGTTCTTCGTTAGAGAACGTTTTAAAGCGTTGTTTGAGGTATATGAAATTTTAGATACCCCTTACTTTAGGTTAAGTTACCAAAACTAACTCATTCAAAATTAATTTTTAAATATTTTATAAAGTAAAAATAATGTGGTTAAGTACGAGAGTAATTAAGTCTTTTAATGACTACGAATATAGAGAGTATATAAACAATCTTGGTTTGCCTGTTAGTTATGAAATTCGGAGTATTGATTCTTGGTGCAATCCACACTTTAGTTATTCGCACAACTTTCGTCTAGATTCATTAGAAGAACTTTGGAACTTACTCGATTGGCTTCCAATTCCGGTATCCAGCCAGCAATATTATCTATTGTTTGCAGATGCTAGCAAACACCAAATTCCAGAAAATCATCCGAGATTAAAGTTACTGGGATACGATTTATTGGATATTGAGGGCAAATCATCTTTGTGGAACTATCGACCTTGGATAGGAGTGTTAAAGCCCTTAATTCAAAAGGTAAATCGATATGGATTATTAAGTTGCTCAGATGCTGTAGCTGCTCAAGCTCTTCTCCCCCAGGCTTGGCAAAACGACTCTCGTTCTGTTGTCAAAATTTGTGCTTTATTTGAAGTTTTACCTTTAACGGACTTCCAAAAATTGAAGAAGAATCCAGAAGTTAAAACTCAGGGGACAAGCAGGAGACGCCCCACCAAGGCACAGAATCAATTAGTAGCAGGTTTGAACCCCCAACTAAGAGATTGACCGCCTTAAAAATAGAAAATAGGGAGTAGGAAAAAGGAATTTTTATTGCTTATTGTGAGTGCAAATAATTCTGAATTCTAAATTCTGAATTCTTCTTCAATTCGGTGGAATTTCTAAAGCTATCTCACCGAGTAATCCCTTGCGAAAATCTGTTAAAAGTTGCCTTGCAGCTCGTTCGACATCACCTTTGTAACGATGCTCCGCTAAGGCGTGCAAATATGCTTCTCCAGTTTCAGATATAGAATCGAGTTGGTAGCGGGACTCTAGCAGTTTTTTTGGTAAAAAATCTGTAGCTACAGCTTCTAAATAGTTCAGTAAATCTACTAAAGCCGCTGCTACTAGCTGGTTATCGTAAGACGCTTCACCGATATCATCACAAATTGCTAATTTCAATGCTGAGTCTTGGTCTTCTAACCTAGCAGGTATGACACCAGGAGCATCAAGCAATTCCAGATGTTCTGAAATTCGCACCCAGCGCAATTGGCGAGTTACCCCAGGACGGGCTGCACTTTCTACTACTCGCCGTCCTAACAGACGGTTAATCAAAGCTGATTTACCAACATTGGGAAAACCAATCACCACAGCCCGCACTGGACGGGGTAACATACCGCGATCGCTTCTCCTTTTATTCAACTCTACTCCAGCGGCTTGGGCTGCCCGTGCCACTTCTGCTATACCTTTACCATGTTGAGCATTGGTAAAATAAGGGGTTTCTCCTTGACGTTTAAACCAATCTACCCACAGCGATCGCATTTGCGGCGTAATCATATCTACTCGGTTGAGTATCAACACCCGTGTCTTACCCTCCACCCACTCAGCTATTTGAGGATGGTGAGTCGCTAAAGGAATCCGGGCATCTCGTACCTCAAATACCACATCTACGCGTTTTAGCTGTTCTTTGAGATTCTTCTCAGCTTTGGCAATGTGACCTGGATACCATTGAATCAGGTTTAATTTATAGTTTTTAGTTATAGCCATAATTTTTTATTAACTATCAATTACTAATTATTTTCAATCAAAGGGAGTGGGGAGATAAGCGGGACAAGGGAGACAAGGAGAGAAGTCTGTAGCTTGCTTCCGCAGGGTGCGCCGGCTTCCGGCGTAGACGCCCAAAGGGCGGCTTGTCGTAAGACATCGGAACTTCGGAGAGACAAGAGGAATAACTCCTAACTCCTAACTCCTAACTCCTAACTCCTAACTCAGCACTCAACACTCCCTTTCGCCTCATGTAAAATCAAACGATTCCCATCAGGGTCATAAGCATAAATTTCTCTGCCGTGAGAAGCAATGGAAATCTTTCCTGGTGGAGGATGGCCCAAAGCGGTTAAGTGAGCGATCGCATCTTCCAAGTTACTTACCTCTAAACATAAACTTATCTTACTTTTGCCGTAGACACAAAGCGGTGAGTCAAAAGACATCACTTCAAATTCCGATTCATTAGTGTCCTTTGGTTTAAAAATACCCAATCGCATACTAGGCAAATGAAACTCAGCATAGACATTCGGAATCCAAGTAGCTGGCTTTTGCTTAAGCAATTTTGTATAGAAATTCACTAAAGTTTCACAATTAACCGATGCTATGGTAACAAATGCATCAATACACATAAAAGTCATATTTATGTAATTTATCTAATAGGTAAGTGGATATAATTTAAATCTCAAATTAAAATGAGTGAAATCACCTTTCTAAGTAGCTTTTAACTTCTCACTTCAATATAATTGGCTTTTAATTATCACTGTTTGAACTTTTTATATGCACAGCATAGGCAGTCAATATGTCCACTTTACAAGAACTTTATTGTAATACTAGGTGGAAATGATGGTACAGTACACGTATTACACGCATTAATTGTTTATTACGTATTGAAGCTAGTCTACTCGATGAATTGTTTTAGTTCTGAAGCTTGGACATGCTAAATCTTAAAACCAGTATTTTCCTCATCGCAGTTGTCTGCATCATTGCCACAGGCTTAGCGATATATCTACTAGGCGGCATTAATCCTGCACAAATTCAAGCTTGGCTCAAGTCTGCTGGCATCTGGGCACCAATTATCTATATTCTTGTGTATGTTGTAGCAACTCTACTGATTCTGCCCTCAACAGCACTTAATTTGACTGGTGGTGCAATTTTTGGCCCAGTACTAGGAACTATTTGGACTAGTTTAGCAGCGATTATTGCTGCAATTGTTTCTTTTACTTTTACCCGGACTATTGGACGCGAAGCAGTAGCCAAAAGATTAGCTGGAAAATGGCAAGCAATGGACGCTGAAGTGCGCCGCGCAGGATTATTTTATATGTTTGCTATTCGCTTAGTAGCAGTTATGCCCTATGGTTTAGTAAACTTCACTGCTGGGTTAACTTCGGTGAGCTTTAAAGATTATGCCATCGGTACAAGTCTGGGTACAGTTCCTGGAGTTCTACCTTTTGTCTTGTTAGGCAGTTACGGTTTAAAAGCTTTTAGTACAGGAGATTTTTTGCCGGTGATATTAGCTCTGTCACTAACTGGAATGCTAGTAGCAGCAGCAACATGGTATCGCCGTCGGCGCACATTTCCCTCAAAGGGTGTAGAGGCTGTGAAATCATCAAAAAATGACATCCATCCTCAAGATAAATGAACATATTCTTCTCGTTAGATAAGAATTAATTTAATGTCTGTTTCTTTGAGCGTCAAGCGAATTATGAGGTTTTGTACATGCTTTTAAACAACGATAGTATAGACATTTCTGTAGTAGTTCCTATGTATAACGAGGAACCTAATATAGACTACCTGTTTGAGCGATTAATATCAGTACTAATTCGTTTAAACATGAAGTATGAAATTGTCTGTGTGAATGATGGTAGTAAAGATAATACCCTCAAATGTTTGGTTGAACATCATTACCGTAACCCTGCAATTAAGGTAGTTAACTTGTCCCGTAACTTTGGCAAAGAAATTGCTCTGACAGCTGGTATTGATTATACAACTGGTGCAGCAGTAGTCCCAATTGACGCAGATCTGCAAGATCCACCTGAATTAATCGAACAATTAATTGCTAAATGGCGTGAAGGGTATGATGTAGTTTATGCAACTCGGCGATCGCGTCAAGGAGAAACTTGGATTAAGCGTTTTACTGCTAGTGCTTTCTATCGAACTATAGGTAAGATGAGTCAAACTCCAATTCCCCCAAATACCGGGGATTTTCGTTTATTAGATCGATGTGTAGTCAACGCTCTCAAACAATTGCCAGAACGCAATCGTTTCATGAAGGGTTTGTTTGCTTGGGTAGGTTTTAAGCAGACTTCAATATTATACGATCGCCCTCAACGTTATCAAGGATATACTAAGTGGAATTATTGGAAACTTTGGAACTTTGCTATTGATGGAATAGCTGCATTTAGTTTAATTCCCTTAAAAGTTTGGAGCTACCTTGGTCTTATCATATCCTTAATTTCATTTTCCTACGCCAGCTTTTTAGTAATTAGGACTTTAGTATTCGGAATTGATATTCCTGGTTATGCTTCTTTAATGGTAGCAGTACTTTTTTTAGGCGGAGTCCAACTGCTAAGCCTGGGTATGATAGGCGAATATCTCGGACGCGTCTACGATGAAGTAAAAGGACGCCCACTTTATTTGGTTCGAGATTATTATGGCTTCATGTCTGAATCTGTGAATGAAAAATCTCTTTCTTGTCGTCCACGATCGAATTTAGAGAATGTTCGATAAGTATCATTTCTAAAGTTAAAAAATCCTCTTTTAAATTTGAGGTAAAGAAATGAATATTCAAATGACGAGATCCAATCGAGTTCGAGAGACTTATACTTTATTCCTGCTTTTAATTGCTACTGTATTCATTACATTCCCTCTGTCACTGTATGGAATGAACTGGTCAGATACAAGTCAAATATTTCATTTTGGTAATAGAATTTTGCACGGTGATTTTCCCTACAGAGATTTTGATTACCAAACTGGATTTATCGGTATTTTTATAGATGCATTTTTTCAAAAAATCTTAGGAGAAAATTACCTAAGTAGCTTAGTTGCTAGGTTTTTGGTGAAGATTACCACCCTATTTTTCTTTTATTTATCTTGTAGGCAATTTACTTCAAGGCTCATATCATTCTCTCTTTGTAGTGGATGGTTATTCATGCATCCTGTACTTTATCGAGGAGGAAATGATAACTATGTAACTTTGTTTTTATCGATTACTAGTTTTTTAATCATTCTTGGCCTGAATAAGTTAACCGAAAAAGCTTCATTTATATATTTGACTACAGCCGGATTTTTTTTAGCTTTAGTGATGGCATCACGCCAAAGTAACGGAACTATCTGTATAGCAGTTACGTTAGCAATTCTTTTAGTCTATACTTTGAGAGATTTAAAAAAATATTTGCTGTCTCTTTTAGCTCCATTTTTAATCGGACTTTTTTTAGGATTAGGATTAATAGTAGGAATTTTATTCTGGAATCACAGCTTATCACAAGCATTTTACCATCTTTTTATTGGAGCTTCGGAAAAAAAAGATATCAGCACTTTTTTCAGTTTAATCGATGCTTTATCGGGTGGAGCAATTTATCGTAATTCTTCTATAGCAGAAATTATTGTCTACCTACTTTCTCCATTAGTTTTGTGTGTACTAGTTTTCCTAATAATCGGAAACCCAGAAAAATTAGTATTTAATCAAAATTTTAATTCCAATGCATTGACAGCAACACCAGTTCAGAGAACATGGAACTACGGAGGAGACAGAGGAACTAGAGTTTTAAAGAGGTATCGGCTAAGTCCTACAATAGTACTTCTGATTTTGCTAACTGTAGGTGCATTCTTGGGAAATAGAATTTTAGGCGGGGACAATATACTTTCTTATGACATACCAAGAACATTTTTTAGTCTAGCTTTGGTTGCTAGTTGTATTTTTCCTGAAAAGAGTAAACAGTTTTTCGGATTGCCATATCCAATTTTTCCATTACTGATAGCTCTCGCGCTAGGGACTACTTGGGCTATGCAGATGTCCTGGCCTGGTAGACCATATACAGATGACGATGTTTTAATTTTCTTAGCGACGCTGACTATAATGATGTCAACTAAAATTTCCACTAGCTGGAAAAAAGGATTAGCATTGGCATTTTTATTTATTACAGCAAGTTTATTTTCTGGATATGTGGTTCGCGACTCCATTGGTGTAGAAGCAAAGTATTACATTCCTGGTTTTTATCAGAATACTCGTTATCCTTTAGAACACCCTATGACAAAATTTGTGAAAGTAACAAAAGAGAAAGTACAAGCTTTTTCGATGCTACAACAAAATATTAAACCTGGAGACTCTTGTTTTATATATGGCTCGGCATCAGTTCTATATACTCTGCTAGATTGTAAAAATCCCACACGCATTGATATTACAAACTCAGATGCTCTCACTTTAAAGATTGCACGCGAGACAGTTTCTGTTTTAAAAGCCAACCCACCAAAGTGGATTGTTGATACAGGTAAAGGCGGTTTTTATATTCCAGATATTTATGATGGTTCGCGAAATTTTTATGGTGCTTTCAATCAATTAAGTCCAAAAGAATTACATACAGGCTTACAAAGTTTGATAAATGATTATCAATTAGTAACTAGTGTGAAAGATAGATTTCCCAAAGGAGAAAAATTAGAAAACAGAGATCAAGATAAGGTATTTAGATTTCGGTTATATAAACATTTAGCGAACTACTAGGTAGGTTGACTGTTGAGAGTTGCGTATAGTTCAAAATGAAAGCGAGCTAAATTAGAATTAGTGTATTTTTCCTAAGGATTTGCAAGTCAAACTCTAAATGATATACTCAAATTTTCATCTTAATTTTCTCAAAATTTTAAATTTAAAAATAATCAATTGAAAATTAAAATTCATATTTCACTTTATAGCCTTTATTCTTTCCAAGCCAGTGTAAACATTAAATCTTTCTCCGCGCAAGAATCCAATTAAGGTAATTCCAAATTCTTTGGCGACAGACACAGCCAAACTACTGGGAGCAGAAACAGAACAGACTATGGGAACTCCAGCAATTGCAGATTTTTGCAAAATCTCAAAACTAGAGCGTCCGCTGACTAAGACAATATGATTATTTAAAGGTAACTCGTCACTGAAAAATGCAGAACCAATTAATTTATCTAAAGCATTGTGGCGTCCAACATCTTCGTGCAGATTTAACAATTGTCCTTGAGCATCGAAGGTGGCCGCAGCGTGTAGACCCCCTGTTGCGGTGAAGATACCTTGAGCAGCTCGCAGCCGATCTGGTAAGCTGTAGATAATTTCAGGTGTTACTGTTAGATCGGCAACGATCGCTGAACATCCCCGCAAACGCAAAGCCTCAAGGCTGGCTTTACCACATACCCCACAAGCGCTACTAGTATAAAAATGACGCTCCAAGGGCTGTAAATCTGGAATTAACCCATGCCGCAGTTCTACATTTACAATGTTATATCGTTGTTCGCCATCTACTGACTCATCTACGCAATAACTAATACGTTGGATATCTTCCCTACGGTTAACGACTCCTTCAGCATAGAGAAAACCAGCAGCTAGTTCAAAATCTGCGCCTGGTGTTCGCATAGTAATAGCTACAGTTTTTTGGAAGGGAGCGAGGCGAATTTCTAAAGGTTCTTCGGTGGTAAGATGATCCAAACGCGATCGCACTTTACCATTTTCCACAACCCAAACTTGCCCTTTGGTTTTGCTACCAGCTTGTCTGTTTTGAGATACCATCAACTTTATGTTGTTAAAACCAGGAAATTTAGATTTTTTCTAACCAGGCGATCGCATTATAATCAGGAACACCTTCGAGCGATCGCTTACTTTTATCTAATAACACATTCCCTTCCGGCCAATGTACTTGTAAATTACCTGATTGAATGGGTGCAATGTAAACTTGCCCTGGCAACTCGCCTAACTCATTTTTCAGAATTACTCGATCCCCATCCTTTAAACCGAACTTTGCCGCATCAGCAGCATTCATTAACACTGCCTCTCGTACTGCCCCGGTAATTGCATCTCTGCGTTCCTGCACCATGCTATTAAATTGTTTGCCTCGGCGGGTTGCTACGAAAAAACAGCCCTCTGGTAATTCTCGCTGGCGTGGTAATAAAACTCCAAAGTGTGCTTTACCATCGGCTGTGGGGAAGTTCCAACCAAAGCACAGATGCGAACCGCCATATTGAAACTGGTCGCCAGCTTGTTGTAAATGTTGAATACCAGCATACTGTGGGACAACTTGAGCAATTTCTTGACGCATTGCAGATGTATCAGCAAAAACTAACTTGTCTGCCAAATCTGGCTTGACGCGCCTTGCCAATTCCAGAAACACTTCCCACTCTGGACGTGCTTCGCCAATGCGCGGCCCTGGAATTTCTGGACTGAAAATTACCCGGCGTTCGGTGTTAGTTTCTGTCACTCCCCCCGGTATTTCGTAGCGAGTTGTGGCAGGTAAAAGCACCACAGTATCAGCAGGTTCCACTAGCATCTGGCTGGAGAGAACAATATCCATATGCACCCGCAGCGGTATTTGCTTGAGGGCACTTTCCACATAATCCGGTTCTGGCAGTACTTCTAGGAAATTTCCACCCACGGAAAACAACACATCTAATTGTCCGCGATGTGCGGCATTAATCATTTCTGGAGCAATTAAACCTTTAGTTGATGGCACTTCAAAGCCCCAACGCTGACTTAGTTGGGCAGCATTTTCCGAGGTGATGGGTTTTCCACCAGGAAATACGGTCGCGTAACACCCCATCTCTGCACCACCCTGCACGCCAGAGTGACCGCGAATTGGCATTAAACCGCAACCTTCCCGACCGACAAAACCTTTGGTGAGGGCTAAATTGATAATACTCCGCACATTATCTTCACCGCACTCATGCTGAGTAATGCCCATACTCCAAACAAATACTGCTTTCTTGGCTTCCCCAACCATTTTGGCAAAGGCGTACATTTCTTCGCGAGATGCGCCGGAAAGCCGTTCTAATTCCTCCCAAGATTGGTTTTCTAAAGATGCCTTTAGTTCTGCAAAGCCGACTGTATGTAAATTAATAAATGATTTGTCTACCCAGTTGTTGGCAATTATATGTTTTATCGTGCCATTTAGAAATGCTATGTCGCCACCCATGTTAATTAAAAAGAAATCTTCGGCAAACTTAGTACCGAAAAGGGCACTTTCAACAATTGACGGCACCCAGTAGCGCTCCATTCCTGGTTCGCGGTAGGTGTTAATTACTACAATTTTAGTGCCAGCTTTTTTTGCATAATGTAGATATTTAACGGTAACAGGCTGATTATTGGCAACATTTGAGCCAATAAATACTAACAAATCAGTACCAATCCAGTCTTTATAAGAACAAGTCGTAGCTGCTGCACCGAGAGCGGCTTTTAACCCTGCTGTGCTAGGAGAATGACAAATACGGGCAGCGTTATCTATATTATTGCTTCCCATTGCCCGCACGGCTTTTTGGGTAGCGTAGTAAGTTTCGTTAACGGTGCCGCGACTGGTAACATAAAAGCTGAGGCGGTCTGGTGTGGTGGCGCGGATACGATTTGCAATTACCTCTAAAGCTTCATCCCAGTCCACACGGCGAAAGCCTTTTTCACCACGTTGACGCATCATCGGGTAAGAAAGTCTTCCCAAGTCGCGCAATTGGGCGCTTTTTTGCTTTTGCAATTGCGAGACATCCTCTAGTAGTGCCGGGTCAAAAGCTGGCATGGTATTCATCCGCAACAACCGCAAGCGGACATTACACAGATGAATGCCATCTAAAGTCCAATCTTTCATCCCGGTTGTTCCGAGAGCGCAACCATCGCAAACACCTTTATTTAGAATATTCCATGCATAGGGCAGTTGGTCGCGAGAAAGCCAAATTGCCCGAAATACTTCCCAGTAGTTATTCGGGTACTGTTCGCCGATGCCGAAAGGCTTCCAACTCGCCCAGTGCTGGGGCGTCCAATTTTTCTGGGGTTTAGGCAACATGACGCGCTCCCGATTGAGGTAATATGCTCATTCCTACACTAGCGTTAAGTAGCATTTAAGTAGTAAGAGTTTCTAAAATCTGGACATTCGGCGCGAGCTTTGGTCAGTCTTTTTTCAAGTAGGCGACATATCCATGAAAAAGCCGTCCTGCCTGCGGGTTAGGACGGCTATGCATTCTCTTCTATTTCTTGTAGGCTTTCTTGGGCGTTACACCATTTTCAAAAATATTTGCGACACACGAATCGGCTGTAAGGGCGTACAGCTGTACGCCCCTACCCACAGATCTGTCGCATTTTGATTTCAAATTGGTATTACCTTCTGTAAATTCTTCTAGTTCCTGTATTCTTGCTTCCAGTTCATTATTGGCAGCGATTAACCTCTGCCCATCGCTTATTGAGTGAATGAAAAACGCGTAGGCGTAGCCCGCCGCAGGCATCGCCTTTAGTTAGAATAAATGTACAAAATGCCAAAAATGTACAAAACTAACAAAAATGTCAGATAAAATCAGTGCTACAGAAGCTCGTGCTAATTTTCAAGAGCTAATTAATCGTGTTGAGTATAAAGGTGAGCGCATTATCATCGAGCGACATGGTAAGGCTGTAGTTGCTATGGTTGGACTGGAAGACTTAAAACGTCTCGAAGCTCTAGAAGATGCCATTGACTCCGAACTGTTGCGTCAAGCCATTGCTGAGAATGATGGCTTTACAACTTTAGAGGCGATTATGCAAGAGCGTGAAAATGAGTGAGCGCTATACTCTCAGAATTGCTAAAACAACAGAAAAAAACTTGCGGGATTTACAAGCTAAACAATTTAAGCAAGTCGTCTCTAAAATCCTTTCTCTTCAAGGCATTCCCAGACCCCAAGATTGTAAAGCTCTTAAAGGTTATGAAGGTGGTTATCGTGTTGATTCTGGAGAGTACAGAATTCTCTACACCATTGATGATGAAAATCAATTAGTTGACGTGTTCCGTGTTGGCAAACGGAACGATGATGAAGTGTACGAAAACTTGTGACATTTCAGTATATTCGCCCTAGCGGGGGGAGACTAGTGGGCTGAAATCAATCCCTAAATTAGCTGTTGCAGGAAAAGCGGGATGATTTTGGAGCCTTTGTAAGATGAGCCGAAAAGCCCGTTCTTTATATTTTCAGGCACTCCAGATGCCCGCTCTACAAGAGTCATCTTTTGATTCAGCAACGCCAAAAATCTTTGTGAGCAGTGACAAGCATCTGAGCCTGCCTCAAAACGTTTCCGAATAAATAAATAGGAATTTGCCAAGCTGCAACGGTAACTTCTTTGACTATATCTTGTACGCTAATTGCTATTAATTCATGTTCTGGCGACTCTCCTTCAATTGCACCAGACCAAGTAAAAGCTAATAAAAAATCATCGTCTCCAGGTAAGGATGCAATCAAGCATTCTTCTGGTGTTGGCTGGCAAATAATCCCATATTCATTTGCAAGCTCTACTAGTTTCTGAAATTTTTCTACGTTCGTCATTTGTCGTTTGGATGTAATTGAATCTCAGTTTTACAAGGAGTTATGTTTTTTATACCCAAAACTAAAATTAGTTCTTCTATACCATTAATTACGAATTATTAAGGATTTATTAGAGTTGGATCTGACTTAAGTCCAAAATCTTACAGCGATCGCCAGCTTCTATCAGCAACAATTGTTACTATTTTCAAAAACTTTAAATACCTACTTTTTTGGGTTGCCGTATTTAGATGCATCTCCTTATTGATGCGCTAGTATCAGTCAGTTTGACGGAGTGCATTAAGAAGTGCGATCGCTTTTGGAGGAATAGCTGTAAATCGAATTAGAAAAAGGTGGTTGTCAACATCAGTTTGTTTAATTACCTTGGCATAAATATGTTCTTCTGCTGTAGCTAGTTCTGGTTCAATTAATAATTTGAGTTTAAGATTACTTAAGGGTTCTAAAGAATGTAAAGATTTTAGTTGCGCTGCTTTTTCTGAGAGGTAAACTAAAGCTCCTACAAATATTGTTCCACCCGCTTGCTTTCCCTGTAAAATGCTGTATTCCACAGGTAATTCTTGATTTAAACTGACCATTTGTTCATCATCTTCTAGCAAAAACAAGTTATGTTGACCGCTAATACCACGAATATCAAAGATTTTTACTGGGTCTTTTATACCTTTAGGTTTTATTTCTAAATCACCAGCAATTTTGAGGTCAATATTGGCATCTTTAGAAGTATTTTCCGAAATCAAAATTTGGCCGCCTACTGTATAAGTTTCAATTCTGGCTGCTAAATTGACATGGCTGCCGATAACTGTGTATTGGGCGCGTTTTTGAGAACCAATATTTCCCGCCACAACTTCCCCTGTATTAATTCCAATTCCCATTTCGAGGATTGGTAAATTCATTTGTTGATTTTGTTCGTTTACTTTCTGCATTGCCAATTGCATAGCAATAGCACAGGCGATCGCTCTTTGAGAATCATCTTTGCGGCTAATTGGCGCACCAAAAATTACAAATATACCATCGCCCATAAATTCATTAATCGTACCTTTATACTGATTAATTACATCCGTCATTGCTCCCAGATAAAGATTGAGAATTCTGACTACTTCTTCCGGAGTTAATTGTTCGGAAATAGCCGAGAATCCTCTTAAATCAGATACGAGAACTGTCACTTTTCTGCGTTCTCCTCCTAACTTTAACCCAGAAGGAGTTTCTAAGATATTAGCGACGATTTCATCAGTGAGATAACGACCGAGAGTTTTTCGCATTTGAGCCGAACCTTGGGCGATATACTGAGTAAGTGCGATGGTAGAACCTCCTAAGGCCAGTAGTGAAGGAACAACGGGAATCCACCAACTACTCAGAAATGCCAAAAAGCTACCGCCAAGTAAACCGGCAGCCGCCAGACCCACAGCTAGAAAAATCTTCTGGTTATTACTGTGACGTTGTACCCAACACAAAATTGCACCGATAGCTGACCAACTAAAAATCAATAACCATTCTATTGGTTCGGGTAAAGTCTTAATCTCTGGACGACCATCCAAAGCCGCACTCAAAATTTGACTAATTAAATTAGCATGAATTGTAATACCTGCCATACGTTCTGGCTCAGTAAGTACATTACTGCTATAAGGCGTATAGAATAAATCTTTCAAACTTTCAGCTGTAGCTCCAATTAATACTACCTTACCGCGCATTAAGTCTTTTGGAATGCGTTTGTTTTGTAAATCTCTCAGAGAAATTTTGATAAATTGTTGTATCCTGCCTCGATAATTTAAAAGTACTTGATAACTTCCTGCATCCGCCCGCACATAGCCCCCATCATTTGCTTCAAAAATAGGGAAAATACCGCGATTTAACTGCAAAAAATTAGAGTTATTTACTGCTGCTTTGGGAGTAATACCTTCAGGTTTTAAGTACAACAAAGCTAATTTCAAAGCAAAACTTTCTAGAACTTCATCATTCTTTAAATTCAGGTAAAGCAAACCTCGGCGAATTTTTCCATCCCCATCTAAAGGTAAATCGTTTGCTCCAATTTGATGGCGTTGTTTGAGAACTGGAGAGGCATCAACTGAAGAACTATCAAAACTATCAGAAATTTTTTGTACGCCAATCAAATTAGGCGTAGTTTCAAACACTTTAACTAAAGCTTGATGACCAGGATTTACAGGTAAATCCCGATAAATATCTAAGCCGATCGCTCTAGGCTGCTGCTTTTTAATATCTTCTAATACACTAGCAAGCGCCGCATCCGTCATTGGCCACTGTCCTTGCTTGCGGACATCTGCTTCATTAATTTCAACTATTACAATACGAGTATCAACTGGTTCTCGTGGGCGGAGGAGAAAAAATTGATCTAGTGCAGCCAATTCTAATAATTGCAATAATCCAGTTAACCGTAATCCAATCACTAGAATTGTAATATTTGGAACTGTAAATAAAACACCGCGCCATTGCCAAACTCGCGGCTTCAGGTTTTTCCACATAACATTAAATAGGGAGTAGATAGACGCGATTATACTCTTACGAGAAGCTGCTCTTTGAGTTGTCTACGCGTCTGTATAAAGTCGGGAGATGAGGGAAGTGTGGGGAGATTACAAAAAAGCTTTCCACACCTCAAATGTTGATGCCCAATCTCTCATATTTAAATTAATGGACTTGAAGCGATCGCACTTAAATCAACTGATTTAAAAAATTGTCTCCAATCCATCCTCACTTTTAAATTATTTGGCTCAGTCCGGCGTAGTTGCACTAAAGAAGCCAAGGCTTCATGCCAAATTCCGGCTTCTGCATAGATAGTGGGCAATTTCCGCAAATTTGCTTTTCTTAACGCCTCAGATAATGCTAATTCCGGTTTAATTCGTTCCACCCAACCATCTACAATTGGATTCTCGCTGGACTCTTCAGCATTGCAAACAATTGTCAGATACCAGTGATAAGTTTTATCTATTGCCAATGCTGGGGCAGTGTCAGGAAGTGTAAAGCTAAAAATTCCAGATTTATTAGGAAGTGTAAAAGATGTTTCATACAATAGTGTGCGATCGTTATCAGCAAAAAGCAAAAACTTGGCTGTTTTGACTGAAGATTCAGGTATATGCCAGAAAAATGTTGGACGTTGATTAAGTGTGAGTCCTAATTTATTTTGAGGAATTAATGGAGTTACGAGTTTTTTGCCAGTCAAACAAGAGCCACCACGAGTAGAACCACCACTACTTACAGGAGGCGCTCCCCGCTTCGGCGGCTTAAATGTTTGACTAATTTGCCAAGTTTTATTTGATTGGTATAACTGAGCTTGTGCTTGTAGTGTAAAAGTATGAGCGAAATTCAAAAATAAAGGTAAGGAAAAGACTAGAAAATATTGAGATGGCTTAATCAATTTCATAATTTATCTCAAAATGCCTTGGTTCTAGATTTGGATAGCTCAAATTGCCAACAATCAGTTGACTAAATCAAGTATTCCCAAAAGCAGGCTGAGATTTCACATTCAACTACAATCAACTACAAATTCTCAATAGAACGAAGCTTCAACGGTCGAGATCCCAGGCTTCTCTAACAAGTCGGTAATTTAAAGCTTGTACGCTACAGTATGTAGTTTTATGTAAATCCTTTAAGCACATCTTTAAAGCGAAATTATATCAGTAAAAGTAAATCAAAAATTTTCAAAAAAATATTTGAGCTTTGAGTAATTCTTTGATTAGTAAAATAAGTTTTCGGAGATTTTTACCCATAATTAAACTTCGCTTAAACTTAGGCTTTTAATATATGCTTGTTTGAAGTATTGAAAAACTGGCTTATTTGTTTTTCAAATTGATTCATCAAAATTTTATTGCGATCGCTGTAATTAGCGGTGGCGAACTATTGCTTGGAAAAGTAAAAAGAAATGTATTAATTAACAAGAAATTAATTAATACAAAGAGTTTCAAAAATCGTGAAGTAGACATACTAGGTCAGGTAGCCAGGGATTCAACCTGTTTTACTTCCCAACTCTTAATTTTAGATTCTGCTGTAGTTACCAGCGTGTATTGCTTGCAGAAGTTTATCGTGAGGAAAGCAAAAGATGAAATTGGTTCCAAAATTAGTGCTTGCTGCTGCTAGCTTGGCTATAGGTTTTGTAACTCTAGATGCAAAATGTGTATCTGCTGCAATTATTAATTATGCTTTCAGCGTTGATAGCCCTACCACTAAGGGAAATGGGTTTTTTAGTTTTGATGATTCAACTTTAAGCGAGGAAAGTTCTGTAGCGATCGCCAAGTCTCTTTCTTTCCAATTTGATGGCGATTCTACAGTTTACACCGAACAAGATGATATCAACTATCCAGACTTTCCCCTTGTATATTCAATGCTGTTTTCAACAGGAAAAACATCTTTAGCATTAGACTATACATTTGATGGCAAAACTAATCCTGCCAATTCTCCGCGCTACGAAATTGTTGGTGAGGATTTTACAATTTTCTCTCCAACCGATTCCGATATCGAAATAATTTCAGGTAAAGTTTCTTATACAAGAGTTCCTGAACCTACAGCTTTAGCTGGCGTTTTCTTAGCTTGTGGCATTGGCTTGATGACGAAGAAAAAATTCATTCCCATCAAAAAAGTTCAAGCTTAATCTTGGTTTTCATGAGTCGTTAGCCATTAGTTATGAGGCAAATTACGAAGTAAAAATGACAAACCATACTAGTTAACCGGGAGTAAAAAATGGTAGATTTTCATAATATTGAAAGGCTCTTGCAGACTCGAATAAAACGACGCAACTTAATTATTGGGGCAGGAGCATTGAGTAGTTTTGCGATCGCTAACCAATTTTCTCATCAAACAGCGATCGCCAAAACCAGATTTTCCAATTATCCTTTCACTTTGGGTGTAGCATCGGGTGACCCTGATGCCACCAGCGTCGTGATTTGGACTCGTTTGGCTCCCGAACCCTTGAACGGCGGCGGAATGCCACCAGTAAATGTACCAATTCGCTGGGAAGTGTCTACTGATGAGCAGATGAAGCGCATTGTCTCTAGAGGTACGGTACTGGCAACCCCAGAACTAGCTCATTCAGTGCGAGTTGTGGTACAAGGACTGCAATCTGATACTTGGTATTGGTATCGCTTTATTGTCGGCCAAGACTCTAGCCCCATTGGTCGCACTCGTACTGCACCTTTAGCGAATGGCAACTTGAATAAGTTGAACTTTGCCCTTGTCTCCTGCCAAAACTATCAGCAGGGATTCTATACTGCTTATAAATATCTCGCACAAGATGACCTCGATTTAGTAGTCCATGTTGGCGATTACATCTATGAAGGGGGAATCTCAACCACTACTCCCAGACAACACAATAGTTCAGAAATTTTCACCTTAGAAGATTACCGCAACCGTCACGCCCTCTATAAAACCGATACCAACCTGCAAGCAGCGCACGCAGCGTTTCCGTGGATTGTTACCTGGGATGACCATGAGGTAGAAAACAACTACGCCAACGACATCTCAGAAATTGATAGCGAACCAGACCAAAACCCAGCAATTTTCCTCCAACGTCGGGCTATTGCTTATCAGGTTTACTACGAACACATGCCGTTGCGTCCGTTACAACGTCCTGTTGGCGCCAATATGCAACTTTATCGCCGACTGAACTTTGGTAAGTTAGCAACCTTCCATGTCTTAGATACTCGCCAATATCGCACCGACCAGCCTTGTGGTGATGGTACTAAAGCACGTCCTTGTGGACTAGAACCCAATGGAACCATTACTGGTAAAGCACAGGAAGATTGGCTATATGATGGCTTAGATAAATCACAGGCTAAGTGGAACGTTTTAGCCCAGCAAGTTATAGTTGCTCAGATAGATAGAACAGAGGGGCCAGGCCAAACCTATAGTATGGATAAGTGGGATGGTTATGTAGCTTCCCGCGATCGCCTTTTGGGTTTCTTAGAACAGCGTAAACCATCTAATCCAGTAGTCTTAACAGGCGATGTCCATAACCACTGGGCAATAGATTTAAAGGCTGACTTTAATAACCCGCAATCTGCTACGGTGGGGAGTGAATTCGTCTGTACTTCAATATCCTCCGGTGGAAATGGCTCAGACACTATCCCCGGTTACATCGCAGAAAACCCACAGGTTAAGTTTTACAACAATAGACGGGGGTATGTTCGCTGTAACGTGACTCCCACAACCTGGAAGGCAGATTATCTTGCGGTGTCAGAGGTGGAAACTCCATTTGGCACTATTAGCAAAAAGGCTTCATTTGTGGTTACAGATGGGAATCCAGAAATACAACCAGCCTAATTTTCTAATTCTCACGTATACCATTTCACAAAATAGCTGATGGTAGGGGCGTACAGCTGTACGCCCCTACTACTTAATCTATCAAGCTTGCTGGATACTATTGTGATGGGATCAACGAAATAGGTGCAAAAAGTCCTTTAAATCATTCAAAAGAGGATGCTCAAAATCCCAAATCTTTGTTTTGTGAGTCATTACATAATCGAAATTTTTCATGCTACATTTACGTTCTGCTTGTTTCTTTTCGGTTTTTGAGCAAGTATCAAATCTGATGTACATATCAACCCAGAATTTATCAAATTCTTTAATAGTTATTTTTTGTTCGTTATTTTGCAAACAGTTTTTCCAACTCTCTAAACAATCAGCATAAACAGAACTTTGGTTTTTAATAAGTTTTAGGACTGTTTCAAGTTCCCCTTGTCCATCAACGTTGGTAAAGTAGCAAGCCAGCTTGATATTTATATCTTCAACAGTTAAAGTTACGAATTCTTTAACTGTTGTAAGTAATGACGCTTCAGTAAAAGCTTCTTGAACACATTCATTAATAAAGCTAATTCTCTGCTTTTCTGGAAAATTATCAATATCAATAATGATACCTACTCTTTCAATCCCGCCCTTCTGTATATCAGCTTTTAAATCTTTGAGAGCATCTGTTAACTTTTTTTTATCTAGCCCTTCCATTAACCTATAATCTTCTTCTGAAATTATAGGGGGTGCAACTTGTATATTTTGTTGGAGATGACGAATAACTGCCTGAAGGAAACATTTATCATTTTTGCTTTCCACAATCAAAATATTACTACTCACCTCTCACCTCTTTGTTGTGGCTTATCCCATAATCCAAAGTATCTAAATCTCGCCTGATAGCCACTATCTTGCCGGTTTTTATGTGTCTTGTAAGTTCAAAATGAGCAGATGTATTCTCATATTGTGTTCCAGCTTTTATAAAAGCTTTAGTCATTTCTAGACTATGTGTTGTGGCAAATATTTGCACATTTAAATCATGAGCTAACTTGTAAAGAATAGTCCAAAAATAGACTTGACTAGAGTGATGAATCCCATTTTCAATTTCATCAATCAGCAAAATACTATTCTCGTTATTCACAACCCTTAAGATAATATCAGCGATGCGATTAATTGCATCACCAAATAAGGACAAGGGTAACCTACCTTCTCCCTCTCTTTTAAGATAAACAGTTGGTTCACCAATACTAAAGCTTTCCACCTCTACAATCGAAGAATCAATAGCTTGAAAAGCTTTTAGCACTTCCTCGTTTTTTTCGTTTAACCGAGCCTTATCAAACTCCATTGCTAACTCTCTACTAGAAGCTCTTAAGAATGAAGGTATGAAAAAAGCATTTTTAATGTCAGGAATTTTTATATCTCTTGCTAGCAATCCCTTTGTGCTTGAAATAATTAAAGTTTCAAAAGGTTCTCCGTGATTAATCCTTGTTTTAAGGTGCATTACAGATTGCACTGACTCACTCCCAGAAAAAAGGCTTATAATATTATCTTGTATCTCATTATCACTATTTTGCTCATCAGTTTCCTCTGAAAAATCTTTTACAGATTCATCAACGTATATCTCAACTATTTTTGAAGATTCATTCTCCAACTTAGCCTCAATTACAATTTCATTGCTTTTATTTTGACGAAAGAAAAAATTATTCCAGGTTCTTTCCGGTAAAGATTTACTAAAACTTAACTGTTCCCGTCTTACATGTCGGAGCAAAATAATTGTCTCTGGTCGTGGAGCAGTATTTATAAATAATGCCTCCAATAATGCAGTTTTTCCCACATTATTTTTTCCACTAATTAAATTTATTTTTTCAAACCCAGATACTTTAAAATCATTAAAACATCTAAAGTTTTTTATTTTAATATTTTTAATCACTATAACTCCACATTTAAATAGTTTAATTTTATTTTACCTAAAAAACATAAATTTTATCTTCAATTCATACATGAATAGCTAAAATAGTTAGCTTACATTAATAATACCACTTATAATGCTCAGACTGCTTAATAGTATTGCTTCCATACCTAACATAGGCAATCATAGAATATATAACACGATTGTAAAAAAAAATTAAGATCTTACCAAACATACACAGGAACGAGGCTGCATAATCTTTGTAGCAAATTAATTTATCAAATGAGCTAGCCTAGTGTTTTTTACTTGCTTTTGGGAATCCTAAATTTAGGAAGCTAGAAAAACGCAGATGTATATGACTAAATTTCAAATATCTGACTCCATACAATGGAAGTTTTTTCCATTTGTAGCAGGTCGTAGTATTGTTCTTTTTACCAGCATTTTGTTATTTACAGAATCAAATATTGCAATTGCTAAAGAATACCCGATAAACATTGCACAGAAAACACAAACCAACGATGCAATTAGCGCTACTGCTGATGCGGCATATAAAGAAGGAAAGAAACTATACGAGCAAGGAACAGGAGAATCTTTGTTAAAAGCGATCGCTAAATTTGAAGAAGCACTTCCACTGTATCAGAAACTAGGCGATCGTTCATCAGAAGCTTTTACCGTCGGTCATCTGGGCAAAATTTACTCAGATTTAGGACAACAACAAAAAGCAATCTTTTATTTGAATCAAGCCCTATTACTCCGACGCGAAATAGGAGATAAAAAGGGAGAAACTATTACCCTCAACAACATTGGTAACCTCTACTCAGATATAGGAGAATTGCAAAAAGCCCTCGATTTTTTTCACCAAGCTTTGTTACTCAAGCGAGAGATGGGAGATAAAATCGGGGAAGCCCGTACTATCAACAACATTGGTAATGTCTACTTAAACTTAGGAGAAGAGCAAAAAGCACTAGATTATTTTCAACAATCCCTTAACCTCAGGCGTGAAGTGGGAGATAAATTAGGGCAAGCCCGTACTATTAATAATATTGGGTTGATTTACTTACATTTAGGACAACAGCAAAAAGCATTAGATTATTTGAACCAATCCTTGGCTTTAAATCAACAAATGGGAGACAAGTCAGCAGAATCTACTTCATTTAACAATATTGCTACAATTTACTCAGATTTACAACAACAGGAAAAAGCGCTAGATTATTTTCATAAATCTCTGATTATCAGCAAAAATTTAGGAGATAAAATAAATGAAGCCCGCACCTTAAATAACATTGGCAATCTCTACTTTAAGATGGGAGAACAACAAAAAGCTCTAGATTATTTACAGCAATCTTTACCTCTATTTAAATCTACAGAAAATAAATTAGGTTTAGCAGCTAACCTCATCAATATTGGCCTAATATACTCAGATTTGGGAGAACAGCCAAAGGCGTTGGATTATTACCAGCAATCTCTGTCTTTATACCAAAAAGTAGGAAATAGAGGAGGAGAAGCTCTGAGTCTTTATAACATGGCCTCCGCTCAACGCAAACAGAGCAATCTTAACGCCGCCCTGAGTCAAATCAAAATAGTCATCAACATTGTTGAAGACCTGCGTACCAAAATTAACTCTCAGGAACTCCGCGCTTCCTATTTCGCTACCGTACAGAACTATTATCAATTCTATATTGATTTGTTGATGCAACTGCACAAGCAGGAACCATCCAAAGGATATGATGCTCTGGCGCTGCAAACCAGCGAACGCGCCCGCGCCCGCAGTCTTTTGGAACTGCTGACAGAAGCTAAAGCTGATATTCGCCAAGGTGTAGAACCAAAATTACTTTCTCAAGAACGCGACTTACAAAAACAACTTGATGTTTTAGAAAAACGTCGGATACAGCTATTAGGTGGAAACTACACTCAAGCCCAAGTAGAAGATTTAGAAAAAGAAAATGAAGCTGTTTTAGAACAATATCAGCAAGTCAAGATAAAAATCCGCACCACGAGTCCACATTATGCAGCTTTAACTCAACCGCAACCTCTTTCACTTGCCCAAATTCAACAGCAAGTACTTGATGAAAACACCTTACTTTTAGAATACTCTTTAGGCGAAAACCGGAGTTATTTGTGGGCGGTTACTAATAAGAGTATCACCAGCTACGAACTACCCAAGCGTGCAGACATTGAAGCGATCGTTAAAAAGTTACGTCAAGAAATTACTACCCCATATCTTAAACATAGCCCATCCATAGATACTCTATCTAAAATCATACTTGCACCAGTAGCCCCACAACTTGAAAATAAACGCTTAGTAGTTGTCAGCGATGGTGCTTTGCAATATGTACCGTTTGCCGCCTTGACTAAACCTAATTCCCAAAAAAATAGTAGCTATGAACCATTACTAATTAATCACGAAGTTATTACTTTACCTTCAGCTTCTACAGTGGCTATTCTCAGAAATGAACATAAAGAACGCAAACCAGCTGACAAGACATTAATTGTGTTAGCCGATCCCATTTTCAGTATTGATGATGAGCGCCTCCAAAGTAAAGTACAAGGGTCTCGTCCAACTGTACCAGAAGCCAATTTAAACACCCTCGCTTTAAATAGAGCTGCTAAAGACTCAGAAATTAATTTTGAGCGTTTAAAATTTACACGTCACGAAGCCGAGCAAATTCTCGCCCTTGTTCCAGCTAACAAAGCCAAGCCAGCCTTTGACTTTACTGCTAGCCGTAACACTGCAACTAGCAATGACTTGAGCCAATATCGCATCATTCATTTTGCGACTCATGGCATTCTCAACAGCAAACATCCAGAGTTATCAGGTATGGTCTTGTCACTATTTGACGACAAAGGAATGCCACAAAATGGGTTTTTGCGCTTGCACGATGTTTTTAATCTCAACCTCCAAGCAGAACTAGTAGTACTTAGTGCCTGTAAAACCGGACTGGGAGAGGAAGTTAGAGGAGAAGGATTGGTAGGATTAACTAGAGGGTTTATGTATGCAGGGAGTCCACGAGTTGTGGTGAGTCTGTGGAGTGTAGATGACCAGGCAACATCAGAATTGATGACAGTCTTTTATAAAAAGATGCTGCAAGAAGGATTAAAGCCTGCGGCAGCATTACGAACAGCCCAGCTGGAAATTTGGCGGACTCAAAAATATGCTGCGCCTTATTATTGGGCAGCTTTCACTCTACAAGGTGAGTGGAAGTGAGGGGGTGGGGAGGTGCGGAGATGGGGAAGTGTGGGGAGTGTGGGGGGAAACATTTCTTCCCTATCCTCCCACACCTCCCACCCCTCCCACACTTCCTGCTTGCCCAATGCCCGATAGAAATTTTTCCGGATGAGGCGAAATATAAGTGAATAATTACTTTACATTAAATATGCATAGCTAAAACTCATGGACTTACCCCAACGCGTATCAGTGCGCTACAAAGACGCGTCCTACAATACTAACGAAATCCGTTTGAGAACTTTTCGGCTTGGGTTGCAGATATGGGATGAACAAACTAAGCCAAGAAAAACAGAGCTTTATGAATTTATATTCTCTTGTTTGAAACAAGTTGACCGTCAAGATCGTTTTATGTTTTCTCTACTGTTTATAGAATTAACAGACCTCATACGCAATTCTTCGCTGGAGAGAGGAACTAAGGAGGTTCTAATTAAGACAGCTTTTAGAGAGTTTGCTTATGCAATAACAGACTTTGAAGAGATTGCCAAATAGTATAGGGCATGGGGCATTGGGCATTGGGCATGGAGAAGATGAGAGGCAGGGGGCGGAGGAGAGAATAATATAGCAGTTGTCAGTTAGCTTAGGATATAAACGGATGGTAAAATGCCGATACCTTTCAAATCTCTTGCCTTTTGCCTGCTATAGCTATAATTCCTCAGTTAACATTCTTGATTTTGAGCAGTGGTTCTGGAATTTAAATTTCTGGTGTGTATTTAGACTTGGATAAAAGTTAAGTCTATAGCTCTAGTAAAAATTACGGAGGGTAAACTCATGACACACCCCAACCCAGAATACAAAAACAACTTTCTTTACCCTCGTAGTCGTTATTATGGGAAGTTCGAGCCAGAGAATTTGGTGTTCAATGCCAACCTGCAAGAGTTTGCCCAAAAAATTACTTATATCACTTGTCTACAAACAGGTGGAAAATTATCTACTGAAGAAGCTTACGAGCAAATTAAGGTGCTTTGGAAACAGCTGAAACATAGCAAAAAAGAACTAGCTATTGGTGTCAATAAAGAAGTTTAAAGTTTTAATAATTTATTAGATGTTTTTCGATACATTTCATAAACAAAGTTATCGAAAATTGTCAAGAATTTAAAAAAAGAAACAATTAATATTGGCATTAATGGTTTCCAGATGGAGTTAATCAGTTTCTGGAAACTAGCTCAGGACTGGGTTTAATCTTGGGTGTGGTTTTAGCTGTTAAGAGCGATGCCTACAGCGGTAAACTACGCACTTTAGCATTCACCAAAACACCTCATTATAATCAAAGCAGCGATGCCTGCGGCAGGATACGCAAATTTTTGGGAAAAATCCGAAAAGCAACGAAATAAACTTGTAGTTGATGATGCGATCCATCCGAATGTATGTTAACTTTTTGCAATTCAGTAGGGTATCTTCTCCCAAACACTCTTCGTATTGCACATCATCAACAAGCGCCATCAACTTTTTTAAACAGGAGTTATGCTATGACGCCGCGACTGACTCAAGAGGAATTAGCACAAATAGTCACTGAAGTGGAAAGTCTGCAAACGCGTCGAGAAGCAGAATTAGACCAACAGCAGGTTAAAGAAATTTTACAGGAGATGAACTTACCCCCTGAGTTACTAGATGAAGCTATAGTTCAGTTGAATCGTCGTCAAGCACTCTCAGTGCAACAACGCCAAAATCGATGGATTACTTCTGGGGTGGTAGCATTCTTAGCGGTGGTGAGCGCTTCGACAATATTTGTTATGCAGCAACAAAATTCTGCACTTGCTCGTGTTTCTGCTCAACAAGACCGCATTACTTTAGCACAAAATAATAGCGGTAATTTAAACACAATTTCCCGCCAAAGCAATCCACAAGTTTTTTATCGTGTCACCTTGAAAGATGCACCCTTGGGTAAAAAACTAGCTCTTTCTTGTAATTGGATAGATCCAAACGGTCAAATTGTCAAGCAAAACAGCTATCAAACCCGCGGAATTAATACCTCTGTTTGGAATACTCAGTGTCGCCACACAATTAATTCAGATGCAACTGTTGGCAAATGGCAGGTGCAAATGTTTTTGGAAGGCCGCCAAATTAGCGATGAAACCTTTCAAGTGAACTAGTCCAATATGGGCGACATCCCACATCATTTTTTTGGGTATTGGGGTTACGGCGCTCAACATCAGTTGGAAGCGCTGTTAACTGATGTTTTGCAAAACCTCTCTCCAAACCTCTCCCCTACCAGGGGAGAGGCTTTGAATTTTTCCTCTTTTCCAGGTAAGGAAAAATCGAACCGCAGAGTACGCGGAGGGCACAGAGAGAATTATGATGGCAGTGATTTATTGGAAATAAGAGTTTCAGAGAGTTTTTGCCTCAATTGTCAGGAAAAAGATGATTTTCCTGTTTGGAATGTTGTTTATATAGGGCTGGATAGAAATTATTCACTGTTAAAAAATCAAGTTGCTGGTGTTTCGGCGTCAGGAATATTTAGTTCGCCTGATGCTTGGGTAAGTTTAGAGGAAAACAATTGCCTGATTTTGGGCAGAGAACCTTTCGGAAAGATGCCTTTGTATTGGACTGTGCAAGGACAAGCAATCTGGTTTGCAACTCAACTAAAATTACTCTTACCGATTTTGCAACAGCCAGATGTTAGCATTCCTGGTTTATATGGCTATAGCTGTTTTTCTTATGTTCCGACACCTTTAACTCCTGTGACTGGAGTGTTTGCAGTTCCGGCTGGGACTGAATTGATTTGGCGCGATGGGCTAAGCGCCGCTTTTGGCGATCGCATTTTAAATATCCTACAAACACCTAAATCTAAAAATATCAATTCTTGGCGACAAGCCCCAAAACAGCTAACAGATGAAGCTACAGCAATTGAAGAATTGCAAGTCCTTCTGAAAAATTCCATTGAGCAACAAATTGCTGATTTAAGCGATGAACCTGTTGGAGTGTTTCTCTCTGGCGGACTTGATTCTTCTGTGGTGGCGGCGCTACTGGTACAAGCAGGGGTGAAAGTCCGCGCTTACACTTTGGATTTTGGTGATGCAGGTATTCCAGAATATTCCTATGCACAACAAGTCGCACAATTTCTGAAAATTCCTTTACTAAAAGTAGCAGCACAGCCAAATCAGATTAAAAATGCTTTAATTCCTACTGTGGAAGCATTGGATTTACCTTTTGGTGATGGGGTGTGCGTTCCGTTGTATCTGCTATCTCAAAGAGCTAGTCAAGAAACTCAGATAATTTTTAATGGGGAAGGTGGAGATCAATTATTTGCTGGTTGGACGAATAAACCTTTAATTGCCGCAGGTGTTTATCAGTCGGAAAATCCCGCTGGAGAGGAAACTTTTATCCAGCAATATCTCCGGACTTTTCATCGGCTTTGGGGCTACGAGTCTCAAGTTTATCAGCCAGAAATATATGCTGAGATCGAGAATTTGCATCCTGAAGATTGGTTGTTGGCGGCTCTAGATGCTACTGAGTGTCCATCTTTGCTACATCGTCTCCGGCGTGCTAGTTTGATGCTCAAAGGGGCGCAGAATATCCATCCTCGTGCTACTGCTTTGGGATTGGCTAATGGATTGTGGGTGCGATCGCCTTTTTGTAACCTAGATTTAGCACAGTGGACATTCGGTTTGTCTGGAGAACTTTGCTTAAAAGGAGCCTGTGAAAAATATATCCTCAAACGTGCTGTAGAAAATTGGCTACCGCGCGAAATTGTTTGGCGACAAAAGCGTGGTATGGGAGTTCCTTTAACTTCTTGGTGTTTAAATGATTTTTGGCATCAAATTGGTGTTTGGCTAAATCCAGAAATACTGGGTGCTAACAATCATTTCAATCCTCACATCGCTAGCCAAATAGTTGAAGGTAAATTCGGAGCAGCTATTCAAGGCCGTAGAATTGGTGAGATTCTCTGGTTATTGATTATGTGGCAACTTTGGCGATCGCAGTTCTTAAATGAAAACTTCAGCAAACAATCTTGGAATCATCCGTTTTGGTTACCGCGTTGGCTATGGAAAAATTATCAAATAATTAGGAATTTATAAGGAGAAGGCAGGAGGCAGAAGGCAGGAGGCAGAAGGGAAAAGCGAGTGTCGATGGGGGTTTTAAACTTTTGTATTTTACATTTAATTATGTCTACCTACTTAGACGGAGCAACTAAGTTGAAATTATGGAGAGTAACAAATTTTCTAACTTTCAAACTTCCCTTAGTCCGCCATTTTCTTGGGAACAGGCGCAGGAGTTAATAAGTATTTACGGTTCTCCGCTTTATGTTTATGATGGCGATCGCTTACGCAAAACTATTGAGTATATAACTGGGGCTGTCAGCTATCCTCATACACAATTTCGCTTTGCCAGCGTCACTAATGGTAATATTGCGCTGTTAAAAATTTTTCGCTCGGCTGGCTGGGGACTCCACGCTAATACGCCAGGAGATATTTTTCTCGGTTTGCAAGCGGGTTTCGATCCCAGTGAGATTGTCTACACTGGGAGCAATTTAAACCAGGCTGAGATGATACAAGTTTTGAATTGGGGAGTTACAACTCTCAATTTAGATAGCCTCGATCAGTTGCGGTTGTGCTGCGAAATCTTAACTAACTGTACAACTTCCCCCCTGCCCCCCCGCCTGGGTTTGCGTGTTAATTTGCCAGAAATTACTGGAGATAGCCGCATTGGCGTGCGTCCTGAGGAATTTGATGAAGCGATCGCTTTGGCTGGTGAGGTTGGAGTGAAGCTGAGTGGTTTACATTTCTATCGAGGGACGGGAACTAATGCTACAGCAGCTTTCACTCAAGTAATCGATCGAGTAATTGCAACAGCACAACTTTTGCCAGATTGGGAATATCTCGATTTTGGTGGTGGCTTTGGCTATCCCTATCATCACAACGCAGTAGGGTTTGACTGGGAAATATTTGGGACTGAGTTGAGCGAGAAAATTGGGTGTTTACCAAAGAAAATTGATTTGGTAATTGAACCGGGACGAGCTGCGATCGCTGGATGTGCAACAATGCTTGCTCAAGTTGTTTCTGTCAAATGGCAAGGAGATAAACAAATTCTCGGAGTTGATACCACCGTTGCGAATCTTTCAGTACCCTCAGTACACGGTGGCTACCGAGAAATCACCACCTGGCAAAGAGGACAAGGCGACAAGGAGAGAAGTTGGAGCGGAGGTTTCCTCCGATCCAAACTTCGGAGGACAAGGGGACAAGGAGAAATTGCTGCAAGTTGTCCCCCTACCTCCCCACCTCCCCATACTTCGGCTCCGCTCAGTACAAGTCTCCCCATCTCCCCACTCCCCACTCCCCACTCCCTATTCACAACTGATGTTTGCGGTAACACAACTTACTCCAGAGATTATCTAGGGAAAAATTGCCAATTCCCAGCATTAGAAATTGGTGATGTTATTGCCATTTTAGATGTGGGTGCTTATGGCTATGCTATGTCATCTCACTTTTTACACCGCCCTAAACCTGCGGAAGTTTTGTTAGAAAATGGCAGACATCGACTAATTCGCCAACGAGAAGACTACAATGTTTTGCTGGCGAATCAGGTGTTGGATAACTAAAGGTTCACTACTAATATCCAATAAAAATTATGAAGTGTATTAAATGCGGAACTGATAATAAATTAAAAGACCGGACAGCTAATCAAGGTCGGTGTTTAAAATGCAATCATCCGTTTGCTTTTGAACCCACGAGTATGAGTAAAGTCAAAATAACTGACCCTCTATTCGCCAAAGTTTTATCCGATATTTCTGCTAGTAATACTTTATTTTTTACACCAAAACAATTATTTTATTTTTTAAATATTCGTCTTGGAGGTAGGTCGTTTTCTTCAGCATTGAGCTTGTTTTTAGGCTATGTATTCTTGAGCGGATTTATAGGTTTTTCGTCGGCTAGTGTAACAGGCGGGAATCAAGAGATTGTCGCCTTGTTACTGTTTATTTTTAATGCTATTTATATCTTTAAGGTTTTTCAAAATAGCGATTCTAGTAAACTTAGCCTCAAAAGTCGCAGAGCCAATGCCAGAGTTTTACAGATTATCGGAATTATCATTCTCGGTGCAGGAATTTCTACCAGCATATTAACGATAAGTTCCTTCTATGCCTTTACCTTGAGCGTCCTCATGGGAATGGTATCGATATACTTGGGAACTCAACAACTACAAAACTCAGGACTATCGACACAAGAATTTTTATTTTCTCAAAACGAATTTGAAAATTGGATAAATCGCTGGCGACAAATTAATGGTTTAATTGTCAAAATTCTTCCTTCCCCGCGCGAAGATAATACCCTCGCTACATTTAATCCTGATGTTACTGCTTACAGTTTCGATCGGTTAATAGTTTGCGATCGCGCTACTATTGCTCAACTATTAATCGCTAATAATTTCCATTTTGAAAATAACTGTGCAATTCTCAGCATCACTGGTTACCCTCAAGGTATTTTTGAAACTATGATGCAAATGTTACGTCGCAATCCAGATCTTAAAGTCTATGCCCTCCATGATTGCAGCCCCCAAGGAATCGGTTTAGTTCGCCATCTCCGCACTAGTCCTAAATGGTTTCAAGATAGCAATATTATCATTATTGATATTGGATTAACACCACGCCAAATTATTGCCGCTAAACGCGGAATGTTTATTCAAACTTCTCCAGAATCAGCGCAAGCAGCAAAAAAATTATCTGGAGAAATTCTTCAAAATTTTTCTACAGAAGAAATAGAATTTTTAGAATCTGGAAAGTTTGTGGAATTGGAATCTTTTAGTCCCCAAAGAATAATTCAAATTCTGCAAAAAGGTATTGCGGGTAGCGAAAATATCGAAAATACTGACAGCGGCTTGTTTTTAGCCGATAATGCAGGAAATGATATCTACGTTGTTCAAAGTTTTGGTTAATATCGGAATCCCATTAGCTACCCTCCGACTTGTCTTTGCGTCACCCTCAATCATTCCCCCTGCTCCCCCTACGGTTTACACACAAGTCTTCTAGAGTTCGCCGCAGACTTTTGATCCCCCCAACCCCCCTTAAAAAAGGGGGGCAAAAACCAATACGGTTCAGTTAACGGTATTTAGCTTCGGAAGATCCCCCCAACCCCCTGATAAATTGGGGGGCTTAGTTCCCTCCTTTTTAAGGAGGGTTAGGGAGGATCGAGTTTTAACTGAACTGTATTGGGGCAAAAACCTCTCAAAGTCCTCCTTTTTAAGGAGGATAATGACGGATCTACGAGGATTTTGGTTTCCTAGAGAGATGTGTGCACACCGTAGCTCAACAGATATATTTCCTTAACTCAACCGTATTCCGCATACGCCATGTTCTAATTCAATATACTTGTGATCGACATTTCTTCGATGCTACCGTCTACAAGGTGACAGAGGATTTGAAAGGGTTTACTAACAATGAAATGTAGACACAAAGTCGGTTACGGTTTGACATCGCTGTTCGGTCTCAATTTAATATTTAGCTTAGTTGCACTTGATGGGGCAAATGGAACACCACCGAGAAGCCCAGATAAAAGTGTCAATTGCGATATTTTAGTTGTGGGTGGCGGGCTATCCGGTGCGGCTACAGCTTATGAGGGGTTACTCGCAGGACGAACTGTTTGCCTCACCGAAATTACTGACTGGCTAGGAGGACAAATTTCTGCCCAAGGGACATCTGCATTAGATGAACGCCCAACCCAACGGGCAAAGCAATTCTATTCTCGCGGCTATCTCGAATTGCGAAACCGCATTGAGCGTAAATACGGTAAACTGAATCCTGGTGATTGCTGGGTTAGTGAGTCTTGTTTTCTTCCCCACGATGCTCACGCAATTTTGGCTCAGATGCTGAAAGATGCAGAAAAGCAGGGTAAAGGAAAGCTGCAATGGTTTCCTAACACGGTAATTAAGGATTTGGAAATCGGTGCTGATGGGAAATTAATTAATAGTGCGATCGCCATCCAACATCAACCACCAAAAGGCGCACCACCTCTCAACACCTTTACTTTATCTCAAGTTATTGAAGACGCCTATCGCTACGATAACTCGTCTCGATTTACCAAAACCATTCTTCGTTTCATTCCCAAGCAAACTAAAGGAGATGCTCCCAAGTGGTATGTTGTAGACGCCAGCGAAACCGGGGAAATTATCGCTCTTGCTGATGTCCCCTATCGCTTAGGCATAGATGCCCGTTCTTACTTGGAACCTTCTGCTTCCAGTACCACCAACGATCCTTATTGCCCTCAAGGCTTTACCTACACCTTTGCAATGGAGGCAACTAAGGAACCACAACCCCAGACAATGCCGCCATTTTATTTACAATACTCGCCATACTTTAGCTATGAATTGACACGGCTGGCTAATTTTGACTTAGTTTTCACCTACCGTCGCATTTGGAGTCCCAACAAAGGGCAATCCACAAAATTTGGTGGTGTAACTTTTAATGCGGCGACGCCAGGTGATATTTCGATGCAAAACTGGACTTGGGGTAACGACTACCGCCCCGGAACAGCTAAGGATAACCTAATTTATACTCGCCAACAGTTACAAAGTACCGGGCAGTTACAGTCAGGGGGTTGGATGGGAGGACTGCGGACAGAAACCCTCCGCAAAGGTGAAGAAAATGCCCTCTCTTACTATTACTGGTTGGTGGCTGGAACTACGGATTCTCAACTAGGGGAAGGTGTTAAGCAGCCGCGACCCAATAACCGCTTTGTGGCGGGGCTAAAGTCGCCGATGGGGACAGTACACGGTTTATCGAAATATCCCTACATGCGAGAAGGACGCCGCATCATTGGCCGTCCAAGTTGGGGGCAGCCGGGAGGCTTTACGATTTGGGAAATTGATATTTCTCGCCGCAATTACAATGACGAATATTACCGCAAAACTCTGCCAGCGGATATGTATCGGCAATTAACAGCCGCACTGGCAGGGTTAGAAGCGACATCTGTAATTGCGGGCGAGATTTCACCAGACAAAGTAATGCGCCGGACTCGTTCTACCATTTTCCCCGATGCTGTGGGTATTGGTCACTACGCCATAGATTTCCATCCGTGTATGACCAACAGTCCCCCAGAAGCCGCTGGTAACACAGAACGTGCAGGTGAAAGACGCGGTGCCGGTCAAGCTTATCCCTTCCAAATCGCCCTGAGAGCGATGATTCCCCAGAAAATTGACAATTTACTCGTAGGAGGTAAAAGCATTGGCACTAGTCATATTGCCGCCGCGGCTTATCGAGTACATTCCTTTGAATGGTCGGCTGGTGCAGCTGCGGGAACCGTTGCTAGCTTTGCGATTAAAAATGCGATCGCACCTTACCAACTAGTCGATGACTTACCCAAACCAGAACCACAGCTAGAAGCACTCAAACGCTTGTTGGAAAAAAATGGTAACCCGACTGCCTTCCCGGATACATCCATTTTTAACCAAAACTGGGAAGATTGGCGATAAAGTATTGCGTGTTGGGTATTAGGTATTAGAAAACGATTTCTAGTTTCTAATTCCCAAAAACTTTTATTTTTGGCTTTATTTGTTAACAGTTTCTTATCATGGAAGCAAGCCTGTAGATAAATTATATCGATGCTTACTCGTATTAAAGACTTAGCAGCAAAACTAGCACCTCGCTTAATTGAAATTCGCCGCCACATTCACTCCCACCCCGAACTCAGCGGTCAGGAATACCAAACAGCTGCTTTTGTAGCTGGTGTTTTGTCTTCTAGTGGTTTGCACGTCCAAGAAGGGGTCGGTAAAACAGGCGTTATCGGCGAACTGCAAAACACTAGTCAAAATGAGCGTTTATTGGCAATTCGCACCGACATGGACGCTTTGCCAATTCAAGAGGCCACTAATTTGGAATATGCCTCTCGTGCGCCTGGGGTGATGCACGCCTGCGGTCATGATGTCCACACTACGGTGGGATTGGGAACGGCAATGATACTTGCCCAAATAGCAGAAGAATTAGGTGGTCAGGTGCGGTTTTTATTTCAGTCAGCCGAGGAAATTGCCCAAGGGGCGAGCTGGATGGTCAAAGATGGGGCGATGGAAAACGTCTCAGCTATATTAGGAGTTCATGTTTTTCCTTCTATACCCGCAGGTTCCATTGGGGTGCGTTATGGGGCGTTAACCGCTGCTGCTGACGATTTAGAAATTTTGATTATTGGCGAATCTGGACATGGGGCGCGTCCCCATGAGGCGATTGATGCCATTTGGGTGGCGGCTCAAGTGATTACTGGATTGCAACAAGCCATCAGCCGCACGCAGAATCCCTTGCGTCCTGTGGTGTTGAGCATTGGTAAGATTAACGGCGGCAGAGCGGCCAATGTGATTGCTGATAAAGTACAGTTATTGGGAACGGTGCGATCGCTTCATCCTGAAACCCGCGCCCATTTGCCAAATTGGATCGAAAATATTGTAGCTAGCGTCTGCCGTGCTTATGGGGCAAGCTATCAAGTTAATTATCGTCAGGGCGTACCTAGCGTTCAAAATGATTATGGTTTGACACAATTGCTACAATCAGCCGCAGAAGAAGCTTGGAGTAGCGATCGCGTTCAAGTCTTACCCGAACCGTCCCTTGGTGCCGAAGATTTTTCTATATATTTAGAACGCGTCCCTGGCTCAATGTTTCGCTTGGGTGTAGGCTACAAAGAAAGAATCGTTAACCACCCATTACACCATCCCCAATTTGAAGTTAATGAATCTGCCATTATCACTGGGGTTGTGACTATGGCTTACGCAGCTTATAAATATTGGCAACAAGGGTAAATCCTTGAAAAACAAGGGTTTTCAGTTGCAATTGGCTAGCAGCAATCAAGTAGCAGATCAAAAATCGGGACATTCTGAATCTACTACGTTTGGGTGACAGTAACACCGCAACACAGTTGAAACTTCATCCCCAATCCACAGCGCCACCCGATCTGGCGTTACCCCTGAGGCAATGGCCCAGGTGGCGAATGTATGCCGGGTGGCGTAGGGTTTGAGGTAGGGGAGCTTGCCCAGTGCCTCTAATTCCCGCACCACACCGGGGTAAAAATATTTGCGATCGCCGCACTTGGACGACACCCCATTCCAAAAATTTTGCACGATGTCTGTATTGACGGGGCAGCCTAGTTTTGAGCGAAAAACCAATTCATTCGGGTTGTACTCCCCAGGACTGGGGCGCATGGAAATTAGTAATTTTTGAAGTTTAGATCCTGGCACGGTGGGAAAAACTCGGCGCTTGCCGTTTTTGGTGCCTTTTTTAATTCGGTAGAGGTTACAAGATTTGGTAATCGAGATCCTGGTGCAATTGTCCTGCACGTCCCCCCAGGTCAGGGCAAAGGCCTCGCCCAATCTCATACCAGTCCAAAATAAAAATTTCACCAAATTGGCATAATGAGCGTGTACCCGGTGGGTTTCAAAAGCTTCTATGATTTGGTCGCGCTGCTCTAAAGTGTAGGCGCGGTGGTCAACATCAAGAGAAGTTTTTTTGGGCTTTTTGATTTTGAGCTTTTCAAACGGGTTATGGGTAATCAGTCCGGAGTCCATAGCCCAGTTGCAACACTCGCTAAATCGCCACAGCATCTCCCATGTCATGCCGTGGGTGCTGTTTTTTAGGAGCCAATCTCTAATTTTCGGGGCATCGGCTAAGGATTTGGTTGGCAGCCTCGCAATGTATCTGGCTACAGTCCGGTAGCTGCTGAGAATTGTAGTTGGTTCGAGCAGAGCTTTTTTAAATTCAGTAAACCGCTGCCAAAGTTCTGCTAGATCGTGGTCGCAGATGGAATTAGGGGTTTTTATTGAGCTATTGCGAGTCGGGTCGAATTGATAGCTACCAAGCGTTGGGTCGAATCTTTCTAAGGCGATATCATCTGCTATCAAATCTCGCTTAATCTGCACTCTAGAGCGGTTTTTGGGGGTGTCAACTAGTCCCGTAGCAATAAAAAATTGCCTGCCTTTAACCCAAAAGCGAATTACCAGTTTATTCGAGCGTTTATCGACGCTAATCCATTTGTCTTCGCCACTCATATTTCTATTCCACGCTTCCCTTTACCTGCATAAGTTCAAAATCATCAGCTCCGCAAACTCTTAGCGAATCTCCGGCGGGGGTTCTGAAAACGTACCAAGTCGTAAACGGGGGTTTGGGAATTTCCGTCAGTTCGCAACCCTCAATCCAGATAAAACCTTCGTCTCCAAACTGTCTGACTCGATAGCTGGCTGGAGAATCGTTCGGCAGCCGGGCCGACTCCCAACTAGTAATTTGCAGTTTGGCGATCGCCACTGCTTCTGTCAAATCCGCCGGATGGAACTGCTCGGAATCTGTGGTGCCATCAGCGAACACGTAATTCGCTGCAACTTCTATGTATCGTTTCAAGCGTCTTTTTACTGCAATTGTCGCCGTGCTTTTACCTAATTTCCCCTCCACCGTCACCAAAGTGCGATCGCCATTTTCGACGACCTCAACAGGCTTGCGTAAGGCAATGTCGAAATTGTGACATTCTGAATTATCTATTTTTGAAGTTCGATCATCAAAATCATCAACAGAATGCTGTAACTCTTGTTCTGACTGCGTTTGAGAGTGATGATCTCGGATCATCACTTCGTCAGCAGCAAAAAACTGTAAATCTTGCCCTGGCTGCATTTGAGGGTGATGATCTTTTTGATGATCTTGGATCATCAATCGATCATCAACATCATCATTTTTATTTGGATTCGGGTTTGACTTACTAATTTTATGGGTGTCAACTCCGACTGATGATGAAGTGATGATCCGGTGATGATCCAGTGATGATCTCGGATCATCACCTTCAACATCGCTCAGAGCAAGGTTTTTCATTTGCAGGTTAAAAGAAGTGATGATCTTTGATGATCTCGGATCATCACCTTCAAAGCCTTGTGTGGCAACGTTTTTAGGAGAAGTGATGATGTTTTTTGCACAAGAATAGAATTTTTTGCCATCAAAAAGCACTAAGCCTTGTTCTTTTAAGCACATACAGCCAGCAAGGACTTCAGACGCCGGAGTTTGTCGCAAAGAGAACACACCAGACCTAATTTCTCTGGGCGTCACACCATCTCGTTTATCGATATATTCCTTAATCTTGAGCAGGTTACCGGTTATCCCAGCATTGTTGCCTTTGTATAGAATTTGGGCTTGTGCCAGATAAAAGGAAGTCAATTCACGGGCGACTTGCATGGTTTGTCCGCTAATCATAAAGTCTGGTTCTGTATCAGCTAAAGCAGCGTTGACGATGTGCAGCCACAGTGCCAGCCTCGCTAGATAGCTTTTAAGTTTGGGGTAAGTAGCCCGCAGTCCTGGGTGATTTTCTTCAATTTCAGCATCGGTCAGGGCGCTATGGTATGTCTGAAATATCCTTTTAGCGTCATCGGTGAGGAAATAGTCTTGTTGGGGAAGTTTGTCAACTCTACGGTACAAGCCGACGAGCATGGAATCTAGGAGTTCTCCGGCATTGTCGCGATCCTTGAACAAATCAATGTAAGCAATCTCGCCGGGAACCAAACAGAACAGCCACCGAGAAAATTCTCCTTTGTCGTCCGCAAAATCATCTTTAGCGAGAAATTTTTGTAGGGTTTCTGGCTGAGTGTTGCCGGTTCGACTAATGGCAGAACGTTCTAAAAATAGGTTTTCGCTGGCGGTGTCTTTGAAGATAGCTTTACCATTAAATTCGCTCAGGTCTAGTTCTAAATCGTCTCCCTTGCCGTTCCGGTACTTGTTTCGTCCATTTATAAATGACGACCACTCGTCGCGGTAATTCAATAGTCCTCTGGGGTTTTCAGTGTGGATCTTAATTCTGGTTTCTGTTGTCGCGCCCCCGACGATGAAACGCTTGCGTGGTGGTGGCTTTATCGGTGGTTCGACATCACCAGAGTTGTGTTTGTAATTTTTTAAATCTTGTTCGTACTCTTCTTTTAGAACCTGTGCCCATTTATATTCCTCAGCTTCTAAATGCATCAATGGCGAAAGTATTACTTCCTGAGCTGGAGTTTTCAATCGTCCGGTTGGGGCAACGATGCACGACCAATAAATTGCAGGTTGATTGTAGCCAGAATTTGGGTTGATGATGATTCGGGCTGCTGTGCCCATGCGACTGCCAAGGGCAGGAATAAGGGTGGTGATCAGGTTTTCGACGCTAGTCGGCATTGCACTAGCCACGTTTGTTAGTGCATGGGCGAATTGCCCGCCGTCACCCCAAAAGATAGAAAACGGATCTATTCTTGTCTGTTGTGCCTCTAATAATTTAGGAATTTGTTTAGAGGCTGCTTGTCTTTCTTCGGTAGTTTGATGTTCTTTGAGAAGTGCGTAGTAAATTCGGCGAATATCATTAGTACTTCGACCGGTTTGTTCTGCGACTTCTGGCAATAATGCCTCTAATTTAAATTTTGGTAAGTCTTTGTCAATTAATGTTTGAATTTTGCTAATTAAGTCATTGGTGGATGATTTTGTAGCGGTTGTAGGAGCGGATATTGTGTGATGAATTGATGGCGTTTGTTGTCGCTGCCACGCTTTAATGCAGTTCTCTAGGGCATCATCTGAAAGTGTGGCTGTGGGGTTATCTTTTTGAGCCGAACGCCAAATCAAGTCAGCTTCCTTGGCATCTATTGGAGGAGAGCAGCGAGAACAAAAATCATCAAACAAGCGGCGTGGCTCGTCACTGTATTTGTGCCCTAGATGGGTTAATCTAGCTGCTGTTCCTATCAAGTTACGAGCGAGTTTCGCCCCGGCACTGTTCCGCCCACCCTGTGCTTGTCCTGAGTCAATTAGTATTCGGTCATCTTTGGATAGGCACTGGTAAAGCGGTACGTCGTCACCCAATAAAAGTAGCGGTGGTGTTGGTGTCGTGGTAGCTGCTATTGTTCGCGGAATAATGTTTCTTAATTCTGAAAAAGTGTAAGTTTCTCCAGAATCAGAAATAATTTTTGATTGCATCCCGCTTGCATGTAAGCATCCCGCTAACCTCATTACTCTAGAGGGATTTTTTAAGCTTCTATCGGCGTCGGCGTAGTCTAATAAATCGGTTTGTAAAATCCGCCATTTATCGGATTGTACGGGTTCTGTAAGCACCCAATAACTGTGGATTGATTTACCACCTGTATCTATTTGAAATGTTGGTGTTGGTAATTTTAAAGATTGCCACAGATTGATTTGTAGCTCTTTATCTAAATTATCGTGTTCGTAGAAAATGGCGCGACATGATGTAACTTCGCTATCTGTATGACCGCCGCCGTTAACAACGATATATATTCCTAAGCCTTGCTGCTGCCATTTGGCGACAGTTTTTGTTAGTTCGGTTGAGTTATTGAAAGAGCTTTTTCTACCTTTATCGTTGTCTTTATTCGGATGATTGGAAGGTAAAAAGGCTCGTAAATAAACGGTGTCACCTTTTTTGTAACCAAGGACAGATAATTGTCTGTCGATTTGATTTTTATCTGGGATTCCTGGGGTAAATGAGCTTAACATTATTGCTCACCTCCCTTGAAAGATGGTACAATTCCGATTAAATTCAAATGATTTTGCAGTGAAATGCTAGAGCTTTTACCACGCATTTTTATCTGTATTTTCATTGGTTTTACTGTTTTTATTTACTAGTGTTTTAGAATGGAATGTTACTAAAGATGCAGGGGTCGATATTTTCGCCCGCATCTTTTTTAATGCGAACGAATTCTAGAAAGTCGCCCCAAGGATAGTAAATCCACAATCTTGGCTTGTTTACAGAAAGTTGAACTGTCAGTAATTCACTGTCATCAACTAAGTGGACAATACTCAGCGTTACTGGTGCTGGATCTAGCAATATTTGAAATTCACCAAAGTGCGGGGAGTGCATTGCAGCCCACAGCCAGAAGCGCAGAAGTACTAAAATAACCTCGAATTTTGTCATTGCCGCTTTCCTATCAAAAATTCGGCGTTATGTTTCAGGGATCTGATGACTTCGGGGCTGTCTTGGCAAAGACCGGGCAGGTTTTCTAAAAAGGCCGCGGTTAGCAATGTTGCCTCGTATCTCTCCAGCCTGGGGTCTAGTGACTGAACAAAGTCCACAAAATTGTGTAGCTGCAAGCCGGCTTGCGCGGATGCATGATTCATTTCGGCGGATACGAACTGAATCATGTCTGGGGTGACGATAATCGCCGCTCTAATTTCTTCTTCTGGTGTCATGTTTTCGTTGAACTTTGGGTGTTGGGTGTGGGGCATCGGGCATGGGGTATTCGTCAGGGGCGGAAAGCTGGAGGTACAAAAGAAAGTTGTCCAGTTCCTCGTAGGTGAGCAGCCCTCGCCCTCGCTTGTTGTAAAACTTCACCAAAAGCGCCCGACCTTGTTCTTTTGTCCAGCCCAGCCGCTCCATTTGGGCGTCGGTTTGTTTGATGAGTTCTTCAAATTCTGGTGAATCTGGTGAATGCATAAGAAACCGTCCACTATTTCCGATTGTGAAAACTCTGGGGAATTGGATTTAGTCCCTTGAGGGTGTTGTATTCGGCGAGGATTTTGGTACAGGTGGCATCCTCCGACTGTTGGCACCCTTTAGACACTGCTAGCTCCGCTGCCAAAATGTAAGTTAGCTCCAGGGTGGATAAAAGGTGATGGTGTAAAGCGTTAACTGTGTTTTCTAGCTTCTTGAGCCGCTCTTGGGTTGGGTCTTTGGTTTTAGCGGTCGGTTGGGTATTAGTCATTGGATGTTAGTCATTAGGTATTAGCGATCGCTCCTGGCGCGATTTCAACTGACAGCGGTGAAGTCAACGTAATAGTCAGTGCCCACAGCAAATTGAGCCGATGCCTCTGGGTTGGTGATTTGAAGTTCTATTCTTCCGGCTGGCGTTGCACTCCAGAAAGTTAGGTTCTCTTCACTGGGCGGGTTGGTGGTCACTGGGGTGAGGATGACTGTTGCTGTTTTGGTTTCGCGATCTGGGAGATTCTGTTGGCAGGTGAATTTGGCTCTAATCATCGGTTTGTTCCTGTAATTGGTGGGCAATAAAAATGGCGGCTGTCCTTGCTGACCAGCCGCCGCTTAACTCTTGTTGGAGTTAGCTAACGCCGATCGCGTTTCAATTGCCAAAGAACTTTATCTACACACCATTCAGAACTGCGTTCTGGGTTTCGTCTTCGTTCGCCATCAATGAGTCGGTCAGCCGTAGCTGTGTCACCTTGCACCAAAGTTACTAGTTCTTTCCACTGTTGAGAATAACTAGCTGTGTCGCTAGAGGGACGCTTGGACTGAAATAATGGTGTGTTTTTCTTGGTCTGTCTGCGTGTTGTTGGCTGCGGGTGGTAGCGTCTGCGAGTTTCTTGGTCAGTTTGTACGACGAGAAAAGCTATCCACAGGAGGAAGCACATTAACGCTAGCCAGAAAAGCAGGATTACAATTTGCATAAGGATTGAAAGGTAGATCTTCAATCCCACCATGCGGGTATTCTCTGTGTCAAAGCATCAGAGGATACCCGTATTTTGTTGAATTTTGCTTAATTGTCCTGTCATAAGAATTTTTACCTGTTTAGTAATTAGCACGGTTGAATACGTCAAATCGCACTGTAATAAGCAGTTTGTTGAATTGTGCATCGCCGTCTCTGATTTGTTGTGAGATTCTAGAAAATGAGCGGTTACATTGACCGCTCATGTTGTTTATGGAATTGGCGCTCTCATCAACAGGCTTTTTAAACCGCTTGATTTGAGCGCCTGTTATGATATTATGGCTGTAGAACAAAAAAAGCAACAACTGGCACCGAAATCAGTGTTAAAAGCGCTTAGAGAAAATGCAGGCTTGTCACAGGAACAACTCGCTGTCTACCTTGGCATCGCAGTTTCCACTCTCAGGCGATGGGAGAACGAGGGGATGGAGCCTTCAATGACTAGAACTCAATGGCAGGTTTTTTGTCAGAGCGTTGGCGTGTCGTTTGATGCGCTGCCTCAAAGTTTAGCTGCTCCTGCTGAAGCTACTGCCTAACAAAAAACGTAGACCAACACAAAGAAAATCAGGACATAAGTCCTGAAAAATTGTCGTGAAAATTTTCTTGACACTGCTTACGCAAACCAGGCAGAGATGGCAGCCTGCCGCCCCCAGTGCAACAAAGAAAGACCTGCCAGCGCTGAGTGCCTTGTTAATTCTCAATTCTCAATTGTCAGTTCTCAATTCATAGCCAAACATCCATAAGTCGTAGCGTCGCGGGGTGTGGCAGTTGATAATCCACCAAAACTAACCTTTAGGGAGCCTTAACAATGACCGAAAAACGAAAACACACACTTAGCGAAATCATGGCGCGGCCCCTGCCACCGATTACCCCGTCAGAAGAAGCTGAACTAAAGGAAGTGGAGAAATTCTTTGACACAAAGTTTCCGGATCACCCAGGTAAAAAAACATTAACTGAAATTATGGCGCGACCCCTGTCACCCATTACCCCTGAAGAAGAAGCAGAGTTGAAAGCCTTAGAGGATTTGTTCGATGCAGGTGCTAAACGCCATAAGTCGTAGCGTCGCGGGGTATGGCAATACCTAGCTCTCATCCATGCTAGATGTATAAAAAAATAGTTGTACTGAAAATGGAGCCTAACCAAGAAAAACCAAAAACTACTACCCCATTCATTCCAAACTTCGCGGACGACCCAGACAGCATTTCCATCCCGGAGGATTTCTTCTACCAAGAAGATTCCGGTAGATACTACGACTGCCCTCACTGCCAAGGAAGTGGTTATCTTTACGGCTCAGTGGGTTGGGAGTGTCCTGAATGTAGCGGCACTGGAGTAGGTGGAACTTATTAATTACGGGAAATAACATGACAACAGCATGGCAACTTATCCAGAGACTACGATGCTATTCTCCTGACGCACCAGTGACCTTAGATTGCTGGGATTTAGAAATCAAAGACGCCATTGAACCTGAATTATTCGTAACTTGTCGTGACGATGAAGAACGCGGCACGGTTATCATAATCAGCGAAAATGACAACCGAGAAAGAATCATACCAGAAGAAAACCTCGCGCCAGAAAAAGCAGCCGATACATCAACATTTAAAAGAAAAAAAGTTGAGGAATTGAGGAACAAACTACGAGAATTTTTTGAAGACATGGATGTAGTAATCAAAGATGACTACGACCAGGAATACTACATCGATAGCTTTACCCCTAAACGTACAGCAGTAGAAATCGAAATCAGACGAATACCTGTAGACGACGAGGAATAAACACATCTAACTATTAGTAACCAAGTGAGCTTATTAGATGAATAACCTTCCTTTCATCAATAACTTTCATCAATTCAAAGAAGACGAAGCTCTCTGCTACGACAATATCAACCGGATCGAAAAAATCGGTGCTGGTAAGATTTTCGTTTTATTCAAAGGAGAAACCGAAACTCGAAGAATTGATGACATGGATGCAGAGTACTTTTGGGAATTCTTTACAGTGAACTTTGCTTCTAACAACTTGTGTGAATGTTATGTATCTACAGTAACCAGCATGGCTAAATTCATCCGCATTGAAGAAAGTTTCATCCTCAACACTGAAAGCGTTAACCGAATTAAAAAGCTAGATAACGCAGTTCTCATTTATCAGGCAGGACAAGAGGAACCAGTCAAATTTTTCGGTAGAACAGCACGGGCATTATGGGCTTACTTCATCACTGGTACTCCCGAAATTTGCCCTTCTGAGGATGCCATTAAAAATCCAGGGGGGCAAGGAGCAACCCTGGACTGAGTAAAAACCATTAATACGAAGGACAAATGAACGACATTTTAGCAGATATCGACAGGTCGAACATCATTGCATATATCGACCGTTATTTTGACCGCCGCCAGTCTATAGGTTTAAACTGCCTAATTTTTCTATCCCTCCGCGAACAAACCACCATCGCCCACCAGCTTAAGGAGTGGGGATTTACCGATATCTCCGAGCAGGTCATAACCTGGATAGACGCCTTGGACGAAGACTCACAGATTCTCTTAGCAACTGACATCGCCGCTGGACTCCTGGAGGAATTAGTTAATGAACGCTAACGCACACTTGCAACCGCAAAACGGACTTGCGCCGTATCCGCAAAACGGACAAACAAGAGCGCGAGTAGTCTTTGACGGTGGCAACCGCTTTATTAAGTGGATAGATACGGATAATAAAGTTCGGTGCATCCCCAGCTGCTTAAAAGAACTTACTGAGTATCAATGGAAACGATTAAAATATGACTGCCAAACAGTTACTTTAGAGCTAGGCGCCAAGCGCTACGTAATTGGGCGATTAGCTCAAGAGCTAAGTGGGGAGCCAACTTTTCAAAAAGACAAATGCGAACTAGCCGAAATATTAGTACTGGTTGCCATCAAACCCAACCCAGGTTTCAACCACGTTCGCATTGAGCGGTTAGCTATCGCCTTACCCAATTCCCTCAACGATGACGACGTGGCCGCGGTGCAACGGATTGCAAATCGCCCATTAACTCGTGAATTTGTCCGCAATGGAGACGAAATCACTTACACCGTAAACCATGTAGAACCCATCGATGAGACTTACCCGGCTTTTCTTTACGCCCAAAAACAGGGATTCTATGAATTCCCAGAAGCCAAAAACGCAGTTTGGGACATCGGCGGCGGCACATCGATCGCTAGGATTTACACCCCCAATGGCACAATGATCCACGATGCTGAGGTGATTTTACCGGGAACCAAACAGCTAGCCCAGCAGATAGCCACCGAACTCAAGGAAGCTTACAACCTCGACTACTCCCCATCTCTAAGCGACATCATGGACGCAATCGAGCGGGGCGATTACCTCTATGGAATCGACAGCCTTGATTTTTGGGAAATTTACGACCGCTGCGCCTCCCAGTGGGTAGAAGCTGCACGTTCAGAAATTCGCTCTAAGTGGGCAACTCACATGCCCCAACTCGGTCATGTCTTGGTGGTCGGTGGCAGCGCCCAGCTTGCCCGCCCAATTTGCGAATCAACCGGCGACAGATTCTTCATCCCTGACCGTCCCCAATTTTTCAACCTGATTGCAATGGCACACATGGACTAATGGCACAAACCCGCATTGTACTTGACCCCAAGCACAAACCAAAAGCCGACCAAATTATGGAAGAGACAGGAATTAGCACCTTATCTCAGCTGTTTTCAATTTTGTTGGTTTGCTACGGCGACCATCTCGTCAACGCTTTGAAGTCGCCAACGGTGCAACTTCCAATTGCACAGGCTAGCTCTGACCTACCGAAACTTCAGCCGAAGCTAGCGCAAACCAAACAATTCGCCCCGCTAGGAGGCATTTAGTCAGCGATCGCTCAGGTACACAAGCGATCGCCTCCCCAAGAGATGTATCCACACTGCAAATGTAGATTACAAAGGAATTCTATCAAAATGCCTGAATTCAAACAAAATATTTATGATGCATCCCTTGATGCACTGCTCTCAGCAAGCGTGCCGAGAGAGATTGCCGAGGCTGCGTCTAAGATCGTTGCCAGCGACGAAGCCGGCTTACCCAATTTTGGGCGCACTGAAAAAGACCAAGAAACAATCCAAGAGGCAATGCAGCATTATTGGAACGGGCAAAACGAGCAAGGGAACATTAATGGTTCCCTGGAGGAAGTCTAATGACACTCGATAGCACCACTTCCAAGGCCAAGTATTACGTCTGCGAGGGCAGCGCCGAAGCTGGAGTAACCAAAGTAACTCCCACAGACGATGCACAAGAAGCACTCTCTATAGCCCAAGCTAGTGAAGAAAAAGTTCACTTTGTCAGCACCGTCAATCCCTTAGACTCAGAGGACGGCGATGAAATTTGATTTTATAACAGTACTGCTAACAGCAGGCACGGGACTAAGCCTATTGTTTAACAGTGGCAAGGTAACTAACAATTTTAACTCTCTCGGCAGTGCCAGAGAGATGATGCAACAAGCCACAGCCAGAAACAACGAACTGCGAGCTACCCAACAGGCTGCAAAGAATCAAGCCACCATTGCAGACGAACGTTACAAAAATGGCTGTCTCGTCCTACTGTACAAAGGGCAATTAGTAGCGATCGCCCAAGGCAGACCCGTCTACGACCCCATTACCAAACAGCCACTGCCCAAAGGCACCGTAGTCTGCGATGGCTATGGAACTACGGCGATTTTAGAACCGCGAGATTTTGACGGCGATGGTAAATTTCAACCAGTCATTACCTCTGAGGCTTTTACGGGGAATAGCCTACTAATCAAGCAATCCCTTAAACAAAATCGGAGAGCCACTTACCAATGACCACATTTTTTGGACGTAAGAAAAAAATCAAATTCAACCCCTCAAAAACTGCTTTACAAATTGCTAAGTGGGGTGTAATCGGCTTAGGACTGTGGATTTGTTACCTAAACATCGGCCCTTACGCCTATGTAGTCAAAATTCTTTCGGGTAAGGTAATTGACACTACTCTCATTCAAGGATTCTACGCAATCCCTGTTTTAGGGAAAGTGCTTGCTGCTATTGGTTTAATAAGCCATTGGGGCATAGGTTTACTAATTTGGGCAGTAATTCAAGTGTGCCAAATCCTACCCATACTCCTGAAGCATAACCGAAAGTACATCAAAAATATCCTGGATGAAGTTGCCAGCGGGGGAGCGTACCAAGTCAGCGAGAGCGACGATCCGGTAGTCAAGCAGCTAAAACGGCTGTACAACCTGCTCCCATTGCAATCAATGAGGAAAGCCAGAACCTACGCCAAAGTTGCATACGGTGTTGACGCGGTGTTTTGTGGTATCGCTTATCCCCCTATCGCTGGGGGCGACATCGGTCAATTGTTCTTTGTTCTCTTGACTGGCCAGTGGCATTTGATTGACTGGGGCGCTGTTGCACTGATGCTAATCACCATGTTTGCAATTGAAATTTTGCTGAACGTGGCGCTGTGGTGGACAGAAACCAGCAGATATCTGAAGTAAAACTAACCGGATAGTTCGATTAGAAAACAGGGAGGGCACCCTCCCGTATTTTTGCATTGATTAATTATGACTAATTTCAGGCCTGAAAAAAAACGCTCTCCTGAAGACTGGCAAGAATTAGCAGTCGAGCAGGTTGATTCAAAAGATAGCAACCTCGGTGTCGGCGGGGCGATTGTCGTCGGTTTGGTGCTGGGGGCGGTTGCCTCTCCCCTGACCGGGGTACTAGCAGGAGCGCTCATTTTGTACCGTTCTTTCAAAAAAACTAATTCCGTCAACTCGGCTGAGGAGGCAATTAGAGAATATGGCTGTGTTGCACCATTTCTGGAAGGTAACAACCTCAAGGATTACATTCAGCAAGTTGGGTTGGAGGAGTGCATAAACCAAATCCAATGGGCGAGCGATCGCGGACACAACCCAAGCTCTGATGCGATGGCGCTGCTGCCCAAGCAAACCTCAACTGCTATGCCTGTTAACCAAAAAGTTGCAGCACTTGTGGGAAGTACAACGAGCGCTGTACGCGGGGTAATTACTTCCATTAGCTCTCCTGCAAAAACCAATGATTTGATTGGGGCGATGAGCGATCGCGTTCGCAATCTTCTAATAATTGCCGCCCAAGGTGGGGGCAAGGGATTAACAGTTAGTAACGCCCTAGATGCGATTAAACCCAAACATCCAAACACTACTATTTTCTACATTGACCCCAAAGGAGATGAGAAAGAAACCGGTTATTTTACTGGAAGAGTAGACATTTTAAAACGTATCAAGGCACTAAAACAAAAACCCTCTGCGGTAATTGAATGGTTTAAAGCTGCTATCAAAGAATTTCAAAATTTACCTAGTGAAAAGTTGCTGATTTTAGATGAAGCAACTTACCTCTCTACTTTGATGAAAAATAATGGTGAAGGCAGTTGGTTTAAATCTGTAATTGCCGGATTAGTTAGTGTTGGAGATTCTGAGGGGTGGAATATTTGGATTATTGCACTAAACCCAAATACTGAAGATATTGGCATTAGTGGCGGGATGCGATCGCAATTCATGGCGCTAGCAATAGTTACTCTTGAAAGTTTGGCTACTTACACAGCTTTAACTTCAACCAAATGGTTGCCACCAGATCGCAAACTCTCTTCAGAAGATATCCAGGATTTATGCAATGAATCTCCTGTTGGCAGATGCTACTACTACGGGCAATTTAATAAATGGTTGCCGCTACCAGCCCTCACTAATTACTCCGGCTACGATCGCGATGCTAGAGAAAAACTGCAAGCATGTTTGACGGTTCAACCCGAACCACCTCTGACACCCAATGCCCAATCTCTGCTTCAATATCTTCAGCGCACGGGCAAAACCAAAGCTGTAATTGCCGAGGTACAACCGAACTTTAAGGTAAAAGGGCAGCGGTTTAATTCAGAGGAGTTAAAGCGACTGTTTAACGAGTTGGTGGAGAACAGTCTGTCTGTCTGGCTGGATGCAAATACCATCGAAATGACTCCAAATCGGACAGAATCGGACAGCGGACAGAATGGACAGAAATAGACAGAATCCTTACACACCAAGGGACAGAATAGATAGCCGACGGACAGAAATTAGCCAAACCAGACAGAAATTAGACAGGAGACAATATGACTATTCCCCAATACCCAACTCCAGACCCAGCCTGGGACTATGCCCGACTTTGGGCACTTCTCCAGGATTCCAAAAACAATTGCGATCTGCTGCTTGATGACATAGCAGCGCTGGAGGAATCTACCCCAGAACATGACGCTGAAATTAGACAGAGGCTTGACGCTATAGGTCAGCAGCTAAATTCTGCCCGTCGATTGTTGGATGAATGAAAAGCGACCGCCCTTGTGGAACGATAAGGGCGATCGCAAATTTTTGGTTTTAAAAGATTTGCAAGCTTTCAGCATATTCGCCCTAGTCAAGTTTGTCCTGCCGACATTTTTAAAGATTTGTATAAATTATTTTCCTAGTAAATTCAGTACAGCTACTCATGCTATTAAAAATAGTTTGGGGGTACGAGTTCCTGTTTTACCCTTACAGAAGGTAAAACAGGTATATTTTTATTTTCTAAAATCAGCACTATCTCTAAAGTTCAGTCTTTACAATGTTTTGCTTGAGTAAAGACACTTCCGAAATTACATAAAAGTGGAAGATTTACGATTTTTTCAATTAGCCATACAACGGATTTATTCACTTCACGAAAAATTCAGTTTTATGGCAGAGCCAACACTTGCTCAGGTCTTCGGTGCTAACGCTACTCAAACATCCACTGACATAGTTATCAAAAAATCGGATTTATCGGGAGTCGGGTTGACTGCTGACGCAAACAACTCGGCTGAATCCTTGCTGGTAGCTATTAATTTGAAAGCTAAAGAAGGGTTGACAGAGGATGCTAGGGATATAAACATTGACCAGTCAGTTGCTCTCGCTGACGGCTTTAGCCCCAGTATTACTACTCGCAATAATGCTATCTATCTCAGGAATACCATCAGTATTGAGGTTGATAAATTGCTAGAAGGCGCAGACGTTATAGACCCAGACGATTACTAAAATGCAGACATTAACACTTGCTCAATTATTTGGTGTTAATGCTGTGCAAACTGCCGATAAACTGATTATTAAAAAATCAGATTTATCGGCATTTGGGTTAACTCCATCAGAAAATAATCGCGCTGAACAATTGCTAGTTGCGGTACTCTTACAGGCACTTAGCAACTTCCAAGGCTATCTCGTTAATGAATCAGGTAATTTACTATCTGATGAAAACGGAAACATCATCGGCTACGACAACAGGAAACTGTATGAATTACTAGAGATGTTTCGCTGGGATGCCTACGTCAAAAAACGGGAACAAAAAGTTTATCTAACAGAAACAATCGTAATTCATTCTTATGATGAAACAATTCAATAGTCTCGGAACAGAAAAAACAATCCCAGACAATACAGACATTATCCCAATTCAAGAAGCCGATGGCATTACACGGCATATTACCAGAGAAAATTTCCTGACTGGCATTACCGGAGGTGGCAGTAGGACATATATTCAATTACTCGATAGCAAGCTATCAGGAACTAACGGCGGGACAGCTACAGGACAAACTTGGACTAATAGAATCATCAATACGATTAATACTGATGAAACTAGTGAAGTAACGCTTAACAGCAACCTCTTTGTACTCCCAGCAGGAATATACGAAGTAAGTGCGAGAACGACTTTTTACACTCTCAATAACACTAAAATTCGTTTGCAGAATACGACTGATAACACCACACTCTTGTATGGAACAAACTCTTACTTTAATCCAGGAGCCGGGGTTTACGGTCAACAGTTCCTTACAGGTAAATTCACTATTGGCGAAACTAAAGAGATTGCACTTCAATACTGGACGCAAAGTGGTTTTAACAGTAATCAATTTAATCTTGGCGGACAAGTAGGTGATGGCAGCCCAGAAATTTACACCGTAATTGATTTGTGGAAGGTGTAACTTGACTATCTACTGCAACGGCGCTTCTAAGGCAATAATTACAGTTATTGGTGATGGGAACAAGAAAGTATTTGAATCACCCAATCCTCCGGTAGATGTTCAATGGCACGAATCCACTACCACTAATCGTACCTATCAAGCGACAAGTTCCTGGGGGGAAACATTTGAGTCTGAGATTATTGATGTTACTCTCACCTCATCAAATCCAATTTATTTCGCTGTCGGGCTATTCGAGGACAATTTACCTACAACTTGCCCGACTATAGACACTCCGAATACTAATAGATTTGGGAGTGGAGATGTCATTCACATAGACAAAAAAAGTCTCTCTTGGAACGGGGACAGTAACTACAACGACAACAGTGGATCTTGTAGTTATCAAATACGTCTCATGGGCTATTTATCCATTACTGATGCCAACGGTAAAGCGATGTATGGCTACTACAGAAATAAGCCAGATTGGTACGTAACTTGCGATGATGATTGCCCAGAAGGTAGCTATAAGTGTACTCACAATAAATACCCAGGCTATTGCTGTGTACCGTGCAAGGAAGTAGCGAATCGAATTAATAATATCGCTAAGAAGGTAGGTAGATAATGGCAGAAGTCTGCAAGGATATTGACGCGGCTATTGCTAATCTAAACAGAAAGCTTGACGAACAGAATGCAAAGATACGCGAGTTGGAACGTAAGCAAAACCAATGCTGTAAAGGTAAAAACAACAACAACAGCAAGGACTTCGATCCGTCTGAGATATTAAAGCGTTTAGCAAAAGCTGAAAAAGATATTCTCGAACTCGGTGGAGTTGTTAAAAGCGTTATTGATGATGTGAAAGATATTCTAGATTCCTTGGGCGAACACAATGAAAACGCTAAAGAATCACAAAATATATTTTCAGCTATTGTGAATTTCTTTATTGATGAACAATGACTATATCTCAGCAGATATCTCCTAGCGCTTTGAGGGCTTACAAACTCTCAAAGTATGCCAATGGTCAGCCAGGTAGATTGTTACTAGAAGCTAAAAAGCTTAAAAGAGTAACCTCTCAATTCATGTCTCGAAATGGGGCTAAGGAAGCAGCCAAAAGCATGAAAACTCTTAAAAAAACTGCTACTACTGCCAAAAAAGTGCAAGACGCTTTTTTTAAAACAATGCCCGGTGGTGCAAACCCGAAAAATGGTGGTATTGCTGGCGGGCATTTACTTAATATTGTCCTTCAGGGTGGTTTAGCACTTGCCGTAATTCAAAATACACTGATTCAAGATTTCATTAATAATCGCGTAGACGACCAATTCACTACACTAAACAATGACCTTTCAAAAAACCTCTCGGTAATAACCACTTTAAATTCAAGAGTTCAAAACTTAAACAAAAAGGTTGATAATTTCAACGCCAAGATTATTAAAGAACTCGATGCCAACGCTAAGGATTACGCCAGACTTAATAAATCAGTTGAGAAAACTGGGCAGGATGCGGTAGCAGCCAAAAAGCAAGCAAATGACGCCCTTTACGAAATCCGTGAAGGGCGAAAGATAGTCTCCGGCTTGGCTGAATCAGCCCGTAAACTTGCTAATGATACTCTGTATGAATTCCGCCAAAATAAAATAGCAGTTGAAAACAAGATAGCAGAGCAACGAATAAGCTTTGACGCCAAAATTCAATCAATCAATGCGACTATTTCAAAATTTAATAACAGTGTATCTGATACTTTTCAGAAATCTGTCAACGCCACAATATCGAAATTGCAATCAGACTTAGCAGCAACGCGATCGCAATTATCAGCAATTAAACCAGCTACACCAACAGATACAGCCGCTATTAACGCCAACGCTGTAGCAGCTGCAAGGGCACTTGTTACGCCATTGCAATCTCAAGTGGGGCAATTAAATGGTGAGGTCAACGGGCTTAAAGCACAAGTAAATCAAATACCAGTGCTAGCAAATTCTCTAGGAAGCCTTGCTAAATCTCTTAATGCGGTAGACAACAAAGCTGATGCGGCGATGAACGAGGCACGTAATAAAGGTGTGCCTAACCTTGCACCAATACAGCAACAATTAGACGATAAATTTAATCGCTTTATAGCTGACAATCACAAAGCTCTTGGTATTCAAGACTTGGAAATTTCTAATCTTAGTAAGGATTTCGATAAAAAATTAGCAGATTTCAATAGATTAAATAGTTTATCTTCCGAGCAAAGATTCCAAGAATTCAAGAGGGAAAACGACAAAGCATTAGGAACTCTTGGACTTGAACAATCAAAATTATCTCAAGAGTTCAATCAAAAATTTGCAGATTTTAAACGACAAAGCGAACTCTCTTCTGACCAACGTTTTGAAGAATTCCAGCGCGAGAATAAACAGTCTTTAGGCTTGTTAAAGGGTGACGTACAACAAATCAACAGGGATATTAATACCACTAAATCAGATATTGCAAAAATTGATACAAAGGTGAGGGAGCAAGAAAAAGTGAATAGTGCAGCGTTGCCAAAATTAGACGAAATAATCAATAAACTTCCTTTCATCCCAGCGTTAACCGCAGCGGCAATCAGACCGGATATCCCCACTATTCCACAGATAGAAAATGCAGCGGCTACAGGTACGTGTCGCACTACACAACCGGGTGGCTGTATGAGGAGGGTATTAGATGATAATGCAACTAATATCACCAATAACAACAACACTAATGCAGCTAACATTTTAGATGCTATAAACACAGGGGCTAACGCTGCATTACTGCAAGGACAGCAAACAATACTAACAAGATTGGGCGATCAGGTTCCCGGTGGTATATCGGGTTTTATGAACCGAATTGTTAGGAATCAGTGGGTTGACCGCGCAATAAATCTGATCGCAATGACCGCAGCGGTTCACAACGTCATGATGCTAAGTGACCAAGCTGTAACAACATTCTTTAGCATTCTAGATAATGTTCTTGCAGTTCCAGCGTTAATTGTTGACCCAAACGCGGAGACTATTGACACCAAACAAGCTTTTGGTGGAGTGGTTGATAACTTTTTTAAAAATATTTTTGGTGTAGCTGAGTGGGCAGAAATTAAAACTAAGTGGGCAACTGCTAACCGCATTTACCAAGCGGCTGCGAATGGAGCTAATGAAGTTCGCAACATTGGAGGAAATATTATTAATGCAGTCGAACAAACTGCAAACTTAACAGGTAAAGGATTTAATGCTTTGCAGGATGAAGGTTTAATTTCAGAAAGTAATTGGGATTATTCTCCAGAAAACCTTAAGCTCAAAGGAGGACTATTTGCCAAATTCGGCAAGTTAGCTGATGGAATTAATATCGCAACAGAAGGTTTAGAAGCAATAGAATCTATCACTTCAGAAATTAGAAGTGCTGTAGATTCAGCTAACCAAATTAAAGAAAATGCTAAAGAAGTTGATGATGGTTTGAAAGAATTATTTAACCAATCCAAAAACAAACGAGAAGAAGAAGTCGAAGCACTTCCAGCTAAAAGCTACTCATGGGAGGATTTAATCTAATGCCTGCTAGAGATTGGGCACAACTTAGAAAAATCCTTCGCAATGGCGATAGCTTCAATCGTGAGGTCTTTGATTGGTTCCGAGATGCTGACAACAACGATACTAGAAGGGCTTTAAGGGATGATTTATTAATTGGGGCGAAAGATAGTATTGCAATTGCTCAGGTAAAGATGAGAACGTTTAGAGAAATAATTCAAAAGACTCATCTCAAACCAGATATTATCGGAATGCCGAAAATTGATGTCGATGCTGATGTTAGCTATCGTCCAGAAGTAACTCTTTATTTCAAACAAAATAAAGAGTCAGTTCCTAGAGGTAAAACTGCTAAAACTGCAAGGGCATCTTATCGCTTAATGAATCAAACTTCATCAAGCCTTAGCAAAACAGAATTAAAAAATCTTGGTAGAGATATCTACAATGATTTTGCTAAACCTACTCCATACAGATTCAATAAAGGCAAAATCATTGGATGGTATGTCAAACCAGAAGAAGGTTTAAACTTGCAAATTTACTCTCACACTGAAGAGATAGGTGAAACAGTAGTCAGAAAAATTCTTTCTCACAGAAATCTAACTTTTGACAATGATATTTATAAATTCACCAAACCCAATAGAAATAGTGACCCAACTCCAGAAACTATTATGATTTTGGGCGAATCGCAACAAAAGCCCGTTTGGCGTCCTACTGTCTTTGTCGAATTCGATCACGCCAAGATCAATCTACATAATGACACTCAAATCAGGGTGTTATGTGATGCATCAGGACTGCATACCAATTTTTTATACAAGCCGTAAAAATTTATATTTTATTATTCGTCAAACCCCTATAGGGTTCGCGGTAATTTCATACGCTGAAATTCGTGCATAGACTGGGATTCATACCACTTAGTTTTTACTAATACAAGATATGGGACACTATAGCGACATTAGCCGCGGGCCAGAACTACAGGATGCATACGAAAAGTATCAAGAATGGCTCAAAAAGCCACGCGCACAGAAAAAAGCTGCTTATAAAACGGTAGCTAAACCGACAACAGAACGAGTGAAAGTAGAACGTGTTCCTGGACTTATATTACCGTTCAATAGCAAGAACAATAATGTTTACTTGGAAGCGCGAGTTATCAGTAGCACTCAAGAAGGTGCAGGAGCCGCTACTGCTAACGTTGCTCGCGGACTAACTAGCGATAGATTTTTTCTGACTCTTCCCACGGGAACTGGTAATCAAAGTTTTGACTCTCCTGGATACCAATTTGCCAAAGTTATTGTTAGCAAGCGAACAACTACCGCTACAACTGAATCAGAAAGCCGTATTACTGGAGATACTTACAAGCGGCATCGCAGTGATAATGTCAGCAGTGCTTTTGGGCGCAAAACTAGTGATGATGATTATCCAACGGCTGTAGCTAATATCAAAGCACAGTCCGCTTACACCAATTTCGTAACTGGAAATGCCAATATCGGTAATCGTATTGGCTTTAAACCAGAGGCTAACTAATGACAATTGCCACTGATTCCGGCTTATGGATTCCACCCCATGCTGATGAATTGCTAGTGGTAACGGTTGACGCTGGAGCATCCGATACCGATTTTGAGGGGATGCTCTTAGTTAACCAAGCTGCTAACGACTGGTTGCGCGGTCGGCTAGACACTGGCACTTATTTCGATATGCTCGACCATGTGGGTATCGATCCATTAGGTTTTGTAACTGAAGTAGAAGAACACGTCAATCTTTTAGTTTCTCACTTTTAAAATGGCACGCAATTTACAGCTAGGGATAGAAAGTAATTGGAGTTTGCAATATAGTAATTCTTTCTCTGCTGTAATTTTTACCGACCAAGAAGGAAATCCAGTTTATACAAAAATAACTGAAATCAAACCCCTTACTGTTTTTGATAAACCGATAATCGCTGTTTCTATAAATACTGCCGTTCCAGTGGGGCGGATTTGGAATTATGCCGGATATCTCCGGCGTACAGTAACAACAGCTTTCGGGGAAAGTTTTGTAGGAGAACCTGAGAATCTATTTTTGGGGAAATTCAATTTAATAGTTTTTGATGATTTGAATATTGATTATTTCGTATTGCTTCAAGTGCCTAAATGGTTCAGGAATGCCAATATTGCTATCTATCAGTATGAGGGCGTAGATACGACAACTTTAGAAGATGATGTGCAAGCTATAAAAACATCGCTCGGTATTTAAATTTAACAATGAAAATTGACATTAACAATGCTCTTACTATTATTATTGGACTGCTAACAGTAGTGGGAGCTATTTATCGACTAGCCCAAATTGAAGCCAATATTAATAGCAAGATTGACAAGGTAGAAAATAGATTGCTGAACGCAGTCGATCAGCTAAAAGATAATTTTGTGGACAGGCTCTACAAAGTAGAGAAAAAGTTAGATGTCCATTTGGTCGAATACAAAGAAAAGAAGCTCTTTGTGGAATATCGGCTAAATGGACTCGAATCGCTCATCAAGCACAAGTTTGACCGACTGGCGAACTGGGTCAAACAGATTGTTGGATTTTTGAACAAAAATTCTGGGTTTCAGATCCGCGATGACAAGTTTTAACCCTCTGGGGATTCACTCTAGCAATTTAAAAACTTGAGTACATATTTTGAGATGCCCCTGTATTGCTTCATCCCACGTGGGGTAGAAGTTTCTCTTTCCATCCATCGCCCCACCTATGACTAAGGTTTCAAACACCATCGGCTGAGACTCAGAGTTGCATTTGCCAGGGTTTAAGTCTATGCCGACAAATTTAGTTGAAATTATGCAGCCGTTGAAGTCGTTGACCATAACTATGATGTCGGCAATGGCAGCCGTCGCCATCCAGAAAGACCGCTCCATAAACGACTCAACAGCGACGGGTGTCTGTTTTTCAAGTTTGTAGTAGTGAGTCAAAATTTCACTCATATTCCACCCGTGAGCTTACGGGCTTCAAACTTTGCTTCCACACAGCTTTGCACTCAGGGCAGTTTGTATGTCGAGTTGATGCATAAGTGTAAAGTACTTTTTGTCCGCACACAGCTACTAGAATTGCTTTGCTTCGCCAGTTACCGGGAACGTAGTGAATGACTTTCTCTGCCATAACCTTAATGAGAACTAGTCTTAATTAATAAAAGCTTGATTTATAAGGCTTTTGGCTATTTTTAGGTAGCCTACAAGTAGCCATTTTGAAGTTTTGCTACTTGATGGGGTGAAATTGTTGTGTAGTGCTGGTTATAGCCGCAGTTACTTGCAACAGCTTATAAATATTGGCAGCAGAATTTGGATTGTAAGCAGTAGGCAAAGATTAATTCCCTGTTAAAGATAAATAAAAACTCCTAACACACAGTGTTAGGAGTTGCTCTATTTACCTAGCAATTTCAGATCGCAACTAAGTAAGATTAGCTCTTAGATTCACTAACAACGCCTAATCTTTCTTGAATCCGGGCTTTAGCAGCTTTGAATTCAGTAGCGAGTTGCTCGCTTTGCTCGGTACTCAAGTTGTTGCGAATTCCAGCAAACAGTGTGCTTTCTTCTTGACGAACGTGGTCGCCAACAATTTCCATCAGTTCTTTGACTCGATCTTTGAATTGAGGTGCAGAGGGGCTGATAGATTTAATTTGGTCTAACCGACGCTTCATGTCGGCTTGTTCGTCATACAGTTCTTGGGTGTTGTCTTGACCGTAGAAAGAACGTACTCTTGGGTAGACAACTTCTTCTTCAGCTTCAGCGTGAGCTGTGAGATCCTTGTAAATTTGACCGAAGTATTCTTGGATCTTTTGTGGATCGTTGCTTTGTAAAAGTTCGGTAAACAGAGTATTTACCTTGTTGTGATCGAGGCGAATGACATCTTGGATATTCAAATCCTTTTTGTCACTATTTTGAGTGACAGCACTACCTACTACGCCACTTACCGCAGCCAAAGCATCTTGAACGCGTGCCCAAATTCCTTGATCTGCATCTTGTCCAGTTAGTTCGCGGACGCCGAGAATTTCTAGAATACCTTTGAGTTGCTCTTGGTGAGCGCGGTTTTCAAAGTTAACGGTATTCAAAGGCCCGATCGCCACCATTACATCAGCACCAACTTTTTGAGCAGCTTTGTGGACTATCAAACCACTAGTTACTAGTTGATGTTTCAGCAATTCATGTTGAGAGACTTTTTCATATAGGCTTAGCTCAGAACCCTTAAACAATTCGCGAGCTTTTTGAATAAATTCTGTCACGTTTTTTTTGGGTTCAGCCTGAATGCCATACTGAGTAATTACAGTTTCCAAAACACCAAGATTTTTTTCATCATCTTTGATGAAATTGCGGATGCGATCGGCAATTTCGGAATCAAGTCCTTCTTTCAAAAGGAGTTGTTCATTTTCGATGACCAATTGTTGCAGCGCTTTGATACTTGCTAATTTCACAGCAATAGCATTGCGTTTCGTATCATCTAAAGTAGCTACCATCCTGAGTTCTCCTCTAACAAAGTGTTTGGAATTATTCCTAATCTTAGGTTTACATAGAGGTTAGGGGGATTCCATCTTTCTTTTGAGCGATTGCCTTCACAACTGTGGGTAGAAAAATATCAAGTTTTTGCTGCAAAATAAAAATATGAATCAGGGCGATCGCTTTGATTTGTAATTCCAATCAGGGTAACCTATTCACTATTCATTCAAGTTCGAGATATTACCCATTCTGGAGCAAAAAAAACTATGTCTCTAGGATGATTAAACTGCTCCACATTTCAATTGCATAATTAAGACAGACAAGATGTTCCAACCCCAAGACTTTAATCAAATTTAGATATACAGGCAAGCTGTGGTACAACCGATGGATTTGCAATAGTTTTCATGTATCTGAACCACATCTACACATAGACGTAGGGACACAGGATTGCTGTGTCCCTAACGCGTAGTCTATTCACCTGAAAATACCATCGAAAAAGCTCAACATCAAGAAACTTTTAAGCCTATTCCCTATTCTCTGTTATAGACGCAATATTATAAATTGGTTTGTCTGAGTACTTGATTACTGCCCCATCGAAGGTGTGCGAAAAATTCTGCTGAATATAGGAATTCTGACCTTGGGTTGAGGTGCAGTTATATTAGCTTGAGAAACAGAAGTGTTACTAACTGTCTCAGATAAGACAGTCGATTTGTTATCAGTAGAATTGACTAAATCACGCAATTGGATAGCAGAAGGTGAATTTGAAGATACAGAACTAATGTTGTCAGTATTTTGGCTATCAGATTTTGCAGCCGTTTGAGCATGACATGGAGCAATAGTGCAAGTCGAAATTGTTGCTAATACCAGCATTAGCAGATTCCAAATATATTTGTGCATGGTGATTTGTCAAATTGGTTAATAAATATTCCAAGTTTTCAGAGCTTGTATTTGTTTTCTGTCTCAAAGAAAATCGCGATTTTACCCAGATAACTTATTGCGCTCTCAAATAAAGCGTGTTAGCCATTCCTAGCTGTGACTAGAAATTAGTGCAACTTACAATATCAATAATTTAGTTATATTTGCTTTGATTTTAAACAGAAATATTACTGATTTAAAAAAAAACAATCTTCATAACATCGCTATCATTTTCTAGCTTAAATAAATTTAAATACAAAATTAATACATCTGAATTTTAATAATTTGTACTTTTGATGAAGTTGCTTCCGTAAATAAATACCTGTATATGTTTGGGAACCGATATAAACCTGAGTATCTGTAGGGTGTGTTATGGCGTAGCCTAACGCACCTAAATCGTTAACTGGTGCCGTACTCTCAGGCTAACGCAACGCCAGTCCGCTCAAGTCGGGAAACCCGCCCATGCGGCTGGCTCCCCTACGCGTATTTCTCCAAATCAAATATTATTCCTATATGTTTGGGGACGGATATAAACCTGAGTTTGTTAGGTAAATACCGAAAAAATGATTTGCCTATAAGCTTAAGAGTCAATATCCTAAAATTGCCTCCATACAGAGAACCAAAAATTAAGGGATAACTTTTGTGATTTACAGGGTTTTTCAGGTAAATGAAACTACACGGGTAGGGGCGTACCGCTAAAGCGGAATCCCTTCGCTGAAAGCGTCTCTTAGATAAGGGTACGACCGTACCCTCCGGGTTCCGCAATTATCTGTACTTCACAAAGTTGCAATCTAGTATATGTGGATTTTTGAAGATTTACTAAGTAGCAGGTAAAAGGGAAAAGCCAGTTATTATTGGGGTTTTAAACTTTTGTAGTTTACATTAATTATGTATACCTACTTATCCTTTTGAGAAACTTTAGTAGCATCCGTTCAATCTTAGAAATTAAACTAGATTTCTCTGGTTTGTTGGCAGTTAACTAGTCAACAGGATGAGTGACTGTGCAATTTAAAAGCGTAATAGCTTAACATCCACACTTCTATTCTTTTAAGATTTATGAAATTTAGAACTCTCAAAAATCCCTTCGTACTCATACTAGTTAGCCTCTCTCTTTTGCAGACAGCTCATGCTCAAACTCCTGTAACTGAAACCTCCAAGTTATCTCAAGAAGCTTCTGTGCTTCGCAAACAGGGTGCAAATGGCTTGCAGATATTCCTCAAATCTCATGCCAATGAGTTAAACAACTATTCTTCAGGTAATGTTTTACCTTCTGCTGCACTGCGGGCGGCTTTAGATGAACTGTGCCAACAACGGGACTGTTACGCCTCTCGTCTGTATTGGTATACAGACATCGAACAAGCTAAAGCTGCTGCCAAAATCAGCGGTAAACCCATTTTGTCTTTGCGCTTGCTGGGTAGACTCGATCGCGATTTGAGTTGTGCTAATAGTAGGTTCTTCAGGGTAGCGCTGTATCCCAATAGTGAAATTTCTCGGCTGCTTCAAGACCGCTTTATTTTGCACTGGGAATCAGTGCGCCCTGTACCACAAGTTACAATTGATTTCGGTGATGGTCGCAAGTTGGAACGGACAATTACAGGCAATAGCATTCACTATATATTAGATGCGTCGGGTCGCCCAATCGATGCAATTCCGGGGTTATACGGCCCTAAGGCGTTTATACGGCAGTTACAACAGGCTGAAGTAGTAGCAAAAAACTATAGCAAACTTACACCAGGCGATCGCGAGGCTTTTTTAAGAAAATACCACAGCGATCGCTACAATTCCATCCAAGCCCAATGGCTTGCTGATTTATCCCGCTTGGGTATCCAGTCTCCTCCAAAGTTGGTGGAATCTCCCAGTAATTCCACTCAACCACCAACAGCCCAAATCGCAGGTTCTCTGGCAGTTTCTAAAATGGTAGTTGAAAGACCAATGCTCACTGCGCTCGAATCTAACGCCCAACAAAATCAAAAGGCTTTAGCTGAAATTACTGACCAAGAAGCCTGGAATAAAATTGCTCAACTCTATGCCAGCGATGCCAAGTTAGATCGAAACAGCATTTCTTTAATTAAAGCTAAAAAGTCTCAGCCTGCCAATGCTGCAAAAGATAATTTGCCGATAATAGTGAAAAATTTTGAAGCAGCAATGGCTTTAGATACAGTCAGAAATGAATATATATTGCACAGCCAAATTCATCAATGGTTTCTAGAAGGTAACCAAACAAAGAATGTAGAAACCCTCAATCAACGAGTCTACGCCCAACTATTTTTAACCCCTAGTTCTGACCCTTGGTTGGGGCTTTTCCCTAACGATAGTTACAGTGCAATTGATAATGACGGTATTCGTTAATTTAATTTTGGATTTTGGATTTTAGATTTTGGATTAAAAACGGCTTTTTGTGAGTAGAAGGCAGGAAGAAGGCGATCCCGATGAAAAAATTTTTTCATCGCTATGCATGTAAGTAGTTGTTATTTGTTCCCTGTTCCCTACTTACAAGTCAGAGGAAGCAGAAAGGGTGATGCTGGATAGAAATAAGTAGGGGCGTACAGCTGTACGCCCCTACAGACAATTCATAATTTTGCCAAGATTTTTGTTAATAAACAGGACTTACGCAATATGTGATTGAAAACCTTATTTTTGCGTAGCGGTAATTCATGAATTACCGCTACTTTCGTTATCTTTTGCGTAAGTCTTGATAAATTTGGAATTGAATTGTCAATTGAAAATTGCAAATCTAAAATCTAAAATCCAAAATTTAAGTGGGTACTAATTCTCCAGGACGCAACTTCGACCATTTACCCATTTCCCGCTTAAAGCTCAGACAACCAACAACGTCCCATTCCATTTCAATCACATCATCTTTAGTTCGGATGTTGACGTTGATAGAAGGTTCATTCGGTTCAAAATCTGGGGTTTCGGTCAAGTGAGGTTGTTGGTGCTGCCCTTCTACGGCATGATAGGTGAGACAGCTGTCTACATAGTGGCAGTTCACGCAAATACACATAATAGAACCAACTCCAGGGGCCTTTATTGTTAATCTAGCTTAAGCAGGACTATTATTCATTAGTTGCTGGGTTGATTTTTATTACAATGCATTCTTCTGTTGCTTCTACCCTAGCTCCCGAAAATTGGCCTTTTAGCTTGGCGTTATTGCCACAACCCGCTTATATGGTGGGTGGTGCTGTACGCGATGCTATGCTTGGCAGAACTCGCGAATATCTAGATCTAGATTTTGTAATACCGTCTGACGCCGTAAAGGTAGCAAAAGCGATCGCCCATCATTATAATGCTGGGTTTGTCTTACTCGATGCACAACGACAAATCGCCCGTGTGGTTTTTCCCCACGCCACGGCTGACTTTGCCCAACAAGAAGGAGATAGTCTAGAGGTTGACTTGCATAGACGCGACTTTACAATAAATGCGATCGCCTACAATCCCCACACCCAAGAAATCATCGATCCTCTACAAGGCTATGCAGATTTACAACAAGGCATTTTGCGAATGGTATCACCCGCTAACCTGGAAGACGATCCTTTGCGGTTAATGCGAGCTTATCGCCAAGCTGCCCAACTGAATTTTAATATTGAGTCAGCTACCCAAACCACAATTCGTTCTTTAGCATCGCATATCAGCAAAGTTGCAGCAGAACGATTTCGTGTAGAAATCGGTTATTTATTGGCAAATTCTCAGGGTACTCCCTGGATAACAAGTGCTTGGGAAGATGGTTTAGTTAAACCTTTCTTCAAAAGCGCCACCCGTGAAAATTTAAATAAACTAGCAGCTGTTGACGATGCAGCAGTTTTACTCGCTCAAAATTGGCAACAACTGGGAGTACAACTACAAGGATATGTCCGGGATACTATCAAAACAACTTGGTTAGCCATTGCTAAACTTGCTTGTCTTGTCAACCCAAATCCAGAATTAGCAGAAATAGAATTACAGGAACTTACCTACAGTCGTGCTGAAATTCGCGGTGTAACCACTGCTTTAAAATTATTACCCCAGCTAAAAGTGGCAAATATGTCTTTGCGAGAACAATACTTTTTGTTCCAAGATGCAGATATTGTGTTTCCTGCCACGGTAGCACTAGCCGTAGCATTTGATAATTTGGTAGGGGCGATGTCTGGCAACAAGCAGCTAAACACAGCAGTCGCTACAACAGAGGAAGCCTATGCAACGCGTTGCCTTGTCTTTGCACCTTTAATCAACCGCTACCTCAACCCTGACGATCTGGTCGCTCATCCCACTACATTAGTCAGTGGGAAGGAGTTGATTATAGCACTAGATATCCCAGCTTCACCAATAGTAGGCAAATTGTTAACAGAAATTGCGATCGCACAAGCTGAGGGGAAAGTCTCCACACCAACAGACGCGATCGCATTGGCACGTCAGTTAATTGAAGCAGGAATGATGGACTAGGGAGATGGGGGGATGGGGGAATGGGGAGAATAATACAGCGTTTTTCAGGTAAATGAAATACACGCGTAGGGGCAAAACAGCTGTGCATTCGTGTCAACTTAACGTAAAACTGCTGTCCCGCAAGGAACTGAAGTTCCTTGCTAATAGCAAAAGTCATCTAAAGATGACTAAATATACCCAAAATTTTTGAGTCTACTGAAGTAGACTTCAGCTATTAGCCTTGAACTTTAGTTCTAGGCGGGCGAGGAAGCCGACAGTTAAGCCATTTAACACCAATGTACAGCTGTTTTGCCCCTACTACGCGATCTGTACCTCACCAACTCGCAATCTCCTGTAACTCCTCAGTCATCAGTTAACACTCGGCACTGTTTTATGGATAACCTAACTTTTTTTTCCGATTACTTAGTTGCGAGTTTGCGTTTAACTGTACCCCTAGCATTTGCCGCACTTGGCGGACTGTATTCGGAACGTTCGGGAGTGCTAAATATTGCCCTAGAAGGGATGTTACTGACTGGAGCTTTTAGTAGTGCCGTTGCTACTTTTTACACAGATAATGTTTGGGTTGGTGTCTTTGCAGCTTTGATTGCTGGGGGTTTGGTTGGTCTACTTCATGCTTTTTTGTGTGTAACTTTGCGTGTGGATCAGCTGGTATCAGGTTTAGCAATTAATCTCGTAGCATCTGGGATGACATCGTTTCTGGCGCGGTTGGTGTTTAGCGTTGGTAGTACTCAAAGATTACCGGGAATTGAAGCGATAGTTATTCCTGGTCTTGGTAATATTCCGCTGTTGGGGCCGTTGCTATTTCAACAAAATATTTTTGTATATTTACTTATTTTTTTAGTAATTATAACTACATATATTTTATTTCGTACAAGCTTTGGTTTGACCTTACGAGCGGTGGGAGAACATCCTCAGGCAGCGAAAACAGCTGGAATAAACGTAGAATCGGTGAGGTATTGGGCGGTGGCGATCGCCGGCTGTCTTGCAAGTTTGGGAGGTGCGAATCTCGTTTTAGTGCAAGTAAGATTTTTTACAGAAAACATGAGTGCTGGCAAAGGATTTATTGCGATCGCTGCTTTAATTTTTGGTAGGTGGCATCCTGTAGGCACTGCTTTGGCTTGTTTGTTATTTGGCGCTACAGAAGCCTTGCAGTTGCGAATTCAGGCGTTGGGCGCAAATATACCTTATCAATTTCTGGTGATGTTACCTTATGCGATCGCAATTTTGGCATTGGTAAGTAAGACTGGTAAATCTGTAACCCCAAAAGCGTTAGGTCTTCCCTATTTGCCTGAAAACCGCGATCGGTAGGGGTTTATGAATGCTAAATACTTATAAAATATGTGCTTTTTACAACATATTTTCTATCAATGTGTAATCTTAAGTCAACAGCGATCGTCTATTTCACTTTTGCGGGAACACTAGATAAAACTTTTTAGTCGTTAAGCAAGCACAGATTAAATATTGAAGGCTTAACTAAGAATTTAGAGGTCAAAAAAATCATAATTGATTAGTGGAAAAAGCATCGCTAATTGCAGGTCGTTAGATATTTTATTTAGCGAGTAATAATTTTGTGTACTTATCTACAAAACCTATATAATTTTCGTGCTAATTCTGGCTGATGACACTGGACTTTGTTGAGACATTTTTATGAGATAACTATATTTTATCTAAGTATATAAATGTAGCTTAAGTAGACCGCATTAAACTAGTTTTCAGTAAGTTTGATGTGTCTATGTCCCATGCCCTGAGCTACTTAGCGCTTTCTAATCGAGAGTTTGAGAGTTTAATATCTCTAAAAATTATAGTTCGCAAATTTATACTTAATTCATTGTCAATAAGTTAATTATTTGACAAGATAGAGCATATTTTAGAAGCTTTATCAATACAAATTTTGTCGAAACAGTTACAACTTTTATATAAAGAATTATTTCAAATAATACAGAACTTTTACAAAATTTTTCTGAGAAATTTTCCGGAATTATTCATCACAAATTTGGAGTTAACACTGTACAAAATACTCAAGTTAGGTGAGTAATGAATAGTCAAATTTTTCAGAAAAGAAGTGTTAATTTTGTTAAAGCTTTTTTAGCTGCGGCAACACTGATTACGGCTTCCATAGGCCCGGCTCTTGCTAACGACAAAGTTGAAATTTTAGGCGCAGAATATGGTGGTAATGGTTGCCCCGATGGTTCTGCTAGCGTCAACGTCAGTCCTGATGGTCAAGAGCTAAGTATTCTATTCGATCAATTTATCGCTGTGGGGAATAAGTCAGCACAAAGACGCAAAAGCTGTAATTTGAGCATTCCGATTCAAGTACCGCAAGGCTTTCAAATTTCCCTATATGATGCTGATTATCGGGGGTATGTTGCTCCCTCCACAATTGGCAGACTCAGAGCCGAATACTTTTTTGCTGGTCAGCGCGGCCCTGTTTTTTCTAGGGTGTTTAACGGCGAAACTGACTACAACGTTCGAGACCAGTTAGTGACTGTGGCTGATGTCTGGTCGCGCTGTGGCGACAGTGTAAATATGCGGGTGAATGCTGCAATTACCGCCAGTGGTCAAGGGATGGCTACTGTTGACTCCTTTGACCTTGCCCATCGTGGTTTGGTTTATCACATCAAATATCGTCAGTGTCGTTAAGTTTTTTCCAAGCTGGGAGTAACCAAACTCTCAGCTTTGGAAAGGCTAATTGACACGCGAGTAAGTATATCGGCGTAAATAATTATCGTTGGGATAAGGCAGGGGGCAGGGGGCAGAAAGCAGGGAGAAAAGGATTTGAGCTTGTTTACTTTTATTTACACAGTTTGGTTTTATTGTACCGACTTACTTACAAAATTTTTATTCAGTTAAATTTTTGAAGTTTTACTCGAAGATACATTTCAGGTAATAGATTTTAAAACAACAATAATTCCAGTACGGCCTGTTGCTAAATTTGTATTCGTCATCAAGTCAAGGACAGGTTTGCCAACAATTTGCTCTATTATTTTTTTCAATTGTGGTTTAATTAATTTATCTAAATATAATCGGACTTGTTCGGCTAAGTTGTCATAGCCTCCTTGAAGTAGAGTTTCTTCAACGAGGGTAACAGAGTTTTCTAAAGAAATTACAATTTCGGTATCAAAAAAATGGCAAATAATTTGGGTAGGAGGCTGTCCCAGTTTTTCATTATATAAATTTTTAACCTGGTCTGATAATTCTGTTTCTAGCTGTCCAATAGTAGGTTGTATCATTAGTAGTTAAAGTAGAATATTCACTCTTAGAGTCTCCAAGTAGGAGTTTTGAGAATTATACTATATCAGGTAATATTCTGAGAATTGTATCGATGTTTTAAATTAAGTTCGTCTATCAATGTAATGTATTTAGTATGACTTTTCAGCGAAACAATCCCACATACTAGAAGTGTAAAATTCCTTAATCAAGGATGTGTATTTAATTACTACTTGTTCGTCTTTGGCTCTATGAGTAATTAGTTATTTTGTACCAAACAAGCGATCGCCTGCATCTCCCAATCCTGGGATAATATAACCATGCTCGTCCAAATGGTCATCAATGGCAGAAGTATAGAGCGGTACATCAGGATGAGCTTGGCAGAAACGCTCAATACCTTCCGGTGCAGCAAGTAAGCAGACAAATTTAATTGATAGGGGATTAGTTGATTTCAGGCGTTCCACAGCTGCCACAGCTGAATTACCAGTAGCCAGCATTGGATCGACCACAAGCATATCGCGCTTGTCAACATCATGAGGAACTTTGAAATAATACTCAATAGGAATTAGAGTCTTGGGGTCACGATATAAACCAATATGCCCCACCCTTGCTGATGGTATTAACTCTAACATCCCATCCAAAATTCCTTGTCCTGCACGCATCACAGAGACTAACACCAATTTTTTATCGGGAGCCAGCATTGGTGCATTCATTGAAGCTAATGGTGTTTGAATTTGTTCGGATTTCAGCGGTAAATCTCGCGTGACTTCATAAGCCAATAACAGGCTAATTTCTTTGAGGAGGGTGCGAAATTTCGTGGTGCTAGTTTCAGCTTTCCGCATCAGCGTTAGTTTGTGCTGAATCAAGGGATGTTGAATTAATGTTACTTGGTTGTGCATATTTTGTAGTTTGTTGACTGTCCACGGTTAACAATCAACGATTGCTATAGCTACTTGCGATAAAATTTGATAGTTAAAATACTGTTCCATCACTATCTATTTGGATAGGTGATGTACCACCTGTTCTGAGTTCAGCGGCAATTTTTCGCCCAGCCGTCCATGTTCCACCTTGGAGAATTTTCACTAATGGCATTTCTTCGGCAGTCATATGCAACTTTTCGCGCACTGTAGCGGCAATATAATCTAAGAGAATCACCGTCAAAGCACGCCATTCAACTATAACTTCCGATGCTACTGAATGAGGCGATCGCCAAATCTCTAAGTCTTTAACACCAACAAGTCCCAAATCAATACACAATCCCCCATTTCGATATTCTGGTAATCCTGTTAGGGCATCTAAACCAGTAATTATTAAACCGAGTTCTTGTAGTGGTTCTAATAAAGAGTATGTCAGCCATTGAGATAACTTGTGAAAAGGTACTGAGCCATCATCGCTAACAGCTGGATGTCGCCAAACATCTCCCAAATTTACCCCAGCAACTTCTAATCTTCCAGGCCAAATTTCACTAAATCCTTCTAAAACTGCACTAAAAACTGTTGCAGCTGCTAACTGTCCATTTTCAGATTTACCCAAAAGATAATTTACCAAATTCCCTGGACGAGGGTTTTCGTTACCAAACAAATTAGGCGAAGAAACTACAGCTTGTCCTAATTTTTGCAATAGTTTCAAGCGCCCAGAAATTCCCACGAGAGGATTTTCTGCATTTACCTGAAAAGCTGTAGCGAGTTCTGCTTCTGTGAATGCTTGCAATTTTTGAGCATCTACTTGGGGCAAATTATGGCTGGAAAAAGCGCCTTCACAAAACATTTGAAAACTGGCTACAGCTAACCCTTCCGATCGCCCCAATTTTAACCCAGTTTCTTGTTCGTGATAACGCCAATTGTTCCCCGCACCCGCATCCAACAATACACTAACAATTGCCAAATCAAACTTAGCAGCAGCTTTTTCTAGAGGTGTTAGTCCCGCCAACTGAGTATCCAACACAGCTAAACGCGCTACACCCCCAGCCTCAAAATGTCGCCAACGGCTATGAAATGGAATTTGCAAATCTGGGTAATCACAACGCATGACTTCAACCACATAATCTGCAACCTTTGTCAACTTCGTCAAATCGCAATTAAAATAACGCGATTTTCCCTCATTTACCAGTGCAAACAGTTGCCCGCATCGTTCCCGAATCGCCACTGGGGAACGAAGATATGTAATTAGTTTATTAGTCATTGGTCATTGGTCATTGGGAAAAATAAGGCAGAAGGCAAAAGTTCTTTAATTTTGAATACTTCGGCTACGCTCAAGACAAGCTCAGTACAAGTTTTGAATTTTGAATTGATTTCTCCCTACTCTACCAAGCCTCGCCCTTTCACGTCAGCCAAGCCATCAGCATCTAATACATCGCCTGTGGTGTAATATCCAGCGGCTTTTTTCGCCTCAATTTCTACGCGTGCATCTTGGGGAATTAAATCTTCTGGGATGGGTATTCTTTCTACAATCTCAATTCCCGCTTGGGTGATGGCATTATATTTCATATTACTCATGGACACCATGCGGTCAATGCGAGTGATGCCGAGCCAATGTAAGACATCTGGCATCAATTCTTGGAAGCGCATGTCTTCGACTCCGGCGACACATTCGGTGCGGGCAAAATAGGCATCAGCGCGATCGCCTCCTTCTTGACGCTTCCTGGCGTTGTATACTAAGAATTTCGTTACCTCTCCTAAGGCGCGACCTTCTTTACGACAATAAATAATTACACCGGCGCCGCCTGACTGTGCGGTTTGAACGCATACTTCAATTCCATGTACCAAGTAGGGACGACAGGTGCAAATATCTGAGCCAAATACGTCAGAACCGTTGCACTCATCATGAACTCGCACGGCTACGGGTTTATTGGGATCGGCGATCGCAGCAATATCGCCGACAATATACACTGTTACGCCTCCAATTGGCGGCAAAAATACCTCCAAATCCGAACGCGTCACCAATTCCGGAAACATCCCGCCAGTTTGTTCAAATAAAGCACGGCGCAATTGCGCCTCTGAAATGCCAAAACGCTTGGCAATTCCTGGTAAATACCAAACTGGTTCAATGGCGGCTTTAATGACAACTAAATCGCCACCTGATTTCATAATTTTGCCATCTACCTGCAAGCGCCCTTTTTCTATTGCATCTTGCAGTTCCGGCATATTAATGTGAGCTTTCGTGATGGCGATGGTGGGACGAATATCATACCCCTGTTGGTAATAGGATGAAAATACCTCAGATGGCATCGCCCCAAAGGGATCGAGAGATACTATCTTCTCGGCATCAAACCAACTGGGGTAAGGGCCGATATGCTCTACTGGAGATGTATTTGTCAAATCGGCTCTCCGGTCTGACTGCAAAGCACCGCTAGCCACTGCTAGAGCGCGATAAATCGCATAACTCCCAGAATGAGTCCCAATGACGTTGCGATGTCCTTGCTTGGTCAGCGTGGCAATAATCGGCCCCCTTTGCATGGGATCGTCCGCCCCCCATTGAATGGGAACTGGCTTAGGGCCAAAGCTACTAGGATGGGAAGTAAGAACAATATGCCTGGAAACGTCGTTTTGCTTTGGCATAGTCGGGAATTTTTTGTAATGTTTTTATGAACTATTAGTTACTAAGGAATTGTCAACTACCTATAGTTAGTTTTTATTTTTAAAAGCGTGACATCCCTACCAACAAGCAGTTATGAGTTTCAATATCGAGTTTGGCATTAGTCATGTCGAATACAAAAAATAACACAGAAATTTCATAAATAGCAATTAATCTCCGTAAATTTAAAGATGACTTTAAAAATGTTTGAGACGTTAATTTTTGTGAGAAAGTAAAAATAAAGGTATATTCACCGATCTCAAATTCATGGATTCTTTATCAATCAATTCCTTACTTGAAGAGTTAAAAAATCCCGATGCTACAGTCCGCGAACAGGCAACCAGAAAAATCTGGCGAATCTGGTTTCAGCAAAAGGGAATCTATGGGCTAGAAAGGATCGATCGCAGTCAAAAATTACTGGACGCGGGCGAAATTACTGAAGCTGAAACAGCACTGACGGAACTTCTTAGAGAACAGCCAGATTTTGCCGAAGCTTGGAACCGGCGAGCTTTTCTTTATTACAGCATTGGCGATTATCAAAAATCTCTGGCAGATTGTCAGATGGTTGTGCAGATAAATCCAATACATTTTGGTGCCCTTCATGGCATGGGCTTATGTTATGCAGCACTAGGAAGGTATGGTGAGGCAATCCGCGCTTTTAAACGCGCTCTTGAGATTCAACCCTATTCTTTGGTGAATCAAAAATTGATTCTAGAATGTACGTATAGATTGAGTTACGACGGTAGATAGGAGAGAGCATCATACTTTTTTATGAATCCGTCTTCACCCTCATCAGCAACAAATCATCGCCTCACTCGCCGTGATTTTGTTCAATACGGTTCTATCTGTATTGCTAGCAGCTTAATTGCAGCTTGTACTAACAACAACCAACCGCCAACGAAAAGTTCTGGGTTGGACAAAGTGACATTCGGTACAAACTGGATAGCACAAGCAGAACACGGGGGATTCTACCAGGCGATCGCCACTGGTATTTACAAAGACTACGGTTTAGATGTCACTATCAAAATGGGCGGCCCCCAGGTAGGTAGTGGTACTCAATTGTTGATGGGGGGTGCGGTAGATTTCTTTATGGGTTACGGCATTGATGCCGTGAATGCCATTGCACAGGGTATTCCCAAAATCACAGTCGCAGCAATTTTTCAAAAAGATCCTTGGTGTCTCATCGCCCATCCCAACACAGCAATTAAAACCCTTGGCGACCTTAAAGGCAAACCGATTTATGTCTCTGCTTCTGCCAATATTACCTATTGGCCTTTACTGGAAGCAAAGTATGGTTTTACCGACGATCAAAAACGTCCTTACAATTTTAATCCGGCTCCTTTTTTAACTGACAAAAACTCAGCCCAACAAGGTTATGTTACATCTGAACCCTTTGCCATTCAAAAGCAGGGTGGTTTTGCACCAGTGGTATTTTTATTAGCAGATTATGGTTATCAACCATACGCAACCACTATTGAAACTAAAAAAGAACTTGTAGAAAAAAATCCTGATTTAGTGCAGCGATTTGTTGATGCTTCCATCAAAGGTTGGTATAGCTATTTAGAAAATCCCCAACTAGGGAATCAACTGATTAAAAAAGATAATCCAGAAATGACAGATGAGCAACTAGCTTATAGTATTCAAAAGCTCAATGAATATGGAATCATTCTTTCTGACATAGCAGAAAAACAAGGTATCGGAGCAATGAGCGACGAAAAATGGAAATCACTCTTCGATAGTATGGTTAATACTAAGATTTCCCAACCCAACGTTAATTATAAAGAAGCGTACACCTTGCAATTTGTGAATAAAGGGGTAGGCTATTACAAGAAGTGAATCAATTTTGGGTTTTGGGTTTTAGATTTATTTTACATATGATTCGGGGGCTTGCAACCTGTTTAAATTTGTAATATTCAATCCAAAATCTAAAATTTAGAATCTAAAATCAGGTGAGCGATCGCTGTTATTCTCCAAACTTTTTGCATGAGTAACCGTCCCATTATCACACTCAGTCACATTAGCAAAGTCTACGCCAATGGTACTGTTGCCCTGCAAGACTTGAATTTAGCAATTCCAGAGGCACAATTCGTTAGTTTAGTTGGCCCTTCTGGTTGCGGTAAAAGCACAGTACTGCGCTTGATTGCCGGACTGGGACTTATGAGTTCTGGTAGTATTGACTGGGGCATAACTCAGCAAGCAAAAAAATTGGCTTTTGTTTTTCAAGATGCTGCCCTCATGCCTTGGGCAAATGTTTGGGAGAATATACGCTTACCACTAAAGTTGGCGGGAATGTCTAAAAAAGATAGTCAAAAATTGGTGCAGCAGACATTAACGCTGGTAGGATTAGAAGGTTTTGAAGAAAACTATCCCCGCGAATTATCTGGTGGGATGAAAATGCGGGTATCAATTGCTAGGGCATTAGTAACTCAGCCAAATGTCTTGTTAATGGATGAACCATTTGGGGCATTAGATGAAATTACTCGGAGTAAACTCAATAGCGATTTACTCGATTTATGGTGTCAACAGCACTGGACAGTGGTTTTTGTCACCCACAATATTTACGAAGCAGTCTATTTATCAAATCGGGTGCTAGTAATGGGGACAAGTCCCGGACGTATCGTAGCAGATATAAAAATTGATGCTTCCTATCCCCGCGACGATGACTTTCGTACATCATCGGTATATAACCAATATTGCCGTGAAATTTCTCTGCATTTAGCCCAAGCTATGAGTTAAAATTTAGAATTCTGAATACTCTATGTATAAACAGAGAGACTTTTAATAAGTGATTTACAAAAAATAAATGATTCAATATTGTGGGGTGGGCATCTTGCCCGCCCGTAATTATGGGCGGGCGAGACGCCCACCCCACAAGAAATAATTGGATGTTTTTTATTTAAACGTAGCTAAAAATAATGTTTAAAAAATCAAATAAAATACTAGAAAAATTAATTTCTGCTGATATTTTTGCACCGATCGCAGTTGGTATTGTAGTATTATTTTTATGGAATATTTTGGTGCGGGTAATGCATTTACCTCCTTATATCCTCCCAGGACCAATATTAGTATTTCAAACCTTAATTAGTGACTGGAATGAGCTTTTTCCATCATTATTAATTACACTGCAAATCACACTCGTTGCCTTTATTGCAGCGGCGATTTCCGGTTTATTAATAGCGATTTTGTTTGCTCAAAGTAAATGGATTGAACGCAGTTTATTTCCCTATGCGGTAATTTTACAAACAACTCCCATAGTAGCGATCGCACCTTTAATAATTCTTTGGCTGAAAAATAACACCTTCGCCGCTTTGGTAGTTTGTGCTTGGATAGTTGCCTTTTTCCCTATCGTTTCTAACACTACATTAGGACTCAACAGCGTTGACCGCAAGTTGCTCAACTTATTTCAACTTTACAAAGCTTCTCGCTGGCAAACATTACTATATCTCCGTTTACCTAGTGCCATGCCTTACTTTTTAGGCGGGTTAAAAATCAGCGGTGGTTTAGCATTAATTGGTGCCATTGTTGCGGAATTTGTCGCCGGGACTGGTGGGGCGAAATCGGGTATTGCTTACCGGATTTTGATATCTAGCTACAACTTACAAATTCCTCGGATGTTTGCAGCACTATTTTTGACAACTGGGTTGGGTGTATTGATTTTTGTTAGTCTGAGTACTTTATCTGATTTTATATTAAGTAAGTGGCATGAAAGTGCTGTTAAAGAAGAAAACTAGATCGGAATTTGATTATGCTCTAGAGGTAGGAGAGTTTCAAGAGTTAATTCCTCTACCTTTAAAATTTTTTATTCAATTTCGATATTTCTTTGTTTCCAGTAATTCGGTTTGCGCTTACCATGCGCGATGGCAATAACCCAAATCACCTCTTCAAGCTCAGTATAAAAAATCAAATAGGGAAAACTTTGAATAGTATGACGACGTATTCCTTGAATTTTATATGGAGTTCCTAAATTAGGATTTTGCTGAATTCTCATTACAGCTTTTTCCACTTCAGACAGTAAATCTAATCCCAAGCCGACTTTTTGAGCTTCATAGTAAGCTATTGCAGCATCAAGCTCCTTTCGCGCTTCGGTGTGAATAACAATAAACTTCACAAATACTTTTCTCGTAACTCAGAAAAAACTTGAGATGATGCTTCTCCAATAGCTGTTTTACGATTAATATCCTCCAATCGTTCGGTTAATTCATTATCCCAAGCAGTTTCTAGATTATCATCTGTATCCTCATCTAGAGAATGAATTAAAAAGTAGGCTATTTCAGCACGTTCTTTTGCAGAAAGCTGAGAAAGTTCGAGTTTAAGTTTTTCGGCAGTTTCACTCATATTTTTAAGTCTTTCCAACACATTCACAACTAGATTAATAATCTGAAAACAATGACTTAAATCCAGTATTGTATTATTTTATCAAGTGTATAGACTTTAATACATTTTAATCTTAGGAGGTGTTAACAAATCTTAAATTTACTAAAATTAATTGTATTTATTGTTGCGTGATGCATTTTGATATTAAAGATGGCAAATGGGTGCAACAGAATTTAAGCGATCGCAATCTAGCAGAAGAATTAGCGATCGTGGGAGTAACACCAGATATATTGTTCTGGGTTTGCAAGCTCCTTACAAGTATAAATATACAGATTATGGCTTAGGGTAATTAATAATAAGCTATGGCAATAACCAACTTAGAAGCCCTGATTCATAAATTATGACAACCAACTTGGATGCCTTGATTAATTCTCTAGAAGGCATAGAAATTATTACTGAACCCGCCCAAGTGGCAAAATTATCACACGATTATCACACCTTTAGCCCGGTGCTTGTGCCGAAACTAGAGGGAAAAGTGGGGGATATTGTGGTGCGTCCCACTAATGAAGCAGAGGTTTTCAAAGTTGCGGCTGCTTGTGCGAAATACCGCGTACCTATAACCGTGCGGGGTGCTGGTACTGGTAATTATGGGCAATGCGTACCATTGCACGGTGGCGTAATTTTAGACATGACACGGATGCAAAAGATTCTTTGGGTGAAGCCAGGGGTGGCGCGGGTAGAAGCCGGAATAAAGTTGGCGGCTATAGATAAAAAAGCACGAGAAATCGGCTGGGAAATCCGCATGGCGCCCTCGACTTACCGCACAGCCACAATTGGCGGATTTATTGCTGGGGGGAGTGGGGGTATTGGCTCGATACAATATGGATCGTTACGCGATCGCGGTAATATCTTGGCACTGCGAGTGGTAACTTTAGAAGATGAACCCCAAGCGATCGAGTTGCGGGGAGACGACGTACAAAAGGTTAACCATGCTTGGGGCATTAACGGCATCATTACCGAAGTCGAAATTCCCTTAGGGCCTGCTTATCCTTGGGCAGAAGTCATCGTTACATTTGACGACTTTATCGCAGCAGCAAAGTTTGGTCATGCCCTTGGCAATGCCGATGGCATGATTAAGAAATTGATTTCTGTTTTCGCATCGCCAATTCCCCAATATTTTCACGCCTTACAACAATACATTCCTGAAGGTATCCATGCGGTATTTTTGATGGTTGCCGAACCGAGTTTAGAATTCTTGCCTGGTTTGGTGCAGCGATATGGCGGCCAGATTACTTATGAAAAATCAGCCCAGGAAGCAGCCAAAGGAACACCATTAGCAGAATTTACCTGGAACCACACCACGTTACACGCCCGGACTGTAGACACTGGAATTACCTACATACAAAGTATGTTTCCTGCCGCTAAAAGTCTGCAACTTATAGAGCATATGTATAATCATTTTGGCGATGAAGTGATGATGCATTTAGAATTTTTTCGCGTCAATGGTGCTGTAGTTCCTGGTGGTTTGCAACTTGTACGCTACACCACAGAAGAACGCCTCAACGAAATTATGCACTATCACGAAGAACACGGTGTGACTATTGCCAATCCCCACACCTATATTATTGAAGAAGGTGGAAGAAAAGTTATCGATCCTGAGCAGTTAAAATTTAAAGAAATAGTAGACCCCTATGGGTTAATGAACCCTGGTAAAAGCAAAGTTCTGCAATTACAGCAGAATTGAGAAGTAAAACAGGCTTGATATTTGCCTAACAATCCTAGTTTGTCTACTTTACGTTTCTTGAAATCCGTTGTAAAAATTTGAAGTATTCTGAATTCTGAATTCTGAGTACTTCGACTGCGCTCAATACAAGTTCTGAATTCTGACTTCTGAACATCCCAAAATCACCCATGATTGAAATTGATGGTTCTTACGGAGAGGGAGGCGGACAAGTTCTTCGCACTTCCTTAAGTCTAGCCGCTATCACTGGCGAACCAATACGGATTATAGGTATTCGCGCCGGACGCAAAAAGCCAGGACTAGCACCACAGCATTTAACAGCTGTTCGTGCCGCAGCTAGAATTTGTAATGCCCAATTGTGGGGTGATGCTTTGGGTTCGATGCAACTGGAATTTATCCCAGGTAGTGCTGTGCAAGCTGGAACTTATGCCTTTGATGTTAGTAAAGCACAACCTGGTGGTTCTGCGGGTGCGATCGCTTTAATTCTCCAGACAATTCTCCTGCCTTTAGCACTAGCACCAGGCGACTCACGAGTAACACTCAAAGGTGGAACTCATGTTAACTTTAGCCCCACAGTCACATACATCGAGCAAGTCTATCTGCGGATATTGCAACGTATGGGAGTACAAGCAAAAGTCAAATTAGGCGCTTGGGGATGGTATCCCCAAGGTGGCGGAGAACTAGAATTGCAAGTTACTGGTGGTTGTCAACTTAGCGGGATCGATTTGTTGGAACGGGGGACTTTACAGCAAGTGCGCGGAGTTGCGGTGGTAACAGAATTACCTTCCCACATTCCCCAACGGATGGCCAATCGTGCCGAAAATTTGTTAAGAGAAGCGCATTTAAAAGTTACCGTGCAAGCATCACGAGAAAAAGGCGTTGCACCAGGGGCGGGTATTTTTCTCACTGCTGAGTATCAAAACAGCTTAGCTGGTTTTGGTGGCTTTGGACGTTTGCGGTTATCAGCCGAAACAGTTGCGGAAATTGCTTGTCAGCAACTACTTGAGTTTCATCACACAGGCGCACCAGTAGACGAACACTTAGCAGATCAGTTATTATTGCCGGCTGCTTTAGCCTCACAAGAAAGTCATTATCGAGTAGCCCAGGTAACTACTCATTTAACTACCAATGCTGGAGTAATTCAACAGTTTGGATTGGCGCAAATTAAGGTAGATGAAGCTCAAAAAAGAGTCTCGGTGTTGCATTTAGCTACATGATGACTGTTAACTGAGTGTTGAGTGTCAACCGTCAACATTCAACAGCCAATACGAAGCTTCGTCTTATCTACTTCTGTTCTCTTGGCGTTGTTTGAGTTTCAGCATAATTTCGGCGTGCATCTCGCGGGTAATTGGATAAAAATACGTTAATACTAAGCCAAAAATTAGACAAATTGCTGGTATGGGGCCAACAGCAATACGAATAGCGAATAGTGCTGATTCTGGTTGAGTAGGTAGTATAGTTTGTCCAGCGACAGCAGCTTTAAAACCGGCTACTTGCAATGCATTTCCTACTAAAAATAGCCCTAAAGCTAAACCGAATTTTTGTAGTAAAACCATGAAACCATAAAAAATACCTTCTCTGCGTTGTCCGGTTTGCAGTTCATCTAATTCAATCACATCTGGAATCATCGACCAGGGAATTAGATAAGCTGTCGATACACCAATACCTGCCATTACAGCCATAAAATACATCAACAAAATTTGACCGGGTTGTAAGAAAAATAATCCGGCGGCTGCTATAATCCATAAACTCATCCCCAGGAAATAAACAACTTTTTTGCCAATTTTTTTGCTTAATTCACCCCAGACAAATAACATCACCAAAGCAGTTCCTTGGACTGCGATCATGACTGTGGGGACATCTGATTCCTTGAGGCGCATACAATCAACTACAAAATAGGGAATAATGCTGGCTGTGACTTGCACTCCTAGCCAAGAAAAAAGATATATACCAATAACAAATAAAAAAGGTCGGTTACTGAAAGCAATTTTTAACTGTTCAAAGAAGGGAAGAGATGGAGGTTCTTCGATTTGGGTACGTTTGGCTTCAAAAGCGAGAATGCGATCGCGGACTCCAAAAACGCACCAATATAATCCTAAAATCGAAATTATTGTAGAAATTGCTGCTAAAACGAGATATTGTTGTTGGCGATCGCTAATTTTAGAAAAAACAATTTGCGTCAAAATCAAAGACAAAATGCTACCACCAATGGAAAATGTAAAGCGATAGCTATTAAGGCTAGTGCGTTCGTCATAATCTTGAGTTAATTCTGGAGTCATGGCCGTATAAGGCAAATTCACAACAGTGTAAAATGCCTGAGATATCACCCCAATCGCCACGTAATACCAAAACAACGGCCAAATATTATTACTCTGTTCTGCACTAAATTGCGGTACAATCCACTGCAAGAAAAAGAAAATTCCAAAGGGAATTGCCCCATAAAACATCCAAGGAAGACGACGACCCCACCGACGAGATTTAGTTTTATCGGTCAGAAACCCGACAACCGGATCGTTTACCCCGTCCCAGATTTTGCCAATCATCAAAATACTGCCAGCTAAACCCGCTGGAATACCAGCAACATTAGTAAAAAAAACCAGCAGGAAAAACACAGAAATATTTGCAGTAATGGCCGGGCCTAAATCTCCTGCGCCGTAAGCCAATTTTGTTTTAAAATCCAGTTTTTCATTTAAAGGATTTCGTTGGGCATCACCATCGGCAACAGAATCATTCATAATAACTTGCCCTCATACTAAAATGTTTGCGTTTGCCTTCAATAGTACCTGCTTAGCAATTCCCTAAGAATTATGCCAGACCTTTATGTTTCTTGGTCAGATTATCACCAAAAAATTGAACAACTGGCCATTCAGATTTATGAATCCGGTTGGCAATTTAACCAAATTATTTGTCTTGCCAGAGGAGGACTGCGAGTTGGAGATATTCTTTCCCGGATATACGATAAACCCCTAGCAATTTTAGCAACCTCATCTTACAGCGGCCCCGGCAAGCAACAAAGAAGTAATTTAATTTTGTCCCGCCACTTGACGATGACCAATGAAAAGTTAGGTTCGCATATTCTTTTAGTTGATGATTTAGTAGACTCTGGAATTACACTCCAGCAAACTATTCCTTGGCTGAAACGAAATACAGATTTCGCCATTGAAGAAATTCGCACAGCCGTACTGTGGTATAAAGCCTGTTCAGTTATAGCACCCGATTACTATGTTGATTATCTAGCCGATAACCCCTGGATTCATCAACCCTTTGAACACTACGAACAGATGAACATCGCCGAATTTGCGGCGAAGGTGATGAGGAGATGAGGGGCTGGGGAGATGGGGAGATGGGGAGATGGGGAGTGTGGGGAGTGTGGGGAGTGTGGGGAGTGTGGGGAGTGTGGGGGGTAAAGAGAATTTATGCTTCCCTGTCCTCCCACACCTCCCACACCTGCTGCTTGCCCCATACCCGATGCTCAAATCAAAACAGCCACAGCCAAATCGGCAGGGTAAACAGTAATAGGATGACTCCACTGGCTAATGCTGTCACTGCCAAATCGCGATCGAGATTGAATGCCTCAGCAATTACTAGTGTGGCGAAAGCTGGAGGCATAGCCATTTGCAAAACTATTACTTTAGCTGTGGAACCCGTTAATCCAAACAGTGGCAGAATGCTGCCTAAGATTAATGGAACTAATAACATTTTGATGCCCAAGCTGATGCTGGCTTGTGGTAGGCTGCGCCAAGAATTGAGCAGTGCTAATCGCATTCCAATTAACACTAAAGATAAAGCTAGGATAGTCCAAGCTAATTTTTCTAGGAAAAATTCCACAACGGTGGGAATTGCCACCTCTCGAAACAGTAATCCAAATCCGAAACTCCACAGACCAGGATTAATTAAGATGGCTTTAACTGTGTGCCAATGATTCTGGATGCCACCACCAAAACGCGCTGCTAAGAATACACCCAAGCCATAACTTCCTGGGAAAGAACCTAACAAATCGTAAAATAACGCCCAAGCAAAGTATTCCTTGCCTACCATTGCTAAGGTGATGGGAAAGCCGAGAAAGCCTGTGTTACCAAACATTGCCGTTAGGAGGAAGCTAGCCTGAGTTGGCGCTTGGGGAACGGTCTTTCTAAAATGAGCTTGTGCTTTAATGCCTACCCAACCTAAAAAAGCACCGAGTAGAATGGCTAGGTAAGCGATCGCGGGTGCAATCCAAATCTGTGCCGACAAGCTGGTTTGACGCAAAAAAGATACTATGCTTATGGGTACTCCCACCCAATAAAGAAACCGTCCTAAATGGGTAGGAACCGTTACAGGTAGTTTGCGTCCCAAAATAAAACCTACCAGTATTAATCCTCCCAGCTTGACGTATAGTTCTAAAAGGTTTGTCAAAATTGCACCTAAGAACCACCAATGTAAAATGCTACCTGTTACTTATACTTTTTGTCCAGTGCAAAATCTGTTATGGCTATCCCACAAAACAGGAGTTTTTCCTTGAAGAAAGCTGGGTTTTCTAAAAAACTGCAAAATTCATCACCCGACCCTGATGATATTCCAGTGGCTATACGCGATACTCCTGTTGCAGCACCGAAGATGTGGTTGCAGCCCCAAATTTTACTGATTGGGGGAGTGGCGAGCTTTTTGCTGCTGGCTTTAATAAGCGGTTTTTTGTTTTTCATCACTACCCCGAAAAAAACTGTTAATTCTGAACCTTCACCAATTAGTTCTGCTCCTGTAACTCCGCCAGCATCCAATAATTCCAACAATACTCTGTTGGGACATCTGTCATATCCACAAGCGCCTGAGTCAGAACTAGTAACCATTTCCGGAAATAGGGGCATTAGAATGCGAAAATTTGCTGCCCAAAAATTTCAGGAGATGGTAGCAACAGCGCGGAGTGCAAATGTAATTTTGGTGCCAATTTCTGGTTTTCGCTCGGTTAAAGACCAAGAGCAATTGTTTTTTGGTGTGGGCGCCGAGCGAAATCAAACACCAGCACAACGAGCTGCCCTCAGCGCTCCTCCAGGTCACAGCGAACATCACACGGGTTATGCTGTGGATATTGGAGACGGTGCAGCACCAGCTACTAATCTCCAAATTAACTTTGAAAATAGCAAAGCTTATCAGTGGCTACAAGCAAATGCGGCGCGTTTTGGCTTTGAAATGTCCTTTGCCAAAAATAATATTCAAGGTGTGAGTTACGAACCTTGGCACTGGCGTTTTGTTGGCGATCGCGATAGTTTGGAAACATTCTATAGAGCCAGAAATTTAAAACCCACCCCAATAGCTAAATAAAAGTTTATCTACGCTCAAAGCTGAATGAGCGTTTTTTTTATCCTCAAGTGCCAAAATTTACTTTTATTTCAGGTTTCTTGGCTTTTTCTTAACTAAAACGTGTTTTGAGCATCAATATAATAATTTCGCTCATTCATAGAACTTGTGCCATGCAATACTCAAGGCTTTTACTACAAAACCTTGTGTTATATCATGTTCGGGTAATTAGTTATGATTTCGGTAATCATTAAACCCCACCCCGCCAAAGCGGTGCTTTGTCTCCCCTCCCCGCTTGCGGGGAGGGGATTAAGGGGTGGGGTTCTTCGGGTTTAGTAAGTAATTAACCGCACATGATATTAAATCCACTTTGAAAAACTGAGTAAACAAATGTGAGTCTCCATTAGAGACTCACATTTGTTTAGTGATGAAGAAATGAGCAGACTTGCCTCTGTCAACTTTTGAGTTAAGAAACATGTTTATAATGGATAGCTTTTAAGGGCAGGGGTTTCCTTTCCCCTTTCCCTTTCTTCTTTAGTCTCCAGTACTATGTCCAGAATTCTGAGTTTTGGCTTCTGATGCTTCGGACTGAGGTTTTTGGTACTTACCAGGATATTTATGCTGAAAATAAGCTTCCAGTACTTGTAAAGCCATTGGCCCGCAAACTGTACCGCCATGATCGCCGGAGTTTTCACCAAACGCTACAACCACAATTTCTGGCTTATTAGTGGGAGCATAAGCACCAAACCAAGTATGATTTGGGCGACCAACACCGGCTTCAGCGGTGCCACTCTTTCCAGAAGCTGGGGCAATTGTGGGCACATCTAAGCGCTTACCTGTACCCTCGCTCACTACCTTTCGCAGTCCGTCGCGGAGAACTTTGATAGTTTCCGACTTCATATTTAAGGACTCTCGCCAACTTTTTGCTTCTTCGTTGTCTTTGAGTAAATGCGGTTGAACTCGATACCCACCATTAGCAGGGACAGAAAACATAATTGCTGATTGTAGCGGTGTCACTTGCAAAGCGCCTTGACCAATTGACATATTAATGGTGTCACCTATAGTCCAAGGTGCTTTCATAACTTTCTGCTTCCATATTTCATCTGGAACCAAGCCTTTTGATTCTTCGTTGACAAACTCAATGCCAGTTTTTTGACCAAACCCGTATTTGCGACTCCATTCGATTAAACTTGGCCCGCCGACTTTTCTGCCAACTTGATAAAAGAAAGTATCACTACTCATAGCCATTGCTCTGGGAAATCCTAATGGCCCAAATCCAGCGTGGTTCCACTCGCCAAAAGTTACCCCACCAATGGTCAGGGAACCATAGGTTTGTAATATTGAGTCAGGAGAAAATTTACCCGATTCCAACCCAGCTGTCGTAGTAATAATTTTATACGTACTGGCGGGTGGAAAGGCGCTCAGAGCACGATTTACTAAAGGATGGTTTTTACCTTGCACGCTTTCCCAATCTTTCTGGGAGAGTTTTTGTTTAGAAAAAATATTTGGGTCAAAGGTCGGATAAGATACCATTGCTAAAATAGCACCATTATTCGGGTCGATCGCCACGATCGCTCCATTGCGATTACCTAAAGCTTTTTCTGCTGCCTTTTGCACATCTAAATCTATAGTTAAGTGCAAATCATTACCAGCTTTGGCTTCTTTCTCACCCAAAACTCGCAGCGGTCGGCCAGCACCATCTACTTCTACCTGTTGACCTCCCCATTCGCCCCGCAGCATTTTCTCATAAGCTTTTTCAACTCCCATTTGACCGATGACATCACCCAATCTATAGCCTTCGTGTTTCTTTTCTTTTAACTGTTCGGGAGTTAATTCTCGTGTATACCCTAATACATGCGCTAATTCTTTGCCGTGCGGGTAATAGCGAACTGCTTCTGTGGAAATTTCTACGTCTTTGAGTTCGCTTTCATACTCCTTTAATGCCGTAATTTGTGCTTCGTTCAAGTCACGAGCAATCCGAATCAGCGAAGAAGAGTTAGCACCAGCTTCTTCTAGTTTCTTTTCCATCTCTTCTTGGGGAACGTCAAGAACTTGAGATAGACGTGGAGCCACAACCGACCACGAAGGTTTAGTGTGTGCCATCGGCCACAAATATACAGAGCGCGGATAGCGAGTACTAGCTAAGAGTTTGCCGTTGCGGTCAAAAATATTGCCCCGCTCCGGTTGTTTGGGGATCGTGCGAATCCGATTTGCTTCTGCTCGTTTGCGGTGATTCGCTCCTTCAACAATTTGCAAGTATGCTAAACGAGTACCGATTCCCGCCACCATCAATAGAGTAAATACGATGAAAAATATCGGCTGGACACCGCGTCCGACTGTGCGTGTATTTTTTTTACCGCCAAATGGAGATGGTTTTAATAAGGTCATAAGACAAAGAGTATTTCAAAATTAAGATTATCTGTAAATATTTACAATAAGCACTACTGGGTGCTGGAGAATTAGCCGGGTATATTTATGAACATATTCTTTTTGGCGGATACAATAAACCAAAGTGTCAAATCTAGTCTGCCCAATAGAGTAGATAAATTGACCAAATCAGGTAAAATCACGGCATTCTACTAAGGATTATGGCTCAAACTGTGATGCAGAATCAGAGGGGGATCGCAGGTTTTCATCCACTTGACGTTGAACTGCGTAATGTGTTCAAGTTTTTCGATCGAGAACCAGCAGTACACGGAATTGACTTGGAAGTTAAACAAGGGGAATTTTTTAGTATTTTAGGCCCCTCCGGTTGTGGAAAGACAACAACACTGCGCTTAATTGCTGGCTTTGAAATAGCTGACACTGGTAAGGTGTTGATTCAGGGCCAATCTATGACTAATGTGCCCCCTTACCGCCGACCAGTCAATACTGTATTTCAAAGTTACGCTTTGTTTAACCACTTGAATGTCTGGGATAACATCGCCTTCGGACTGCGGTTAAAAAAATTACGTAAAGCAGTAATTGAAAGTAGAGTCCAGGAAGCCTTAAAACTGGTGAAAATGGAAAGTTTGCGATCGCGTTTTCCCAACCAACTTTCTGGCGGTCAACAGCAACGCGTTGCTTTGGCTAGGGCTTTAGTCAACCGTCCCGCCGTCGTCCTATTAGATGAACCTTTAGGCGCGTTAGATTTAAAGTTACGTAAGGAAATGCAAGTTGAGTTATCGAATTTACATAAAGACTTGGGTTTGACCTTTGTGATGGTAACGCACGACCAAGAAGAAGCACTTTCCTTGAGCGATCGCATTGCCGTGATGAATCAAGGCAAAATAGAGCAAATTGGTACTCCCAGCCAAATTTACGAACGTCCCCAAAGCTCTTTTGTGGCTGATTTTATTGGCGATACTAATTTATTTAGCGGTGAAATCCTTGCCGTCAACTCTGCTGATGTGCAAATTTTGACAAAAACAGGACTCTCAATTATCATCTTTCGTGCTGAAGATACGCCAGCTGAATTATCACAGCCTGTGGTTGTAAGTGTACGCCCAGAAAAAATCCAGCTTTCGCTTTATCCACCGAATTTACCAACAAACTGTTTTGAAGGTCGGTTAGTTAATGTTATGTATTTGGGTACACACGTTAATTACATTGTGGAATTAACGAATGGCGTCAAAATTAATGCATTACAACCTAATACTTTTGGTAGCTTACCAGACCGCGATACGCCAATTTATGCTTGGTGGGCAGAAACCGATTGTTTAGCATTATTAAGTAATTAGTTGTCCTTTCTTCCTCAGGGACGGCAAAAAAGCTAAGATACAGATTCTGATAAATTTCATAACCTTTAAACTTCGTTGATAATATTTCTGTTAATTCCGATTTAATTTAATTAATTCGGTTAATAATTTTATGCAAGCTTGCTGTTTACTGAATTGTTCTTGATAAGTAGGTAGACATAATTAAATGTAAAATACAAAAGTTGAAAACCCTGATAAAAACTGGCTTTTCCCTTCTGCCTCCTGCCTGCTGCCTCCTGCCTTCTACTTATAAAACTAACAAACACATCTTTCGGAAAAAGCTGAAAACTATACCAGGTAAGAAATATCAATGATCCGACCGCGTAAGGTCTTTGCTCAGCATTGGCTTAAAAGTGAAAAAGCACTCGACGCAATTATTAAAGCGGCAGAGTGTACAGAGAGCGATGGCTCCGCCAACACCTCCGGTGAACGCATCCTGGAAATCGGCCCAGGAACGGGTATTCTCACTCGTCGTTTACTACCTTTGGTAGAATCTCTACTTGCAGTTGAAATAGACCGCGACTTATGCGAACTATTGGCAAAGCAACTAGGCAAAAGAGAAAATTTTCTACTGCTACAAGGAGATTTTCTCACCTTAGATTTACCATCTCAATTGGTAGCATTTCCTAATTTCCAAAAGCAAAATAAAGTAGTAGCCAATATCCCCTACAATATTACCGGCCCAATTATTGAGAAACTACTCGGTACCATTGCTAATCCTAACCCCGAACCATTTGAATCGATAGTGTTGCTAGTACAAAAAGAAGTAGCAGAAAGATTGTACGCTCAACCAGGGTCAAAAGCCTTCGGGGCGTTGAGCGTGCGAGTACAATATTTAGCTGAGTGCGAGTTAATTTGTACAGTCCCAGCCGCCGCATTCCATCCACCGCCAAAAGTCGATTCAGCAGTTGTGCGATTGCGTCCCAGAAAAATAGAGATACCAGCACTCGATCCCAGGCGGTTAGAGAATTTGCTAAAGTTGGGATTTGCTGCCAAGCGCAAAATGTTACGAAATAATTTGCAATCAGCCGTAGAACGCGATCGCTTAACCCAATTACTGGAACAATTAGAAATAAATCCCCAAGCCAGAGCCGAAGACCTCAGCGTTCAGCAATGGGTAACTCTGGCAAATGAGTTGGGAGTTAAAAGTGAGGGGTGAGGAGTTAAAAGTGAGGAGTGAGGAGTGAGGAGTTAATAGTAAATTGGCAAATCATCCTCATAGATTTAAAATTCAAAATTCACCCACTCCCAACTCCTAACTCCCAACTCCCAACTCCTAACTCCTAACTCCTAACTCTTAACTTTCAAAATGCATTCCTACAGTTTAATTGCCCCTGCTAAAATCAATTTGTATTTGGAAATCATTGGCGATCGCCCTGATGGCTATCACGAGTTAGCAATGATACTCCAAAGTATTTCCCTTGCAGATCGGATTGATGTCTTATCTACAAACAATGACAGCATTCGCGTCCACTGCAACCACCCACAAGTACCAACAGATAAAAGTAATCTAGCGTACAAAGCAGCAGAGCTGATGGCAACGCAATTTCCTGAAGCTTTTGCTAAATATAGGGGTTTAGAGATTAACATCAACAAGCAAATTCCTGTAGCTGCTGGGTTAGCTGGAGGTTCCACAAATGCTGCGGCTGTCTTGGTAGGAATAGATTTACTCTGGAAATTGGGATTAACTCAGTCAGAATTAGAAGAATTGGGAGCGACACTCGGTTCAGATGTGCCATTTTGTGTATCAGGTGGAACAGCGATCGCCACAGGTAGAGGCGAGCAACTTTCTCCATTACCAAGTTTGGATAACATATATATAGTATTGGCAAAATACCGCAGCTTAGAAGTTTCCACTGCTTGGGCTTACAAAACCTATCGCCAGGAATTTGGTAATTCTTATATCAGAGATAGCAACGACTTAGTAGCACGCGCTAACGCAGTCCACTCAGGAGAAATAGTAAAAGCCATCTTTGAGCGAGATGCAGGAAAAATAGCCCAAAAGCTGCACAATGATTTAGAACGCGTAGTATTACCAGCCTATCCTCAAGTATTGCAACTCAGAGAAGTCTTTGCAAATCAAGAAGGCGTTTTGGGGACAATGATGTCTGGTTCCGGGCCAACAGTATTTGCTCTTTTTGAATCTGAACAGCAAGCAGAACAAGTTAAGCTGCATATCAGGGAAACAATTTCCGATGAAGACTTAGAATTGTTTGTTGCTCGGACAATTACACACGGTATTCAGGTAGTATCTTCGGTTTAAAAATGGCGAGTAGGGAGTGGGGAAGATGAGGAAAATGCCAGATAAGACGAAGAACTAATGCCCAATCCCCCATGCCCAATCCCCAATGCCCAATCCAAAATCCAAAATCTAAAATCCAAAATTGTATGAGTGACCAAAATCTAACCCCAAAAACAGATGCTCAAGCAGAGGTAACAACGAGTCCTTTACGCTCCATAATTGGTGCTGTAATTTCTGGAGGAATGGCATTTGCAATGTATTCGCTAATGATTGCGATCGCCACAAATTTTGCTGCCAAACCCGTCCATTCAATTAACCCATTGGTAATAAAAATTACCTCTGCTGTTCGCACTTTGGTTGTTGGTGTAGTTGCTTTAGGAAGCGGTATATTTGGGATAGTAGCAATTGGTTTGTTAGCTTTGGCAGTGCAATTATTAATACAGCAGTTAACCAAACCAAAAAGTAGCGAAAGCTAATAATTTGTTTTTAATCAACAACCTAAAGATACAAGTTTTTCCAACGAACCGCGGTTTTTGATTAATTGCAGCTTCCCATTTTTAGAAGATTCAAGAAGTTGTTGCTGTTTTCTCCAAGTTTTTGGAGAAAGACCGTGGTGTTGACGAAACTGGCGAGAAAAATGACATGTGTTTTGATAGCCTACTGTAATAGCAATCTGCTCAATTGTCCGATCGGTATTTTGGAGTAATGGGCGTGCAGCGGCCATCCGACGCTTGACAATCCAAGCGTTTACAGTCTCTCCTGTTTGTTTTGCTACCCGGTTGGTTAAGTAAGCAGGTGAATAACCAACAGCAACAGCTACATCAGACAAAGTAATTCCTTGGTGATAATTATCTTCTATGAAGTCGAAAAGTGACTGTAATTGAGGAATAGATGGAAAAATCGACTCAGAGTTAGTTGATGAAGCTAGCGATCGGCTAAGTTGATGAGAGTTATTGGTGTACCAGTACTTTAATAAAGCTTGCTTTTCAAATCGGACAGCGATCGCTCTGAGCAAATCCTCTATAGTAGAAGGCTTAGTCAGATAATCATCTGCTCCCAACTCCATACCTTTACGAAGATCTGCTTGAGTATTACTACCAGTCAAAAAAATGAAAGGAATAATACCTGTGTCAGGATGTTGTCGGAGTGTAGTCAAAACATTGTAACCATCCATATCTGGCATTTGAATATCACAAATTACCAAGTCGGGTAAATGCTCTTGTGCTTGCTGTATACCAGCTAGGCCATTTTCAGCACCTATAGTACTAAAACCTTCAGCCTCAAGAACCTCTAAGAAGACATTCCGGGTAACGGCATCATCTTCAATAACAAGAATTTTTTTCGATGATTCGTGTATCATTTTTCCATCAATAGGATTTTTGTGGCAGGAAATGATGAGCGAACTTTGTGCCGAGTTTTTTTTAAACCTATGAGTCCTAATCCGAACATAGTTATTAAATTAATAACTAAGAAAACTGCATCAAGGAACCAGTAAATTTCAACTCTGTTTCTGGCTGTAGCAGTAATGGAAAGTTAAATTAAACTCACCTGTACCCGCCAGAATTCATATATTTAGTTAGTTAATCAGCAAAGTCGGCACTATACCCATTAATGAGTTGCTAATCACAGCTTTCTAAAATTGTAATCTTGCTATTCCTTAGTCAAAAATAAAATTCATTACAAAGAATCAGAGATAAATTATGATTTTAATTTTGATTTTAACAATAAATTATGATTTTTTTATAATGGTAATGTAAAGATATTTTTGGTAATATTCTAAGACATAAATAAATATTATATATCCTTTTATTTATGTCATAATTCAACTATTGAGTCTTACATTAATATTTAATGATGTATATTTATACTTAATTATTTACAAGAATAAGTTTTTCCTATGCATTAAATAAGAAAATACTTACTTTTTATTCTCCATACAAAATATAACAATTGGAGAATTTAGTAATTCTATATTTTTAACCAGATATAATACCAGAGCCTAAAATAATCATTGATAAGTCAAAAAACTTATTAATCAATAATATAAATTATTCTAAGTTCTATATCATAGATACATTTCGCCTAATACACAAGTTCAATTATTATTAAAATAATTTTCATTAATTTGTCCGTTAAGGGATTAAACTACATAAGAATAAGCTTTGTCATCTATCACAGGGTATACATTTTTTTGCTAGTTTTTGTGGCTGTCTTCTCAAAAATCATCCAAAAGAAATAGAAAAGATTAAATATATGTTGCAAAGCTCTGTCTTGTAATTAAAGGACGTTTGCACCTTCTAAAAGGTCTGATTGCAAAACAGAGAAATCCTATGATACATGTCCCATCAAGACATAAAACTTGATAAGAGCCATTGTGCCTTCCCTAAGTCTAAGTTAGTTATCCTAAGGAAAATAAATTAGATTCTAAAAACAAAAAAATAGACGCATCTATCAAAAAATTGTTCATATACTAGTTTGCCAAACATTGAGTAAGCTTAGATGAAGAAGCTGCTTCTGCAATACGGTTCATCTGTAAGAGCGGGTTAAACTAGATATTTATTCTGTCGGTTATACCCGCCCTTATTTTTAATATAAATTTAAATTTGGAATAATTTATTGATTTATCTAATTTTATTTAGAATTGGTTGTCTTATGCTGTCCTTGATTTTTCATATCAAGATCCTGCTGACAAAATTTTAATCCAGATAATATTCCTCGTCAAAATTGGACATCAATTGTTTTTAATAGAAAATTAACCATGAGTTAGCTAAGTAAGTTAAGCCTGACAGTATTTATTAAATAGGAATTTACATAACAAACAAATTATTGATTAACTTAAAAAAATACCACATCGAATTCATCAAAAATATAAAAAACCTGTGCGCGAAATAAATACTAGTTACCATAGTGTCAAGCGAGCGTATTTTATGAATCAAAATATGACTGATTATCAAACACAAATTGGCAAAAAAATTAACAATGAACAAATTGAACAAATAGTCAAAGCGATTATTGCAGGTAAATACTCTTGGGCATGTGTTTTGATTCTACGTTTTTCTGGTTACAATCCGATAGATTACATACCTTATCGCACATACATTCGACTGCTTAAAAATAACTGTTTAGTTGAAACTTCAAAATCTAGTCAAACTAATAGCGATGTTGAAGGTTTAAACCTTAAGTCCACCTGGCTTCAACTCTGAAAAATTAAAAAATGACCTTGTTGCACGCGCTTCTTGAAAAAAAACATGTAGGGTTAGCCTTACATTTTCCAATTCATACTTTTTGGTCATCATTAATATATGACTTACCCATTTACTATCCCTAATACTCAGTTACTGCAACCTACTCTCAAAGAGATCGTATGGCAGAAAAAGTATGAAGTTGCACAAATTCAGCAGGAAATGTCTTTGGCTTCATTGCAACGTCAGTTAACTGCTGCACCTATGGTACGAGATTTCCTTACCGCTTTACAACAAAGTCATTACCGACCTTCCATCATTGCAGAGGTGAAGAAAGCATCTCTAATTCATGGAATAATCAAACCAGACTTAGACCCAGTAGCGATCGCGAAAGCTTATGAGCGTGGTGGTGCAACTTGCATCTCTGTAGCCACCGATCGCAAGTTCTTTCATGGGAGCTTTGAAGCTTTACGCACCATCCGCCATAGAGTAGCATTACCTCTACTTTGTAAAGATTTTATTTTAGATCCGTGCCAAATTTATTTAGCACGAGCAGCAGGCGCAGATGCCATACTACTGATTGCAGCAATTCTGTCCGATCGCCAACTTCAAAACTTTTTGCGAGTGATTCACTATCTAGGTATGAATGCTTTGGTAGAAGTGCATACCTTGGCAGAGCTGGATCGGGTGCTAAAACTTGATGATGTGCGCTTAATAGGAATCAACAATCAAAGTTTAGAAGATTTTAGCGTTGATATCGATATAACTGGGCAATTGCTGGCAGCTAGGCGATCGCAGCTCCAAAGCTTGGGCATTAGTATAGTCAGTGAGTCTGCCTTATATACATCCGCTGACTTATCCTTTGTTGCTGAAGCTGGTACACATGCTGTTCTACTTGGAGACACTTTAGTTAAACAAGACGATGTACAACAGGCAGTGCGTAACCTCCTGCAAGTAAATCTTTCCACCCACAACAACCTTCTCAAGAAGGCAACAAAGGAAAGATAGTTTTGAAAGTGATTGAAGAATATCATCTTCCTCTTGGTCAAATCATGGAGTTGGAAGCACCACTGCTCAATGGATTTGACCAATTTAGAAAAATTTTTCCTTTACCCCTTGACAATCCCTAATAGACTAGTTACTCTAGATAAGTGTGAAGGCGAGAGAGAACGCCGAAAACACCTGAACCGTAAAAACGCAATACTTTGAAAGCTTAGAAATAACCAATCCTCGTCAAGAGAATCTGATTTGGTAACACCAAATTAAAGATAATCGAAAATTATAACTAGGATTCCGAGATAAGATTATATCTTTTTCGGATATCAAACTCGAAACACAACAAAACGGAGAGTTTGATCCTGGCTCAGGATGAACGCTGGCGGTATGCTTAACACATGCAAGTCGAACGAACTCTTCGGAGTTAGTGGCGGACGGGTGAGTAACGCGTGAGAATCTAGCTTCAGGTCTGGGACAACCACTGGAAACGGTGGCTAATACCGGATGTGCCGAAAGGTGAAAGGCTTGCTGCCTGAAGATGAGCTCGCGTCTGATTAGCTAGTAGGTGGGGTAAGAGCCTACCTAGGCGACGATCAGTAGCTGGTCTGAGAGGACGATCAGCCACACTGGGACTGAGACACGGCCCAGACTCCTACGGGAGGCAGCAGTGGGGAATTTTCCGCAATGGGCGAAAGCCTGACGGAGCAATACCGCGTGAGGGAGGAAGGCTCTTGGGTTGTAAACCTCTTTTCTCAGGGAAGAACACAATGACGGTACCTGAGGAATCAGCATCGGCTAACTCCGTGCCAGCAGCCGCGGTAATACGGAGGATGCAAGCGTTATCCGGAATGATTGGGCGTAAAGCGTCCGCAGGTGGCTGTGTAAGTCTGCTGTCAAAGAGCGAAGCTCAACTTCGTAAAGGCAGTGGAAACTACACGGCTAGAGTGCGTTCGGGGCAGAGGGAATTCCTGGTGTAGCGGTGAAATGCGTAGAGATCAGGAAGAACACCGGTGGCGAAGGCGCTCTGCTAGGCCGCAACTGACACTGAGGGACGAAAGCTAGGGGAGCGAATGGGATTAGATACCCCAGTAGTCCTAGCTGTAAACGATGGATACTAGGCGTGGCTTGTATCGACCCGAGCCGTGCCGTAGCTAACGCGTTAAGTATCCCGCCTGGGGAGTACGCACGCAAGTGTGAAACTCAAAGGAATTGACGGGGGCCCGCACAAGCGGTGGAGTATGTGGTTTAATTCGATGCAACGCGAAGAACCTTACCAAGGCTTGACATGTCGCGAACCTTCTTGAAAGAGAAGGGTGCCTTCGGGAGCGCGAACACAGGTGGTGCATGGCTGTCGTCAGCTCGTGTCGTGAGATGTTGGGTTAAGTCCCGCAACGAGCGCAACCCTCGTTTTTAGTTGCCAGCATTAAGTTGGGCACTCTAGAGAGACTGCCGGTGACAAACCGGAGGAAGGTGGGGATGACGTCAAGTCAGCATGCCCCTTACGCCTTGGGCTACACACGTACTACAATGCTACGGACAGAGGGCAGCAAGCTAGCGATAGCAAGCTAATCCCATAAACCGTGGCTCAGTTCAGATCGAAGGC
>NZ_AP018222.1:5433237-5845737 GCF_002368035.1 Nostoc linckia NIES-25 | reverse complement strand
GTTTTCCCAGTTTCATTGCGGCATTGTGCCCAGTTGCGTGCTGTTTCTAAAATATACTTTTGTAACTTCAATTCACCTAATTCTTGCTGAATTTCCTCTGGTGTATATTCAGATCGATCTGGTGTATCTTTGAGCTGCAACAGATTATTAATTCCTTGAATTACCTCAATATAGTCGGGACTAGTAGTTAGGTTCGGCCTATCAGCCCAAGAAGGTTGGGCAATTATCAAATTAACTAAAAGTACTAAAGCAACTAGAGTAGTTTTGAAAAGTTTCACTTTCATTCTCCTTTTGAAGATGACAAAATTTTTTCAATATTGAGAATTGTACTAGATGAGACTGTTTACTTAAATGGGTTTTTTAGTTTTGTTACCAAACAGTCTCCTAAATATTCAGCCATGATTATCCACGAAGTTCAACACTTGAGGATGTTGCTACCTGGCCATTCATCGCATACAGTTTGACAAGTCCCGTTAAACATAAGCAGCTAGCTGTCAAGGCAATTGGAGTTAGGGAGGCACTGTCTAGGATAATAAACACACCTAAACCAATTAAAACGAAGGGAACAAAACCGTTGCCATAGCGAGTTAGCAGATGAGAAATTGCAGGCTGGCACGTTAGCTTGTAGGTTACGTAGCACCAAACGCCGACCAATAACAAGAAGACTGCAACGATCGCCAGCAAACTAGAGGGGGTACTATTAGCAAATAAGGGCATATAAATGCTTACATTATCACTGCCGTTGACGATAGTAATAGCCGCCACACTACAAGCTTGGGGAGATAGAAAACTAACTAAGCAAGAATAACTAGACAATTCCGGCTGCGCCTCGGACTGAGAATCGGTTTCTGGATTCAACAGGCGATTTAACCCAATGGTGATGGGTACTAAACCTAAAAGACCAATCCAATGGGATGGCAAAACCAAACCCCCCAGAAAACCAACCAAGCTGGCAATCACTAAAGTACAAAAACCTAGATACTGACCAATCACGATGTGTCGATGGCGGAAAGTTGCATTTACCTGAGAAAATAACAGCGTCAGGATGACTAAATCATCAAGGTTTGTAGCTGTAAAAGCTACAATCCCTCTGGAAAATGCGGTGATGAGTTCGTTCATTTCTATCTATCCTCATATGTTGGCGTGTCTAGGTTAGCGTTAATTGATATCTACAAATGTTTGGAAAAATCTGACTTAATAAAAGATCGAATTTTAGAATTTGGATCGAAAATTAAAAACTTAAAATACTAATTTTTTTCAGCGAGCATATTTATCGAATTAATCCAAAATTCCGAATCTAAAATTTTTCATTCAATTCCTTAAATACCAGACACGTATTGATTCAATCTCAAATCTAAAATTATTTGCTTCTACAAATCTGCTTCGTCCAAATCTTATAATTTTCAAAATCTTGGCTGGAGAGTCTAATTTTCAAATTGAAGTGTATAGAGAAAAGTACTATTTAGACTCTCTTGCTATTGAGATAAAAAACATTTGTGATTCCCTATTATTGACGAATCAGCTTTTCAACAACTTTGTTATCTTCGCTAAGTTGTTCATCAATAAATAGTTTATTACTGGAACTTTCTTTGGTAAATTTGGCGTTACTTTGGGCGTGTAGTCCTGTTAACACAGTTAATTTAACTTCTTTATTATCTTTGGAAGTAGGCACTAAAGATACTTTTAGCTCGCTAAGAATTCGTTGCTGGTCTTTGATTATTTGAGTTAGTTCTTTGAGTTGTTGAGTGTGTATATCATCCAATTTTTCATGGACTAATTCAATATTTTGTCCAGCCCTCAAATTTACTTTGTGGTCAATTTCAGCATTTTTGCGATCGGTATCAGATTGGCGATTTTGACTCATCAAAACGATGGGTGCTGTGTAAGCTGAGGCAAATGAAAATACTAAGTTGAGCATCATGAATGGTGACTCATCCCAGTGGGGAACCCCAGGCATTAAGTTAATACCAACCCATCCCGCCAAAACTGTGCTTTGTCCAATCAGAAATCCCCAAGAACCCACTTGCGCTGCAAATTTATCAGCAAGGCGTTGTCCGAAAGTCAGTTCTTGAGTCGAAGTGTCTTGTGCTGCTGGTTGTATCTCTACAACTTGAGGCTTTTGAGCTACTTTTGCATTGACTTTGTTAGACGATACTGTTTTTAATGTATTCATGTTGCACCTCTTGGCGTTGTTTAAGTCTGTGTTTATCCTGATGACTTTCAATGTACGCTGGTTGACCGATAGGAGCAAATATTGTTTTTTTTTAAACCGATAAATAAAATTGATTAAAATACTAAGACTGTCAGGACTTACGCACAGGTAGGGGAAAATCGTAGATTCAAAGCGGCAAGCCGCAGGCTACCACAGAAGATGCAGAGAACCCGAAGAGAAGTCACCAGGCACGGTTCCCGCAAATTAGAACTTCGGTGGTAATAAGAGGTTGTTTGAAAAGTGTTTTGCTGTGGTTTTAAGCACGTTTAGATCCCCCCTAGCCCCCCTTAAAAAGGGGGGAACTGGAATTAAAGTCCCCCTTTTTTAAGGGGGATTTAGGGGGATCTAGAACTTTTCGATACCGATAATAGGACTTTTCAAACATCCTCTAAGAGTTAGAGAGGTTTTTTGCGTAAATCCTAACAGTCCAAAGACAGATCCGTAGAGGTTTAGATTGTCTACACGGTTGCATTTTGGGATTGTTCAACCCAATCTGCTTTTGTTTTTAACCAGAGTATTACTTTATCAATAGCCTCTGGATTAAAAATTTACTTTCGGCAGTTTTTTGATTTGCTCAGTAAAGTATGCTTCTTGATGTTTGAGTTGTTGCGCGAGTTGTAGGCCTTTTTGGAAAGCTGTTAGTGCTTGAGGATATTGTTTGCGTTCTAAATATAATTGCCCAATTTGGTCGTAAGCTTGCATCACTCCGTAGAAGTTGGCAGCTTGCGTTTGCGTATCTACGAGAATTTGGCTTGCTTCTAAAGCCTCATCTATTTGTCCTTGAGAACGGTACAGGCCAATTATCTTCTGCAAAGCTTCACCGGCACGAACGAACTCCTGCAATTGCCAAGCACTGGTATATGCTTCTTGATAATTTTGAAAAGCCTCTACCAGTAACTTCGGATCTGTCTTCCCCAGAGATTCGTAGTCTGAGCCGATCGCTAGCTTTAATTCTGGTATTTTAATAAGATTATTTTGATTAGTGTAAATTTCTGCTAACTTATTAAGTACATTTACTGACTGCTGCGGTTGTTCTGTCTGTGCGTAAATCTCAGCCAATTGTTGCAGATATGCAACCTCATTAACAGATTCTCCTTGGGAAGTAGCTAAACTCAACAATTCCTCGTAGATTGGCGCAGCTTGGCGATAATCAAACCAACTCAGATGCAGTTCTCCAATTATCTTGAGAGTTTCTACTAATGCTGCGGTATCTTTTTGTTGCCTGATTGCTAGCAAGACTTGGTCATAAGCTTGTATAGCCTGTTTAGGCGATCGCACATTTTGGTAAGCTTGACCTAGCGATCGCCACAGTTCTAAATCAATTTCGCTAGATTTTTTCTGGGATTGTGTTTGCTTTTGAATTGCTTCCAACCGTTGAGTAATATATATTACTTCTTGGCGCTCGTTTTGATTCCAAGCGATCGCACCAACTCGCGATAATGCTTGTACCTCCTCTAAAGAACCCAAAAAGCGCCGCAAGCGGAGTTCTCGGTTCCAAATTTCAAACGCCGCCACCACATCTCCTGCTTGCAGTTTCGCCGCCGCTTCTTGGTTTAATTCATCTAATGCTGGTTCTAACTTTAACCGTTCTTCCACAGTTAACGGCTTTTTATCCTTGAGCGATCGTGGTAAAAGTGGATCGGGTGTAGTCAATTCTAGCGGATTAGGAGGAAATTCATCCGGTGGTTTGGGCTTTTGACTTTGTGCTACTGCCAAAGAACTGTTAAACAATATAATGGCAGTAATAATAATAATTAACCGCTGTAGCATACTAACTTTACCTTGTTGTATTGGGCATAGGGCATGGGGCATAGGGCATCACTTCTGGAGCGAGACGCTACCCGTAGCTTGCTTCCCCGTAGGGTACGGCTTCGCTCAGGGCAAGTGGGCATTGGTATTTATGTTAATCTCCCATAAGTTTTAGATATTCCCTACCTCATTCTTGCCAACTTGTTTGACGCATAAAACATTAACAATTATCCCCATCGAAGGCAGAAGCCAGAAGCCACAAAGCAGCCCCGATGAAAAATTTTTCATCTTTTCCCCTTTTCCCCGCCCCTTATCCCCAGAGGGGGCCCCACCTTCCCCTTTTGCCCTTTCCACGTTCTCCATGCCCTATGCCCAATGCCCCATTCCCTAGTACCATTAGCAAGGTCTACAATACTTGCAGATAATTTTTAAGCAACAGGTTGATAGTCTATAATGACCCATTCTACTGATATCATCACCTTAGCCCGCTGGATGGCAGCTGATTTTAGTAATCAAGAACAGGCTTTTGAAAATCCGCCTTTTTATGCACATATTCGGGTTTGTATCCGTCCGTTACCTTGGGAATTCTTCTCAGGAGTCAGCTTGTTTCTCGAACAAGCTTATGATTTTATGCTCAATCAACCTTACAGAATGCGAGTGATGAACTTGATTGAAGCGGAAAATCACATTGTCATTGAACACTACACAGTTAACGAAGAACAAAAATTTTACGGCGCATCCCGCGATCCCGAACGCTTAAAAGATTTATCTGTTGAGCAACTAAAAAAAATGCCGGGTTGCAACATGGTTGTAGAGTGGACAGGTCACAGTTTCAAAGGCAGGGTTGAACCTGGTAAAGGCTGTATTGTGGTTCGGGATGGTAAAAATACTTATCTTGATAACGAATTTGAGATTGACGATAAAGAATTTTTCAGTCTCGACCGAGGAAGGGACTTAGACACCGATGAACGTCTCTGGGGTTCTATAGCTGGGCCATTTCACTTTGTGCGTTGGAATAATTTTGCTGATGAAGTGAAGGTGTAACAAGTGGGGAGTGAGGAGTGAGGAATTAAAACTCATAACTCTCTTAATATTTTATGGCAGTTGCGATGGCTTAACCGACTGCTGTAGGCGATCGCACAATCATAATCCTGTGACAATCATTAACTAATTCTTTTAAATACAGCATTGGAAAATCCATGATGTATTTGTTACACTTGCCTACCATATAATTTCTGGCATAGTTCAGAAGGTCAAAAATTGATTCATTTAGGGATGGCAATTTAGATAAAATGTTGGTACTATAGTAAATCGTGGGTGTGGCGGCATAGCCAAGTGGTAAGGCAGAGGTCTGCAAAACCTTTATCCCCCGGTTCAAATCCGGGTGCCGCCTTCAGACAAGCAATTTGTTAAAATCCTTATACCATAACGGTTATGCTGCTTATTATAGCAAAAGAAAAAGCAGTCAAACCCGTAAATCGACATAAATACATGGCGCAAAATATACCAAATTGTGTCAGAATATCTCAAAGTATGCCAATTGAGTAGTTACAATTTTAGTGACAGACATTGACGGCAAAATAGCCGAAGTCAATAGCAAGCTTCGATGCTTTACTGGAAGTCGTCACAGCCACAGGACCAGACTCTAGAACCCGCCAAAAGACTTGCATTTATCTATACTCATATCTTGCACATCACCGTACAAATCCGTAAAAGGCAAATAAAGAATACAAAAATGTGATGGGAGATGAAGGGGAGATTTCAAGTCCAGTTAGGTAAATAAATAAAATAGACCGTAATATTACATAGGGAGCTTCTAAAAGTACAAGATGCAAGGATGACGTAAAGCGTTATCCTGTAGTGCGATCGCTCGTTTCAAGTCCAACATCACGAAATCGCATTGCTCCCTTGAATAATTTGCTTAACTGTCTTAACTGTCTTAACTGTCTTAACTGTCTCAATTGATTTGCTTAACTGTCTTAACTTTCCTTGTCTGTTGGCTAAAATTCTTAGATAATACATTGAGTTTAATTGAGTATTTTCGCTATTCATTCACTACTAGCTGCCATAAGCAAAGTTACTTACAACACATCTGAATTTTCACGTCATGTGGAAAAGCTAACGATTGAGCTAACCCTCTAGCCCCCTTCTCGAAATGGGAAGGGGGAAAATTCAAAGTCTCTCTCGTACAAGGAGAGAGGTTTTCCAGATACGGTGAAAAGTCAGACAACACATACCTTGTCGAAGAAGATTTATGAAATTAACAAAGTTTTAAAATTAGACCACAAGTTTACTGGAATTGTAGAGGTAGGACTTAGAACTATATTTCAAGTTCCAAAGGTTTTCTTTGTACAAAATTATTTATGTACATCAAAATTGTCAGGATATAAAGTTTAATGAATAGTATTGTAAAAACAAATCACTCTCTCTCTTATGGTCAAGAAGCAATGTGGTTTATCTACCAGATTGCTCCAAAGAGTGTTGCTTATAACATATTTATTACTGCAAAAGTTAATTTTTATTTAAATATTACTACTGTCAATTGTGTCTGGAAAAAAATTATTGAAAAGCATTCTATTCTCAGAACAACATATACTAATTATGAAGGTAAATCCGTTCAGCAAGTTAATCAAAAACCTTATTTTAGTGTAGAACTAATAGATGCCAGCGAATGGAGTGAAGACCAATTAAAAGAGAATATCTTTGTTATAGCCGATCGCCCTTTTAACTTAGAAAAAGATTCAGTTTTAAAGGTTAATTTATTTACTCGTTCAGCAACAGAATACATTCTCTTGCTCACAATGCACCACATTGCTGGGGATATGTGGTCTTTTGATTTACTGCTGAGTGAATTTCAAGCTTTGTATGCTAAAGAAATTGAGCAAGCGAGTCTTGAGCAGACAGAGGTAACAGATTCTTTAAGTAATAATAAATCTTATGCCGATTTTGTCCGCTGGCAGTCGGAAATGTTATCTAGTTCCAAAGGCGAAAAACTTTGGCAATATTGGCAACAAAAATTAGCTGGTGAATTGCCTATATTGAATTTGCTTCCAGATAAACCCCGCCCCCCAGTACAGACTTATCGAGGGGCATCACATATTATTAAGCTGGATGAACAGTTAACTCAAAAACTCAAGCATCTAGCTCTAACTTCTGGAACAAGCCTTTATCGGATTCTACTAGCAGCATTTTACGTCCAACTTTACCGCTACACCAATCAAACCGACATTCTTATAGGCAGCCCAATGAGAGGTCGGTGGGATGGAGATTTCAGAGAGATTGTCGGTTACTGTGTCAACCTGACCGTTTTACGAGTTTCTGTTAACGAAAACGCTACGTTCAACGAATTTCTTGCTCAAGTCAGTAAGACGGTTAGAGAAGCCCAAGACCATCAAGATTACCCTTTTTCTTTATTAGCAGAACAACTCCAGCCCCAACGGGATCTCAGTCGTTCTCCTTTATGTCAAGTTAGTTTCACTTGGCAAAGACAACGTTGGTGCGAACCAAAAGAGAATTTACTGCACAGTGAAACACAAGTACTTCAGATGGAGCCGTACTTGCTCGGACATCAACGGGGTGCAGATTTGGATCTGAATTTAATGGTGATGGAAGCTCAGGAAGTGTTGCAACTTTGTTGGCAATACAATACTGACTTGTTTGACTCTAGCACCATTGAGCGGATGACGGGTCATTTTGTCACACTCTTGGAAGGAATTGTCACTAATCCTACTCAGCCTATTTTTCAATTACCTCTGCTGACACAAGTTGAGCAACAGCAGTTATTAGTCCAGTGGAACAGCAGCACTCAAGCTGATTACCCAAAGGATAAGTGTATTCATCAGTTGTTTGAAGAGCAAGTTCACAGAACACCCAATGCAGTAGCGGTGGTGTTTGGAGATGAACAACTCACCTATGATGAATTGAATTGTCGCGCTAACCAACTGGCAAACTATCTACAAACACTGGGAGTAAAATCAGATACTTTAGTGGGTATTTGTGTAGAACGCTCCATAGAAATGGTGGTGGGGCTATTGGGGATTCTCAAAGCGGGGGGTGCTTACGTACCGCTCGATCCGGAGTATCCGAGCGATCGCTTGAGTTTCATGTTAGAAGATGCTCAAGTTGCGGTACTGCTGACACAACAAAGATTATTGGAAAAATTACCGCAGCACCAAGCGCAGGTTGTCTGCTTAGATACTGACTGGCAATCTATCTCTGCGTCAAGCCAAGAGAATTCGATTACTTCTGTGCAAGCAGATAACTTGGCTTATGTGATTTACACTTCCGGTTCTACGGGTAGACCCAAAGGTGTTTTAATCCAACATGGGGCGATCGCCAACCACTGCTGTATTATTCAACAAACTTACGCACTTGAAAAGAGCGATCGCGTACTCCAGTTCGCCTCAATAAACTTCGATGCCTCAATAGAACAGATATTTCCTACCCTCATGGTGGGGGCTACTTTGGTACTGCGAGGCTCAGATGTATGGACTCCAGCAAACTTCCAAAAAGTAATTTTAGATTTTGGGCTGACTGTCATTAATCTTCCCACAGCTTATTGGCAACAAGTGACTCAAGAGTGGGCTAAATCACAAGTCTTAGATATCAACAGACATCTGAGACTTGTGGTTGTTGGTGGAGATGTCATATTGCCTGAATATGTTAACTTCTGGCAACAAAGCTCAATGTCTGGTGTTCGTCTAATTAACGCTTATGGCCCCACAGAGACGACCATCACAGCTACCTTGTTTGAAATTCCTCCGCAGTTGAGTCAAGGCAACAATCTTTACAAAATTCCTATTGGTCGTCCCCTGCCTAACAGAACTGTATATATTTTAGACAAGCGTTTACAACCTGTTCCCATCGGTGTACCCGGAGAATTGTACATTGGGGGTGAGTGCTTGGCAAAAGGCTACCTCAATCTTCCAGAGTTAACACAAGAAAAATTCATCCTCAGTCCTTTTGATAACTCAAAATTATATAAAACAGGGGATCTAGTCAGGTATTTAGCTGATGGCACAATTGAATATCTGGGACGTATCGACAATCAAGTAAAAATACGCGGCTTCCGCATTGAGTTGGGCGAAATCGAAACAGCCCTGAGCCAATATCCCCACGTACAAGCCAATTGTGTCATCGCCCGTGAAGACGTTCCAGGGAACAAAACCCTAGTCGCCTACATTGTCGCTCAAAAAGAGCAGACTTGTACTGAGCGACCTGTCCTGAGCGGAGCCGAAGGAAGTCGAGGTACACCGAAAGTTAACGAACTGCGTAGCTTCCTCAAAGAAAAGTTACCAGAATACATGGTTCCAAATGCCATAGTTTTCCTTGAAGCTCTACCCTTAACACCCAACGGGAAAATTGACCGCCGCGCCCTACCAGTACCAGATTTAGACAGCATACTGTTAGAAAAATATGTCGCCCCACGTACACCAACAGAAGAACTATTAGCCCAAATTTGGGCGCAAGTGCTGAAAGTAGAGCAAGTTGGCATTTATGATAACTTCTTTGAACTAGGCGGACACTCGCTACTAGCAACACAATTAGTTTCACGCATTCGCAACATCTTCAAAGTGGAATTACCACTGCGTGAGTTATTTGCTGCTGCAACTGTAGCCGAATTAGCTCAATTTATAGGGCAGTTACAACAACAGAACTCAGAACTATCTGCACCTCCCATTTTACCCAAGGCAGAAAACGCACAACTTGTACTATCTTATGCCCAACAGCGTTTGTGGTTCTTAGACCAATTCGAGCCGGATAGTCCCTTCTACAATATGCCCGAAGCATTACGTTTAGAAGGAACTCTTGCAGTTGCCGCCTTAGAACAAAGCTTACAAGATATAATTGCGCGTCACGAAGCCTTACGCACCAACTTCATTACAATTGATGGAACACCAACTCAAGTTATTCAAAGTCGAACGAATTGGAAACTATCAGTTGTTGACTTTAAGCATTTATCTACCAGCGAAAGAGAAATTGCTGCACAGCAATTATTACAACAACAAGCAACCCAACCCTTTGACTTGGCAACAGAATCATTAGTCAGAGCCACATTAATAGTATTGTCGGAGGCGGAACACATATTATTAATATGTATGCACCACATTGTCTCTGACGGTTGGTCAATGGGTGTGTTTATCGCTGAACTAGCAGCATTGTACAATGCTTATGCTCAAGGTCAAGAGTCACCTTTAGCACCACTGCCAATTCAGTACGCAGATTTCGCCCTGTGGCAGAGACAGTGGTTGCAGGGAGAAGTGCTACAAAGTCAATTGAATTACTGGCAGCAAAAACTTGCTGATGCACCAACCTTTTTGTCTTTGCCAACAGACAGACCAAGATCGGCTGTGCAGACTTACAACGGGACACATCAGGAGTTTGCCCTGTCTCTTGAACTGACTGATAAGTTGACAAAACTGGGGCAAGAACAAGGGGTAACTTTGTTCATGACGTTGTTAGCAGCATTTGATACTCTGCTTTATCGCTATACAGGTACAGAAGACATTTTGGTGGGTTCGCCAATTGCTAACCGCGATCGCCAAGAGATAGAAGGGTTAATTGGCTTTTTTGTCAATACCTTAGTCATGCGTAGCGACTTGGCAGGCAACCCCACCTTCAGCGAGTTGCTGACTCGCGTCCGGGAAATGGCAATGGAGGCATACTCTCATCAAAACTTGCCATTTGAAATGCTGGTAGAAGCATTACAACCAGAACGGGATCTCAGCCATACGCCACTGTTCCAAGTAATGTTTGTCCTTCAGAATGCCCCTACATCTGGATTAGACTTAACTGGGTTAAATGTCAATTCTTTCCTTATCAAAGGTACAACTTCCAGGTTTGACTTAACCTTAATCATGCAGAACACCCCCACAGGACTGAGAGGACTGTGGGAATACAACACAGACTTGTTTGATTTTACTACCATCGATCGCATGACAAGTCATCTCGTCAACTTGCTCGAAGGTGTGACTGCTAACCCAGAACAGCACATTTCTCAATTGCCCTTGCTGAGTGAAGTTGAGCAACAACAATTGTTAGTTGAGTGGAACGATACAAGAGTTGATTATCCACTACATAAGTGCATTCATCAGTTATTTGAGGAGCAGGTAGAACTGACACCAGATGGAGTGGCGGTAGTGTTTGGTAATCAACAACTGACTTACTCCCAATTAAACTACCGTGCTAACCAACTAGCCCATCACTTGCGCTCTGTGGGCGTAGGAGCAGATGTCCTAGTTGGGCTGTGTGTAGAACGCTCAACAGAAATGGTTATCGGACTGTTGGGAATACTTAAAGCGGGGGGCGCTTATGTTCCACTTGACCCCAACTATCCCCAAGAACGGTTGCGGTTTATTGTAGAAGATACTCAAGTTGCGGTATTAGTCACACAGCAATCATTAATTGATAACCTACCCCAGCATCAAGCAAGAGTTATCTGTTTGGATACCGAAGCCGAAGTAATCTCTCAGTGCAGCCAAAACAATCTCATTTCTGGCGTACAATCCCATCACTTAACTTACATCATTTATACTTCCGGCTCCACAGGACAACCCAAGGGTATAGCCATGAGTCAGCTTGCCCTTTGCAATCATATCTTGTGGCATCGGGACAACCTGAAAATTACTCGTGGCGCAAAAACTCTACAATTTGCTTCGGTTAGCTTTGATGTTTCCTTCCAAGAAATCTTCACTACTTGGTGTTCTGGCGGTACATTATTCTTAATTACAGAAGAATTACGCCGTGATGCTTTAGCATTATTAGGTTTTCTGGAAGAGAAACAAATTCAGAGAATGTTTCTCCCGGTTGTCGGCTTACAGCAACTTGCAGAAGTCGCCTTGGGGAATGACATAGTTAATACTGGTTTGCGGGAAATTATTACTTCTGGAGAACAGTTACAAATTACCCCTGCGATTTCTCTTTGGTTGAGCCAATTAACTGATATCACTTTGCATAATCAGTATGGGCCTTCAGAAAGTCATTTAGCTACTAGTTATACTTTGCCTAATGCAATAGATACTTGGCCGCTACTTCCTTCAATTGGGCGACCCATTTCTAACACCCAAATCTACATCCTCGATAAATATCTACAGCCTGTACCTGTGGGTGTTCAAGGAGAAGTGTATATTGCAGGTGCGCTTTTAGCTCAAGGCTACTTCAACCGACCAGAGTTAACACAAGAGAAATTTATTTCCAACCCTTTTGAGAAGGCAGAAGGCAGGAGGCAGGAGGCAGGAGGGAAAAGATTATACAAAACTGGGGATTTGGCACGTTATTTACCTGACGGGAAACTCGAATCTTTAGGACGTATTGACAATCAAGTTAAAATTCGGGGTTTCCGCATTGAGTTGGGCGAAGTTGAAGCGGTACTGGGTCAACTAAGTGATGTACAAGCGTCTTGTGCGATTGTTCGTGAGGATACACCAGGTGATAAACGCCTAGTCGCTTACATTGTGCCGCAACCAGAGCAGACTTGTACTGAGCGAAGTCGAAGTACAATCTCTATTGGCGAAGTACGTAACTTCCTCAAGGAAAAGTTACCAGAGTATATGGTTCCAAGTGCAATAGTTATCTTGGATGCTCTGCCACTTTCTGCTAACCGCAAACTAGACCGCCGCGCCTTGCCTGCACCTGATTTACATAGTCAATTATTAGATCGGTATGTCGCGCCACGTAACCCAATTGAAGAAATCTTGGCAGTAATTTGGGCGCAAGTGCTAAAAGTCGAGCTTGTGGGCATCTATGATAACTTCTTTGAGCTTGGCGGACACTCGCTACTAGCAACACAATTGGTTTCCCGTGTGCGTAGCAGCTTGAAGGTAGAATTACCACTGCGGAGTTTATTTGCTGCACCAACGGTTGCTGAATTATCCCAACACATTCAACAGTTACAGCAACAAGAAGAAATAACAGCGCCAGCTATATTACCAAGAGCAGAGAATACAGACTTACCACTGTCATTTGCTCAACAACGTTTATGGTTTTTAGACCAGTTAAACCCGAACAGCGCCTTCTACAACTTACCCATAGTTTTGCGTCTAGTCGGAACTCTTAATCGAGAAGCCTTAGAACAAAGCTTGCAAGAAATTATTAATCGTCATGAGGCTTTACGCACCAATTTTGTCCTTGTTGATGGCAACCCAACTCAAGTTATCCAACCAGAAATAAATTGCCAGTTATCAGTTGTTGATTTGAGGCATTTATCTACAAGTGAGATAGAAATAGCTGCACAGCAATTCGTTCAACAGCAAGCTTTCCAAGCATTTGATTTAGAAACTCAAGCATTAGTAAGGCCGATATTGGTCATCCTAAACCAGACAGAGCATATATTGTTAGCTTCTATGCACCATATTGTCTCTGATGGTTGGTCAATGACTGTATTTGTCTCGGAACTAGCTTCCCTGTACAATGCTTATGCTCAAGGTCAGCCGTCACCTTTAACACCACTGCCGATTCAGTACGCAGATTTCGCAATTTGGCAGAGACAGTGGTTGCAAGGAGATGTATTACAAAATCAATTAAACTACTGGCAAAAACAACTAGCAGATGCGCCAACCCTGTTAGCGTTGCCTACAGACCGCCCCAGACCTGCTGTACAGACTTTTGCTGGAGCCTATCAACAGTTTAAACTGTCTGTTGAATTAACTGATAAGCTCTCCAAACTCAGCCAAGAACAAGGTGTAACTTTGTTCATGACGCTGTTGGCAGCTTATGATACCTTACTTTACCGCTACACTGGACAAGCAGATATTTTAGTGGGGTCGCCCATTGCGAACCGCGATCGCTCCGAGATAGAAGGGTTAATTGGCTTTTTTGTCAATACCCTAGTCATGCGGACTGACTTATCCGGCAATCCCAGTTTTAACGAATTACTGGGTCGCGTGCGAGAAGTCGCTTTGGGAGCTTATGCTCATCAGAATTTGCCTTTTGAAATGTTGGTGGAGGCATTGCAGCCAGAACGGAATTTAAGCCATACACCCATATTTCAAGTAATGTTTGTCCTCCAGAATACTCCCATCTCCACCGCCCAGTTGACGGGATTAACTGTGAGTCAGTTGCTAATAGAAAGTGCCACGGCTAAGTTTGATTTAACCTTGGGCATGGAACAGACTGCAACTGGACTAGTGGGAGTGTTCGAGTATAATACCGACTTATTTGATGCAGCCACGATTGAGCGGCTAACGGGTCATTTTGTCACATTGTTGGAAGCAATTGTTACCAATCCCCAAGAGCGAATTGCTCAACTACCCATACTGACAGCCGTTGAGCAACAGCAATTAATTGATTGGAATGATACAACGGTAGACTATCCTACTGATAAGTGCATCCATCAATTATTTGAAGAACAAGTAGCGCGTACCCCGGATGCAGTGGCGGTGGTGTATGAAAATCAACAACTCACCTATAGCCAGTTAAATAGCCGCGCAAATCAGTTGGCGCACTACCTCAAGTCTTTGGGAGTGGAAGCCGATACCCTAGTAGGTATATGCGTCGAGCGTTGTTTAGATATGGTGGTGGGACAGTTGGGTATTCTCAAGGCTGGTGGTGCATATCTACCACTTGACAGTGAGTATCCTAGCGATCGCCTGAGCTTCATGTTAGGAGATGCTCAAGTTCCAGTATTGCTCACCCAGCAGCAACTGATTGACAAACTATCCACTCATCCAGCAAAGCAAGTCTTATTAGATACTGACGCAGCAGTAATTTCACAGTACAGTTCAGAAAATCTGATTACTACGACCACCGCCAAGAATTTAGCCTATGTAATTTATACTTCCGGTTCCACCGGAAAGCCCAAAGGAGTATTAGTTGCCCATGAAGCACTGCTCAATCTCGTATTCTGGCATCAACGGACTTTTGAAATCACTCCATCCGACAAAGCCACGCAAGTAGCTTCCACCGCCTTTGATGCGGCTGTGTGGGAATTGTGGCCTTACCTGGTCGCAGGGGCAAGTATTTATTTAATCAAACCGGGAATCTTGGGATCTGGGGTAGATTTGCAAGATTGGTTGCTATCTCACAACATCACCATCAGTTTTCTACCAACACCAGTAGCCGAGCAATTATTATCTTTGGAATGGAAGCAAAATACAGCTTTGCGGACGCTACTGACTGGGGGTGATAAACTCAATCGCTATCCGTCCAAGTTACTGCCTTTCCAGGTGGTGAATAATTATGGCCCAACGGAAAATACAGTTGTCACGACTTCTGGTGTAGTAGTGGCTGATGGAGGTGAGAACAAGATTGCACCGCCAATTGGTCGCCCGATAGCTAACGCACAAGTCTACATATTAGATGAGTATTTGCAGCCAGTACCCATTGGTGTGCCGGGAGAACTGCATATTGGTGGGGCTTCTTTGGCGCGGGGTTATCTCAACCGCAGCGAGTTAACACAAGAGAAATTTATTGCTCATCCTTTTGACAATAAAGCTCATTCCCGTCTGTATAAGACTGGGGATTTAGTCCGCTACTTGGCAGATGGCAACATTGAATACTTAGGGCGGATTGATAATCAAGTCAAAATTCGGGGCTTCCGTATTGAGTTGGGTGAAATTGAAGCTGTACTTAATCAAAATGCTGATGTACAAGCTAGTTGTGTAATCCTGCGCGAAGATATCCCAGCAGAAAAACGCTTAGTCGCCTACGTCGCACCGTATCAGCACAGTAAATTAACAGTTAACCAACTGCACCAAGAGCTTAAAGCGAAACTTCCTGCTTACATGATGCCCCAGGCTTTCGTGATATTGGAGGAAATGCCACTAACTGCTAATGGTAAAGTAGACCGTCGGGCATTACCAGCACCAGATTTACAGAGCGACAAAGATAAATATGTTGCCCCACGCACCCCAATTGAGGAACTGCTGGCACAAATTTGGGCGCAAGTCTTGAAAGTCGAGCTTGTCGGTATTCACGAAAACTTCTTTGAACTTGGGGGACACTCGCTACTAGCAACGCAACTAATTTCACGTATCCGTTCCCACTTTCAAGTAGAACTACCATTGCGGGAGTTGTTTGCCGGAGGGACAGTTGCCGAATTAGCGCAATTGATTGAGCAGTTACAGCAACAGAAGTTACAACTGACTGCGCCACCCATCTTACCAAGACCGAGAGATGTTCAATTACCACTATCCTTTGCCCAAACAAGGCTGTGGTTTTTAGATCAGTTCGATCCCAATAGTGCTTTTTACAATATTCCCGCAGCTTTGCGTCTAGCCGGAACTCTCAATAGAGAAGCCTTAGAAAGAAGCTTACAAGAAATAATTGCGCGACATGAAGCTTTACGTACCAATTTCATCACGATTGATGGAGAACCAATTCAAGTTATTAGGAGACAGGGGACAGGTGACAGGGAGCAGGGAATAGTATCAGTTGTTAATTTGCAGTATTTATCCTTATCTGAGCGAGAAATAGCTGTACAGAAATTAGTTCAGCAACAAGCTACTCAGCCCTTTGACCTAGTAAGCCAAGCGTTAATTAGAGTGACATTGGTAGTGTTGTCGGAGACAGAACACATATTCTTAATGTGTATGCACCACATTGTCTCTGATGGCTGGTCAATGGGTGTGTTTGTCTCGGAACTAGCGGCACTGTATAATGCTTATTCTCAGGGCAAAGAGTCTTTTTTAACACCACTACCGATTCAGTACGGCGATTTCGCAATTTGGCAGAGACAGTGGTTGCAAGGGGAGGTGCTGCAAACTCAACTAAATTACTGGGAACAGCAACTCAAAGATGCTCCCGCCTTGTTAATGCTGCCCACAGACAGACCAAGAGCAGCCCAGCAGACCTTCGCTGGTGCAACTCAAGAGTTTGCACTGTCGATGGAATTAACTCAAAAGCTGACACAACTCAGCCAGGAGCAAGGGGTAACTCTGTTTATGACGCTGTTGGCAGCGTTTGATACATTACTTTACCGCTACACTGAGCAAGAAGACATCTTGGTAGGGACACCAATTGCTAACCGCAATCGTGGCGAAATAGAAGGGTTAATTGGCTTTTTTGTCAATACTTTAGTTTTGCGGACTGATTTATCAGGAAACCCCAGTTTTAATCAATTACTGGGTCGTGTACGGCAAATGGCAATGGAGGCATACTCTCACCAAGACTTGCCCTTTGAAATGTTGGTGGAAAGATTGCAGCCAGAACGCGACCTCAGCCATGCGCCACTGTTCCAGGTAGATTTTCTCCTGCAAAACGATCCTCTGTCTCAAGTTGAGTTGACTGGGTTAAGTGCAACTGCGTTACCCATAGAAAGCACAACGGCAAAATTTGATTTGACTCTAGCAATGTCTAACACTGCTACCGGGCTGGTGGGTGTGTTTGAGTACAATACCGACTTGTTTGATAGCAGCACGATTGAGCGGATGGTAGGTCATTTCGTGACGCTGGTATCAGCAATTGTGGCAAATCCACAGCAGCACATAGCCCAATTGCCCATGTTAACAGAGGTTGAGCAACGGCAGATATTGGGAGAATGGAACGATACTCAGGCAGATTATCCAGCTCATCAGTGTGTTCATCAATTGTTTGAGTCGCAGGTTGAACTGACACCCGATGCTGTGGCGGTGGTGTTTGGGAATGAACAACTGACTTATCAGCAGTTGAACACCCAAGCTAATCAATTGGCGCATTACTTACAATCTCTGGGTGTGGGGACAGAAACATTTGTCGGGATATATTTAGAGCGATCGCTCTCCATTATTGTCGCATTGTTAGCCGTCCTCAAAGCTGGCGGTGCATATGTTCCCCTAGACCCCGATTATCCCCAACAGCGGCTAGCTGACATATCCCAAGACTCACAATTCTCTGTCCTGATTTCGGAAACGAAATTGCTCGACTCTTTGCCAGTCGAAGGGGTGAGAGTTATTGTTTTAGATGCCGAGTCACAAACCCTAGCTGTTCAAAGTCAGGAAAATCCAACCAGTAACGTTACACCAGAAAACTTGACTTGTATTCTCTACACTTCTGGTTCTACTGGCAAACCCAAAGGCGTAATGTTGTCTCATGCGGCTTTAGTTAGCCATAGCTGTGCAATTAGCAAAGTCTTTGGGTTGACAAGTGGCGATCGCGTCTTGCAATTTGCCTCCTTCAGCTTTGATGTCGCCGCCGAAGAAATCTTCCCCACTTGGTATACAGGCGGAACTGTGGTACTTAGACCCGCGCAAATGTTCCCTGACTTGGCGAGTTTTGCCCAATTTATCGAACAAGAAAGGCTTAGTGTCTTAAATATCACCCCTGCCTACTGGCATGAATGGGCAGTGGCGGTATCACAACAAGATGCAACTGTACCAGAAAGCCTAAGATTAGTGGCTGTGGGTGGGGATACAGTGTTACCGGGAACAGTGGCAATCTGGCGGCAATTAGTAGGCGATCGCGTCAGTTGTATTAATGTGTACGGGCCTACTGAAGCATCGGTGACGGCGATCGTTCACGATTTGCTAGATCCCAAATTGGAAACCACCAATACAGTCCTCATTGGTCGTCCCATTGCCAATACCCAAGCCTACATCCTTGACCGTTATCTGCAACCAGTACCAGTTGGAGTTAAAGGCGAACTGCATCTTGGCGGTGTCCGTTTAGCTAGAGGCTACCTCAACCGAATAGAGTTGACCCAAGAGAAATTCCTTGCTAATCCCTTTATGCAAGAAGGGAATAGATTGTATAAAACGGGGGATTTAGCACGCTATTTACCAGATGGTAGTATTGAGTGCTTTGGACGTATCGACAATCAGGTGAAAATTCGCGGCTTCCGTATTGAGTTGGGCGAAATTGAAACGGTACTCAACCAACATCCTGATGTGCAGATATCTTGTGTCATCGTCCGCGAAGATGCGCCTGGAAGTAAGCGCCTAGTCGCCTACATCGTACCTTTCGAGCAGAAGCAACCCAGCATTAGCGAACTGCGTCAGTTCCTCTCCAGTAAACTGCCGCTTTACATGGTTCCCCAGGCGTTCGTGACGCTGGAAGCACTACCACTGACACCAAACCGGAAAGTAGACCGTCGCGCCTTACCAGCACCAGATTTATATAGCGATCGCCTAGATCGATATGTCGCTCCACGCACCTCAGTCGAAGAAATGCTGTCGCAAATTTGGGTGCAAGTGCTGAAAGTCGGGCAAATTGGTATACATGATAACTTCTTTGAAATCGGCGGACATTCACTACTAGCAACGCAACTGGTTTCACGCATCCGCAACACCTTCAAAATAGAATTACCTTTGCGGAGTCTGTTTGCAGCCCCAACAGTTGCCCAATTAGCACAAGTAATTGGATTGCAGCAGCAAAACTCAGAACTTGCTGTTCCCCTCATCGTTCCCAGATCGAGGGATGCAGAATTACCACTGTCTTATGCTCAACAACGTTTGTGGTTCTTAGACCAATTTCAGCCGAACAGTCCTATCTACAACATACCCTTAGCTTTGCGTCTAGCCGGAACTCTCAATCGAGTAGCCTTAGAACAAAGTTTAGAAGAAATTATTCATCGTCACGAAGCTTTACGCACCAACTTCATCACTGTTGCAGGTAAACCTTCCCAAATCGTCCAAACACAAAGAAATTGGACAATCTCAGTTGTTGACCTCCAACATCTGCCAATTAGCGAGCAAGAAACAGCAACCCAGCAATTAGCGCAACAACAAGCTACTCAAGCCTTTGACTTAGCCAGTACATCTCTAATTAGAGCAGAATTAATATTGCTGTCTGAGACAGAACACATCTTGTTAGTTTCTATGCACCATATAGTCTCTGATGACTGGTCAATGAACTTGTTTGTTCAGGAACTAACGGTGCTTTACAATACCTATTCTCAAGGTGAAAGCTCACCATTAGCGCCACTGCCGATTCAGTACGCAGATTTCGCAATTTGGCAAAGACAGTGGTTACAGGGAGATTTACTGCAAAGCCAATTGAGTTACTGGGAACAACAATTGGCAGATGCACCAGCCTTGTTAGTGCTACCCACAGATAGACCAAGACCAGCAGTGCAAACTTTTGCTGGAGCATCTCTAGAATTTGAGCTTTCACTCGATCTGACTGGTAAGTTAACACAACTAAGTCAGGAGCAAGGTTGTACGCTCTTTATGGCATTACTAGCAGCCTATGATACCTTACTTTATCGGTACACAGGTGTAGCAGATATTTTAGTTGGCTCTCCCATCGCTAACCGTAATCGTAACGAAATAGAAGGGTTAATTGGCTTTTTTGTCAATACCTTAGTCATGCGGACTGATTTATCAGGTAATCCCAGTTTTAGCGAATTATTGGGTCGCGTTCGAGAAGTGGCTTTAGGTGCATACTCTCATCAGGACTTACCCTTTGAAATGCTGGTGGAAGCATTACAGCCGCAACGGAACTTAAGCCATAGCCCGCTTTTCCAGGTGGCGTTTGTGTTCCAGAATGCACCCACCTCTGAATTAGAAATGACTGGGTTAACTGTAAGTCTGTTGACAACAGAAATTGTTGCCTCTAAGTTTGATTTGACATTAGCGATCGCTAATACTCCAACTGGACTGGTTGGCGCTTGGGAGTACAACACCAATCTGTTTGATAGAAGCACGATTGAGCGGCTAACAGGTCATTTTGTCACATTGCTAGAAGCAATTGTTACCAATCCCCAAGAGCGAATAGCTCAATTACACCTGTTGACAGCCGTTGAACAACAGCAGTTAATTGAGTTCAATGATACAACGGTAGACTATCCTACTGATAAGTGCATCCATCAGTTATTTGAAGAACAAGTAGCGCGTACCCCGGATGCAGTAGCGGTAGTGTATGAAAATCAACAACTCACCTACAGCCAGTTAAATAGCCGCGCAAATCAGTTGGCGCACTACCTCAAGTCCTTGGGAGTGGAAGCCGATACCCTAGTAGGTATATGCGTCGAGCGTTGTTTAGACATGGTAGTGGGACAGTTGGCTATTCTCAAAGCTGGTGGAGCTTACGTACCACTTGACAGTGAGTATCCCAGCGATCGCCTGAGCTTCATGTTAGAAGATGCTCAAGTTCCAGTATTGCTCACCCAGCAACCACTGGTTGACAAACTGTCCACTCATCCAGCAAAGCAAGTCTTATTAGATACTGATGCAGCAATAATTTCACAGTACAGTTCAGAAAATCCCGTTACTGCCACAAAAGCCAAGAACTTAGCCTATGTAATTTATACTTCTGGTTCAACCGGACAACCCAAAGGAGTATTAGTTGCCCATGAAGCACTGCTCAATCTCGTATTCTGGCATCAACGTACTTTTAAAATCACTGCATCCGATAAAGCCACGCAACTAGCTTCCACCGCGTTTGATGCGGCTGTGTGGGAATTGTGGCCTTATCTGGTCGCAGGGGCAAGTATTTATTTAATCAAACCGGGAATCTTGGGATCTGGGGTAGATTTGCAAGATTGGTTGCTATCCGAGAACATCACCATCAGTTTTCTACCCACACCAGTAGCCGAGCAATTATTATCTCTGGAATGGAAGCAAAATACAGCTTTGCGGACTGTACTGACTGGGGGAGATAAACTCAATCGCTATCCGTCCAACTTACTACCTTTCCAGGTGGTGAATAACTATGGCCCAACGGAAAATACAGTTGTCACTACTTCCGGTGTAGTAGTAGCTGATGGACAACAGAAAAATATTGCACCGCCAATTGGTCGTCCGATAGCTAACGCACAAGTTTACATATTAGATGAGTATTTGCAGCCAGTACCCATTGGTGTGCCGGGAGAACTGCATATTGGTGGGGCTTCTTTGGCGCGGGGTTATCTCAATCGCAATGAGTTGACACAACAGAAGTTCATTGCTCATCCTTTTGAGGCGGTACAAGGGAGTAGGTTATATAAGACTGGGGATTTAGTTCGTTATTTAGCTGATGGCAACATTGAATACTTAGGGCGGATTGATAATCAAGTTAAGGTGCGGGGCTTCCGCATTGAGTTGGGTGAAATTGAAGCTGTACTCAATCAAAATGCTGATGTGCAAACATCTTGTGTAATACTGCGCGAAGATATCCCAGGCGAAAAACGTTTAGTTGCCTACGTTGTACCGTATTCCCAACAGATACCCACAACTAGCGAACTGCGTCAATATTTATCCAATCATCTGCCGCTTTACATGATGCCCCAGGCGTTGGTAATCCTGGAATCCTTACCCCTCACAGCAAATGGAAAAATAGACCGCCGCGCCCTGCCAAAACCAGAGTTAGACACCACAGCAGAATTTGTTGCACCTCGCACCCCCGTTGAAGAAACACTGGCACAAATTTGGGCGCAAGTGCTGAAAATCGAGCAAGTCGGCATACATGATAACTTCTTTGAACTAGGGGGACATTCTCTACTAGCGACGCAGATAATTTCTCGTGTGCAGTCAGCTTTTAGCATTTCATTGCCATTACGCTATCTATTTGAATCACCAACAATTGCCCAGTTAAGTGAAGCAATATTTGCGCAACTACAAACAGGTTCAGCTCTAACAGTACCGCCAATTGTACCTGTATCCAGAAACGCAGATATACCTCTATCCTGGGCGCAGGAACGGCTGTGGTTTGTTAATCAACTGGAAGGAGAAAGCGGTGCATACACTATAGATTTCACCGTGCGTTTGGTAGGGAATCTCAACGTCACAGCCTTGGAACAAGCGTTTGATAAGATAGTGCAACGTCATGAACCCCTGCGGACGCGGTTTGAAATGAAAGATAACAAGCCAGCCCAGGTCATAGAACCCAACATGACTATTACTTTACCAGCGATCGCTTTACAGCATGAGTCCAATCCCACCAAAAAAGTCGAAGACTTGGCGACACAAGAAGCCTGCAAACCATTCGATTTGGCTCATGGCCCTGTACTACGAATCAAACTGTGGCAAATTGCACCAGATGAACACGTATTACTATTTGCAATACACCACATCGCTGCCGATGGTTGGTCAATGGGCGTTTTAATCAATGAACTATCAGCCTGTTACAAAGCTATTTCAACAGGTAGTACTGCACAGTTACCAGAATTACCCGTACAGTATGCCGACTTTGCTGTGTGGCAGCGTCAATGGCTAACAAATGAGGTATTAGAGCGTCAGTTAACCTACTGGAAGCAACACTTAACAGGTGCGCCACCTCTATTAGAATTACCTACAGACCGCCCCCGCCCAGCTATACAAACTTTCCGAGGCGGTACAGAGCAACTGCAAATAGATAGTCAGCTAACGCAGCAGTTGAAAAAGCTCACTCAAGAGTCTGGAAGTACGCTATTTATGACACTGCTAGCGGGTTTTGTGGTGTTGATGTCTCGCTACAGTGGACAAACCGATTTAGTAATTGGCTCACCCATCGCCAATCGCAATCGCACAGAGATAGAAGGGTTAATTGGCTTTTTTGTCAATAGCTTGGCACTAAGATTTGATTTATCTGGAGAGCCGACCTTTGAGAGTTTACTAAGGCAGGTGCGAGAAGTTACCCAAAATGCCTACGATAATCAGGATTTGCCCTTCGAGATGTTAGTCGAAGAGTTGCAAGTTGAGCGCAATCTGGATCGCAATCCTTTGGCGCAGGTGGTGTTTGCTCTCCAGAATGCACCTTCCTCTCCTTGGGATCTGCCTGGTGTCAACGTAGAAGGGATGGCTTCGGGACTTGACTCAGTAAGGCTTGACCTAGAAGTTTACTTATGGGATGCACCAGAAGGACTTGTGGGCTTCTGTTCTTACAACCGGGATTTATTTGACGCGGCAACTATTAGCCGCATGATGCAGCATTTTGTGACTTTGTTAGCGGCAATTGTTGATGAACCCCAGCAGCCAGTAGCCTTACTTCCCCTACTCACTCAGCAAGAACGCCATCAGTTGTTAGTTGAGTGGAACGATACTCAAGCAGATTATCCTCAAGATAAGTGTATTCATCAGTTATTTGAGTCACAGGTAGCGCGTACCCCTGATGCGGTGGCGGTGGTATTTGAAAATCAACAACTCACATACCACGAGTTAAATAGTCGAGCGAATCAGTTGGCGCACTACTTACAGTCGTTGGGTGTGGGAGCAGATGTACTGGTAGGGTTATGTGTAGAGCGATCGCCCCTCATGCTCATCGGGTTGTTAGCGATTCTCAAAGCTGGTGGTGCTTATGTACCGCTTGACAGTGAGTATCCTAGCGATCGCCTGGGCTATATGCTAGAAGACACTCAAGTTCCGGTACTGCTGACTCAAAGACACTTAATTGAAAAACTACCTCCAACATTAGCAAACCTAGTTTTCATTAATGAAATTTGGTCACAAATTGACGAAAACAACCGAGATAACCTCACTAGTGGAGTCAAGGCTTCTCATCTAGCGAATGTAATTTACACATCCGGTTCTACAGGTAAACCGAAGGGTGTGATGGTTGAGCATCGGGGATTATACAACCTAGCTCTAGCACAGATTCAAGCTTTTGGTGTAGATTCTTCTAGTCGCGTTCTCCAGTTTGCCTCCTTCAGTTTTGATGCTTGTATATCCGAAATCTTGATGACTTTGGGTTCAGGAGCAACCTTATACCTGGGAACAAAAGATTCCATCATGCCGGGTATGCCATTACTTGAGCGATTACGCAACTATGGTATTACCCATATCACCCTACCACCATCAGCCCTTGCAGTGATGCCTACTGAAGCACTGCCATCACTACAGGCGATCGTTGTCGCTGGTGAAGCTTGTTCGCCTGAACTAATAAAACAATGGTCAACTGGCAGAAACTTCTTCAACGGTTACGGGCCGACAGAAGCCAGCGTCTGCGCTACCATCGCCAAATGCAATCATCAGGACGAGAAAGTTACCATTGGTCGTCCCATTGCTAATGCCCAAGTCTACATTTTAGACAAGCACTTACAACCAGTCCCCGTGGGTGTACCGGGAGAACTACACATTGGCGGTGTGGGATTAGCCAGAGGCTATCTCAATCGACCAGAATTGACTCAGGAGAAATTCATCTCCAATCCCTTCCAAGAAAGCAGGGGAGCAAAAGAGAAATTGCTGCAATCTTTCCCCTCTGCCCCCCATCCCCTCTGCCCCTCTGCCGCTTTCGACCGACTTTACAAAACTGGGGACTTAGCACGTTATTTACCAGATGGCAATATCGAATACCTGGGACGCATCGATAACCAAGTCAAGATTCGTGGCTATCGCATAGAACTCGGAGAAATTGAAGCTGTCATATCACAGCTACCTGAAGTTCAAGAAGCAGTAGTCATTGCCAGGGAAAACCAAAACAAAAAACTCGAATCACCAATTAATCTAGAAATATCAACAGGCAAAATAGAACTTTGGCCATCCATAGCTGAATACTATGTCTATGACGAATTACTGTATTACGCTATGACCAATGACCATCGACGCAATGATAGTTATCAAGTGGCGATTAATCAATTGGTCAAAGATAAAATCGTTGTGGAAATCGGCACAGGTAAAGATGCAATTTTATCTAGATTTTGTGTTGCCGGCGGTGCTAAGAAAGTTTATGCAATTGAACTCAATGAAGAAACTAGTCGTAAAGCAAGAGCTTGTATTGAAAAATTAGGTTTAGCAGACAGAATCACAATCATTCATGGAGATGCAACTAAAGTTGATATTCCAGAACTTGCTGATGTTTGCGTTTCGGAAATTGTTGGTGCAATTGGTGGTTCTGAAGGAGCAGCAGTAATTATCAATAATGCTAGAAGGTTTCTCAAGCCTGGTGGTTTGATGATTCCCGAAAGAAGTATGACTAAAATGGCTGCTGTTACTCTGCCAGATGAAATACTACACAACCTCAAATTTGCAGCAACTCCCGCACATTACACTAGAAAAATATTTGAGGAAGTCGGCTATCCATTTGACTTGAGGGTATGTATTAAGAAATTCCCCCAAGTAAATGTTATATCCACGGTGGATGTTTTAGAAGACTTAAACTTCAATGAATATATTAGCCCAGAATTGTCTCACAAAATCGAGTTAAAAATTCAAAAAAATGGGCGAATGGATGGGTTTTTAGTCTGGCTAAATTTGCATACTATTGCTGGACAACAAATAGATATTCTTGAAAATGAATATTGCTGGATTCCTGTTTATTTTCCGGTATTTGAACCGGGCATTGAGGTGGAAGAAGGTGATATTATCCGAGCAGTTTGTACCCGAACACTTTGTGAAAATAATCTCAATCCAGATTATGCAGTTAAAGGTTGTTTGCTGAAAAAGAATGGAGAAAAAATAGACTTTGAATATATCTCGTATCACTATAAGAATAATTTCCAGCAAACGCCTTTCTATCAACGATTATTTGCTGATTATGATATTGCCAGCAGAAATGTCAAGTCTGAAGATAAACGCCTGGTAGCTTATTTAGTCCCCGCTCTCGATCGTCAAATATTACCCCAGCAGTTGGCTCAATGGCAGAGTGAGTACGTCAGTGACTGGCAAATGCTCTATGAGAAAGCTTATGGACAACCGCAAACAGCCGCCGACGATCTGACATTTAATATTAGTGGCTGGAATAGTTCGTACACCAAGGAAGCCATTCCAGATTGGGAAATGCGCGAGTGGGTTGAGAATACAGTCAGCCGCATCCTGTCTGTGTCACCGCAGCGAGTGTTAGAAATTGGTTGTGGTACGGGTTTACTCTTATCTCGCATAGCGCCCAAGAGTCAAGAGTACTGGGGGATTGACTATTCTAGTGCAGCCTTACAACACATCGAGCAGATGTGTAAAATATTGCCACTAAATAATGTGCATCTGCGCCAAAGAACAGCAGATAACTTTGACGGTATCCCTCAAGCAGAGTTTGATACTGTAGTGATTAACTCCGTCGTGCAGTATTTCCCCAGTGTGGATTATTTGTTGCAGGTCATTGCAGGTGCGATCGCGGCAATTGGCGATCGAGGTAAGCTATTCGTGGGTGATGTCCGCAGTTTACCTCTTTTGGAGCCATATCATGCAGCCGTGCAGTTTTTCCAAGCTACTGAAGAAATAACTATTGAGCAATGGCAGCAAAAGGTTAATCAAAGTGTAGCTGCTGAGGAAGAATTGCTTATCGATCCTGGTTTCTTCATCGCCCTCAAACAACGTTTTCCCCAAATTACTTGGGTAGAGATTCAGCCCAAACGCGGTTACGCTGAAAATGAGTTAACGCAATTCCGCTATGATGTCACCCTGCATATAGGTGCTGATGTCCAAACACCTGTACTGAGCGAACTTGTACTGAGCGAAGTCGAAGTAGCCGAAGTGACGGTAGTTCCTTGGTTAAACTGGCAATTAGATAGACTTTCGTTCTCACAAATTCAAAACCAACTCCAACAACAGCCAGAAGTTTTAGGAATTAGAGGCGTACCTAATCAACGAGTGCAGCAAGCAATACAGATATGGCAATGGTGGGAAAATCCGCCAGTTGTGGAAACTGTGGAACAACTGCGCCAACTACTAGCAAAACAGCCAACAGAGGGGATTAACCCCGAAGAGTTCTACCAGTTGGGGCAACAACTCGGTTACACTGTCCACCTCAGTTGGTGGTGTAGTAGTCAAGATGGTGCTTATGATGTGGTTTTCTGCCGCAAACAAGAGCAAAGAGTCGCCTTTTGGGATAATATCAGCAATACTGCCAAATCCTGGACTGACTATACTAATAATCCCTTATACGGCAAGTTAGTCCAAAAGCTAGTGCCGCAAGTGCGCTCCTTTATCGAACAAAAGCTACCTAATTACATGGTTCCCCAAGCTTTTGTCCTGCTCAATGCTCTGCCATTGACACCTAATGGTAAAGTAGACCGTCGCGCCCTACCTGCACCGGATACGGCTGTGCGAAATCTCGGTACTAACTTTGTTTCACCCCGCACACCGATTGAGGCTCAATTGGTGCAGATTTGGAGTGAAGTTTTAGGAAGCGATCGCATTGGCATTCATGATAACTTCTTTGAGCTTGGCGGACATTCTCTACTAGCAACGCAAGTAATATCTCGGCTGCGTAATACTTTCTCAGTGGAATTGTCCTTACAAAATTTCCTTGAGTATCCAACGGTAGCTAACTTAGCCCAAATCATTGAAGTAGTTGGTTTAGTACAAGACGGCCAACCATCTATTACTAACACCCAAGAAGATTACGAAGAAGGAGAACTATGAAAAACTCTCTACCAAAATAGATTTGTTTGTAGCTCATTTAGGCTTCTTCTACCTAAATGACTACTTTTAATTGTTAAACAATAAATTGGGGAAGCAATTGGCAAATGAAAGTAGTAGAATTTTTATCTTATTTAAATAGTTTAGATATTAAAATTTGGCTGGAAGAAGATAAGCTACGCTATCAGTCTCCTAAAGGAGCAATGACAGCAGAAATTAAGGAAAAAATAGGCGCAATTAAACCAGAAATTCTCACGTTTTTAAAAGAAACAAAAACTGCCTCTAGCTCTGGTGAATTAGCCATTGTTCCCGTCTCACGGAAGGAAGATTTACCCCTATCTTTTGCCCAACAAAGACTCTGGTTTTTACAGCAGCTTTCACCAGACAGTCAATCTTACAATATGCTAGAAGCGTTGCGGCTCAACGGCTCTCTCAATATAGCTGCACTGGAACAAAGCCTGAGTGAATTGATTCGTCGCCACGAGGTTTTAAGAACCACTTTCCCCACGGTAGATGGAAAACCTATTCAAAAAATTGCTCCTCCTCAAGCCTTAAATTTACCCATCCATGATTTACAGGAGTTGTCAGCAGAGGAACAAACAGCCCAAATTCGGCAAATGGCTCGGTACATTGCATCCAAGCCTTTTGATTTAGCTGTGGGGCCGTTAGTAGAGTTTACCCTCGTGCAATTGGGCGAACAGGATTATGTACTGCTGTTGAAGATGCACCATATTATCTACGATGGCTGGTCTTTAAGCATCTTCTTTGGCGAATTATCTGCGCTATATGCAGCTTTTACCCAAGGATTGCCCAACCCACTCCCAGAATTGACCATCCAGTATGCTGACTTTGCCTTTTGGCAACGCCAATGGCTCACAGGCGAAGTTCTGGAACGACAACTGGGCTACTGGCAAAAACAGTTAGCTGGTGCGCCTCTGGTGCTAGAATTACCAAGCGATCGCCCAAGACCCCCACTCCAGTCTTTTCAGGGTGGAGTCGAATATTCTCTCCTAAATCGCCACCTCACACAAAGCCTCAAGCAGTTGAGCCAGGAGTCGGAAACAACCTTGTTTATGACGCTACTGGCGGGTTTTATGGTGTTAATGTCTCGCTATAGCGGTCAATCAGATATTCTTGTTGGTTCCCCCATCGCCAACCGCAACAGCTCCCAAGTCGAGCAGTTAATGGGATTTTTTGCTAACACCCTAGCATTAAGAGGAAACCTTTCAGACAACCCCACCTTTGCGGAATTTTTGGCACAAGTACGACAAACAACCCTGTCAGCCTACGCTCACCAAGACTTACCCTTTGAGATGGTGGTGGAAAAACTTCAGCCAGAACGAGATTTGAGCCGAAACCCCCTGGTACAGGTGATGTTCTCCCTGCAAAATGCCCCACAATCTTCGGGTAATTTGTCAGGTTTAAATATGCAGAACATTGCCTTACCACTTGATGTCCAAGCTAGGTTTGACTTAGAAGTTAACTTCTGGGAAGTACCTGGTGGTCTGGAGGCTACTTGGTGTTACAACACTGATATATTTGAGGCGACAACGATCGCCCGCCTAGCCGAGCATTTTCAAACTTTAGTTCAAGCAATTGTGGCAAATCCACAAACGCGAGTTGCCCAATTACCAATATTGAGTCCAGCAGAACGCGATCGATTGTTAGTGGAGTGGAACGCTACTCAAACAGACTATCCCCACGATAAAAGTATTCATCAGTTGTTTGAGGAGCAAGTGCAGCGTACACCGGATGCGATCGCTGTAGAGTTTGAAAATGAACAACTGACCTACCACCAATTGAATTGTCGTGCAAACTCTTTGGCACATTACCTCAAGTCTTTGGGTGTAGGAGCCGATCGGCTAGTTGGTATTTGTGTAGAGCGTTCTTTAGAAATGGTGGTGGGAATTTTGGGGATTCTCAAAGCAGGTGGCGCTTATGTACCACTTGACCCTGAGTATCCCCAAGAACGCCTACAATTTATGCTGACAGAAACTCAGGTAAAAGTGCTGCTCACTCAAGAGCAATTATTAGCGTCTCTTCCTCAACATCAGGCACTTGTCCTCTGCTTAGATAGTGATTGGCAAATCATTAGTCAAGAAAGTCAGGAGAGTCTCAACAGCACAGTCGGTGCAGAAAGTCTAGCCTATGTGACTTACACCTCCGGTTCTACAGGCACACCCAAGGGGGTAATTGTTACTCATCAGGCTGTAAATCGATTGGTCGTCAACACCAACTATATACAACTAACAGCTTCAGACCGTGTTGCTCAAGCGGCAAATATCGCTTTTGATGCTGCAACTTTTGAGATTTGGGGGGCATTGCTTAACGGTGCAGTGCTAGTCATCATCACTAAATCTGTATTACTTTCGCCCCAAGAATTTGCAACGAGTCTGCGCCACTATGAAGTTAGTGTTTTGTTCCTAACCACAGCCTTATTCAATCAGTTAGCCAGTTTAGTACCGCAAGTATTTAGTTCTTTAAGATATCTACTATTTGGTGGTGAAGCGGTTGATCCGCAATGGGTACGAGAAATCTTAGACAAAGGCGCTCCCCAACACTTGCTCCATGTCTATGGCCCAACCGAAAATACTACCTTTTCTTCTTGGTATTTGGTAGAGGACTTAGCACAGACAGCCATAACTATTCCCATAGGTAGGCCTATTGCCAACACCCAAATTTACATCCTTGACCAACACTTACAACCTGTACCTGTTGGTGTAGCAGGAGAATTGTACCTGGGTGGTGCGGGATTAGCACGGGGCTACCTCAACCGTCCAGAATTGACCAATGAGAAATTCATCCCTAATCCTTTTGATGCTGGCGCAAGTAGATTATATAAAACGGGGGACTTAGTACGCTATTTACCCGATGGCAACATTGAATACATAGGACGCATTGATAACCAAGTAAAAATCCGGGGCTTCCGCATTGAGTTGGGAGAGATTGAAACTGTCCTTAGTCAACATGAAGATGTGCAAGTATCTTGCGTCATCGTCCATGAAGATACCCCTGGTGAGAAACGGTTAGTTGCCTATGTAGTACCGCCAAAAGGAGTTACCATCACAACGGAACAACTGCGCCAGTTCCTGAGTAATAAGCTGCCTAGCTATATGCTGCCATCGGCTTTTGTCATCTTGGAATCTCTACCACTAACACAAAACGGTAAAGTAGACCGCCGTGCATTAAAAGCCATTTCTTATACAGACAACTCCAAAAAATTTGTCCAAGCCCGTAACCAGTTAGAAATGCAATTAATACAACTCTGGTCAAAAATTCTCAAGGTTGACAAAATAAGCGTTCAAGATAACTTCTTTGACCTGGGTGGACATTCGCTTTTAGCTAGTTACTTAATGACTCAAATTCAGCAGCAATTTGGGAAAAATTTACCCCTAACAACTCTTTTTCAAAATCCAACTGTTGAACAGTTAGCGACAATTATTCAAAAAGACTCCCAGGAATTTAATTTTTCTTGTTTGGTAGCACTTCAGCCGCATGGTTCAAATGTACCTTTCTTTTGCGTTCCTGGCGCTCCTGGTAGCCCTTACTACTTCTATCATTTAGGGCGTTATTTAGGACAAGACCAACCTTTATATAGTTTTGAACATAATGTACATGAATTAGGTTCATCCCCCCGAATGGAAGATATAGCAAGTCATTACATACGAGCAATGCAAACTGTACAGCCACAGGGGCCTTACTTTTTGGGAGGTCATTCTTATGGCGGTAACGTTATTTTTGAAATGGCGCAGCAGTTGGTTTCTCAAGGACATAAAGTTGCTTTATTAGTTGTAATTGATGCTTCTGCATCCAACTATCAAGACAAGCAATTCCTGGCTGATTATGTTGATTGGGATGATGTTAGATGGTTAGCTGAGGTGAGTAGAGGAATCAAACTTTATTTAGATAAAGACATTGATGTTTCCTATGAAACTCTCCAAGGTTTAACTAGGGAAGAGCAACTAAAATACGTTTTACAGTATTTCAAAATGGCTAATATGTTGCCTCCTGATGCTCAAACTTCTCAGCTGCGACATTTAATAGAAGCTTATAAAACCAGTTGTTTGTGTCTAGTTGATTATCAACCAAAACAGATTTATCCCGGTAAACTGACAATTCTACGGGCTGAGGAGGATTTAGCAGATGACCCGAATAATCATTTAAATGCTGAGAATACAAAGGACTTATCCTTGGGCTGGAGTGCGTTTTGTTCTGAAGTGGATATCCAATTTGTACTAGGAAACCATATCACACTGATGGCTGAACCTCATGTGCAAGTTTTAGCCGAAAGATTGAAGGGTTGTATCCAGAAAGTAAAGGAGTAATTAATAGGAGAATTGTTAACTAATAATCGATGATTAATAAGGTGAAAATGGATAAAAGCGAATATATCAGCAACTTCGACAGTTTAATTCTCAACCCAGTGACTAGAAAGATATATGGAGAAGAAGAGTTTTTTAATGTAGGTTATTGGCTGGAGGATACTCAGAATCAGCAGTCAGCTTGTCATAACCTGATAGAAAAGCTTTTGGAATTTCTTCCTGAAAAGCAGGGTAATATTCTGGATGTTGGCTGCGGTTTAGGCGCAACGACTAATTATTTACTCAAGTATTATTCGTCTAATGATGTTGTGGGTATTAATATGTCACCCCAACAAATTGAAAAATGTACAATTAACTCCCCAGAGTGCAAATTCATTTGCATGGATGCTACACAAATGGAATTTGATGATGATTTATTTGATAACATCATTTGTGTGGAAGCTGCCTTCTACTTTGAGACTAGACAAAAGTTTATCCAAGAAGCTTGGCGTGTATTAAAACCAGGTGGTCATCTTATTCTCTCTGATATCATTTTTGATAATACACAGCTTTTCGGTGATTGGATTGTTCCACAAACAAATATTGTTAAAGAGAAAGATATTAAGGCGTATAAAAATCTTTATCAACAAGCAGGATTTCAACTCTTAGAATTTGTGGACGTAACAGATGAGTGCTGGCTAAGACATTACCGATATCTAAAATCTTCAATTGAAACACAATGGCAAGCAGGAGAGATAGATGAACAAACCTATCAGATAAATATATCTGCTATTGATAATTTGCTAAGTTCTTCATCTATAACCTATTTGTTAGTTGCAATAAAAAAGCCAGCCAAACAATTTTAGATTTTGGATTTGAGATTAATGAATCAAGTAAATAAAAAGATAGAACAATGACAACAATTTGTACAAACGAACAAGAATTAGCTAAAGAAATAGTCCAAGATATTGAGCAAGATGAAATCGCCAGGGCTATCAAAAAACTACGTCAACAGGCGGTAAACTCTGGTGAAATTCCTTCTTGTTGGCTATTAAAAACAGCGGATGCTTTAGAAAACAACGATTGGAATATCTTATCTGAAGGCTTTATTAATAAGGATTTTATTGGGAAAAATGGTTATTTCCTAATTATTGCACCTTACAAAATCAACCGACAATCCCAACCCTACGTAGCTTTAAGTGCAATTTATGGGAAACTACACGACACCCAAGAGCCATCTATCGAACAATTAGAAAATCTCTGCTGGGAAAAATTTGGCAAACTCAACCAACCAGTTCCAAGAAACTATTCTTTTACCGAGATTGCCAGTTGCGGTAATATCAAAGGTGAAAGTGGTGAAGCTTTTGTTGTCCCGTATAGATGGTGTTTTGCTAACAGTGCTTCTGGCCCTGTATTAAACAATGCAAGCGAGCAGCAACGACGTTTTTTAGGTTCTAGCCGCGAATGTATCCAAAAAATCTTTGAATATGAAACGGCTAATTTCTTATTAGAACCTTTAGAAGATGAAATCAATTACGAACGCTATCGCCATGCAGATACTCAAGTGCATGAAGCTGGACACGCGAGTGGTTTAGGATTTGACTTCAAGTTAAAGCATAAGTTTTTCCAAAACTATACTTATGCTGGTACGGAGGAATGGCGTGCTGATAGCTTGGGGTTTGAGTTTGCAGCTTGCGCTTTACCTGCAATTGAAGCTGGGAAGTTAGTAGCTGTGAATTTCTGCATCCGCTTTGGCTTAGACGCTCACCGTTTAGGAGGCTTAGAAAAAGATGTGGATGTACATGCAGGACTATTGAGCTTAGAACATCTTTTTCAAAATGATGCCATATATATCACAAAAAATGGTCAATTAGCTTTACGTAATTTGAGTTATCCAGGTTTACTTCAAGCTGTGGAACTCCACCGATCGCAAGCTTTATCCTTGACTCGAAGAGAGTTAAATATTAAAAGTCCTACTGGTCTTTTTTCTCTGTACAAAATAGAAGTTCATCCTTCAATTCAATCAATTTTTCAGGGACTAGTTATTGAACGCTGTCAAGGAATTTGGGCCAAGTTACAATAACAACTTATTCTTGATTTTTAGGATTGTTGTAATAATGAAGAATAAATCGACTCAAACAATTTTGCCACATCGCTATACGATATAAAGGTTAGCTACAAATAATAATGCCATTAAGATATATATGAGTGAACAATCTTTTAGCGATCCTAATTCTCATTTCCAGGGACGTTCTACACAAGCCGGACGGGCGTTAGAAAAAGAAGCCAATTTACCGCTTACAGGTTGGCAACAGGAGGTTTCCAGAGGACTAGAATTAGGGTTAGAAGCGGCAGAAAGTATACGCGATCGCTCGATTCCTACCTTTTCGCGCGGCGAACTTCCCCACTTTGCAGGGATTAATACTTTCCTAAAAGCACCGTATTTGGAGGATGTACGAAGAGTTGGTGAATATGACGTGGCGATCGTTGGTGTTCCCCACGATTCTGGAACTACTTATCGACCTGGGACGCGTTTTGGCCCCCAAGGAATTCGACGCATTTCTGCATTATACACTCCTTATAATTTTGAATTTGGTGTAGACTTGCGCGAACAGATTACTCTGTGCGATGTCGGTGATATTTTCACCATTCCAGCCAATAACGAAAAGTCTTTTGACCAAATTTCTAAAGGCATTGCACATATCTTCAATTCTGGTGCATTTCCAATAATTTTGGGAGGCGATCATTCAATTGGTTTTCCCACAGTCCGGGGTGTTTGTCGTCATTTAGGCGATAAAAAAGTAGGAATTATTCACTTCGATCGCCATGTAGACACCCAAGAAACAGACTTAGACGAAAGAATGCACACTTGTCCTTGGTTTCACGCCACAAATATTAAAAATGCCCCAGCTAAAAACCTAGTACAATTAGGAATTGGTGGCTGGCAAGTACCGCGTCAAGGTGTGAAAATTTGTCGAGAAAGAGCCACAAATATATTAACAGTAACAGACATTACTGAAATGGGTTTAGATGCAGCCGTCGATTTTGCTCTAGAAAGAGCATTAGACGGTACAGATTGCGTTTATATCAGTTTTGATATTGATTGTATTGATGCTGGTTTTGTACCTGGGACTGGCTGGCCTGAACCTGGTGGTTTATTACCGCGTGAAGCCTTATATTTGTTAGGAAAAATTATCCAAAATGTGCCTGTTTGTGGCTTAGAGGTGGTGGAAGTTTCACCGCCTTATGATATTAGTGATATGACATCATTAATGGCGACAAGAGTAATTTGTGATGCAATGGCACATCTAGTTTTATCCGGTCAATTACCGCGCAAACAAAAGCCTGTATATATTCACCCCGAAGCCCAACCCGAATTAGTTGAAGAATGGAGGTAAATTTTGCACGAAACTGACATGACAAAAGCACTGATTTTAACAGTAAAAGATTGGTGGGAATCTCAAAGCGAACATCTAGAAATTTCTCAAGTTCACTTAACTGTTGGGAAGTTTACTTGCGTTGAACCGGCTAGTTTACAATTTGCTTTTGAAGTCCAAACACGCAACACCTTTTTAGAAAAAGCTAAACTAATTATTCAAGAAATCCCACTGATTGCTTTTTGTCATCGTTGTCAACAGGAATATTCACCGCAAATTGGTTTACAGTACGCTTGTCCTGAATGTAATTCTCCAATGGAGGATATTCGCTCAGGTAGAGAGTTGAAAATTGATAAAATTGAGTACGTTTATGCATCAAACATTTGACGCAATATTAGGAATTAACTTACTGCACGCCAATCAACAAGGTGCTGACCATAACAGAGCGCACTTTGATGAATGGGGAATTACTTGTTTCAATATTATGAGTAGTCCTGGTGCAGGGAAAACTGCGTTATTAGAACGCACACTGGCAACTTTAAGTAATGAGTTAAAAATAGCCGTCATTGAAGGCGATATGACAACTAATTTAGATGCGGAGCGTCTAGAGAAATATAATGTCCCTGTAATCGCTATTAATACAGGGCGTTCTTGTCATTTAGATTCTAAAATGGTAGCTGGTGGTATCCATCGCCTGGAACATGAATATAATCCTTCAGACTTTGATTTAGTATTAGTTGAAAATGTCGGTAATTTAGTTTGTCCTGCTGAATTTGAAGTTGGAGAACACGTCAAAGTTGCTTTATTAAGCATTACAGAAGGAGAGGATAAACCACTAAAGTACCCGATTATGTTTCAAGAAGCAGATTGTCTGCTGATTACAAAAATAGATTTAGTTCCTTATCTAGATATTAATATTAGCCAAATTGAAAAAAACGTCCGTCAGATAAATCCTGATGTTGAGATTATTCCTGTTTCTACTAAAGTAGGTGCAGGATTAGAAGTTTGGTTTAATTGGGTGCGTAAACAGACTAAAATGCAAGTAAAAAGTAAAAATAAGGTAATCAATTAATGTCTCAGTCGCTATCAGGTAAGAAAGTAGTAATTATTGGCGCAAGTTCAGGGATCGATCTGGCGATCGCCACTAAAACATCTCAACTAGGAGCGTCGGTAGTCATATCAGGCCCCTCACAAGAAAAATTAAATCAACTCAAGGATTTAGTTTCTTTTGAGGTTGAAGCGATCGCTGTTGACATTTTGGATGAGGCTTCTGTCGATGCTCTATTTGAGAAAATCGGCAACTTCGATCATTTAGTTGTGACGGCTGTACCAGACAGAAATATGCAGCGATCGCTTTTAACAGAAATGACGACTCAAATTGCTCAAAGTGGGATGGAGAAATTCTGGGCAACTTTCTATGCTGTGCGTGCAGCGGTAAAAAATATAGCTACTGATGGTTCAATTACCCTAACATCGAGTGTCGCTATCTCCAAACCTTCAAAAATGGGTGGTGTTTCAGTCATAGCTGCTGCGAATGCTGCTGTTGCAGTATTTGGACGCACGCTAGCCTTAGAACTCTCACCGATTCGAGTCAATGCGATCGCCCCTGGAATATTTGAGGATGCAAGCGTATTGACCTATCAAAGCGAGTCTGAGCGTTCGGATTTGTCAAAGTGGGCTGAAGCATCTTTGCCTGTGCAGCATCTCGGACAACCAGAAGAACAGGCGCAAGCCGTGTTGAGTTTGATGACGAATCCATATATCACAGGGGTAACTTTGCCTGTGGATGGTGGTGTAACCCTTTTGTAATCGAAATACTAATTGGTTCTGATGCTTAAATTTAATTAATTTCTCAAATATGGCTACCCAAGTTATTCAAGCTCAACATTCAAAAAATTTTATTACAACTTTTACTCAATTTTGGAAAGATGTAATATCAATTGCAGGCCCTTACTGGTATCCAACAAAGCCAGGAGAAAGAGCATTCTCAGATGTAATTCGGGCTTGGGGAATGCTGATTCTCCTGATATTACTAATAATCGGGCTTGTCGGTGGAACAGCTTTTAATAGTTTCGTTAACCGCTATTTAGTCGATAGTCTGATTCAAGATAAAGATTATTCTAAGTTCATTAATACTTTAATAGTTAATATTGTTGTACTTGTCTGCGTAACACTTTTAGCAGGATTTTCTAAATTCGTCAGAAAACAAATCGCTCTTGATTGGTACAAGTGGCTCAATGATAATATTTTAAATAAATATTTAAGGAATCGTGCTTATTATAAAATTAATTTCCAAACTGATATTGACAACCCAGATCAGCGATTATCGCAAGAAATTGAACCTGTTACTACTAGTGCTCTGAATTTTTCAGCTACATTTCTCGAAAAAATTCTAGAAATGGCGACTTTCTTAATAATTGTTTGGACGATTTCTCAAAATATTGCGCTGATTCTGCTTGGTTATACAATCATAGGCAATTTGATTGCCGTTTATTTAAATCAAGAGTTGTCTAAAATTAATCAAGAAGAACTTTCATTGAAAGCTGACTACAGTTATGCTCTAACACATGTACGAAATCACGCTGAATCAATAGCTTTTTTTCAAGGAGAAAACCAAGAATTAAATATCCTTGGACGGCGATTTACTAATCTACTCAAAAATATTGAACGCAAGATCGGTTGGGAGAGAAGTTTAGAAATCTTTAGTAGAGGATACCAATCTGTTATTCAAATATTTCCCTTTTTAGTACTTGCACCTTTATATATTAGAGATGAAATTGATTTTGGGCAGCTTGGACAAGCAGCTTTAGCTTGTAATTTGTTTGCTATGGCTTTGGGAGAATTAATCAGTCAATTTAGCACTGCTGGACAATTTTCTAGTTATATTGAGCGTTTAGCTGAGTTTTCAGATGCCTTAGAACAAGTTACTAAACAACCTGAAAATGTCAGTACCATTAAAACAATAGAAGAAAATCAACTTGCATTTGAGCATGTAACTTTACAAACACCCAACTATGAGCAGGTAATCGTCGAAGATTTGTCATTATCTGTTCAGCCTGGAGAAGGTTTATTAATTGTAGGACCGAGTGGTCGAGGTAAGAGTTCGCTGTTAAGAGCGATCGCTGGTTTGTGGAGTGCCGGAAAAGGTCGTCTGATGCGACCTCCCTTAGACGAAGTGTTGTTTTTGCCCCAACGTCCTTATATCATATTGGGAACTCTGCGCGAACAGTTACTCTATCCGAAAACTAATCGCCAAATGAGCGACGCACAACTCAAAGAAATTTTACAACAAGTTAATCTGCAAAACTTGTTCAGTCGAATAGATGGCTTTGATACAGAAGTTCCTTGGGAGAATATATTGTCATTGGGAGAACAACAGCGCCTTGCCTTTGCACGCTTATTAGTGACTCATCCTCGGTTCACAATATTAGATGAAGCGACAAGTGCTTTAGATTTGAAAAATGAAGCAAGTTTATATCAACAATTACAAGAGACGAAAACAACCTTTATAAGTGTAGGACACCGGGAAAGTTTATTTGATTATCATCAATGGGTTCTGGAACTTATATCTGATTCTAGTTGGCAACTTTTGAGCGTGCAGGATTATCGCAATCAGAAAACAACTAATCAAAATTTGGATCGAGATACTTTAATAACATCTAATAATCAATTACAAAAACAATCTGATATTTTATCGGTAAAAGCTACAAATGAAGGACTTTCTCATAAGGAAATGAGTGAATTAACGTTTTATGCCATTAAGACTATTAGGAGTAAAGCAAGCAAAGGAGAGACTATTGCAGCTAGAGATGGCTTTACCTACAGCTATAACAAAGAACCCCATGTACTGAAATGGATCAGAATTTAAAGGTTACTTGGATTTCTTAGATTAAAATTTGTTATTTATTTGGAGATAAAAGTGTTAGAAAAATAAAAATACAAACAGTATTGATGTGCTTGTTTACATTAAAAATCGAGAATTGATAGGTAAGTAAAATGGATGAAATCGTCAAAAAAATTGCTGGTTTAGGTCTTCCTGGGATACTCTTCGCGATCGCAACTGCTTCATCAGGAGGAAGTGTCGTTGCCGTTGTTACTCTACTCTCATCGTTGGGAGGGCCGTTAGGCTTGTTAGGCGGTTTAGGACTACTTGGTTTAGTAGGCATTGTTGGGGAATATATAGCAGGTTTTGGAATTGAAAACATTCTCAAACTCATCTATTCAGAACGTATCAAAACCGAATCTGTAAAATTTCTACTCAAAGAAATTCAAGATTTGCCCATTACAGATGAGCTAAAACTCAAATTGAAACATCATATTAGTCCAGTTGTGGTTACAGAAGACCAAGAAATCCCTACTCCAACAACAGTCGAAATTGTCGATGAGGAACCAGTAACTTAGTAAATTCAATTTGAAATTGCCTAGAACACTGATTCATTAATCGCAATCAAAAAAAACTAAGCTCCGTTATTTTTTACGACTAAGATACAGTTGTAAGCGGATTTATAACAAGCTGCGATTTGTTTTTGATTATGTTTTGGAAGAAAAAGCGTTAAACTAATACTATTCAGATAAAATTAGAAAATTAGTAGATGTTAAACTTCTGAAACTTGTCATAAATATTTTAGTTATTAACTAAAATATTGATTCAAAATGTAGAGATAATCGTGTCTTTCATTAACGTGAATTATAAAGACCTCACCCACCCAGCCTCCCTCTCCTCGAAGGAGAGGGAGGAGTAACGAAAAATTAGGCTTTTTACTCCCCTCTCCTTGAAGGAGAGGGGCTGGGGGTGAGGTCAAAATCCTATACATCGAATTCACGTTTCGTTAGTAATAAGAGTCTCTGAATTGCAATTTATTTAAACGGGAGAAACTGTATTATGACTGCTGCATCTAACCAAATTAAATCGACGCTGTGGGAAAAAAAACAAGAGTATCCCTTAACAGCAGAATCTTTAAGAAAGCTGATTGAACACCGCATTCCGCTGATTCGGATTAAAGACTTTGCCACACCCGAAGAGTGTGAAATGTTATATGCTCAATCTCAATCCCTCGTCTTTAATGCTTATGAAGATGTCACTCCTAAAATTGAAAAAGTAGGCATCACAGTTTTTGAATACAACAGCATTAGTAAAGCAAATTATTTTCAAGAAGTAGAAAGAGCATCTAAATTAAGAGACTCAATTTTTGCAGCTTCCTTTAACCCCTTGGAGCGCATTATGGAGAAATTTAGAGAGTGTGGTGCAAAAGTGCGAATAGCTTCTGAAGCAGACTACGGCAGCTATTATGCAGGATTGATCAGAAAAATTGAGAATGGTACGCAAATCCATATTGATTTTGCCCCATTAGAGCAATCTGGATGGGAAATTTGCACAATTACCACCCAACTTTCTTGGACTTTGTACTTGAAATTGTCTGATAACGATCGTGGTCAAACCTGCATTTATGACCGCCGTTGGACACCAGAAGATGAGCAATATAAACTCGATTCCTATGGATATAGCGATACAGTAACTACCGATGTAGACACAATTGCTTTCCAACCTTATGTGGGCGATGTCTTACTTTTCAATACAAGCAACTTTCACTATGTCGAGCCGATGAATGGACAACGTGTAGCTTTCACTTCCATGATTGGCTTACTTCCTAACGGTGAAATTATTTTTTGGTCTTGAAGTAGAGGAAGTGAGGTAATGATTTATGCCTTTAGCAGCTGTGATGACTGCACCATTACGCCCGGTCCAAGTGCAACAATTACCAGACCCTATCCTGGAAAAGGGCGGAATCATTATTGAAACCTTATATAGTGAGGTTTGTGGCACTGATGTACATTTACTACGTGGACACTTACAGGGAGTACCCTATCCAATCATTCCTGGTCATTTTTCAGTCGGTCGTGTGGTGGAAACAGGTGGCCAGGTTAATGATGTCAATATCGAAGCGATGATTGATGCTGGGGTGCAGATGGGTTTAACTCGCACACAAGCCCAAGAATTAACATTGCATACAATTGCTGGCAGTGTAGAACTGATGTTTCAAACTGATGAACATCCAGCCGTCTTACGCAACAAGGTAACGAGTCCTGGGGGAGTGACTGCTGCTGGCCTTTACGAGTTAGAAAAAGGTGGGTTGCGAACTGTAATTTCTAATGCAGTGCTTACTGCTTTGAGCCGCACTCAACAACTAAGCAATATGTTTTCAAAATGAAGGATTTTTATATCAATAGTTAAAAGTTACGAAAACAATATTTAGATTTCAAAGTATCGAATTGGGTAAAAGTTTAGTAGCTACTACCCATACGTTTTTAACGTAAATCACATTTTGTTAAACAATTAAATAGCTAAGTTATTTCAATAAATAATATATATGCAGTTGAATATCCCACACTGCCCTATTATTTTCGACTTTGATTAACATCGAATTTTTAACATCTTAAATTAGAGATTGTCTTCCATAACAAATAAATTTTTTAAGAAAGATTTTTTACTATCATTACACAACTTAATTCCAAAAAATAAAGGAGAAATTTTCATGTTGAAGACAACCCAGTGGCAAACATTAAATGACTGCGAAATGAACTATGATAATTTTCAAGCATTATTGAGAAATGAAATTCCATCAATTCGGATTTCTCAATTTGCTTCAATTAATGAATGCCACAAATTAGCTTTAGCAATTGAAAGAATTGGATTTGATTTTTATAAAAATGTAGAACCACCTATAGGCAGAATTGGCATTACTCAATTTGAATATAGAAATAGGTATAAATCAGGATATTTTGATGCAGTTAAAAAAGCTACTGAAAATTATAATCAAATAACTTGTTTATCTTTTGACCCGCTAAAACGTTTAACAACAATTTTGCGCCAGAATGTATCAAATAAAGTACAAGTTGCATACGAAAATGAAGATTATGGGCGTTATTTCGCCGGTTTGATGCGTCAGATAAATATTGCCTTGTTACACATAGACTTTGCGGGGTTAGATGCTCCAGATTGGACAATAGGAAATGTTACTTCTCAATTAGTATGGAATGTATATATTAAAGCTCCTAGCCAAGGTGGTATTTGCAAAGTATATAACCGCCAGTGGCAGCCTGAAGATGAAAAATATAAAATATCTGGTTCGTATGGCTACGATTCTTCCTTAATAGTTAACTCAGAAGTCAAGCATAATATTCCAATTACAGGAGACTTGGTTATCTTCAACAGCCGTAATTTTCATGAAGTCTTACCAGGCATTGGAGAGCGTATAACAATTAGCTCTTTTATTGGAAAAATGCCGGAAGGTGATTTAGTTTTTTGGTCTTAGCTTATTTGATGTAGCGCAGGCTAGAAATCTACGCTACATCAAATAAGTTATATTAGTAATATTGCGATTAAAATTTGAGAAATTAATACCAAGACGCAAATACTACTACTAAACAAAGCAATATTTTTAACCTCATAAAAAATATAAATTTACTCAAATTTATAACTAATCTTGAGATTCCCCTTTTGACGTTTTGCTTTAGTCACTACTACACTTTTTAACTCATTAAGAGATTTTAAATGAGTTCCCCCACATGGAGTTGGATGAAGATTGTTAATTGTCACAACTCTCAAAGGTTTTCCTGACGGTAAATTACTAGGAATATTAGACCAACGCGCTGCTAATTCTTCTGGTGTAATTCGTGAAGCTTCTACATTAGTGGCTTTATTTAAAGCTTCACTAATTTTTGTATTAACTTCAGCAATAAATGTTTCCGTATTTTCAAATGAAGGGCTGCCTTGAAACTCTACATAGGAACCATCGGGAAAATGATATCCTTTAACGGCAATTAAGTTTCGATCGAGGGATTCAACTATAGTGTACATAAGATGTCCAGCCGTATGAGCCTTAGCGTTTTGTATACGACGAGCTTCATCAACATATAAAGTTACCTCTTCGCCTTTTTCTAAGGATACCGATGAAAAGTTTCCATAATGACGAACTTCTCCATCTACAAAGCTGACAAAAGTGATGGGAATCTGAACTCTTTTGGCTTCAATAATACCTACGTCCGAAGGTTGACCGCCACCTTGCGGATAAAATATAGTGCTATCAAGTACGCAATAATAACCACGCTCATCATTAGCAATATACTCAAAGTGAGCTTTATCGCTGAATTTATAGGTATCTTCAAGATAGGCAAGTACTGTGGACATAGATAAATCTTTCTAATTTTACTTAATTGATTTTGACTAAGTTTTTCTCTGTCAAAAAATATTTTACCTGTTTCTAATTCTTGTATAACTATACGCTCTTCTATTTTTCGTTTCCACCGAATGTATTTTAAATATTGCTCGCCAGAAACCTTAAAAATAATTTTATCTATTTCAGGTTAAGGTAGAATTACTTCTTCATTATTAACTTAGAAAATCAGTTTATCTGGATAATGTTTAGTCATAGTTTACTATATATTTTTCAGATAAATCAGGCTGAACTAATGTATAAACTAGGAAATCAAGATATTATACATTACATCACAGCAATTTACCAACAAAGGCAGAAGTTCGGGGGCAGAAGGCAGAAGGTTAGGAGTAACAATTAAAACTTTAGTTCTGGGTCTAGAGCCACGTTTAGATAAATAATTATACTGAGACTGCTTGCAGCAAGGTATAAAGCGCAAAGTCGGAGCGCCGGCTTCCGGCGATCTGAACTTTGTAAGAGAACGTCCTTGTTACAATCCCACTCTTTTAAGGCTGGGTAGCATAGCTGCCTTCTGCCCATTGGTGTCAACTTAAGCTCAAACGCTTATCCCACAGGCATTTTACCCCACCCCCAACCCCTCCCCGATGCTTTGGGGAGGGGAGGTTTTGCGCCAGCAAAGCCGGGGTGGGGTAACGCGGATCTTGATGGTAAATGAGTAGAACTCGCTCATCACCTTTCTATCAGGGTTTCACGTTAAGTTGACACCAATGTGCCTTCTGCCTTCTTCAATCTGAATTTCACCCTTACAAAAATCTCTCTTGAGATAGAGGTTTTTATTTCAAAAGGGGTGTTTACCTTTTTCGCTCTCCTGACGGTGTAATAAATGCGATCGCAGGTTGAAGGGAACAGGGAAATGGACTATGGTTTGGCAAAGTTCGCTATTGCTTTTGCAAGCGAAAATTATGATTTTTTGAAATAGCAAAAAAATCTCTTATCTTAGAGAAATATTAAGGATTATGATACTAAAAATTTTTCTGAAATAGACTTTAGCGATCGCACTTCATGTAATTCACACTCGAAAAACTTTGTTTTCTAGTCGAACTCAAGTACTTGCATCTACTTAATTTCTATGATAAACAGCAGATAGCATAATAGTTGGTAGTTATTTATTAAATAAAGCTATGGCTATTCATGATGTTCAATCTCGATATCAGGCTCCCGCACTTAACGCTTTATTCCGGTCTTTTTCCCAAAAAGCGAGTATTGTAGTTGCCTTAGTTGGCTGTGCTGCGATCGTTGGTTGGATACAAGATATTACAGTTCTCAAAAGCATTGTGCCGGGATGGGTAGCTATGAAAGCTAACACAGCTATCTGTTTGATTTTGGGGGGAACATCTTTATGGCTGTGGCATTGGCAACCGAGAATTGCCATAATACGTAGTACTGCTAAAGCCTGTGCCCTTTTTGTCTTATTAATTGGGCTGTTGACACTAATTCAATATGCCTTCAACGTAGACCTTGGCATTGACCAAATCTTCTTTCATACCAGAATTGACCCGCTAGGTGATGCGGCTCCTGGTCGAATGGCAGTTCATACGGCGTTTATTTTTGTGTTACTAGGATTAAGTCTACTGCTGTTGAATTTGGCTGCACCTAAATATTTATTAGCTCAAGTATGTGCAATAGTGGCATTTTTCATTGCCGGAATGGGGCTGTTGGGGTATATATATGGCAATGCATTTCTTTATAGATTTGGCTCCTTAACATCAATTGCAGTGCATACAGCAGTTGCATTGTTGTTGCTAGCGTATGGCATTTTATTTGCCAGTCCAAACCGTGGGTTGATGGTCGTAGTCACCAGTAAAAATGCAGGTGGGATTGTGGCGAGGTTTTTATTACCCGCTGCAATTGCGTTTCCGCCAGTTATATGCTGGCTAGTTTTAGCTGGTTACCGAATGCAAATTTATACTGCTGAATTTGGACTTTGTGCCTTAAGCGTTTTGAATATTGTTGTTTTTGTAATGCTAATTTGGTGGAATGCTCGTTCGCTGAACGCGATCGATCGCCAGCGTGGGCGAGCGCAAAAAGCGCTCAAAAAAGCAAATGAAGAGCTAGAACAGAGAGTGTCTTCACGCACAAGGGAATTGTTAGCGATTCTGGGACGGTTACAAGAAGAAATTGTCGAGCGCCAATCTATAGAACAAGCTCTTTTTCAAGAAAAAGAATTGGCTTTAGTGACATTGCAATCTATTGGCGATGGCGTGATTACAACTGATGGAACTGGCTCGATTAAATATCTTAACCCAGTTGCAGAAGTCCTGACGGGCTGGAGTTTAAGCGAGGCACTAGGCTTGCCGTTGACAGAAGTTTTTAGAATTATTAATGAAATTAGCCGTCAAACCCTAGAAAACCCAGTAGAAAAAGTTTTGCATTCTGGTGCGATCGTGGGTTTAGCTAACCACACAGTTTTAATTACCCGCAACGGCACAGAGTTGTGTATTGAAGACTGCGCTGCACCGATTCGTACTAGGGACGGTCAAATCATTGGTGTAGTTTTAGTGTTTCGCGATGTTAGCCAAAACCGCAATCTGGCACGTTTATTATCCTGGCAAGCTACTCACGATGCTTTGACTGGACTAGTTAACAGACGCGAGTTTGAAAATCGTTTAATAGAAGCTCTAAGGAGCGCTCAGTCTGCCAAAGAACAGCACGCATTATGTTATTTAGATTTAGATCAGTTTAAAATTGTCAATGATACTTGCGGTCATGTTGCTGGCGATGAACTATTGTGCCAAGTTGCTAGTTTGTTTAAAACTTATCTGCGTTCTTATGACACATTTGCACGTTTAGGCGGAGATGAATTTGGCATCATACTCAATAATTGTTCTCTAGATACAGCATTATTAATTGCCGAGCAGCTACGTGAAGCAGCCCAAAACTTTCGCTTCGTGTGGAAACAGGAGAAAATTTTTAATTTGAGCGTCAGCATCGGCTTAGTTGCGATCGACGCAGATACCGACAATACGAACACTGCCTTAAGTGCTGCCGACACAGCTTGCTACGTTGCGAAAAATCAAGGGTCTAATCGCATACATCTTTACCAAACGAACGATTTTGAGCTAGTAAAGCAACGTGGCGAAATGCAATGGGTAGGAAGAATCAATCAAGCGCTGGCAGACAATCGTTTCCGCCTTTACTACCAATCTATTGTTCCTGTATCGCAGACTTATTCTTTAACAGAGCATTACGAAGTTCTCCTACGGCTAATCGATGAAACGGGTGAGGTGGTGTCACCAATGGCGTTTATTCCGGCAGCTGAACGTTACAATCTCATGCAAACTATCGATCGCTGGGTGATTCACACGTTTTTTGCTAATCTCGCGCAATACGGGAATTTTCAATGGCATGATTCTCGATCGCTTAAAAACAGTCGTGGCTCTTTATATACAATTAATCTTTCTGGCGCTAGTATAAATGACGATCGATTCATTGATTTTGTCTGCGAGCAATTTATCTTATACAAAATACCACCCACAGCAATCTGCTTTGAAATTACTGAAACTGTCGCCATCAAAAACTTGAGTAAAGCTGCTGCATTTATTCGCTCGCTCAAGGAATTTGGCTGCTGTTTTGCCTTAGATGATTTTGGTAGCGGTATGTCTTCTTTTGGTTATCTGAAAAATCTACCAGTAGATTATCTCAAAATCGATGGCAGTTTTGTCAAGCATATTGTAGAAGAACCGGTTAGCTTAGCAATGGTAGACGCTATCAATAAAATCGGTCAAGTGATGGGACTGCAAACTATTGCTGAGTTTGTAGAAAATAAGGCTGTGTTAGAAGTCATTCAAAACCTGGGAGTAAATTATGCTCAGGGTTATGGAATTGCCAGACCACGACCTTTTCGTTTCAAATAAATTTTGACCAATTATAGCAGAAGGCAGGAGGTCAAAGTATTACTATTCCTGGCATTCAAACTTGTCATTATGTCCTAACCTATGTGACTACCGCTATAAGTATCAAACTATTGCCTGTTCCCTTTTAATGGTTTCGGCTTTTAAGACTTCCTTTGAGAGCGATATTTTGAACCATCCGGCATAATCGCACCTTCGAGGTAGGCGCTATTAAGTTCATAATCGCTGACTTTAGCATTCTTAAGATTAGCACCAGTTAGGTAGGCTCCCTCTAAGTTAGCACCGCTCAAACTAGCATCCTTCAAATTAGCACCACTGAGGTTGGCATGGCTCAAATCTGCACAAATCAAATTAGCTCCACTCAGATTGGCACTACTAAGATTAGCTTGACTCAAGCAAGCAAAACCGAGTTTTGCATGGCTCAAATCTGCACCACTCAGTTTCGCCTGAGTGAGATTAGCATTATCTAAATTGGCATGGCTGAGATTGGCATTAGTCAAATCGCTTTCAATTAAATTGGTTTTACTCAGATTGGCATGGGAGAGATTAATCTCTACTAACTCTGCACCAGGAGCATCCAAACCTCTGAGAGAAACACCGTCTTCGTTCAAATCTTGAAGTGCAAGAATTCTGGCATAGCTAACTTTGACACCGTGGGCTGCATCAACTGTACTCCAAGCTTGATACTGAAATTGTTTGCGGCGATCGGGAGTTTCTTTGACGAATAAAACTACGGCAACCAATATACTAATAGCCTCAACGCCAGCGAGAAGTTTTCCCAGTGCAGAATGCTCATCAGCAAAGATAAAAACAGCTGACATAATTAAGACTGTAGCAAGTGCGATCGCCCAGGTTGGTAGTTCCCAGAAAGTCTTGCTTAATTGCTTGGGAATTTTTTTAACAGCTTCAATTAAGGATCTCAGCCACAATACATAAAGATGCAATAAGCTTCTTTGACCTCTTGGAGATCTCCTTGATTTTCTCCGACTTCTTGATGGCTGTCGTGATATTTCGGTATGAAATTCTTCAGATTTGCTGGGGATTTGTGTTTTTAATTCTGAAGTTTGCCGAGTGTTTGCTTTTTTTGCAACTTCTGGCGCAGATACAGATTCTGTTCTTGAGCCTTTTAACATTTGTTGGGTAATCGTGGTTAAGGCATTTTTCCACGCTCTGTTGAGTTCAGGAGTCCAACTTTCCTGGAGGTATTGCTCAAAAGTCAACAGCAGTATTTTATTGATTGCGCCGTATTGTTTGGGAACAGAACCATAGCCAACGTGTCTAGCTCCCAAATTCTCTAAAACTGCCCTTAAAGCTTCTGGATTGCGGAGATTTTCTACTACTAAGACCAAAGATTGCAACAGCTTTTTGTTTTGCAAAGCCATATCAGTTTTGGCAAAGAGAGGTTTTACCTCTGGGTGAGCCTGAAACAGATTTTCGTAGAAGCTGGCGGCAAATTCTTCAGCATGAAGTTTGATGTTCTCAAAGCTTCTTTCCAGCAGTTCTACAGGCAACTCTGACAGCGCTAATACAGGTGTTTCCTCGACTTCTGCTGTTGGTAAAATGTCGGGTACGGAAGTCGGAGTTGGAGGTGAGGGAATTGTTTTCGGTTGCAATGTCAATGGTAGACTTGGCGATCGCTCTTGTTCTGTATTTACACTCGCTGTTCCCTTCAACATTTGCGCGGCGATCGCTCCATAAGCATCCGTCCAAGCTTTTTTGTGTTCGGGAGTCCAAGCGTCTTCGAGATACTGCTCAAATGTAAGTATCAAAGCTTGTCCCACCGCAGGATAATACTGAGGAATAGCTCCGTAGATAACGTGTCTAGATCCCAGTGAATCGAGAACTGCTTCTAAAACGTCTGGATAGCGAAGATTTTCGACGACTAAAACCAGCGAATTCAGCAGCTTTTTTTGCTGCTTCTCCATCTCAGTATTTGCAAACAGAGGTCTCACCTCTGGGTGAGCAGCAAATAAGTTTGTGTAGAAGCTGGCGACGAAATCGTCTGCATAAGGTTTAATTTGCTCAAAACTTTGCTCTAAAAGCTCAATATTGAGAGACATGGCTATAAATCTAAACTATTTAGTTCTTCCCACACCTTGACCATAAATTCTTCACTGTTTCTAATTCCCATCTCCCCTAAAGATTTCCACTCTTCGCTGGTGTAATCTAAATCCAATCCCATGATTTCTTGAGTCCAGTAGGCAATATTTGATGGATTCTCCATCAGTTCACAAGTGATTTTTATCAGTTCTATCCCCGATAAATTACTCCTAGTTCTCGTAGTTAAACAAAAAGACAACAGCTTTGCTAAATTACTTTCTGGGGGGATGGCGATTAAAAACGCCATATTTTGAGCTAATAAAAATTTGTCTATTTTCATAAAATCTCAGCTTCGTAGTGAGCAAAATTTGGTTCATAATTAACCCATTCTGTCTCAATTTCTGCTTGTAGCTCTTGACAAAATCTATCTAATGGTAAGTCATTGCTATCGTAACCGAAAGGATTTTCAATTTCCACCCCAATATCTTCTATTCCCAGTAGTGCAAAGCTGATAATTCCCACAGTCGGGATAGTGAACCAATCTAGTTGTTCTACAAATTGAAAAGGTAAAGCAAAACAATATAACAATAATAAATGTTTTAAATGAATTGAATAAGGTTTGGGTAGTGGTGTATCTAAAATTCGCTGACAGTCACCAAATAGCATTGTTATTTGGTCTAAGGAACGATTTAATTCAATAAACGATCTGTTGCAAATTATATTACGTTTTTCGTTTCTTTCGTCAAACAATTGTCCGAAATATTCGCCAAGCCAATTAATAATTCTGAGCGGGACGTTATTAACTTCTTTTAATTGCCAATAATGATCTTGCGGAATGATGTTTTTTAAGAAATTATCATCAATGCGTTGATTTCTTAAATGTAACTTCAAAGCAACTATTAATAGTCCAATTAATCTAATACTAGATATTTTTATTTTCAAATCCTCAGGATTATTTACTGGAACAATTACCCAAATATTTCGGCATAGAATCCTACTGGCACTGACCAAGTTATACCAAATTTTACAAGCTTCCCAATATCTCTCATAAGCTGTATTAGTTCTAAAAACCAATAAAAGGCCAAGGACGACTCCAGGGATTAAACCAGCTAGAGTAGGTTGGTTTACAGCAAATCCTTTGTGATAGGCGATCGCAATTATAAAAGCAAAGATCATAGTAGCTAATACTCGCCGCCAAATCGCGTGAATAACAGAACTTCTTAAATCAATTGCTAAATCTAACCACGTCGATCTCTTTACAAATTTCATCTTCCCTCGACTTTTTGCACCTAATTTATCTATATATTTGCCTCTTATGCTGAAGCGGAAGCACTAACTCATATCAAGTTTTTTGGGAGAGGGAAAAGCTAACAGTGAGTTTTGTACTCACTCTTACGTTGCCTGTTCTCCCTTCCCTGTTACAGCTGATTTATCCTATTAATCGGTAACGCTGGATTTAGAATTAAGGCTACCTAGAACTACACCCAATTGGACAGCAATCATGCCAGCTACCATACTGCCTAACCAATAGATTAAAGCTACTGTTGTATTGCCTTTATCTATTTGGGTAAAAGTCTCTAATCCGTAAGTCGAAAAAGTGGTATAAGCGCCGCAAAAACCAGTGGCGATCGCTAACCGAATTTCAGGTGAAAGGCTTTTAAACTTTTGCTCGTTTAAGGTGTAAAACAAAGCAATGACAAAACAGCCTGTGACATTAATAAAAAACGTGCCATAGTAGGAAAAGTCTTTCCCAATAATTGCTTTGGTAAATTCAGTGATAAAGTAGCGTCCTAAAGCGCCAGGAATCGCACCCAAAGCGATCGCCATAACGGTGCGGATAAAAGTATTCTGCATTATTAAAGTTTCCTTCGTAATTAACTAATTGGATACAGATTGGTATTTTTGTTGAAGTGAATGGCTATCATTTCACGAAGAGATGCGCTAAATAACCACCTAAGATAATACCAACTACTGCTAACATCGCACTACCCGCCCAATAAAAAATGCTGGTTCCCTGTTTCTCATTTCGCCACAGCGAGAATGTATCGTATCCGTAGGTTGAAAAGGTTGTATAAGAACCCAAGAAACCTGTTCTTACCAATAAATCTATCTCAGGTGGAAATCCTTTTATCCCTTTAAATAAGGTAAAGAAAAAGCCCATCAGTAAACAGCCTGTGAAATTGATAATAAAAGTGCCATAAGGAAAGTTTGTACCTATGGCTCTTTTGCAAAATTCAGTTAGATAATACCGACTCACCGCACCAGGTATTGCACCAATAGCGATCGCCAGCACACCAAAAAAAGTAACATTCTGCAACAATTAACACACTCCTAAGCTAATTACATCCACTGGCACGGAATTTAACTTTTTGAAATTTATAACCTTAAGTATTCAGATTAATAGGACAAGTCAGTAAAGTCTAATGCTTTATAAGCATCGTACATATAACTTTTAGATATACCGCCTAAAATTGCTGAATCACAGCATTTTTGATATTTCATAATTCGTAGAAAGCTCCGTGCTTCAGTAGTTTTTTTTACATTAAAATGTTTTGTTTTTGGGTTTGAGCATACTATATTTAAGTAAATCGGTGAGAAAATTAATAACTATGTAAAGAAATTCAAGAGTAAAGTTAGCTGTGATAATTCGCGCTTTTTTATACTTAAATTTTTGCTATTTATACTATTTTTTGAACATACTACCCGTATGCATTTAACCTGAACGCCTCTGCTTAATGTTTGATTTTCTATGGCAAATCGACGACTCGCAGCTTTGATAGAGTTTTGTCTTGCCTACGAGTTATGGCAGCAGCCAGCTAGCTTAGAAAATCAACAGATGTATTCATACTAAGAGCTTTTAAGCCTCTTAGCTATTGCTTATTGCTTGTTTCCTAGTGTATAAGTACCTCAAACGAGCGCTCATATCTTAGTTACTTGGATAGAGAAATTCTCTGTATTCACTTATCTTTACATACTTTAGTTTTTTCACACCAAGTTACTTCTTTATATTGGATAACTCAGAAGTTATTTCGGAATTCAGCAAGCAGATAACTTCATTTTAAAATTTGACCGTTAGGTTAACACCACTACCCACACTAATGCCGTTCTTACCATCGGCGAAGGTCAAACCCTCGATCGCAACATTGGCGTCGTCAACGAACAGACTATTGAAAGCTAAATCGCCACTGATGGTTAAATTTTGTACCCCCAATCCTTTGATAACTAAGTCGTCCAGAATATGCTGCCTCATCCTCAATTTGTGTTTATGCGGCTCCACCATCCCATATACTATGCGCGATCGACTGCTATGTGGAGGAAAGGAACGCCTACTAAATCTTTGGATAAATATCTCAAAATTCTGTTTGAGTACGTTCAAGAGTAATACTAATTCATAATTAAGAATCTCTCGAATTGAATTCGGGAGATTCTCTGGGTAAACGAGTCCTTGTTTGGCTTTTTACCTTGAGCAGCTTTAGAAGCTTATATCATGTTCGGGTAATTATACCAAATCCTTGTTGACTACCCTCTTTTGTCAAAAAGCAGGGGGAGCAGGGGAGGTAGGGGAAGAAGAAAGAGGGTTTATAAAAGCGGATTTTGTATTAGTTATGATTTCGGTAATCATTAAACCCCACCCCGCCAAAGCTGTGCTTTGTCTCCCCTAAGAGCAAGCGGGGAGGGGATTAAGGGGTGGGGTTCTTCGGGTTTAGTAAGTAATTAACCGCACATGATATTAGACAGTTACAGGTTGCCCTTTTTCAATTGCTAATTGCTCATTGGGTGATTCCTTGACTCTATTGAGCCATTTTTCAGCTTTTGAGTAGTTATCTTTTTGCACCTGCTCGATCGCTTGTTTAAAGTGCAATTGCACGCCCCAAACATCTGTATGGAAACGTTTCTCTTTCTTCATGCGCTCAAAGAATTCTACCGCTTCAATGTGTGAGAGTTCGCCAACAGATTTGGCGATCGCCATAAACACCTCAAACACATCATCTGCCATCTTGGCATCACCACAGACATAGTAATTACATTGCGGATGATTCAATAAATGCCAGAGTTCTTGGGCATTTTCTTGCATCAAGCCTTGTACGTAAACTTTTTTATCTGTTAAGCGCGAAAAAGCTACTTTTAAATTAGTTAACACACCTCGGTTTTGCCAATTGACAAGTTGTTCGGCATAGAGGAAGTCATCGCGATCGCGGCAGCCGAAGTGTAAGCAAGCATCTCCTAGCTGTGTTCCTTGATTCTGTATGGCTTCACGATATTGCAGGAAGGCAATTAGCGGTGATACTCCTGTGCCGGGGCCTACCATCAGCATTGGCGCTTGGGGATCGGCTGGGGGACGGAAGCCAGAAGTACGAACGCCAATGCGAACTTTTGAGGCAACTTCCAGTCCGGCTAAGTAGTTAGAGCAAAGCCCTTGACGCACTTTACCTGCGTCAGTGTGAATTTGCAACACGCCAACTGTAATTTGAATTTGTTGGGGATGCAGAAGCGGACACGAGGAAATGGAGTAAAGGCGTGGCTTTTGCTTCGGCAGTAGTTCCAGCAGGGCTTCTAGGGTGATGGCGGCAGAGGGGAATTCATCGAATAGATCGGCAATGCTCATGAAATTGTCCGTAATCGTTTTCTTGAGCGTGGTACTATCGGGACGATCTTCACCTTGGCGGAGAATTTCTAACCAAGTTTCCAAACGTTGTTTGTCTTGGGTATTTTGTGCAGAAGCGTACAAGATTGATATCGTCTTCCACTGCCCAGCGATCGGCTGCATGATGATAGGCAGGTTCTAAATAGAAGTCGCGCATTGGATGATGCCATACCGGACAGGTACTACCACCAACGGCGGGAACAACCCAAGCCCAATCGCCTGGGCATTCGCGTCCGGCTTTCTTTTCGCGCAAGTCGTGAATCAAGAACTGACGAGAAGCTGTTTGGCGATCTACCATCGTTACCTTCGCTTTCTGGAAGGAGTAGAGGATGGCAATGTTGAGTTCCAAGGCGACGCGATCGCGCCACAGGGTTTGCTCGGAACTAGTATCTAATTTGAGGACTCTGGCAATTTCCTCCATCATGTTATAGCGGTACTCATCCAATAAATCCCGCATGATTTCTGTACCCATGTACCAGCCATTAAAGGGAATGCAACCATAGTTGATGCCGCCAATATGCACAGAGAAGTTGCTGATTGCCGGAATTGCATACCAGCGCATACCAAGTGACTTCAACTCTGGAATGCTGGGATGCTCGATTTCTACTTCCAGCACTTCGTCTCTGTTCCAGTGATACATCTTCGGTGCTTGGCCGGCAGCCTCAATTACCAGTGGCAGAATATCATAAGCTGTGGGCGTTTCTGGTGGTTGCCAACCAAATTTGATAATTGCGTTGGTCAAATCCAAGTTGGCTGGGTCGCCCAAAATGCTGCCATCGGGTTGTTGGTATGCTGCATAGCGATACAGTTGGGAATTCCAGATCCGGTGTCCCCAAGGTTCCTTGGGTTGCTTGGGACGGAAGACGGTCATGGTAATTTGCAGATTGCCGCCATTCGTAGCAAAGCGGATGTGTTCTTCAAGTTCGCGGAACATCTCATCGGGGTCGGTGACATGACGGCGGTCGCGTACTATCATATTATTCCAAGCAATCCGCCCCACGCATTTGGAAGCATTGCGCCAAGCTACCTGCGCCCCATAAGCTAATTCTTCGTAGGTATGAGTATAAGTGCCTGTTGCTTTGACTTCTTCCTTAATTTCTTTCCAGCGCCGTTCTTTATCTTCCAATTCCCAAGCTTGTTCGGAGGCAATTAAGTCTAAAAATTGTTTGGCTTTTTTGAGCAATCGCTCTTCATTCAGCTTGGGCAACTTAACAATGTTGATTACTCGCTCCAGCAACGTCACCCACCCCTGGCGCACTTGGGGCGTCAAATCTGGGACATGCCGTTCCATTAAGGCAATCATACACTCTGTAATTGCCGGATAAGCACAGGTAGGCACGTCTGCGCTACCATGTACCTGTCCCAAGAAACGCAGTTCGCGCAACATCTCATCGCTGCTGCCAGTTTTGAGGCAGTTGACCAAAAATTCTAGTGCTTGGAATAAGTGGAGCGAAAGATAATCCATGTCTGCACGGCCAAAAATCGGCAGCACAAAGGGATATTTTTCAAACAGCATTTGATAAAATTCAATCCCCATCTGTTGTTTGTTTTGGCTCATGACTTGCCAGGAATCTGCCATTTTTAGCAACAGTTCGGGTGGTACGGCTGCTTCATAGTGACGAATTGCAGCTACCATCGGCAGAATTATATGGGTATTGAAGAACTTGTAGAGAGCAGAGTTTGTGCCTTTTGCCAACTCCTCGCGATCGTATTCTTCCAAAGTGGGAATCGACGGCAGCATCCACATCCATACTTGCCGTGCTTTTACCCAGTGATAAGGGCGCATACCTACATCTGCAAAAAACTTGCCATACTCTTCAACGTTCTTGAAGCCATGTTCTCGCTCTGGTGGCACACCCGTTAGAGGTTCGCCAATGATGTTTTGAGTCTCAGGTTGAAGTTGGTGAATAGAGCAGTCAAACAATTCATACAAAAAGTCTGCCATGCTGTCGATCGCTTCGGCAAACAGATACTCCAAGTCTGGTTCTTCCAGTAACAGACGCTTGAAGAACTTTTCCATTTGCAGTTCTTTCCACGGTTATCCGGCATATTATATTATACAAGTTGCACAAGCAGTAATTGAACTATAGCAATTTTAAATGATTCATCAACTTCTTTGTTTTGATTCAGAACTGTTTAATCATGCCCTTTCGAGACGGTAACAGGATTGGGGGAACAGAAAATAAATTTGCTCGTTGGAACTTCTCGGTGGTATGAGACTCGATGGTGAGGCAATGAGTACGGTTGGCGATCGCTTTCTGGAATATCTAGTGTCGAATTGCAATTGTAAATTCTGTTTGCTGTACTGATTTGGTGTAAAACTCTAATTTGCCCCCATGTTTTTCGCTAATAATTTGATAGCTAATAGACATTCCCGTACCTGTACCTTTACCCACGGGCTTGGTAGTAAAAATTATTATATTTTCTACTATAATTTGTCGAGCGATCGCCAACTTTAAAAGCGTAGCTTTAACGACAGTTTCAATGGTAAATAAGTTGCGATCGAGATTTTTCACTAGCTTCACGTCAAACTGTTGCCCCACAATTGTTTTACCCCACCCCCAACCCCTCCCCTTGCTAAGGCTACGGTGTACACACAAGTCTTTTAAAGTTGTGCCGCAGACTTTTGATCCCCCCAACCCCCCTTGCCAAGCAGGGGGGGGCAAAAATCTCTCAAAGTCCTCCTTTTTAAGGAGGATTTAGGAGGATCTACGAGGATTTTGGTTTACTACACAGATGTGCGTACACCGTAGCCTTGCTAAGGGGAGGGGAGGTTTTGCTGGCGCAAAACCGGGGTGGGGTAACGCAGATCTTGATGGTAAGTGAGATAGGTGAATATCACATTTTTACAGGGGTTTCACGTTACAGCAATTTTCAGGTAAATAGACCACGTTGTAGGGGCTTTACAGCTGTGCGCCCCTACCGAAAATTGTGGTTCAAATAGATGAAAAACGCTGTAAGTTGACACCAATGACAGCTGTAAAGCCCCTACGGTAGATCTATATTTATCAAAATTTTCGTGAAATGGTATCAGTCGTCAGAATTCTCCAATTGAATTCTGTGCGAGTGGCGAATGAATAAACGGGTTTAAGACCCCCGCTAGATGAAAAATTTAGCGGTCTACAATTAGCGCAAAGTCTGTAGCTTGCTTCCTGCACGCCAGCTTCCAGCGATGCCTGCGGCATCCCGCAGGGTACGGAACTTTGTAAGAGAGTGGGAGATCTAAATCCCCCACTAATTGATTCTGACTTCTGAATTCTTCTTCAAGATTTTATTCTAAGTAATCCACTGGGAAAGGCGAATCAACAGCATTATCTGAAACTATTGGGCGGTTACCATCTACATTCAGAGTATCTTGAACTTTAAAATTACTCTTAGCGATAGGACGTTGGCCGTCTATGTCAAGAATAGCCTCAACCTTTAAATCATTAGGATCGATTGGACGTTTACCGTCTATGTTTAGCGTATCATGCTGTTGAAAATTGCTCTTACCAATTGGGCGGTGACCATCTATATCAATTGTTTGAGTGCTAAGATTTTCGTTTTTTACAATTGGGCGATCGCCATCTATGTCAATAGTTTCCTTTACCTCAATGTTACTAGGATCGACTGGGCGTTTGCCATCTATATTAATTGTTTTAGTTATCTCTTTGGGTTCATTGGATGATAAAACTATATTAGTTTCAGAACTTTCTTTATTGCGTTCCGAATCATTTTTACTATTATTAACTTTTTTCTTGTTAGCCATTTCTTTTATTATTGTTTTAGTAGTGTTTATCTGCTAATAGCATAAACCAAAAGAGATTTATCTCTCTGGTAAAGAAACTGGGGATTGGTTAAAGAATAGGAAATCGATGATTTCTCTGATATTTGTTTCTCAACTAGAATACTGAAGTAGAATCCAAAAATCTTCTATCGCAGCACAGAATAGATCTCTGACTTAAGAGAGATCTGCGAACACGGAAATTCTAAGTTCAAAGAGCGATCGCAGTATCATAACTCTCTGACACCGCCTAACTTACCAAGTAAGCTAATGAGGCAGTATATTGATTTATGGCTGCAATACCTTCAAAAGAACTTCTGGGCTGTCCATTTTGTCCATGACCACTTCAATAAAAACAAGGCGATCGCGGTTTTGTTCGGCTTTTTGCAATGCAGCCTCTAACTCAGATTGAGTACTGACTTTAATTCCCCAGCCGTTGCCAGCAAAAACTTCAGGCAGCTGATGATAATTCCAAGGTTGAATGTCATTATACGGCATCCGTTCGCCATGAATATCACGTTCTATGGTGTATCCATCATTATTAATCAGAAAAATAATCGGTTTGAAGTCGTAGCGGAAAATAGTTGATAGTTCTTGTGCCGTCATTTGGAAAGATCCGTCACCAACTAATAAAATAGAGCGACGTTGTGGCGCGGCGACGCAACAGCCAAGTAATGAACCAACAGAGTAGCCAATAGAACCCCAAAGTACTTGTCCGATAAAGGTGGCTCCTTTTGGCAAAGGAACGACTGAAGCACCGAATAAACAAGTTCCAGTTTCGGCAACGATAATGTCATTTTCTTGGAGAAAATCAGCGAATCTATACCAAAAGTGCCGTTGTGTAATAGTTGCACTATCGCTTTCCAAAGGAGTTATAAAGCCAGGATCTAAATTCTCTGTTGCTGACTTAAAATTTAGCGTTTGAGCATCGCGGTGCTGCAACCGTTGGCTTAAAGCAGGAAGCACATCAGCCATAGCTACATTTTTGTATGAAGCACGTTTAATTTTTGCATATTCCCCATGCAATTCAATAGTACGACCGGGATCGAGTTTGGCAGAAAACTTTGCTGTGCTGAGATCGGTCATCAAGACACCGATACTCAAAACACAATCTGCCTGTTCAATACGCGTTCGGACATTTTCTTGGCTAGCAGCACCACCATAGATACCAATGAATTGGGGATGGCTTTCTTCCAGCAGTCCTTTGCCCATGTTCAGAGTGGCATAAGGATATCCAGTAGCTGTTAACAATTCTCGCAATTGTTGATGCAAGCGATAACGAGTCACACCAACATCAGCAAGAATCACTGGTTGGGTGGATTTTTCCAACATCGCTACACAAGCATCAACAACCTCAGCTAAAGTATCCGGGTCGCTTTGGAAGGAGGGAAAGGGGAATGAATCAGATGGTGCAGCGACTTCATGTTTAGCAACATCCATAGGTATGGAGATGTAGACAGGCAACTTTTTGAGAAGACAGACACCCAAAACTCTATCAATTTCAGCTGTGGCATTATCTGATGTTAAATATGCTTGAGCTACCGTTACCTTTTCATACATCTGGGCAAACAGAGAAAAATCACCAGTGCCGAGGGTATGGTGAACAATTGAGTGAGATGATTGAATTTTAGTAGCAGGAGAGCCGGTAATTGCTACCACAGGAACGTGTTCCGCGTAAGCCCCAGCAACACCATTAATCGCACTGAGTTCGCCAACACCAAAGGTAGTGACTAATGCGGCAACACCATTAATTCGACCATAGCCATCGGCAGCGTAAGAGGCGTTGAGTTCGTTGCAAGCAGGAATTAACTCGATGCGATCGCACTTAACAATTGAATCGAGAAACTCCATATTATAGTCTCCAGCAACACCGAAGATATGCTTGATGCCAATCTGCGCCAGACGATGTATTAAATAGTCGCCAACAGTAAAATTTGTCACGATTTGAGCCTGAATTTTATCCTTTTACGGTATGAAATGCTTGGCGCAGGTGCGTATCTCTTGAGTAATAAATTTTCAAATTCTGATGTAGAGATTCAGTTATTTAATTAGCAATCAGGAATTAAAGGCTATTTATAAAGTAAAAATCAAATTATTGTAGTAGGGTGTGTTAGGCGCGTATTTTGAGATTATTTATCACGAAAAATATGATATTAGCGCCTAACGCACCGCTATATACAGGGCTTTTCATTTGGATGGAATACATGCTTGAATACTAAATTATCGTAAGGGCACAACAATGTTGTGCCCCTACTGTGGTCTATTCAACTGCAAATTGCTATAAGACGGTGCGTTAGGCTAAAGCCGCAACACACCCTACTTAAGATTTACTGCCTTCTTCAATTAATTAGCAATCAAAAATTAGTAAGATGAGGTAAAGCTATCTGTTTCGATGAAAGATAAAAATGACAACGGCTGACTCATATTAGCAGCAAAGCCGAGAATTCCTGGATCTCGATGTTCGTAAACTAACTGACCTTTGGAATCAAACAGAAAAGTTCCACCACGCTGAGTTAAATAGGCAGAATTAGGTACATAAGTATGCCAATTGCTGAGAACTTCCACCATATTCCGTAACCGTAAAGTAGCTAATTCAAACGGGCGTTGAAATCCCCTTCCCCCAGCTAATTGGAAAAACGAGCCTTTAAAAGCAGGTAGAGGAGTACCTTGAATAATTTCATCATCTTCAATAAGTTGAGGGGCTTGACGATCGCCCGTGTATCCTCGAAAAACTTCTTTTAACGTTCCAGGACTTCCCAACCCCGCACACATTAACATTAGATTTAGCCAAGCTTTCACAGATGCAGAAAGTCCAGGGACGCGAAAATTCAAACCAGAATAAAGTTTGAGTTGGTGATGTAGCTGTGCATTAGGTTCAACAAATAAATTTTGGGGTGGAAATCCGGTATATTCACAGAATCTTGTTCCAGAGCCGCGATCGCCAATTCCCACTGCGCGAATAGCAAGTTTTTCCGGAGGTAATTTTTCAGCTTCACGCTGTAACCACCACGCATATTCAAGACTATCAAAATCCCCAAGTTGCGGCCAGACTAAAATAAGGATATGTGAGGCAGCCTCGCAATTTTCTAATAAGGGTCGGGTCATGCCATCACTAACACGCTGAAGTTCGGTCTGATTAAGGATAGTGTAGGGATTCATTACAAGAAATTAACTGCTATTTAGCTATCCAAATTTTAGTCCATTTTATTAGAGATATTTTTTTAGCTTCATGAATAACACGAGCCGTAGAGACAGATTGATATCTGAAATTAAACAATGTCTCTTATTAGCTGTTCCTTTGGTAGCAGCGCAACTTGCTCAATCATCAACTGGCTTTGTGGATACGGTAATGATGGGCTGGTTGGGAAGTCAGACTATTGCATCTGGAGGTTTGGGAGCTGCGATATTTACTTTTTTGCTTTTAATTACTACGGGTATTGTTTCTGCTGTTAGTCCTTTAGTTGCCGAAGCATACGGAGCCGGAAAGCCCGAACGAGTAAGCAAGATTGTCCAGCAAGGATTGGGAATATCTCTGCTGTTGGGGATACCGATTGTAATACTACTTTGGAATGGAGGGACTTTACTACTGGTATTGGGTCAGAATGCAGCCACAGCAGCACTAGCAGAAACTTATTTAAGAGCGATCGCACTGGGTTTTATTCCTAGTTTGGGCTTTGCTGTACTCAAAAGTTTTCTTTCTGCTGTGTCTCAAGCGCAGTTAATTGCGATCGTTGTTGTGTTAGGTACTTTGCTTAACATTGCAGCTAACTATGTTTTGATGTTTGGCAAACTGGGGCTACCTGCTTTAGGACTAGCTGGAATTGGTTGGGCGAGTACATTGTCACTTTGGAGTATGTTTATTGCTTTAGCAACCTATATACATAGCCAGCATCGATTTACAATTTATCGCATATTTCACACTTCATTCCGCTACACTTTCACCCAAGAAAATTGGCGCATCATTTGGCAAATTTTTCAAGTTGGATTGCCCATTGGTGGATTAGTTGCAGTGGAAGGAGGGCTGTTTACAGTTGTCACATTTATATTAGGGCAAATAGGAACCACTCCCCTAGCTGCCCATCAAATTGCCTTGCAGACAGCTTCTATGTCTTTTCAGGTTGCACTTGGTATTTCTTTAGCAACAACTGTACGTGTTGGACAATTAGTTGGAGAGCAAGATTTAGTCGGTGTTCGCCTGGCTGGATATGTGGGCATTACATTAGGTGGTTTGTCTATGGCTATTGCAGGGATTATCTTTTGGTTATTACCAAAGTCAGTTGTTTCTCTTTACCTTGACATTAACAATCCTAGCAATCAAGATGTAGTCAACTTGGCAGTTAAATTGCTTGTAGTGGCTGCAATTTTTCAAATTGTTGATGGAGTCCAAGTCACAGCAGCCGGAGCATTACGAGGCTTAAAAGATACGCGAATTCCTATGTTAATTGGTATTTTTTCTTATTGGGGTGTTGGTTTATCTATTGGTTATGCTTTGGGTATATGGTTAGGGTATGGAGCAATTGGTCTTTGGTGCGGGTTAGCAATTGGTTTAGCCAGTGCAGCTATAATTTTGACTTGGCGATTTAGCATTTTGCAATCTGTAACACTTGAACTAGATAAATTAAGGAAATAGCAAATATTACCCTTAGAGGGTGTTTGAAAAGTCCTATTGTTGGTAAGAAAATGCTCTAGCTCTCCCTAAATCCACGCCACTTGCTAAAGAGCAGGTTCCGCTTTAGCGGTACAAATCTCTTAACCGCAAGAGCGCACTGACTCCCCTTTACAAGGGGGACTTTGATTCCGGTTCCCCCCTTAAAAAGGGGGGTTAGGGGGGATCTCAAAGTGCTTAAAGTCACAGCAAAACACTTTTCAAACAACCTTTTACTTTAACAATAAAATATGGTATGAAGTGGATTTTTCTCAACAATCAACTCGATCTGGCCTTGGCATCGAGCATATTATCTCTCTGTTGGTGAATATCGTTATTTATTAATCAAAGGTACACTACCCTCGGAAATTGAGAATATTCTAGGGTAAAGCACATGATCGATCTCTACACCTTCACCACGCCCAATGGACGTAAAGCTTCCGTTATGTTGGAAGAAGTCGGATTGCCCTACAATGTCTACAAAATTGATATTACTAAACAAGAGCAATTTACACCTGAATTTATCGCCATCAATCCCAATAGTAAAATTCCCGCCATTGTCGATGGAGAGACTGGAATTAAAGTCTTTGAGTCGGGAGCAATTCTAATTTATTTAGCCGAAAAAACCGATAAACTCTTACCTAAAGACCAAAAAAGCCGTTTTCAAGTCCTAGAGTGGCTGATGTTCCAAATGGCGGGTGTCGGGCCGATGTTTGGACAACTTAATCATTTTAAACGCTTTGCCCCGGAAAAAATTCCTTATGCCATCGAACGTTACGAAAAGGAAACGTTACGCATTTATGGAGTTTTGGATAAACAACTCCAAGACAATGAATTTATCTGTGGTGACTATTCTATTGCCGATATTGCGACTTATCCTTGGGTAGCGATTTATGAATTTCAAGGTTTAACACTCGACAATTACCCAAATCTCCAACGCTGGGTAGAGACAGTGCAGCAACGTCCAGCCGTGCAACGCGGAATGCAAGTCCCTTAACTATAACTATCCAACCCGTTCTCATAACCAAGGGTACTCATAAGTTATTCAGCACCTAATTTGCAGTGTAAACCGCAGGAGAGCAGAAAAGAGAAATTGACTTTCTCTAAATTAATAATCTGCAAGTTAAATGTCTAATAGCTTACTGCTAGCAAATAAATTTAACGGGTTTTTATTAGCAGTTAAAACAGCTTTGGCTATCAGCAGCGATCGCATCAATCGCAGATTCATCGGCGGCACAGAACGGCAGGGCTGTTTCATTCCTTAAAACAGATAAAGCTGAAGGTGTCACGAACAACTATGCGATCGCTGTTACGATTCTAACTTTAGCCAATCAGATGACAACGCAAGATTCAAAAACAAACTTCTTATGAAATTACCTAATGAACCTCGCTCACCATTTTTCCTACAAACTCTATCCACTATCCTCAATCCTACTAAGTTCCTTGAATCATGCGCCCAACTTTATGGAGAAACCTTTAGTCTGCGACTACTTGGACATAATTCTCCACCTATAGTATTTTTTAGCAACCCTCAAACTATTGGGACGATTTTTGTCACAGAAGCTGCAAAGTTTGAGTTAGGCAAAATAACCCATGTTTTTCAACCTCTAACTGGCCCAGAATCTTTAATTATGCAGGATGGAAAGCGACACCAACGAACGCGCCAGTTGCTAATGCCTGCAATGCATGGAGAGCTTAATAGCTATAGTCAATTAATTGTTGAACTTGTTTTACAAGCGATGGAAAATTGGCATTCGGGATTGCGCCTTTCTATTCGTGATTGGATGTCAGAAATCTCCTTGCAAATAATCTTACGGGTAGTATTTGGACTCAACAATGGAGAGAGGTACGAACAACTAAAACAACTAATTGAACCTTTTTTAGAGTACGTAAACTCGCCGTTGAACTCTATACAGTTTTTTTGGACACCTTTACAGCAAGATTTAGGAAAATGGAGTCCTTGGGGTAAATTTTTACGACAACAACAGCAAATTGATGCCTTAATTTACGCTGAAATTGAGTCACGCCGCCAACACTTTGATAAAAATGTTTTTCATGGAAAGAGTACAGGCAAAGATATCCTATCATTGCTAATATCTGCCTATGATGATAACGGCGAATCAATGACTGATAGTGAATTACGCGATCAGTTACTTACGCTGCTATTTCTTGGACACGATACTACCGCTTCGGCATTGGCTTGGGCTTTTTATTGGATTTATTCGCAACCATCAGTATTGCAAAAATTATATGATGAATTAGACAGTATCCATCCATCCAATCTATTAGAAATCACCCAGCTTCCTTACCTCACTGCTGTCTGCAAAGAATCGCTACGGATTTACCCCATCGCCCTTATCTCTCAACCTCGTGTGGTGGCACAGACAGTAAAAATAGAGGATTATGAGTTTGAGCCTGGAGCAATATTAATACCTTGTATTTACTTGGCGCATCGCCGTCCAGAAGTTTATCCACAACCACATTTATTTAAGCCAGAGCGTTTTCTCAACCGCAAGTTCTCGCCATATGAATATTTACCGTTCGGAGGCGGTAGCCGCAGTTGTATCGGTATGGGATTGTCAATGTTAGAGATGAAGTTAATTATCGCAACTGTACTATCACGCTATGAATTGACGCTTTTAGATAAACGTCCAGCTAAACCTGTGCGCCGTGGTATTACTATTGTTCCGTCTGGTGAGTGTCAAATGGTAGTAAAGGCTCAAAGGCGCTAAACGAATGGCAAACAAACGCATCTGAATCAACCTGAGTTCGGGATCGCGAAAGAAGCGGGCAGTAAGCTGAAAATAACGACAAATCGAGCAACCTGCCCTATGTTTAGTTTAGAAGCTTTATCAATAGGACTTACGCAAAAACTCTCTGAAGCTCTTATTTCTCCGTGCCCTCTACGTCCTCCGCGTCTACGATTTTCCGTTACCTGTGCGTAAGTCCCGATCGAAACAGGTTTTCATTGCCAGTTTGAGACTGGAGAATGAACACGTAATCAGTATAATTTACTATTCTCACTCTTCATGCAATAACGCCATTTGGCTTTAAAATATAAAGCATATACAAAGTTGAGTACTGATGTATAGATTTATGAGCAATTAATATAAAGAATATGCAAAGATATTTGTCTAAATCTAGAAATGTAAGTAAATATTCTATATTAAGTTAGTATGATGTTATCTGAAGATATTTAGTATTTGTCAGCCAAATACCTAAGGGCGATCGCCTGAAAAAAGGTATTGAGATTATTACTCCTATCCCTCTCAAGTGTTCCCTATTTTCAAACTAGTACGACTTAGCCATTGAACCAACCAAATTATTAACTTTTGGTTTGGGTAATTGTAGCTTGGCTTTTCAAGCTTGTTCAGTAATGTCTACGCTAAATGCTTGTCAATACTAATAATGGAGGATGGTTGAAACAACTGTGAAAGTAGTTGTTTTTGTGAATCTACATCCTCAAAAATTTGTATGCTGCTTAAGACGTAGATAGTCCTTAATAGTTGGATAAATACTACTTGCAAGCAACTCAAAAGGAGATTTGTCATCCAAAATTTGTAATTTTCCGTAATTTTCCAACGCGATATAAGGTATGCCGAAATATGATGCTTTCGGCGAAATTTTGTACGCTCAAACAGCACTCACAGCAACTTAAGAACTTAATTTACCGTAAGAAATCGATTCAGGTAGGAAAAAATTATGTCAAATATCATTGGAACCAACGCAAACGACACCCTATATGGTACTTACGACGCCGACACAATTAATGGCAAAGCTGGGAATGATGTCATTAATGGTCAGGGAGGCAAAGACACCTTAACAGGTGGAGGCGGCAAGGATACGTTTGTTTATGATGGCTACTTTGCCTATGCTAGTGATGAGACTGATATTATTACTGATTTCGGTGGTGTGGGTAAAGGAACAAACCCAACAGCACCAGTCATCGCTGAAGTTGATACGATTAAATTTATTGGGCAAGGGTTGACTGCACGAAATATGCTGCTCACCCAAAATGGCACAAACTTAGAAATTACCTTTGAAGGGGGAATTTTCGGGCCAGTTACTAAAAAAGTCATCTTGCAAAACTTCAAACTAGAAGATTTGGATAACTTGAAAGCTTCTGGTAGTAGGCCAGCTATTGGCAATATTATCTTTGATGGGCAAACTACCATTACCGATAGCTTTAATGTTCTAGATGCCAATTCTACCGATACGAGTATCGGCATCAAGAACACAGTCACCTTTCTCAATGACCTAGACAACAACATTACGGGTTTAGATAACTCAGATGATGTCATTAATGGTCAGGGAGGTAATGACAAAATCGATGGCTTAAGTGGCAACGACTTGCTGCGTGGTGGTACGGGGAATGATACTCTCATTGGCGGTCTGGGAAATGACACCCTCGTTGAGGTTACTGGCAATAACTCCCTTGTTGGTGGTGCTGGTGACGATACCTTAAAAGTTGACTCTTCAACAGGCGATAACACCCTCAACGGTGGCGCTGGTAACGATATATTGAGCGCTGAGGGTTCACAAGGTAATAACTTACTTTTTGGCGGGGATGGGAATGATATTCTTGACGCCTCTTACCTGGATAGTGACTACGGATACAACTATATTGCAACTTTAGGCAATAACACCCTCTACGGTGGCGCTGGTGACGATACTTTAGTTGCTCTGACTCCAAAAGGCAATAGATTCCTTTCTGGGGACGATGGCAACGATCGCCTCTATGTCTCTGGCTTTGATGCTTATAGATCGTACTATAGTTTTAGCTCCTCAGGTGATAATACACTCAACGGTGGCGCTGGTAACGATACACTGTTTGCTCAATATTCAACAGGGAATAACCTACTCTCCGGTGGCGATGGCAATGATTATATTGACATCTCTGGCTATTTTATTCAGTACTCCAGTTTTGATGATTACGATGCCACTTCAGGTAATAACACCCTCAACGGTGGCGCAGGTAACGATACATTGCGTGCTGAGTATTCAACAGGGAATAACCTACTAAATGGTGGCGATGGCAATGATTCCTTTTATCTAAATACTTTTTCCTTTGATAATTTAGCAATTCAAACAGTAGATGGAGAAAAGGATAACGATTTATTGTCTGTCGATGGCAGCATTGCTAGCCAAGGAATTACTTCGACATACAATGCCACTGCTAATACTGGAGTAATTACAGCAGGCAAGTATCAAGTTAACTACAAAAATATCGAACGATTAAATATCTTAGGTACACAGTACAATGACAAGATTTTGGGGAGCAATGGCAACGATACACTCTCCACAGGCAATGGTGGCAAAGATACGATAGATGGAGGTAAGGGTGACGATGTAGTATCTATTGATTACATAGATCCTACAAGTGGAATCACAACGACATTCAATGCCACTACTAATACTGGCTCAATTACCGCAGGCAGCTATCAGGTTACCTACAAGAATATCGAACGATTAAACATCTTAGGTACAGCGTTCGATGACAAGATTGTGGGCAACAATGGCAATGATACGCTCTCTACAGGCGGTGGTGGCAAAGACACAATTGATGGCGGTCAAGGTGACGATGTGCTGTCAGTCAATTACTATATTGATACAACAGGTATTACAACGACATACAATGCCACTACTAAGACTGGAACAATTACGGCAGGCAATAATCGGGTTAGTTACAAGAATATCGAACGATTAAACATCTTAGGTACAGCCTTCGATGACAAAATTTTGGGGAACAATGGCAACGATACCCTCTTTGGGGGCTATGACGGTAATGATACGATTATTGGGGGTGCAGGTAATGATGTCCTAAAAGGTGGGAAGGGTAACGACACCTTAACTGGTGGTTCCGGCAATGATAAATTTGTTTACGACTTTTTAGATAGCTACTATGACATCGGTACTGACATAATCACGGATTTCGATGCCTCCTTAGACACTTTGGAATTTATAGATAACAGTAGCTTCCGTCTATTTAGTGCTCAAAATCTGCAATTAACTAAAAACGGTAACAATTTAGAAATTACCTTTGAGGATTTATCTAATAACAATACTCCCAAAGTCATTCTCCAAAATTTCCAACTAGAAAACCTCGATAGTGAGAATATCCTGTTTACTGGACAAACCGGCATCAGCGACAGTATTGATGTGTTTGATGCTAATTCCACTCAAACTACCCTGTTGAACAAAAACACTGTTACCTTCCTCAATGACCTCAACAACAACGTTACAGGTTTTGACAACTCCAATGATGTGGTGAATGGTCAGGGGGGTGACGATATTATCAACGGCTTAAGTGGTAACGATCTTTTGAGAGGTAATGCCGGAAATGATACTCTCATTGGCGGTGCGGGAAATGATACTCTCATTGGTGGTGCGGGAAACAATAGCCTTGATGGTGGTATTGGTGATGATGTATTGAGTGCTAGAGGTTCAACAGGCAATAATACTCTCAATGGAGGCGCAGGTAACGATACATTGAATGCTGTCGCTTCAACAGGCAAGAACCTGCTTATTGGGGGCGATGGCAATGATTCTCTTGACCTTACTGGCAGTTACTACACCAACGGTGACTACTCCTCCGACTCTCGCTCTTTAGGCAATAACACCCTCAATGGAGGTACAGGTAACGATAGCTTGAGTGCTAAGGGTTCAAAAGGCAATAATCTGCTTATTGGGGGCGATGGCAATGATTCTCTAGATATCTTTGGCGGCTACTCCAACCAATCTTACTCCACCTCCGACTATCGCACTTTAGGTAATAACACCCTCGATGGAGGTGTAGGTGACGATACATTGAGTGCTGGCGGTTCAAAAGGTGACAACCTGCTTATTGGGGGCGATGGCAATGATTATCTTGACATCACTGGCGACTACAGCTACTACGCCTCTTATGACTATTCCGACTCTCGCCCCTCTGGTAATAATACTTTAGAAGGTGGTGCTGGTGACGATAAGTTGAGCTTTAGCAGTTCAACAGGCAATAATCTCCTCTCTGGGGGCGATGGCAATGATTCCTTCAATCTAATCACTAATTCCATAGATACTGACCTGCCTGATTTAGTGATTCAAACAGTAGATGGGGGTAATGGTAATGATTCGTTGTTCGTCATTTACAACTCTGCTGCTGGGGGAATTACTTCGACATTCAATGCTACTACTAACACTGGCTCAATTACAGTGGGTATGTATCGGGTTAACTACAATAGTCTCGAACAATTAAATATCTCAGGTACGGTCAATAATGACTCGATTGTTGGGAGTAATGGCAATGATACTCTTAGAGGTGGAAACGGTAATGATAGCCTTTCTGGAGGAGCTGGTATCGATACCTTTGGTTTCTATAATTACAATGGGGGTATTGACACTATTTCTGACTTCAACGCTACTAATGAACTAATCCAGGTATATGGTTTTAGTTTTGGTGGCGGCTTATCAATTGGCTCACTTCAAGCGAGTCAGTTTACCATTGGAACATCTGCAAGTACTAGCGAGCAGCGATTTATTTATAACTCGACTACAGGTGCATTGTTCTTTGACCAAGATGGTAGTGCAGCTGCGTTTAGTAAGATACAATTTGCACAATTATCTGCTGGCTTATCATTAACTAACAACAATTTTGTAGTTGCTTAAAGGTTGCTAGGGTTCAATTACTGGACGGCAAGCAACATCAATAATCTTAACAATGCGAGGTACAATTCTATATACCTCGCATTGCATTTATTTATGCATATTTATTTTCATCATGCTGTCGGTGTAGGCAATCGTAGTAAATCTTAAGTAGGGTGCGTTAGGCTAAAGCCGTAACGCACCGCTATCAAAGACGGTGCGTTAGGCGCTAATATCATATTTTTCGTGACAAATAATCTCAAAATACGCGCCTAACACAACGCTAGTTGCTTCTGGAGCGAGACGCTTCGCTAACAAGTCTCTTAACCGCAAGGGCGCACTGGCTCCCCTACAAAAATTTGATTTTTACTTTATAAATAGCTTCTTACTGAGGTATGTTTATATTTGATAAAAAGATGTAAAATAGAACAGTTATTCTTAGACATATGTTAATAATTCACTAAAAATGGATAATAAACGTATTTATCTTAAAAATATTAAAATACAGCAAGAGATTATATTAAGAGAAATTTTTCATATAGCTGCAAATTTGGATAATAACTCATTTCAGCTAAAACAATTACACCAAACTTTAATTACAAAAGCAGCAACAATTGAAAAAATATGTACTAAACAGCAAGCAACGCCAGCAAATCTGACTGAGCGATCGCGGAAAATATACTCATGGATAAAATTTTTAACAGATGAAGCTTATCTAAAACTTCACTTAAAAAATACTTGCTATCTGTTGGAAACAGCTACACATATTCTAAGTAGTAGTGGTCAAGAAACACTACAACTAACGATCGCGATAACTAATTTATCTGGGCTATATCAGGGTAAAAGATCTGCTAACGCAGCTACCATCATAATTAGTGAGGGATTTATAAATGCGCCAAATGCAGTGTTGGAAGCGTTAGTAGAATCTGCTCTTCTTGGTAAAAGCCAAAATAATACACGAATCATTAAAGCATTTGCCAGCACACAAGAATACAGTAATGTTTTGTTAGAGCTTGATTTGATTGCTGAGGTTCTGGCAGAAAATCCACAAGGTAAGTTTTATAATCTTGATGAGTTATTTAATAAAGTTAATCATGAATATTTTGCCGCCAGCCTTGCTAAACCGCGTCTAGCATGGAGTCGCATTAACACTTACCGTAAATTAGGACACTATGAGTCAGCTAGAGATAGGGTAGTCATAAGCTTGACTCTTGATGATGCTAAAGTACCTGAGTTTGTAGTTGAATTTGTGTTGTATCACGAATTGTTACATAAATACCACGGCACGGAGTGGATTCAGGGAAGAAGAATGGTTCATACTAAAGAGTTTCGTGCCAGTGAAAGCCAGTTTAAGTTTTACAACGAAGTATCGAAATGGTTAAAAAAGTCAGCATCTCAGTTGTAGGCGATCGCTGGGAACAGCAGATTGCAACTTGATGAGGTACAGATAATCGTAGGGGCACAATATATTGTGCCCCTACCCATGTACTTCATTTACCCGAAATACGCTGTAAGTAGAAGGTGGGAGGCAGGGTTCATTAGTGTCAACTTAAGCTCAAACGCTTATCGCACATAAGTTTTACCCCTCCCCTTGCCAAGGGCGATTTTGGCTTTAGTCTTGGATATAAGCTATTTTCTGCTCCGTTCGTGCATTTCTTGTTGGCGCATAGGCATGGCGTCTATTTGCTCAAAAATTGCTGTTGCTTGGACTGGTGTAGTATCTTGGCGCTTAACACCACCATCTTTGCCCAGCAAAATGACGCGAAAATTTTCTTTATCAATTCCAAAGCGATCTCGCAAATTGGCAGCAGAAGGCTCATCTATTGGTAGTCCATTGGCATAGCTTTTATCTGTTGCCAAAACCCGAACAAGAACTAAATCCCTATCTGTAAAACCGTCTTGGTGCTGGTCAAATAACTTCATTTGTTGCTGATATTTATGGTTATCAACAGACGGTGCAAAGACCAATAATATGCGATTTTGCCATTTTTGGGAACTGAGATTAAATGAAAACATTTTGATATCTTGATTGGTTGAACCTTGGACAGTACCAGCAATGTTAACTGGCAGTAGCATAAAGGATGCTAATAAGGTAAGTACTATTAATAGTGAGTTATTCACTTTAGGAAATGTTAGGAATTTCATCATCTCGCCAATATTTACCGATTAGCTATGAATGTTTGTTCGCGAATAGTTGATAACAGTAATGGCGGGCGCAGGCAAAGATAAGCAAGAGAACCGAGTAAGGGAACAAAGACTACTGCTAAAAATACCTGGGCATTAGGGAAACGGCGACGAGCCATATCATCGCCAACAACAGTAGGAAATAAAACATAAAATAGGCAAAATGCCAAGCTCATACCATTGATAAAGCGATCGCTTTGGAACTGCTGCACGTAATCTCCCCAATCACCGAAGGCAATGCCATAGACAAGCAAGACAATTGTACTTAAAGTCAAGACAATACCGTAAAAGCGAGAATCTAACAGATTCAAAAAAGCATCCTTTTGTCCAGAAAATTGTTGATTTGGTTCGCGCAAAGCCAAATACGGCAAAAGCCCAAGTACACCTGAACCGACTGATGCGATGGCAAAAGGCCAAAAACGGATTGATTGCATTCTGCCATCAATGAACAATAAACTACTATAAATTAATAGCCAAATACCCACTAGAGAAAATAAAGAAAGAATAATTGGATTAATAGCAGACCACTGAAGAGTAAATATATTTTTCAACAGCGTTAGCGTTTCATCTAAGTGAAAGGGCGGTGCTAACAATAAAATATAAGCGATAAATCCAGCCCACAGTAACCACAATACAAGTTTAAAATTCATAATGTCGATTTGGTTGCATAAAATTATTTGCCATATTCAATTAATTGAGCAATACGGTTCAGTAGTAGAGACGTTGCATTGCAACGTCTCTACATTGTTTGCAGGATAAAGATTTTAGTTTTATCTGAACCGTATTGTGCTATGAGGTTGAGCAGCCAGGATTTAACTATCAATTAATTAAATCCTGGCTGCATTGTAAATTATGAATTCTCTGCTCGTTGTCGCTCAATGGGTAGACCTTCTAAAGTTGAAAAAGGTAATAAGTAGAAGGCAGGGGGCGGGGGGTAGGAGGCAGGAGGCAGGGGGCAGGGGGCAGAAGGGAAAAGCCAGTCTCGATGGGGGTTTTAACTTTTGTATTTTACATTTTTAAGTACAATTTCTTACCATCAGATGCCACAGCGATCGCTCTATTACCAATGCTGAATACCCCTTGTTCGCAAGGGCTGTAACTCTCATTTTTACTTTCGTTTCCATACCTAAGTGTGATTTACTGAGAATTAACCCTATAACTAAGACTAAGATTTAAGGGTGGCAACTAGTCAGTAAGATTTAAATTGATACCAATTATTTGGAAATAATGATGAACCCCAAGACTTATAAAAAATTGGTTGTCAAACAGTTGAGCCGAGATTTTAGAGCCGCTGTCGATATTGTTGAAGCTGATTTTCCTATACCTGCTCCCAATGAAGTTGTCGTGCGTAATCTGTATGCTGGAGTGAATGCTTCAGATGTCAATATTGCTGCCGGGGTATATTTTTTAAATACACTACCATTCGATGTAGGAGTTGAAGCTGCATCTGTTGTGGTTGCTCTTGGCAAAAATGTACAGCATCTCCATATAGGCGACCATGTTATTACTTTTCAAGTAGGAGGTGGATACCGCGAGTATTTTGCGGTTGATGCTACTCAAGTTATTCCTATTAAAGAAGCGACAAGAGAAATACTGACTGTTGTGGCTAGTGGTATGGCTGCTGCAATTGGTTTAGAAGTTGTTGGGGAAATCAAAAGCAGCGATGTGGTATTGGTAACAGCCGCAGCAGGTGGCACAGGTAGTTATGCTGTCCAACTCGCCTTGCTTGCAGGCGCTCATGTGATTGGAACGTGCCGATCGGACTTCAAAGTTCAATTTCTCAAGCAGCTTGGCTGTCATCGAGCGATCGATTACTCGCAAGAAAATCTTGATGAAGTTCTCAAAAAAGAATATCCCCAAGGCATTGACTTAGTTTATGAATGCGTTGGCAGTGAGTTGTTTGATATATGTGTTGATAACCTGGCACGGCGCGGCAGACTAGTTATCGCTGGATATATTTCTGAATACTTATCGCCAGAACTAGAGTTGGTAAACCGTCCGAGAATATACAACAAATTACTATGGAAATCAGCGTCACTACGCGCGTTTCTCTTTATTGACTATTTAGAATATCTACAAGAGAAACAGTCTCGACTGATGGAATTAGTATCAACAGGCAAGATTAAACCTGCTGTCGATCCAACAGAATTCAGAGGAATAGAATCTATTGTTGATGCTGTGGAATATTTATATAGCGGTCAAAATTGCGGTAAAGTGATTGTTCGTTTTTAACAAACATTCTCAGGTTGGTGATTGTTAATTGTTGACGGTTAGGGATTACCAAGAAATAAATTATCCAGTCTTGTAGGGTGGACCGGAAAGTCCGCCCCTTTCTACAGGCGGGCGAGACGCCCACCCCACAAGAAAAGTTGTATGTTTTTTTATTTGGTAGTCCCTTAACAGTTAACCGTCAACAGTCTACCAAATTCATGAATCACTATGCAATTTCAGAGCGTAATAGCTAAAAAACTAGCAACTCACAGATGGTGAATTAGATGTGCCTAGAAGATGATTGCAAAAATTTGTAATAGAAATTATAGCGTTTTTCAGGTAAATGAAGTATACGGTTACATGGGTAGGGGCGCACAGCTGTGGGCCCCTACGACGATCTGTACCTCACGCCTGTTGCAATCTGCTGTATTTGTAATTTGTTTAACGATTTGCGCTAGCAAAGGTATTACATTGTTGAGTATCACCAGTTTGAATACCTTGCTTAAACCAGCGAACCCGTTGAGCCGAACTACCGTGTGTAAAGGATTCTGGTACGGCATAACCTCTAGCTTGTTCTTGTAAGCGGTCGTCTCCAATACTGCTAGCAGCGTTCAATGCTTCTTCAACATCGCCTGTTTCTAGAATTTGACGCGAACGTTGTGCGTGATGCGCCCAAACTCCTGCAAAACAGTCTGCTTGTAATTCTAATGCCACAGAAAGCTGATTTGCTTGGGTTTGACTAGTTTGATTTTGTAATACTCTAACTTTGTCTGAAATTCCTAGTAAATTTTGGACGTGATGCCCAACTTCATGAGCAATTACATATGCTTGAGCAAAATCTCCAGGTGCTTGGTATCGAGTTTTCAAATCACGATAAAAACTTAAATCAATATATACTTTCTCATCTTGCGGGCAATAAAATGGCCCAACTACCGAACGCGTAAATCCACAAGCAGACTGCACTGCATTTGAATAAAGAACTAACTTCGGTTCTACATAAGTTCGTCCGTTTTGCCGAAACAGCTCGCTCCATGTATCTTCTGTGTCAGCCAGGACTACAGATACAAAATCCGCCATTTGGTTTTGAGGATTAGAGCCTGTTGATTGCGGTGAATTAGTCACAGGGTTATCATTTGATGTAGGATTTTGTTCCCAAATCACGCTGGGATCGCCACCCAAAAGGAAAACTACTAGTGATATGAGTGCTGCTCCAATACCTCCGCCTACGAGAGGAGCAGAAACATTCGTCCCACGCCGATCTTCAACATTTGTACTCCTGCGACCTAATTGCCAACGCATAATTTCTGCTTCCCAAATCGTTCGATAAAGATAGTTGCAATCGGATTGGATTAAATCCAAACCAAGGGCTTTAAGTATGCAAGAAAATGTTACCAATCTCAGCTATGAATTTCGTCTATCTACGGGCAAAGCGGCTATCAAGCAGAGTAAACCTTTAGGAAGATTATGAAGATAGAATTCCCGATCGCTAAACAAAAAAGTTTTTTCTCAAGAGCGATCGCTTCAATTAAAATAAAAATCAAAAATTAAAAAAGCATACAAGCCACTGAATTTATTTATACTGATAAATTTATTTATCACAATGTTAATTTTTCATGATTAATTATTAATTTTTAATTCATTATTCGCGTAGGGTCTTGGCACTAGGTTGACGCACTACCCGACAAGACTCCAACTGTCTTAAACCAATACCAAGGCAAAATAAAGTTGTAAGCCCAGAGATAATGCGTTTTCAATTTTGAATTGGTATTGGATTGTTTATCTTAAGGTATAACCAATGCCCTTCTTTGGAAACTCAGATTAAAGATTAACTAGCCGAAAAGACTAGTTTATTTAGTAGCATCATCCATCTTTAGTGAGATAGCTAGGTTTTTTAGAGCAGCCTAAAATGCTTTTGATATATGAGATTTTTACTTATGAGTTTTTATTAACTTTGATAAAGAAGAAAAATGAAGAAGTTTTTTGTTAACTCTTACAAACACAAGGATTGCTGTAACTGTGAAGTTTTATATTTTAAATATGTGTTTACCTCAAAACAGTACCCCAGCACTTACAGAAACAGAGGTTTTGATTACAGAAGCATTGGCTAGTCGTCCGAGAAGACAGCCGGATTTAGCAGCTGAAAACAAAGCTCTTTATACTCTTTCTCAAAAACTGGGCGACGGAGCGCGATCGCTACTCAAAACCTTGGTGCAGCTTGCAATGGACTTATGTCAAGCCGATACAGCCGGAGTCAGCTTACTGCAAACAGCGCCTAATGGCGAGTCAACATTTCGCTGGGTAGCGATGCCTGCGGCGGGCTACGCCTACGCAGGTGCATTGGAGTCTTTAGAACAAACCACCACTCCAGGTAATTTTAGTCCCTGTGGCACAACACTTGCCTCTAGACAGGCACAACTTTATACCTACCCGGAACGCTATTTTTCTTATTTACATCATCCACAGTTTCCAATAGCCGAAGGATTATTGATACCTCTGTGTGTAAATAATCAGCCATTAGGCACTCTTTGGATTTTGTCGCATCGGGAAACGCGCCACTTTGATGCTGAAGATTATCGGGTGATGAACAGTTTGGCGGGTTTTTGTATCTCTGGTCTGCAAAATATCAATAGTTTACTTCAAAAGCTAAATAATCCCGTACCTCATGAGCCAATCGCTGAGGCAAAACTGGATTTTACTCAAACTCAATTCGAGGCACTAGCGGCGAACTTGCCAGGTATAATCTATCGCTATTTCCCCAGTATGGATCGACCCTATCGATTTACTTTTATCAGTTCTGGGAGTAGCGATTTATTAGAAATGGAGCCGCAAACAATTATTGAAGACGGCAATTCTTTAATTAAATTAATTCATCCAGAGGATGTAGCTTCGTTTCAAATTTCAGTGACTTATGCCATAAAAAATTTTCTTCCCTGGCGGTGGGAAGGTCGGATTATTACGCCATCAGGTAAACTCAAATGGATTGGGGGCACTTCCCGTGCGGTGGAAACGACACAGGGAAATGTATGGGATGGGATATTAATTGACATCAGCGATCGCAAATTAGTCGAAGCAGCGTTGCACGAAAGTCAAGAATTCAATCGGCAGATTCTTGACAGTAGCGACGATTGCATCAAAGTATTAGATTTGTCAGGGCGGCTCTTATACATGAGTCCGGGAGGTCGGGCCTTATTAGGCATTCATGACATGAGTTTGTTCCTCAACCGTTCGTGGAGTGATTTCTGGGTTGGATCTGACCGAGAAGCAGCGTTGAGGGCAATGGATAGCGCCAAAGTAGGCAAAGTATCCACTTTTCAAGGCTATTGTCCAACTCAAACAGGCGAGCCAAAATGGTGGGATAGCAAAGTTAGCCCAATTAAGGGAGCCGATGGGCAAATTGAACGTTTATTATGCATCTCCCGTGATATCACAGCTCGCAGGCAAGCCGAACTTGAGCGAGAACATCTGCTTGCTTCTGAACGACACTATGCCAAGCAATTGCAGGGATTGACAACAGCAGCACTGGCTATTAACTCTGCTCTTTCAGTGGAACAAGTTCTGGAAGTAATTACCCAACAGGCAGCGTTAATTATTGGCGCTCACCAGTCTGTGACTAGCATGACCATTAACCAAAACTGGGCACAGGCAATTAACGCCGTTTACATGTCTGATAAGTTCGCTGCTTGGCGAGACTACGATACAAAACCAGATGGCTCTGGAATTTACGCTTATGTCTGTCACCTCAATCGCCCAATGCGGATGACACAAGCTCAACTCGAAGCTCACGAAAGTTGGCGGGGTTTTGGCAAAGAGGCGAAGAATCACCCCCCGATGCGTGGTTGGCTGGCAGCACCCTTAGTTGGACGAGACGGAGACAACATTGGATTGATTCAGCTTTCAGACAAATATGAAGGTGAGTTTAACCAAGCTGATGAAGCCATACTCGTGCAGTTGGCGCAAATGGCATCAGTCGCGATTGAGAATGCGCGGTTGTACGAAGCACAGCAGCAAGCGCGAGAACAAGCCCAAGCTGCCAACCGAGTTAAAGATGAGTTTTTGGCGGTGCTGTCTCACGAGTTACGCTCGCCCCTAAATCCAATTTTGGGTTGGTCTAGTTTGCTTTTAAAACACAAGCTCTCGGAAGCGAAGATTTCTCAGGCTCTAGTAACCATCCAACGCAATGCCCAGTTGCAATCAGAACTGATTGAAGATTTGTTGGATGTCTCCCGAATTCTCCAAGGCAAACTCAGCCTTAATAACATCCAAGTAGACCTGAAATTTATAATTAGGGGGGCAATTGAAACAGTACGGTTAGCAGCACAAGCCAAGTCCATCGCCCTAGAAGCAGTGCTGGAATCAAACGTAAGTCAGGTTTTGGGCGATCCAACTCGCTTACAGCAAGTAATTTGGAATCTGCTGTCCAACGCTGTCAAGTTCACACCCCAAGGCGGACAAGTTAACATCCATTTACAGCAGCTTGAGACTGTTGTTAAAATTACCGTCAGGGATACAGGTAAAGGTATTGCTGCTGATTTTCTTCCTTACATCTTTGACTACTTCCGCCAAGCCGATAGCACCACTACAAGAAAGTTTGGTGGACTAGGATTAGGTTTGGCGATCGCACGTCATTTAGTAGAACTGCATGGTGGGACAATTGAGGCAGAAAGTCCTGATATTGACCAAGGGGCAACCTTTACAGTCCGCCTACCACTAATATCTACAGCACCAACAACAAATTGTGACAGCAAACAGCTTGATTCATCTATTGATTTGAGTGGTATTAAAATTTTGGTAGTCGATGATGATACCGACACGCGGGAATACACTGCGTTTGTACTAGAGCAGTATGGAGCCAGCGTAACTGTCGCTTTTTCAGCAAAAGAAGCATCCACCGTACTTAAACAGTCTAAATTTGATGTTTTACTAAGTGATATTGGGATGCCCGATATTGATGGCTATATGTTGATACAGGAAGTTAGAACTTTGTTACCACAAGGTCAAAAGCTAAGAGTGATCGCTCTTACTGCTTATGCCGGTCAAATGAATGAGCAACAGGCACTAAAAGCAGGCTTCGATCGCCACATCTCCAAACCAATCGAGCCAATAGCCTTAGTAAAAGCAATCTCTAGTTTAGTTGGTAAATAGACCCTGAGTGTAGGGGCACGGCAGTGCTCATAGGTGTCAACTTAAGCTCAAATTGATGCCCCACAATCGTTTTACCCCACCCCCAACCCCTCCCCAAGGCATCGGGGAGGGGCGATTTTGGCTTTAGACAAAATCGGGGTGGGGTAACGCGGATCTTGATGGTAAATGAGTAGAACTCGCCGATCGCCTTTCTATCAGGGTTTCACGTTAAGTTGACACCAATGGGCAGTGCTGTGCCCCTACGACAGATGTGGTTTTTTAATCATTCATATTTGGTATTTTCTGTCAATGCGTAAGTCCTAATAGAAATCAAGTTTATTTAATAGCAAACTCTCTGCGAATAGGTTTAGCATTATTTGTTTCTGGAGCAATAATTAACTCGTAGTTTCCGAGTGGAAAACCTCGATCGCCTGTGCTAATTGAGTATATAAAATAACCAACTTTACTGTTTAACTCCTGTACATCGCTGGCAATTTCTTTTTTGTTATTAGTTACTTTACTCTGATTCCCCGGATTGTTTTTCTGGTTACCTGCTAGTAAATAATTCCAGGTAAATTTTAGTCCCACATCTTTGGCGGCAGAATCTACATCTACTTTGGCAGCAATTGTTTTGATTCCTAAAGGAAATATAGAGGAATCATTTTGGCAACCACTATCTTTTTCCTTATTGCAAAGAATAATCTTAGCAACTTTGGTTTTTGCCTGTTTCAGCGTTCCAGAATTGCGGCGTTCGGCTTCTGTCTGAGACTGCCAAACAGAAAATACCTGATTTTTAATCAAATTACTTATTATGACTTTGACTTCGTAAGCTCCTACTGGCAAAGTTTTGGGAGCCAGTTCAAACTGGGCATTACCATTTTGCAGTTTCAAGTTAGTTTGAATTTTGCTTACTACTTCTTCTTTTTTCGGTTCGGTAAAGTATTTTAGTTCAACTTCAACAGCACTATTTTCTGGAATATTTTTAGGAGTTACTGTCAGATAGAGTTTCGATGTATTTTCTACAAAGTGAGTGAGGTTTTTTGAACAAACTCCCTGTTGCAATGACGTACAGAGACTGAAGTTATTCAATGTTTTTAGGTGAGAGCTACCCAAGTTTAAACCAATGAAAAAGAGAATAAAAAACACAACAAATCTAATGACTGGTGAGTTTAACCCTGATGGTAGCTTTGCAGCGATCGCAGTCTGAAGCGGTGGTACTAGTATCAGGGCAGCGATCGCAATTATAATCGCCGGTAGAATTTGATTACTCAGTAACATACTCAGACAAATCAAAACAGCAAACCCTATAAGCAACCATTGAAGCAGTGTTAGAACTAATTTCATCAGCATATTTAAATTAAAATTTCAGCCTTTGTAGACAAAAAAGGAACCCTGTTTGCAGATGAAAACGTACACATTGCGATTTCTGTGATGAAATTTTGTAAGCCTAAGGCTGACTCATGGCGATCGCGTTTTCCGCACAAGGTCTAGTTTTAAGTTTTCCCTCGACATTGGTTTTTCTAACAACTTGCCCGTAAGATCCAAAAGTAGCGGCTGGTATTGGCTAAATAATCCCTTGACCGATACCAAGCGCAAGCGAAGCAGCCAGAGGGGTAGTTGAGTTTTTAACAACGTGATATTATTACCTCGCAATTGCCTTCAAAATTGCGTAGCTTGCTTCCCGCCTTGCGGGTATTGCGAATCATTTGGTCAAATCTGGTAAAGAGTGCGGTATTGTTCCCAACTGAGTTTAAAAATATAAGGAGTGCAACTATGCCAACAATTCATTTGATAGATGGGGAAAAGGGAGGGGTAGGTAAGTCTATAGTCGCTAGAACAATGATTCAGTATTGTCTAGATAAGAATATGCCCTTTATACCAGTAGAAACGGATAGGTCAAATCCAGATGTAGCTGGCGTGTATAAGGGAATATGTCAGTATGCCATTTTTACAGAAGATGAGAGACAAGCTGACAAGGCGGACAAAATCTTTGAGATCGCAATGAATAAGACAGTGATTGCTAATCTAGCGGCACAATCTCATAGGGCAGTCAAAGAATGGATTGAAAAGAATCAGTTAATTGAACTGGGAGAATCACAAGGAGTATATTTTTGTAAGTGGTTTGTGTCAACAGGAGGGTATGACAGCTTAAATCTATTTAAGCAATCTCTAAATAGTTATGGTGGCAAAATTCCTCATGTATTAGTCAGAAATTTAGGCTTATGTGATGACTGGGAACACGTAAATTCTGATGTGACAATACAAGAGATAGTAAAAAAATATAATGTTAAGGCTATTGATTTTCCGAAACTTGCATATAAAGAAAGAAATATTATAGACCAGCACAGATTAACATTTGCGGATGCAAGGCAGTATAAAGAATTTGGGATCATCAGCAAACAAAGAGTGGTGAATTTTCTCAAGCTTGCCTATGCTGCTTTTGAAACTGTTGGTATATGGTATGAAGAAGTTAAATAAGAAGGCAGGGGGCAGGAGGTAGAAGTTAGAAACTCTTTGTGTTTGATGAATCAGTTTTGGTTGTACCTCACTTAGTTGCAATCTGGTGTAAAAGCGAAACTATGGCCGGTAATTGCGGACTCACGTTAGGTAAATATGCTCCTCTGCACAGAGGACACCAGTTTGCGATCGAGACGGCCTTAGCAGAGATGGATGAAGTGCTAGCGATAATTTATGATTGTCCAGAAGTGACTGCCATTCCTTTAACAGTTAGGGCTAACTGGCTGCGAAAACTTTATCCCACAATTGAGGTGATTGAGGCGTGGGATGGGCCAACAGAAATTGGTGATACGCCTGAGATTAAGAAAAAGCACGAAGAATATATCCTTAAAAAATTAGAATCAAAAAAAATTACACATTTTTACTCTAGTGAATTTTATGGCGAACACGTGAGCGAAGCATTGGGAGCAGTTAATCGACTTGTAGATCGCGATCGCAAAACTTTCTCTGTCTCAGGAACGCAAATCAGAAAAGACCCTTATGCTTTTAGGGATTATTTACATCCTGATGTTTACCGCGATCTAATTACTAATGTTGTTTTTCTAGGCGCTCCCTCGACTGGTAAAACAACTATTGCATCGCAATTAGCAAAAGAATACAAAACTGTATGGATGCCAGAATATGGGCGTGAATATTGGGAACAACATCAAATAGAAAGACGACTTTCGCTCTCTCAACTTGTGGAGATTGCCAAAGGGCATTTGGAACGTGAAGAAACTTTACTGTTGCAAGCAAACCAATACTTGTTTACAGATACTAACGCACTAACAACCTATCAATTTTCTTTGTATTATCACAAAACCGTTGCTTTGGAGTTAACGCAACTAGCAAATAAAGCTGTATCGCGATATGATTTGGTATTCTTTTGTGATACAGATATACCCTATGATAATACTTGGGATCGCTCTGGAGAAGCAAATCGTAGTATATTTCAAAAGCAAATTAAAAACGATTTAATTCTGAGAAAGATTCCTTTTTTTACTCTGCAAGGAAACTTAAATACACGCATTAATTTTGTCAAAAACGTGTTATCTCATTATCAAAAATATCATAATTTATTAGATTTATTTCTAAAAATATAGCAGTTGCCAGCTAGCCTATTTCAAAACAAAGACTTTTCACCCAGTCCCCAGTCCCTTGTTGTAATATGCTTGAGTTTTGGAGCGTTAATAATATTGCCTTCAAAGTTGTGGGTTATCCCATGAGTTATGTTGAACTTTTGGGAACTATTTTTTATTTATGGTCAGTATGGCTAATTTCTCAAAAGAAAATTCTGACTTGGCCTATTGGGATAGTAAGCGTATTACTGTACATGGTACTTTTCTATCAAATCCGCTTGTATTCGGATGCGATCGAGCAAGTTTATTATTTAGGCGTTAGTATTTATGGTTGGTGGCGGTGGAGTACACCAGAATCAGCTAGTGGCAAAATTTTAAATGTTAGATATAGCTCTCAACGCACAATCGTTTTGGCTGCTTCAATAACAATAGCCATTTCCTTTGCAATGGGAGCATTTATGAGTCAAATTCATATAATACTCCCAACACTATTTCCAGAAAAAGCATCTTTTCCCTACTTGGATGCACTCACAACAATTATGAGTTTTACTGCAATGTGGTTGATGGCACAAAAGCGCATTGAAAGTTGGTATTACTGGATAGTAGTTGATATTATTGGCATTTGGTTATATTACGTTAAAGAAGTTAAAATTATTGCTTTGCTTTACGTAATTTTGCTTTTGATGGCAATTAACGGCTTAATATCTTGGCTTAAAACAACGTCCGCCTCCGTTGGAGGTTCGCGTTAATTGAAGGAGGCAGGAGGCAGGAGGCAGAAGGTTTTACCTCAGTTGGGGATTCGGTTGGACAGTAGGAAAAACGTGAGTTCGACAGATGCCAAAGAACCCCACTTCCATTCCTCTCCCCGAAACGAGGAGAGGCTTTCTAAGCCTAATTTTTCGTGCCTAATTCAGGATATTAAAGCCCCTCTCCGTCTCGGAGAGGGGTTGGGGAGAGGTTCATCGAACTCACGTTAGGAAAAAGGCGATCGCTCAAAGCTTTGTTCAGAAAAATAAACTAGCCTCGATAAAAACTAGCTTTTCCCCCTGCCCCCTGCCCCCTGCCTCCTACTTATCATTTACGTTCTTCCATGCCAAAGGTATGCCGAAAAAGTGACTTCATCAGACCAGGAGATACGTTATAAATTGCTTGCCAAAGTTTTGTCGTACCTACAAGAACTTCAGAACGGCGATCGCTAACTGCACTCCAAATTGATTTGGCTACATCTTCCGGCTTTTCTAATACAGGAGTTTGAACAGCTTTGCTTACCAATTCCGAACGCGCATCAGCTGTTTCCTCATCCTGACCGCGAAAAATTGCCCGTTCCATGAGTTGAGTTCTAATGAAACTAGGATAAATACCGCTAACATGAATACCTTTAGGCGATAACTCTGCGTGTAGCGATTTTGTTAACCCAGTTATGGCATACTTGCTAGTTGTATAAGGAATTTGGTAAGGAATTGCTTCTATTCCACCGATAGAACTAACATTGACAATTGTTCCTTGGCGACGCTCTAAAAAATGGGGCAAAATCGCATGAATAGTATGGATATAACCCCACAAATTAGTATCAATTATTTGATGCCAATCATCTAAGCTAAAATCTTCAACAGGCCCTAAACCAAATATGCCTGCATTATTAATTAATAAATCTACACTATTGAAGCGATCTATTGCCTTTTGCATCAGATGATTTACTTGTATAGGATCTCTCACATCAACGGAAATGGCGATCGCTTCTTGCCCCATTTCGCGTATTTCGGCAGCGGTAGCTTCCAAGCGATCGAGTTGGCGAGCTGCCAACACAATATTATAGTTGTGACGCGCAAATAATAATGCTGTCGCTTTGCCAATGCCTTGAGATGCGCCTGTGATTATTACTGTATTAGTCATAATGATTAGTTGACGTTGACTGTGGATCTCGAATTTTTAGCTAGTTACTGTTGCGTCTTAATTTCCTGAAGTAACTCTTCATCAGAGTAATTTTCTTCCCATTTGTCTTTTAGCTTTAGCCGCACAGACTGTGCGCCACCACTAGGAGTGCAAACAACCCAATAGGTATTTGGTTCGTCGTTGACTTGAGCTGCATTTTTAGCTTCTGCACTATCAGAAACGCCTGAAAATGCTTGAATACAAGTCCATGTAATACCATCTGAATCTTTAATTTCTCTTTCCATGTCTGTTTTAAAAAAGCGAGTAGGGAACAGTTTTGTAGGGTGTGTTATCGCGCCAGCGTAACGCACCGCAAATCTTTTGTGGATAAGGGTTTTTTTGACTTTTATGTACGCGGTAGCCACGCGGAGAGGTCGAAACAGGATTCATCGAACTCACGTTATTCTATTAACGCGAACTCGGCAAAACCTCTGGCTCATCATCTAAACTCAACAAAAATTGAATTAAATCTGTCTGTTCTTGAGTAGTAAAACCTGCTTTTTTATCTACCCAATAAGCATGTCCACTACCATCAACATTGGACTGTTGCAAATCTCGATGAGCTTGGTTAGCTGCAACTGTCGGTTGGCGAAGGTTGCGGTCAACTAGCACCCGCAGGCTGGCTTCTGGGTCGGGTAAAATATTTTGCTCTAATGTGCCAGCCATTCCTAATTCTTGAGGATTTGCCACCACAAATTGTCCGTCCCGTTCGTCTTGCTTGAGTGCTGAAGCACTAGCAGCCACACCGCCATCGTGTAAATAAGGTGCAGTTAAATATAAGCCAATTAAACTTGGTACTTTATAACCGCCAGCGGGATTATTAATACCAAAAGCTAACTGTTGTGCTTTCTGTGGCGTGATATCTGTAGGAACATCTAACACTGGCGGATTAGATGGTAAGGGAACAGAAACGCTGTTGGGGTAGGTTTGCGCTTTGGTAAAGTTCTTGGCGAATGCTGCTAATGTGGGAGCGCGTGATGGTTGAGTGCCAATCTCGTTTTGAGCAATGACATCATGATTAGTAAAGTAGCGTCCACTATGACAGTCTATACAGCCAGCACGAGTAAATACAGCCGCGCCTTTTTCTAAAGAAGCAGGATCGCTAATTTGAATTGGTGGTGGTGCAAGAGTATTTTGCCAAGCAGACATACCATTTAATTGGTCGCCAACGGGGTAGCCTGGGGAAGATGCCATTAACCCATCTAACATAAACGGCGAACCTTTGGGATATCCAGGCATCCGAATCACTTGGTTAATTGCAGGTTCTCCTGGGGTGGGATCGATTTTGTCAAAAAATTCTGATGGTTTTGCGCCTTGAGGTAATCTAAACGCTGGATTTGCAGCATTTTGCAGAATCACCCCTAAATAGGTTTCTTTGTCAATACCTAATGTGGATTGGCTAGCATCAGTGCCATTTGTGCCGTCTGAGTTTGTGGCGTGGACGTTGCTATTTAAGGTAGTCAAACCGTGAAACCAACCAACGGCGGAATGACCACTCCAACCATAAGGCCAGGCATCAAAAGTATAAGAAGAGGGAATTTGTGAGGGATTATTTACTAGAGTGCCGCTAGAATCAAAGTTACCTGGCGGCCAAGTCAGTAGTTTGGCGTCAACTGCATCTTCTACGGCTTTGGTATCTGGTAAACGGGATTCTTCACCATCAGCATTAATGTAAGTATGCTCTCCCGCTGCAATTTGTGTCGGGTTAACATCTGTTTGGCGAAACATGGCTGCGGAATTGGTAGCGAATGCCAGAACTAAACCCGTGTCAAGGTCGTTGTTGGGTGCGCCTTCTAAGATGCGTCCGGTTTCCCGGTTAAGTGTAGCATGGCATAAAGCGCAGGTAATACCAAATCTCAGCTTACCTTGAGTCAGGCTGGCACGCATACCCAAGGGGACAAGGGAATTGGCGGGTACGTCTAAGCCTGTATTCAACAATGTGCCTGCTTTGAAAGCGCGTCCGCCAATTGTCACATCCTCATTGATGGGGATTTGCAAATTAGTTGTGTGCTTACCTGCGAGTTTGGCGATCGCCTGACCCACAGTTATCATATTTATCGGGCCATTCAGCGCTCCCACTACATCGGTTTGGAAGATTTCATTGCCAAAAGTTTCTGAATAAAAAGCGTCTCGTCCTAGTTTTAATGTTTCTTCTGTAACAGCAAAAGCGCCATTTTCTGGCGATAGTTGTTTGCTTCCGGCTTCTGTTTCCAATAACCGTGTAGCTTCGTCTTTATTAATGGCGTACCCCAACACATCATAAGACCCAATTTCTTGGGGTGCAGCTTGTGTTATGGGTGTAAAAGTTTTATCGAGGCTGGGAGTTTTACCTAAAACAATTTCTAATCTGTAAGCGAAGAAAGTAACAATAATAATTAAAAATAACAGTATGCCAATAGTCCACCATTTATTTTTTTGAGGCTCAATTTTAGGCGGCTTAGTATCTATGGTAACACTTGGGTCAGTTTTCATAGTCCGAGTTTTACTCAATGCAGTTACATTGAAGCGGAGCATGAAAGTAAAAGCTTCATCCTTACAGATGATGTCAGGTTGAGTAAAGGAGTAATTTTCTGGGTAAAAAGGTTTATTGGGACTGATATCATGTCCGGTTAATTACTTAGTAAACCCGAAGAACCCTAAAAGCTGTGCTTTATCTCCCCTAAGAGGTTGTTTCAAAAGTGGTTAGCTGTAATTTTAATTACCCCCCTTAATCCCCCCTTGGTAAGGCTACGGTGTACACACATCTCTGTAGAAAACCAGAATCCTCGTAGATCCTCCTAAATCGTCCTTAAAAAGGAGGACTTTGAGAAGTTTTTGCCCCCTTTTTTAAGGGGGGTTGGGGGGATCAAAAGTCTGCGGCACAACTCTAAGAGGATGTCTGAAAAGTAAGAAAGCCCACGTAACGGTATCCTGTCAGTAGAAAAAATACTTAAGTGTGACAGCGTTACGAGAGCCATGAATCCATCGTACCCAAGTAATATGACATCGGAGCAGTGGGAACTGCTATCAGGACTAATTCCTGCGCCAAAAACTGGAGGTCGAAAACGTAGTGTCGATATGCAGGCGATCGTGAACGCAATCTTGTACATCTTGTGTGCGGGTTGCGCGTGGCGAATGCTACCAAATGATTTTCCTAATTGGAAAACTGTGTATCATTACTTTCGACAATGGCGAAAAGATGGAACATGGCAGGAAATTCACGAGCGCTTACGCTTGTGGGTACGTGTAAGCCAAAACCGGGAACCATCGCCATCGGAGGCGATTATGGATAGCCAAACAGTTGAAACAGGAACGATGGTCTCAAAAGATGTCGGCTTCGATGCAGGTAAGAAAATTAAAGGACGTAAGCGGCACATAATCATTGATACCTTGGGCTTGCTTATTGTTGTGGTAATTACAGCAGCTTCGGTAAGTGAGCAAGCGGGCGCAAAACAAGCTCTATCAAAGCTTAATCAAATACGCGTAGGCGTAGCCCGCCGTAGGCATCGCATGGGTAGATTAATTCGGATTTGGGTTGATGGTGGCTATCGCGGTCAAGATTTCACGCACTGGGTGATGGATGTTTATCGCTGGCTATGGAGCGTTGTTACACGCTCTGAAGAACACAAGGGTTTTGTCGTTCTTCCAAAACGGTGGTTGGTTGAAAGAACTTTTGGTTGGTTCAATTGGTCTCGTAGACTAAGTAAAGACTATGAAATTTTACCTGAAACGACAGAGGCTTTTATTTACGTTGCAATGATTCGTTTAATGTTAAAGCAACTTGCGTGATGAAAATTACCTGTTTAAAACTTTTCAGACATCCTCTAAAAGACCCCAGATTTAGGGCTTTACTATCTAGTGAGATAGTGTGCGCTTGCTGTTTGACTCCCTTGTCTCAAAAAATCATTATATTAAGTAAAATAGCAAAGCAGTTAAATTTTATTTAAGTACTTACTTTTGTGTTGAGATACTTTCATACAATTTTTACGTTATATTCACGATTTATCTAGCTAAAGCAGCGGAACTTCATACTATAAAATATAACTTATCTCTTCACTTTTACTTAGGAATACATGGCAGATTCTTCACCATTGCTTCAATTTAATATCATTATTTATCTCATTGCAGTAACAGTTTAAATGATAGATATTAAGATAGTAGTTTCAAAACATAGCTTGTCTAGTAAGTGAATAATAAATGGGCTGTTAAACGACTTACAATCAACCTGAAATCAGGTGAAGCAGAAAAGCTAGAAAAATATTGCTCAATGTCAGGTAGACCGACAACTGATGTAATTCGAGAGTTAATTCGCTCTTTGATAGTTGATGAAAAAAAGTCTGAATATTAGCCAATTGTTTAGCTCAGAAAACAAAGTTTTAATTTTTGAAGGAAAAATCTCAGAGATTTTGGTGTACATTATCCAGAGGAAATTTAATTTTGAATATCAATATATCTCACATATAAATAATAATTTTTTTTCAAAAACTTACCGATCAACAAAAAATAGACTGCCTATTATTACGGCATTTACAAACTGCTTAATACAATTGAATTTCACCAACAATATTGGAACAACAAAATGGATATTGACTTTCTTTCTGAGTATCAGATGCTTCTTACTGAAGCATCTCAGTTTCATTTAGGCTATCCCTACAATTTAAAACATGATAATACCTTCTTATTACCTTTCCTTAAATACTCAATTAATAATCTTGGCGGAGATTGCTTCACCAAATCCCACTATCGAATTGATTCACGGGATTTTGAGAAAGAAGTTTTACAATTTTTTGCAAATTTATACCAACTTCAAGATTGGTGGGGATATGTAACTACCAGTGGCACTGAAGGTAACTTGTACGGAATCCTCCTGGGAAGAGAAAATTATCCTGAGGGTATTTTGTACGCTTCGGCTGCTTCACATTACTCTGTAAACAAAGCAGCTAAGTTTTTTAGAATTCCTTATCACCAGATTGGGATACAAACACCTTCAGAAGAAATGAACTATAGTGATTTCTATAAGAAGCTTGTACCTAATTTGCCTGCCATCATCTGCCTTAATCTGGGTACTACTTTTACAGGCGCAATAGACGATATTGAGCAAATTCTTAACGCTCTGGAGATGAAAAAGGTTAGGCAATTCTATATCCATGTTGATGGTGCTTTAGGCGGAATGCTTCTTCCCTATTTGCGTTCGCACTGGATTGATTTCCACAAACCCATTAGTTCGCTGTCAATCTCAGGACACAAATTCATTGGTTGCCCTTTCCCTTGTGGCATTGTTATTACTAAGAAACATTTAGTTGAAGCTCTTGCATCTGATATTGAATATCTCGGCGCTCAGGATATGACTATCGGAGGTAGCCGTAACGGGCATACTTCACTTTGCCTATGGTATGAAATCTGCAAAAGGCATTCCAACTTTGCATTAGAAGTAGCTGATTGTGTGGCCAAAGCAGAGCATTTGTACGCGCAACTGAAGTTACGAGACTTCAATCCATTGCTTAATCCTTATTCAAATACAGTTGTTTTTGATAAACCCTCAGATCCTCTTGTGAAAAAGTACCAACTTGCGGCAAGGGGAGATTATGCACACGCAGTTGTTATGCAGAATCACTACATTGAATTTCTAGATTATTTTGTTGAGGAACTTGCTAGAGAACAGCTTAATTTGGCAAAAATAGGCAAAGGGTAAAAATAATTCGCCATTAGCAGACGATGTTGTTGGCGAATTTGACTTTTCTCCTCAAATCTAGAAAAGCCGAGATGGGCTAGACCTAAAAGATTATTTATCAAATCAATCTCAACAGCAAGTCAAATTTCTGATTAACTTGCTCATAATTCCTCTTGGCTAAAAGTCTGCGTTAATAACAATCTTCGGATGGAAACTCTACATAAGGTTAACTAAAAACCCTAGTATTACCCCTCATGCCCAAACAAGACTATATACCTGTAAGCCAATCTTCATACCCTCGCTTAACTAGAACCCTGAGTGCTGTTGAAAGCTGGGGCTTCGGTTTGACAGCTCATATTTCCTGGGTAGCATTGGTTCCCGCCATTCATGCTGCTCTTGGTTCACAAGCTATTTTTGTTTGGATACCTGCTGTCATTGTCGGGATGCTGATCAATTATCAGGTGAAGCGTTTGGGAATGTATTTTATTGATGTGGCAGGAGGAACGCCTAACTATGTCAGCCATTTGCTCAAACGTTACCCTGGACTAGGGCGCTATGCTGCAATTGGATACCTTCTTAACTGGGTTTCTTACCTATCAGTTAATACTCTCGTACTTACCGATTTAATTAAGGTGAATTTGGAATCGCTAGGCATTGCCTGTCCTAAATTATTGTTAGACATTGGCTTTACACTGCTGCCGTTTGTAGTGGCGTTTAGTGGTACTCGTGCGCTGAGTATTTTGCATTTGTTTTTTGCGATTCCCGCCTTTGGGCTACTAATTACCTTTTGCGTACATGGTCTGGGCTGGTTAGCTTTCTCTAGTGCTAGTCCTGGGTTTTTTCCAAGCAGTTGGTCATCCTTAAGCTTTGTGGATTGGGCAAAGTGGTTCTTTTACGTTTCCTATGCTACTTACAGTTGTGAAACGGCTTCTTCCTTTGTCGCAGATAGCCGCCATCCCAGCCAAACGCTACGCTTTCTAGATATTGCTGCTTGGATGATGCCACCTATTTTTATAGGTGGGTCTTGGGTAATGATGCGGTTAGCAACAGCGCCAGGTCTGAATGATAATGCGTTCTTGAATCTTGTGGCGGCTTCTAGACCATTTTGGGGAGAATGGGCCGAGATTAACGTCACGTTTTTATTGGTGTCTGCTTCTTTGTTAGGTTCTGCAACAGTAGTTTCTAATTGCCCTAGAATTCTGTATCAGCTTGCCTTAGATAACCATATTTCACCGGTATTTTCTGCTGTGTCGCGTCGGGGCGTGTTTGTGCCTGCTCTGAGCTTAACTTTGCTGCTTTGCTCCCTTTATCTGATTTGGGCAGATGTAGCACGAATTGTAGCAGTGGGAAATATCGGTTGGTTTGCTGCCTTTATGTTATTGCATTTAGGGCTTTGGTTCGGGCGCAGTCGTCCAGAAGTTTTGTTTCCCCGCATATCTTTGGGCATTCTGGTGGTAGAGATTGCAGTTCTACTGGTAGGAGGGCTTGCCTGGGGTTGGATAAATCTTCTGATTGGTCTAGTATTTCCCATTGGGATTCTAGGATTTGATGCGCTAATCCGCCACATTACCTTTGCCCCTTTTCATTTAAGTTGGTGGAGGCGACATTACCGCGCACGCCCTTCAGTAATCATTAAAGATTCAGTCATACTTCAGGTAAGCATCCTAATTATTCTCGTGTGCGGTGCAGTCGCAACAGGTTGGTTATTTGGTGCCAAACTGAATACGGATTCCAAAGCTACAGATGAAAATCTATTTGTTGTGCTGTTAATGGCAGTGGCATTTGTTGGAGTAGCTATAGCCTGTTGGACAACTTTACCCCAGGTAGTGGCCATTACTGAGGCCCGAGAAGCTGCCGAACACCTGTTTAGTGTTGCCCAGGATGGTATTTTGGTCTTGGATGAGCAAGGGATTATCAGGCAAGCAAACCCAGCAACCGAATCTCTCTTTGATATCAAACCATTCGAGTTGTTAGGAAATCACCCCAGCAAATGGATACCTGAATTACCTGAATATCCACAGCAATGGACAAAGCGAAGCGAACACACCCTATTCCACAAAAGTGGTGTCAGCACTTTGGAAGTTTCTATCTCCGACCGACCGCATCAAGATTTTCAAGAATATGTCGTCATTCTCCACGACATTACTAAACGCAAACAAGCACAAGAAAAATTGCGGCAATCACAAGCAGAATTACAACAAGAAGCAAAGCTGCTTGCTTCTCAATTGGTGCAGAGTGAAAAAATGTCTTCTTTGGGGCAGTTAGTGGCAGGTGTAGCTCACGAAATCAATAACCCCGTTAATTTTATCTATGGTAATTTAACCCCTGCTAATGAGTACACCCAAGATTTACTTAAACTACTGCAACTATACCAGCAATATTACCCCAACCCAGCACCCCAAATTCAAAAGCAAGCAAAAGCTATAGATCTTGATTTCTTAATAGAAGACCTTCCAAAATTAATGAATTCTATGAGAGTTGGTGCTGAAAGAATTACAGAAATTGTGCTATCGTTACGTAACTTTTCCCGTTTGGATGAGGCACAGATGAAGGCGGTAAACATTCATGAGGGTATTGATAGTACGTTAATGCTTCTAGAGCATCGTCTTAAAGCTAAACCTAATTATCCAGGAATTAAAATCATCAAAGAGTACGGCAATTTACCGCTCGTAGAATGTTATCCCGGACAACTAAATCAGGTATTTATGAATATTCTGGCAAATGCGATCGATGCTTTAGAAGAATCGATGGACAATGGAAAAATAACTAACACGCCCCATATTTGCATTTGTACTAACTTAATTGCTGACCAGCAGTTAGTTATCATTTCTATTGCTGATAATGGTTGTGGTATCCCAGAAAATATTCAAAAGCAACTGTTTGACCCCTTTTTCACTACTAAACCAGTTGGAAAAGGCACAGGCTTAGGCTTATCTATTAGCTATCAAATAATTACTCAAAAGCATCAAGGGAAGTTGCAATGTATTTCCTCTCCAAATGAAGGTACAGAATTTATTATTAATCTTCCATTCAGAGATTTAAAAAAAATACATAAATAATTATTTTTTAGTTTTATTCATAAATATCAAACAATCTTCATCCGCCCTCAAATGAATTCAAAATATCTTCAGGCAAAGGTGCATCAAAATCATCAGACACCGTAAATTCTCCTGTACACAAACCAAATGGGCGTTGCTGTTTGTTGGTAGTTGTAATTGGTTTTAATTCAGCAATTAATTTATCTGCTTGGACAATGACAAAGCTTTCACCTGCCTCAACTTGATTCAGGTATTTCAAAGGATCTCGTTGGATCTCATCAACTGTGACTTTTTGCATCTGAGAATTTCAGCGTGATGGTTTGGAGATAATACATTGTCTAATTTAATTTTAGTGCGATGTCTGATAACAAGCTGCTTTACAGGAGGTTGAGTGAAGCGATCGCATAACTCAAAAATTGACGATTATACCAGCGATCCAGCGATCCTAGACACTCCACCTAAATCAAGTCCAAGTGTTGTGCTTACTTTACGGATGATGTTGGCTGCACCATTGCAATCTGCATTGATATACCAATTAGTTAAGGTATCACTGTGTGAAAGAATCTCAACATCGTTCGATAACTACCGCCCATGCCTGACCAACGGGAAATTCAAGGGCATTGTGACTCGACCGCTCATCGCTAACATAGACTGGATTACCTGGTTCAACTACCGCATCGTTGTTGCGTTGATTTCGGGCAGAAGCCATTGCAAGAGTGATAAGATGTCCGGCATGGGCTGAATCGTAGGTAGTTTTTGAGTTGTCGCCCCCCGAAGACAATAACTCTACTACGACAGCCCTACCTCTTCATACTCTTTTTTTGGCAAAGGTATTGTTCACTAAACAGCTTTCCATACCATTGACAGTAATCGTCTACAAATTTTTTCGTTGACGCAGCCTTTCTTCCCCCAAACATAGTTCAGCAAAGAGTTTTCGACACTTTCTTGTATTATTCTCTCATGAGAGTGATGGAAGAGCGCTAATTCTGTCCCGTAAAGATGTCAAATTGGTTCTATAAGTAATTATCCGGACATGATATTACACATCAATATTTAGATGCGTTTGCCCTGGCTATAAAGCTGAGATAACATATCAGATGCTAAAGGAATAACAGGTCGATAATCTTGACTAACAAGAAAATCTGGTCGTGGGTTTATAACTGAAAAAGGAATATTTTCAATACTATTATAAGTAATAATTACTGTTGAACGCCCAAAAGGTGATATATTATTGCTAGAAGCGTGGACAATATTACTATCAAAAAACACTAATGAACCTGCCGCAGCTTTGATAAAAGTAATTCCATATTTTGATACTAAATCAGTAATTAATTTCTGGTTAAGAGAATACTTCAAATTAGCACTAAAACTCGATATCCATCCCTGACTTTCATTAGAACTATGAGCCGTAACATCAATCATCTCTTCTTTATGAGAACCGGGAATCAAAAATAACGGCCCATTAAATTCGTTCATATCATCTAATAAACACATAGCATTGACTACTTGAGGTCTTGGCATTCCATCTTCTTTACGCCAATAGATGTAGTCTTGATGCCACTTCCAAATATCGCCACTAAATGCTGCTTTAATATTAATTTTGAATTGATATATATACACTTGGCTACCAACTATTTGCATTGCAGGTTCAACAATAAATGGATGTCTTGTTAGGCGATTAAAAACATCATTTGTTGTATGCGATCCATGCATTGAACGTACAGTTTTACCATCTTTTTCCAGAACTTTTTTGGGTGAGTTATCTGCTGATAAACTAGATAATTCTGCTTTCATCGCTTCAATTTCACCGCGAGAAAAATATTCTGGTAATACGAGAAATCCTTGATTTTTGTAAATTAATAACTGTTCTTCTGTGAGGTGCATATTAAAAGCCTACATCTATGTATAATTCCAATTTAGCTGTTTTAATGGTTACAGTAATTGATGAAATTACTTAAATCACTCAGATTTTATTGATAAGTTAAGCTACTCAAAAATACCGAAAATTAATCATTATTAAATTAGGTATTCATGAGTAGACATTAACTGTATCTACTATGCAGATTACATACTCAAAAATCCACTAAGTTGGAAATAATCTAAATATTTACCGATTAATTCCGCATCCATTGATGGACATTTAATTGACGTATTGGTAATTGCATTTAGTGTATTGCGACAGTCTAATTCAGCAGTATTTTGATATAGCTCCCATGCAGCCTGTTCTTGATTCACTTTTTCAGTGAACATAGGCAAAAGAGCAAATAAGGGATTTGACTGGGAATATTTAGCTTGATTAATTAAATTATCTGTCCATTGGGAATATGATACTTTCTGAAGTTGATAACCACAAGCTGATATCAACTCAAATAATTTAATTAAATCAATGTTTTCCGATGGTAAAGGCACTATATGAAATGCCTTTCCTAAAGATTCTTTTTTCTGAGATATTTGGATAATGGCTTTACTGGCATAATCTACAGTAATTAAATCTTGTTTTTGATTGATTAGTTCTGGAAAACTACCTACTTGTATGCAACCTACGATCAATCTAGATATGAAGTCATCTGTATTAGTGACACCAGTCTGGGGATGACCCATTAAAAATCCCGATCTGATGACTGTTACAGGGATTCCTCTAGATTTAGCAATCCAAACAAGTTTTTCGGCTACCCATTTACTTTGTGTATAGCCAATCTCTTGAGAAAGATAAGGTTCACTGTTATCAATGTCGTCATTTTCATAAAGGACATTCAACCCATTTATACAAGCCATTGCACCAAAAACTGCCATTGTTGAGATGTAGTGTACTGGCTTGAGTTGATGCTGACACGCTAATCTGAGAACTTCTTGCGTACCAAGAACATTTGCTGCCTTAATTACAGAATATGGTTTAGCAAAGTTGACTTGAGCGCCACTATGATAAATAACATCAATCTGCTGTGCTAACTTTTCAAATTCCTCTACAGAAATTCCAAAACAAGGTAAAGCTAAATCTCCTGGTATGGGGATGATTCTGGAACTTTGGCTTGCATCCCAAATTAAATATTTTTCTAGGGTTTTCTGTAGCCTTTTGAAACCTTCAGCTTCGTTCTTAGCCCGCACAAGGCAATATATTTTTGCCTGAGTTTGCTGTAGCAATTCATTAATTAAGAAAGCACCTAAAAAGCCTGTTGCTCCTGTTAAGAAAATATGATTTGGCTGGGTGATATCCTTAGCAAGGACTCCTTGGGGATAAATGTTTGGATCTAGTACGGCTTCAGCTTTGAGATTAACAACACTATCCAGAACAGCAGTGCCTTTTTGATGCAGTTTGTCAATGATTTGGCTGAGTCCTTCTATAGTTTGCTGCTCAAAAATATATCTTACAGGCAGTTCTACTTGAAAAGTTTCTCGTAAATTCATCATTAGCTGGGTGGCTAATAAGGAATTACCGCCTAGTTCAAAGAAGTTATCTTGAATTCCCACACGATCGCTACCCAATACCTTAGCCCAAATAGCAACCATTTTTGACTCAGTAGGAGTACGAGGTGTAATTAATGCTGCTTCTAGACTGCTTCTGGACTGATCTGGTGCAGGTAGCGATCGCCGATCTAACTTACCATTAGGTGTTAATGGCAATTTCTCTAAGCACACAAAAGCTGTAGGTATCATATATTCCGGTAGCTTTTGTTCGAGAAAGCGGCGGAGTTCTACTGCTAGTTTGCGGGTGAATTTGCCTTGTAGAGGTTGATTGGCATAGTCATTCCAAGGTTTAACAGCAACTGTATCTCGATTAGCGATCGCTTGTGCTACTTTTTCTTGCTCGCGATGTCTGAAAACTACGTCGTAACAGTCTACCACACTCGATTCTGACCAAGTAATATCGAGCAAATAGGGTAAATCTTGGCTTAAATTCCACAGTTCTTCCGGATCGATGCCAATTTGGGGAAGTTGTTCTAAATGCGATCGCACTTCGCCTACTGTCTTCGGCCCTTCTGGACTGTTGAGCAATTCTATAGTCTTAACTTCGTTAATTACTCTGGCATTAGGTACATTTTTGATTCCTAAAATTTCTGGCTGAGTTGCTAATAACAGGTGACGAACAGATGACAAAGTTAGCTGTTGTTGTTGCCAATCCAACCAAGTAATTCCAACAGTGTTATCAGTATCAGTTCCTATATGTAAAATCGCATCGTAGCGGAACTTTGTCAGTTCGTTATGATGCTGACCTCGTTTGACTTGAATTTGAACGCGGCCGATCTTAGGCAAGTGTTGCTGTAATGCCCTAAAAAAGTCTGGGTGAATTACCAGCTCTTCCTCTTGGTTGAGGCGCTGGCGAATGCGCTCTTGTAACTGTAGTGTGGAAAGTGTGGATGATGCTTGATACAGGGCTACAGAAGTGTGGTAAGCCTCTAGTAAAGGTAGACTGCGTACATCTCCGATAAATATAAAACCACCAGGCTCTACAGCATTAACTGCTCCCGTCAAAACTTGCAGCAGATAGTCAATGCTAGGAAAATACTGAACTACCGAATTGATAATTACTGTATTGAAGGCATCTGCTTCAATACCCTCAAAATTGTCAGCAGGTCTTTGTAACAAAGTCAGTTGCGGCCAATCATGACTGGACATTTGCAACTGTTGAATTTGTCGCAGGGCTTCTGGTGCGAAATCAGTACCCCAATATTTACTGCAATGGGGAATAATTTTGCATAGCAACAAACCTGTACCGCAACCAATTTCTAGTACTTGGCTGGGTTGCAGAGAAAGAATACGTTCAACAGTGCAATCTACCCACTCGCGCATTTCTTCGGCGGGAATAGGCATACCTGTATAACTACTGTTCCAGCCAATAGTATTAAATACGCGGTTCTGTTCCTCAGTAGTTTGCTTGTAGGTTTGATCGTAGATTGTTTGCCACTGGGAAAGGTGTTCGGTTTGCCAATTTGCTAATAATGGGGCATTTTCATCTTGTTGATTCTGCACCAAATATGCTACTAAACGCTTTTGTCCGGGTACATCTTCCCGATCTATGACTACACCTTTTTGGACTGAGGGATGTTGCGTTAAGACAGCTTCAATCTCGCCTAGCTCAATTCGGAAGCCACGAATCTTCACTTGGTGGTCGATACGGCTAAGATACTCGACATTGCCATCGGGGAGATAACGTACTAAATCCCCTGTTTTATAAAGGCGATCGCACTTTTCTCCATCCCCTCTGCTCCTCTGCTCCCCTGCTCCCCTGCCTCGACCGAAGGGATTAGGAATAAACCGAGCTTCCGTCAAATCGGGGCGATTGAGATAACCGCGTGCTAAACCAGCACCACCAATGTAGAGTTCTCCTGGCACACCTACAGGCACAGGTTGTAACTGAGAGTCAAGTATGTAGAACTGAGTATTGGCCATAGGGCGACCAATTAGAACTTGTCCGTCTTCAGATGCAACTTTATATGTTGCTGACCAGATGGTAGTTTCAGTAGGGCCATAAACGTTCCATAAAGTAGCACATCGCTGTTGCAACTGTTTGGCTAATTTCCTCGGCAAAGCTTCCCCACCACACAGAATTTTCAAATCTTTACTGCCTTGCCAACCTGCCTCTAGCAGGAGTTGCCAAGTGGCTGGAGTAGCTTGCATAACAGTAACGCCATTGGTTAATTTAGCAATTAACGCTGTGCCATCCATAGCCTCTTCGCGACTGATCGTGACAACACGCGCACCGAGAGTAATTGGTAGGAAAATTTCGAGTACGGCAATGTCAAAGGATAAAGTAGTTACAGAAAGCAGTGTGTCTTGCTCTGTCAGTTCCAAATGCTGACCCATGAAGTGAAGGAAATTAACTACAGAGCCGTGCATAATTTGTACGCCTTTCGGTTTGCCAGTAGAACCGGAGGTGTAAATTACATAAGCTAAGTTGTCAGGATTAACACTAATATCGAGGTTATCTTGGCTTTGTGTAGCAATATCCTGCCAGTCTTTATCCAAACAGACAATATGCGCTTGATGTTGAGGAAGTTGTGCTAACAAATGCTGCTGGGTTAAGAGTACTGATAGCTGCGAGTCTGACACCATCAAAGATAAACGCTGCTGGGGATAGGCTGGATCTAGAGGTATATAAGCCCCACCAGCTTTGAGAACCCCTAGTAGAGCTACCATCACATCTAAAGAACGTTCTAGACAAATCCCTACTAATACATCTGGCCCTACACCTAAAGCTTGTAAATGACGGGCTAACTGGTTGGCTCTAGCATTCAACTCGCGATAAGTTATTTGTTGGTCTGCAAATATCGCTGCTATGGAGTCAGGTACGCGCTTTACTTGGGCTTCAAATAGTTGATGAATGCAAGTTTGTTGCGGGTAATCTGCTTGAGTTTGATTCCATTCCACTAATAATTGTTGGCGTTCAGCAGATGTTAAAAGCGGCAAATCTGCCACTTTCTGGTCTGGATTAGCAACTATCTCTGCAACTAAAGTTTGGAAATTTTCTCCTAACCGAGAGATAGTAGCAGCATCAAATAAATCGGTGCTGTACTCAAACCAACCACTAATTCCATCTGGCGTTTCAAATAATTCTAGGAATAAATCGAACTTGGCTGTACCATTGTGTTCTAAGCGATGGTTGATTGTTAAACCGGAAAGTTCCAAAGCTTGTATGGGTACATTTTGCAGTGCAAAGCAGATTTGGAATAAGGGATGGCGGCTCAAATCGCGCTCTGGTTCTAGTTCCTCCACCAGTTTTTCAAAGGGTACGTCTTGATGAGCGTAAGCTTCTAAAGTGACTTCTCGTACTTGCTTGAGCAGCTGGCGGAACGTTGGAGAATCGGAAAAATCGCTGCGTAGTACTAAAGTGTTAACGAAGAATCCGATTAAACTCTCGATTTCCTGATGATGGCGGTTGGCTATTAACGAGCCTACTACGATGTCTTCACTACTTGTATAGCGGTATAACAGCGTTTGAAATGCTGCTAAGAGGGTCATAAATAAGGTACATCCCTCTTGCTGGCTAAACCGAGTTACTGCCTCGCTAAGAGATTTGGAGAGTGCTAGAGGTTGACGCGCTCCGCGATAAGTTTGAATGGCTGGGCGGGGGCGATCGCTTGCTAACTGTAAAATGGGTAAATCTGCTAGCTGTTGCTTCCAATAACTCAGTTGCTCTGATATAACTTTTCCTTGCAACCATTGTCTCTGCCAAACAGCAAAGTCTGCATACTGAATGGGCAGTTCAGCCAAAGGAGAAGGTAAACCATTGGCAAAAGCTTGATACAGTAATGTCAGTTCTTGGAACAATACGCTCACAGACCAACCATCAAAAACTATGTGGTGAATGCTCAAAAGCAGTAAAGATTCCTCTGCATCTATCTGTATTAGGGCTGCTCGCAATAACGGCCCGCGGTTGATATTAAAAGGTTGTTGGAACTCTTCAATCCGCAATCGTTGAATTTCTGTATCTTTTTCTGATTCAGATAGAGAACGCAAATCTACCAGATGTATGAGTAAACTCAGTGCCGGAATAATAATTTGTACGGGCTGCCCATCTAATGAAGCAAAAGTGGTGCGTAAAACTTCATGCCGCCGCACAATTTCGTTGAGGCTTTGCTCTAAAGCTTTCACATTTACCTCACCAAACAGGCGAAAAGTTTGGGGGAAATTGTAAAAGGGACTGTCGGGCAACAACTGTTCGAGAAACCACAATCGCTGCTGGGCAAAGGAAAGGGGTAAGTTTTGGTTGCGGGTTACAGATGCGATCGCCCAAGTATGCCATTCTTGATTTTGCTTGAGTTGCACCTCGATACTTTCAGCCAAGCTAGCAACGGTAGGCGCATCGAATAAACGCCGTAATGGTATATCCAACTGATAGGTATCTCGAATCCGAGAAATTACTTGTGTAGCAAGTAGTGAGTGTCCCCCGATCTCGAAAAAGTTATCTTGGACGCTAATCTGCTGTAATTTCAAAACTTTCAGCCAAATTTTTGTTAGTACTTCCTCAACAGCAGTACGAGGTGAAACAAAATCTTGCTCTTGATTCCATCGGGTGCGATCGGGTACTGGTAGGGAACGACGATCTACTTTCCCATTCGGTGTTAGCGGCAATGCATTTAACATCACAAAACTGGAAGGTAGCATATAATCTGGCAACTTCTCTTGGAGAAATCTGCGAAGATTACCACTTATTGTCCGCTGCAAGATTTTCCATAAATGTTGAGTTTCTAAGATATGCTCTATGCTTTGGTTAAAGAGGACTTTTTCACTAGGCGTTAGAGTCAACTCAACACCAGCCCGCTTACCCTGACTCCAAGCAACACAGCCGTCTACCCAAAGTTCTTCTGATATTACTGGCAACTTTAGACAAAGACGGACTTGTTTACCTTTTGACCAACTGAATGGCACTTCTATTAAGCACACACCACCATTCGAGATATCTTCTGTTTGGACTTCTACTATCCGATTGTCATCAGTCTCGACTCGACAAAGACTTTCATAAGGTACTCGTTCTGGAATTAGGCTAGAAACAATATAAGCAACTAGGCGCTTTTCTCCAGGAACATCCTCACGCGCTATGACTGTGGCTTCGCGCACGTCAGGATGTTGCAACAGTATTGTCTCGATTTCCCCTAACTCAATACGGAAGCCGCGAATCTTCACCTGTTGATCTATCCGACCGAGATATTCAATATTGCCATCAGGTAGGTAACAAGCTAAGTCGCCTGTTTTATACAAGCGATGCGATTTTGCGTAAGGATTGGGAATAAAGCGTTCGTTAGTTAAATCCGGTCGATTGAGATAACCCCTAGCTAAACTAACGCCACCAATATATAACTCTCCCGGAACGCCGATAGGAACTGGTTTTAACTCTGCATCAAGTATGTAGATTTGAGTGTTAGCGATCGGACGACCTATGGAGGGATAAGCAGGCCAGGAATCAGGATTTCGATCTAATGTTAAAGCTGTTACTACATGGGTTTCTGATGGGCCGTAGTGATTGTGAAATGAGCAGTGTGGCAGGGATTTGAATAATTTAACGATAGCTGGAGTGATTTGCAGTTGCTCGCCTGTAGTCGTAATCTCCTTGAGGCTAGTAAATAATTCCAAGCCAGATGCAGCTAGTTCTGCCATTTGCTGTAGTATGACCACAGGCAAAATCGCTTTTTCAATTTCTTGGTTGTGAATGAAGTGAGCTAAAGCTGTGCTGTCCCGACGCAAGTTTTCTGAGATGAGAAACAAAGTTCCTCCAGAACACCAAGCAGCAAACATTTCATGAAAGCTGGCATCAAAGCTTAAGGAGGCAAATTGCAGGGTACGGACACCTGTTAATAGTGAATTTAGATGCCATTCCAGTAAGTTCACTAAAGGACGGTGGCCTAAACAAATGCCTTTCGGTCTGCCTGTTGAACCAGAGGTGTAGATGATATAGGCTAAATTTTCTGCTGTGACTTCTGTAGAAAGATTTTCCTGACTGTATTGGCCTATCTTGTCCCAGTCGGTATCTAAACAAATAACTTGTGCCTGATGTTTGGGAAGCTCTGGTAGTAATTGCTGCTGAGTGAGCAATACAGATATCTGAGTATCCTCAATCGTGAAAGCTAAACGATCCTTGGGATAAGCCGGATCTAGTGGTACGTAAGCACCACCAGCTTTGAGAACAGCCAAAACTGCGATCGCCATTTCTAGACTTCTCTCGACACAGATTCCCACTGGCATATCTGGTTTCACACCTAGAGAATGCAGATAATGTGCTAACTGATTCGCTCGCTGATTTAGCTGTTGGTAAGTAAGTGAAGATTGTTCGCGCTTATTTTCTGCCTCTTTAAAGATGAGAGCTAAGGTATGTGGCGATCGCTCCACCTGGGCTTCAAATAGCTGATGAACGCATTTATCTAATGCATAATTCGTACTGGTATCATTCGAGCTTTCTAATACTTTTTGATGCTCGCTTTCTAGCAATATATTCAGTTGATGAAAGTATTCACAACCTTGAATAATTTGATTAGCTATGAATAGCAACCTTTCTAAAGTTTCTATATATACAAAATATTCTTGATTATAAAATATTTCTAGTTCTATAGTGTCCTTAAACTCATTAACTATAAGATGAACTTCATTATCCGCAAAAGAATTATAAACAGTTAATCTAGTATTTTCTTCGGCAATAGGTAGATTAAGCGCGCTGAACTTATAGAAATTATACAAAAATTTTAACTGTTCATCTTTTATAGATTTTTTCTGTAGAAAAACAGAGACATTTTGATAATGATTTAGATTTTTTCGATAATCACTGATATATGAAACGTAATTAAAAATATTGTTATTTTTTTCCAGCTTAGCTTGAGGGATAATAATCGGAACTACTTGATATAGACAACCCAAAACATTAAGTGTTTGCTTATCTCTTTTACCGATAATATCGTAAAATACAAAATCTCCTGGCGCGTGTAAATACTTGCTCAAGTAAATACCATACACAGCTCTAAAAAAAGCTGGAATATTACATTTATTTAGTTGGCAATATTTTCTAATTTGTTCTAGCTCATTGCCAGTAATTTGTACTTTTCTAGATTGAGCTTTGTTTTCTTCTTTAGGTTTTATATAAGACGTGACAGGAACAACCTTACTTAAAGATTCTTGCCAGTACTGCTGAATTTCTTGAGTATCAAATTCAAGCAGATGCTCCTGAATACAATCATAAAAAGAACTATATTTAAATTTTCGAGCAATATTGCCTGTTTTTAAATCTAAATACACTTTTGCAACTTTTTCAAAGAAAACTTTGCCAGAATATCCATCAAAAAGAATATGAGGCGCACCTAAAATAGCAGTATAACCACTCTGTCCATCTTTGACTAAAATATTTTTAAATAAATAATTTTTTTCAAGTTCTAGCTTAACTTTAATTTTTTGTTTGATAACCTGTCCCAAACTACTAAAATCAGCATTTATAGTACCTATTTCTATAAATTCAAAATGAATAGCAGCATTGTTATCTACAAATTGAAAAGCTTCACCTTGATAAAAAATAAATTTGGTATTAATTGTGTCATCTTCTTGACATACTATTCTTACCGCCTGTTCCCAAATAAATCTATCTAAATTTTGTGGCAGGTTTATCGATAATCCTAAACTAAAAACAGTACTATCTGGATGGAGCATATTATCCAGATATAAATCTCTTTGTGTAGTTGTGAGTCGGGAAATTTTTCCAATTCTTGATGGTTCATACGGTTCATCTAGTATATTTCCTGTTATCAAAGCCATAAAAACTTCAGAAATTGAGATGCTAGCAACATCTGTACCTGCAAAATTATTAATCATAAATATTCCTTTTGTGTAAGATTTTTACTCGATTCAGTTAGAAGTTATTCTGATGTACGGGAAGTTCAATTAATAACTCGGTTCCTTGTCCTGGTATTGAAGAACAACTGATTTTTCCTGCATGTTTTTCCACGATGATATTGTAACTAATAGACAATCCCAAACCAGTACCTTTACCAACAGGTTTGGTACTAAAGAAAGGATTAAAAATCTGAGAAAGTATATCTGAATTCATGCCAAGTCCATTATCAGCAATGCAGATAGAAATCCAATTTTGCTCTAATAACTCAGTACTGATTTTGATATAACCCGGATTTATTTGAGCTTCTTTTGATGAACGGGCATTAGACTCTTCTATAGCATCAATAGCATTAGCTAACAAATTCATAAATACTTGGTTGAGTTGGCTGGGATAACAGTCTACTAATGGTAAAGTCCCATAATTTTTGATAATCTGAATTTTAGAATTTACTGAGTCAGTTTTGAGTCGATGTTGCAAGATTAGTAAAGTGTTATCAATACCCTCATGAATATTAACTGACTTTATTTCTGCTTCATCTAAACGGGAGAAGTTGCGTAAACTCAAAACTATCTGGCGGATGCGATTAGCCCCGACTTTCATAGAAGATAGCAATTTGGGTAAATCTTCCAGCAAAAATTCCAGATCGATATCCTCTTGTTCTGCCAGTATTTGAGGAGTTAAATCGGGTGAGTGTTGCTCGTAAATTTTGATTAGGCGTAATATATCTTCAGTGTATTCACTTGCATGAGTAATATTTCCATAAATAAAGTTAATTGGGTTATTAATTTCATGAGCTATACCAGCAACTAGTTGACCTAAACTAGACATTTTTTCTTTTTGAACCATCTGTAACTGCGTAGCTTGTAGTTGCCTTAGTGTGAGTTCTAACTTTTGTGCTTGTTCTTTCAAACACACATTTTTTTCATTTAATTCCTGTGTTCTTTCTTCGACTTTTAGCTCCAGATTTTTGCTATAATTCTCTAATTCCTGGTTAGCTTGTTGCAGATTATCATTTAATTTAGATAAATTAGTATAAAGCTTTGCATTCTCAATGGAAATAGCTGCTTGAGAGGCAAGAATTTTTAATACTTCTAAACGTTCCGTAGTAAATGCATTTGCTGTTAAATTATTTTGCAAATACATAATACCTATGAGTTTACTTTGATGAATAATTGGCGTACATAAAATAGACTTACATTGATTGCTAATAATATAAGGGTCGCTAACAAATATGCTTTCACAACTAGCATTACCAAGAACAACACTTTCTTTAGTTGTAACAACATAATTAATAACTGATACTGGTAAATATCGAGTATTATCTAAAGGCATTGATGTTTCTGTTTCTTGTAATAGCTTATTGTGATTAACGCCCATTGCAGCTTCTATTACCATTTGTCCATTTTTTTCTAAAAGTAAGCAGCTACTTTGTGCGCCAGCATTTTCCATAACAATTGTCATCAATTTTGCCAGCAAATCATCTAGTATAATTTCGCTAGAAATAGCTTGTGAGGCTTTAAAAACTGTATTTAAATCAAAAGATGCTAAATTGCTTATTTTGCTTGAAGTAGTGGGTAGAGGTGACTTCAAACTAGATGATTCATGATTTATTTTTAATGGGCAATAGTCAGGGTATTTTGATTCTAATTCATTGACTTTTGTAATCGCTCCCCAACGTACATAACCGTGATAAGATTCTTTGAGATAAAAAATCGCTTGTTTATCTCTACGCCGAGAAAAGTAAAATTTTGCTGCCAATTCATTAGCTAGTGCTTCTTCTTGAAGATATCTTTGTTCTTTTGCTCCTTGAATCGCTAGCTCATAATACTCCATTGCGACAAAAGTATGTCCTAAAATTCGAGCTTTTTCTGCCTCTACTAGATAATATTTATGCTGATAGTTAGCAGGAGCATGACTAGCCCATAGCTGCATTTTTTCCTGATTGGCATTGATAATATCTAGATATTCTTGTTGAATGTCGGGTTCAACATTGGTATATAAACCAATCAAGGCTAAAGAATAATATAAGTTGTGGATGCCAACTGACATCATTCCCAAAACACCACTTATATATTCCGAAGCGAGTTTGGCATTATCAACTGCGTGAGCGTAATCGTTGAATAAGTAAAGGAGAATCATTTTGGCAACATAAACAACAAACAAAGAAGTAGCGTTGTTCGTTTCTTGTAAATATGCGATCGTTGATACTTCATCAAAACTATCGCCAACTAAAAGATGTTTATTTTGTGATAAACCTTGTAAATTTAATGCCAGTTGATGCCAAATTTTAATGTAGTTAATAGGGAAATCTAGTTGAAATTTTTGTAGCAAATCAATATATGATGCCTGCTGTTGAGCTACTAATTCGAGTTGTTCTCCACTAAAAAATATATGACCACAATAGTGAACAGAACAATAGCCAGCGTACTCTAGGTCTCCAATTTCTAATGCGGTTTGAATTCCTTCTTGGAGTGGAGCGATTGTTTCTCTAATATGCTCTTTCCAATGAATAGTAAAACCATAAAATGGGGCATATACTTTGCTTTTGAGTTCAATAGCTTGGAATTGCTCTAATATCTGCCAAGCTATTTGACCAGAGTGATATCCAGCATCAATGTTTTCTAAATAGCCACACAAAAGCATACCATAGTAAGCGTATCCGTGGGCAGCTAAAGGTGAATGACCGTGTTTAATGCAGAGATTGACAACAGTCAAGATTATCTGAGGAAAATTTGTTTTTGTCGGGTTAGTAATAAAAGCAGCACCAGCAATAGTAACAAGGATTTTTAAAGCCGCTAGGATGCAAGGATCTGTAACAATTGGAAAATTTTCTAAATCTTGAAGTTGAGGTAAATTAGCTATGGTACTTTGTTTACTTGGTGTTTCTGACAGAGATACTCCTAGCTTGGCGATCGCTTCTAGTCCAGCATCAATGGCTTGAAGCATTTGATTTTGAGCCATATAAAACTGGATCTGTAATTGATAAGCTTTGACTAGATCCAAAAGATTAGTAGCTTTTTCTAAAACTGTTTCAGTTAAGATAGCTGCGTGTTTAAAGTTAGCATTTAGGTATTGTAATTCTACGCTTTCTAGATGCAGTGCCAGCATCAGGTCGTAGTTACTTTCCCAACTTGATGAGTTAAGCAGTTCTAGTCCGACTGTTGCATAACTCAAAGCAGCTTCGTATGCTGATGCTGCTTTTGCTTTTTGGCTAGCGATTAAATTTAATTTTGCTAGTCTATCTTTTTTAGACTGTTCGCAAATAAACTCAGTACCAAAATTTAGATGATTGACAATATCAAAAATCTTTTCTTCAATCTCTTCTGTTTGGTAAGAATCTAATAATAGTTGCCCAATTTTTAGGTGAGTTTGTTTTCTTTGGGATTCTGGGATGAGGGAATAAGCTGCTTGCTGGACGCGATCGTGTAAAAACTTATATGAAACTTTTAATTCCTGGGAAGCTATAGAGCTAGATGTGTCTTCGTCAAAAAACAACGGAGCTTTATAGTTCTCACTTAGTGGCAAAATTAAACCTGCTTGCAGTGCTTCCCATAAATCAGATGCGGTTTCTGACTGAGATTTTTCATTGACAATTGCTAGAATATCTATACTAAAGCGATTTCCTATACAAGCAGATAATTTTAAAACTTCTTGTGTTTCTTTAGGTAATTTTTTAATATTTCTCGCAATTAATTCTATGGCATCATAATCTGTAATACCAACCGTTTGAATTTGATTGATTTCCCACTGCCATACTCCACTATTAAAATCAAAATTTAATAGCTTTTCCTGATACATTGTTTGGAGTAGCTGGTTGATGAAAAAAGGATTACCTTGAGTTTTGCTAAAAATTAAATTAGCTAAGGTTTTTGTTTTTTCTGTAGTACTATGTAATGTGTCAACTATTAATTTATGAACATTTACAAGGTTTAAAGGTTGTAAGAGGATATTGTTTATGACTGTTCCTGATTGCTGAATTTCATTTAAAGTTTGAAACAAATAATGAGTCGATATAACTTCGTTATCCCGATAAGCTCCAATCATTAATAAATACTGGCTACCAGGTTCAACCATCAGCATCTTAATCAACTTTAGCGATGCTAAATCTGCCCATTGTAAATCATCTAAAAATAAAACGAGTGGGTGTTCTTTCTGAGTAAACACCTGAATAAATTTTTGAAATACCGTATTAAAGCGATTTTGTGATTCAGTTGCTCCTAGCTGTGGAACAGATGACTGTTGACCAACTATTTTTTCAATTTCGGGAATAACATCAATAATAACTTGACCAATATCGCCAAATGCTTCTAAAAGTTTTTGTTTCCAAATAAGTATTTTTTCATAATTTTCTGTTAATAACTGTTGGGTTAATTCCTGAAATGCTTGAATTAAACCTGCATAAGGAACGTTACGCTTAAATTGATCGAATTTACCAGATATAAAATACCCACGTTGCCGGATAATGGGTTTATGAATTTCATTAACCAAGCAAGATTTACCAATCCCTGCATAACCAGAGACTAACATCATCTCAGTTATTCCTGCGCTTACTCGGTCAAAAGCTGATATGAGACATGCTACTTCTTCTTCGCGTCCATACAGTTTTTGAGGAATAGTAAACTGGCTAAATTTATCTAATTGGCCAGGAATAAAATTGTCAATTTTGCCATTAGCTATTAACTGTTTAAGACAAATTTCTAAATCTGCTTTTAGCCCTAAGCCACTTTGGTATCTTTCTTCAGCAGTTTTAGATAATAATTTGATTATTATATTAGATAATGCTTCTGGAATTTGTGGGTTAACTTGATGAGGGGGTAGGGGTTGTTTTGCAATATGCGCGTGAATTATTTCTAAGGAATCGGTGCAATTAAATGGTAACTTAGAGGTGAAGAGTTCATAGAAAGTTACACCTAAAGAGTAAAAGTCTGTACGATAGTCAATCGACCTATTCATCCGCCCTGTTTGCTCTGGAGACATATAAGCAAGTGTGCCTTTGAGCAAATTCGGATTACTGATAATTGCATTTTCTTTTGATAAACGTGATGCAATGCTAAAATCAGTTATTTTAACTTGTATTAGTTTAGGATTAATAATTATATTTTGTGGCTTAATATCTTTATGAATAATATGTTTTTCGTGCAAGCTGGCAATAATATCAGCAAGTTGAATGGCTATTTTTAAGCAATCTATGACATTAAGTTTAACATCATCTATATATTGTTTTAGATTTTGCCCTTCAATATCCTCTAAAACTAGAGTAATACAATTTTGAAAATTTTCTAATCTGTATACTTTGATAATACCAGGCAAATCTATAGAGCTAGAAATTTCGTACTCATGTTTAAATACTGTAACATATTCAAGATTAGAATATTCACTTTTAAGACTTTTTAAAATAACATTTTTCTGATTTGCAGTATCGTATGCTCTATAAACAACAGTTTCTAGACTGTCAGAAATTTTTTTTAGATTATTATATTTAAAGCTTGTAACCATTGTTTTCTATTTGAGTTATTTTTTCAAGAATACTTTTGAACTGATTTATATTGTTAATATATATTAATGTAATTTTAAATATTATGGATATAAAGATTAATAAGTTAATTGTATTTTAACTTTGAGTATAACAGTTGATTTTTTATTTACATAAATATGAGATTTTTTAAAATTACATTTACTAAAATACTCTTACAAAATTCATGTAATAGATTAATTTGTTATATTTTACTGGTTATAAAACTTGATTGTAATCGGCTAATATACTATTGTTTTGTAAATCTAGAACAACCAGCCTCTATGTAATTACCGTAGGAATTTAATTTCCAATTTAAAAAAATCTTGAGTAATAAGTGCTGAACATAGAGAAAATCTAATGTTCAGATAAGTTCAGTTAGCATTAAAAACAATAAAGTTATCTAATGCTATACAAATAATCTGTGTTCCATCTCTATTTATTACACTTTATCTAAATTAATTTTTATTAACCCCGCTACAAATGCTTTATGTCAGTTTTGTTGCGTTCTATTTAATAAGGAATTTATCTAAGTATTACAGTACTGAACGGTATTGAGCCGAGATACGGATACCGTTGGCAAATTCCCCAAACAGGTCAACTGAACCGATTGAGAATCTTCTGAGCAGTTTTATACCCAGTAGCTTGTTTACCTAACTTCAGTTCAGACAGGATGAAATACAAACAAGCCTCACCGGGGCTATCAGCAGGGAATGACATTGGTACAAGCTGTAGCGTCAAATCAATTCAAAAGGCACGGGCTTGGGGTTATCAATTAGCTATTCCATTATTGAGAAACATAAAGTAAAACTAAGTGTAATATCAGAACTCGGATCGGGAGCAGAAATTACACTTATATTGCCCTTGAATTAGGTTTATTTTTTGAATCTGCTGGAGGAGCGTTATGTTCCAACTCATGTTGTTATTGCAAAGGTAACATAATGACAAATTCAGTTCGTTGATTGAGTGTAGAATTAACTTGAATTGCTCCTCCGTACTTTTCTACTACAATTTGATTAGCGATCGCTAATCCCAGTCCAGTACCTTTACCAACTGTTTTCGTGGTGAATAGATAATTAAAAATCTTAACTTTTCCGGAAGTGTCAGTGCGGGCAAAGTTTTGCAACGATACGGATATATCTTTAATTCGTTGTGTGCTAACCTACATCGAGTTGAGGATCTTTGGTAAATCTTCTCAGATAAACTCTAGATCTGTTTGTGCGATCGCATCTTGAATTACAGGGGGTAATTGGGAATAATTTTGTAGGCCAGACTCGGTACCCTACTAATAACATTCCTGCTAAGAACACCCCAAACGAAGGCCAAATTGCTGACGCACCACCAACGAATGTCATGGATAAATCTATATATCCAAGTCCGAGGTGAACAATTGGAATAATTAGTGCAGCTATGATAAATGGACGATCTAACTTGGCTAGGAATTGCCGCTTTATCGCAGTTTGCTGCATTTGTTGTCTCCATAAGCTCAACAAGGGTTGTCAAGCTTATGGTTCCCAAGTGTTGGTAACTTTCACCATCAGGGCTTATGCACAAAGATTTTCTGTTTAGATCGGATTTAGAGTTCGGGTTTACATCTTTATCAGATTTTTAGTGAAATGGTATAAGAAATCAGAAAATCAGATCGAAAGCTGGTGTAATTAGAGCGATCGCAGATAAAAAAAGAAGTGCAATGGTAGGTCAAAGCAATTCAAATTATTTTCTCGTAATCAACCCCCTAGATTGCTCCACCAAGCGAATAAACTCACCCCTCAAGCCCTCCCGGTCTTCTCCCTTCCCTTGAGTTGCCAATTTCATTACCAAATCGTAATTAGCATTCCCCTTATACTCAGAGTCACGCAGCACCATCCCAAAAGTTGCCACCGCCGCAGCAAATCTCAGGTTGGTGGAGGGGTCGGCTCTCAAATCATCATCTTGGATAGTTTGGGTAATTAGTTGACTGGTGCTGTCCTGGGGCAATTTATAGCGCAGTTTTAAGAGCATCAATTCATTGCCGCCTTCCCCGGAGGCAGTTTCACCAGAACGCTGATACCGCAAGGGGTCTACTGTAGGCAGTTTCACATCGCTTTTCATTCCAGTGGGAATTATTTCATAAAGCGCTGTCACAGAATGACCAGCGCCAATTTCGCCTGCATCTTTCTTATCGTCATTGAAATCCTGGTTTTGCAGCAAGCGGTTTTCGTAACCAATCAAGCGATATGCCTGAACTTTCGCAGGATTAAACTCCACTTGAATTTTCACATCCTTGGCAATGGTAAACAGAGTTCCCCTCAAATCGTTAACTAAAACCTTTTTGGCTTCCAATAGGGTATCGATGTAAGCGTAGTTGCCGTTACCCTTATCAGCCAGCTGCTCCATTTTTGAGTCCTTATAATTGCCAGTGCCAAATCCCAATACCGTCAGGAAAATTCCCCGATCTCGCTTGTGTTCAATTAATCGCGTCAGTTCGGCATCACTGGAAACTCCGACATTAAAATCTCCATCAGTAGCTAAAATTACTCTATTATTACCAGACTTAAGGAAGCTTTGTTCAGCTATCTTGTAGGCCAGTTCAATGCCCTGACCGCCAGCAGTGGAGCCTCCAGCCTCTAAGCGGTCAATCGCCGCCAGAATTGTTGATTTCTGGCTACCAGCAGTAGCAGGTAAAACCAATCCAGCATTGCCAGCATAGACTACCAAACTTACCCGGTCTTCAGGACGTAGTTTATTTACCAGCAATTTCAGGGACTGTTGCACCAACGGTAATTTGTTGGGGTCATCCATAGAACCGGAGACATCAATCAGAAATACTAAGTTGCTGGGTGGTAAGGTTTCACTCTCTGGGCGTTTACCTTGCAAACCCACCTGTACCAGCTTGTGTTGAGGATTCCAGGGAGCAGCAGCAACTTCGGTGGTGACAGAAAAAGGGCGATTGTCTTTTGGTTGGGGATAATTGTAGGTAAAATAGTTGATTAATTCTTCAATTCGCACTGCATCCTTGGGTGGTAATTCTCCTTGAGTAATAAAGCGTCGCACGTTGCTGTAAGATGCTGTATCTACATCAATGGAAAAGGTGGAAAGGGGGTCATTATCGACGCGATGAAAGGGATTATCCTCAATTCGGTTGTAGTTTTCTGTATTAAATCTGCTACCTATTTGTGGCTCTGGGGCAACCCCTCCCCTAATTCCACCAGCTTGGGTTTTAGGTATGTACGCACGGTTAACAACTTGATTCTGCACAGATGAGCCAGACGGAATACTAAGGGATGGAGCTGTAGGTAAGGGTTGAGTCTTTCGGGTAGACTCGTCTTGAGTACGTTCTCTGGGAGCCTGAGTAGGAGTAGAAGGGAGCAATTCATCTATCTGACTTGTTAGGGTTGCTAACTCCGGTGCGAATTCAGCCTCCAACCGTTGCAAGGTTTTCATATCCGCTTCGGTAACTATCTTGGGGTCAGTCGCTATTAGCTCATTGCTCCGATTCACACAGGCATTCAAGACTGTGGCAAACTCAGTCCGGGTTATGGCAACAGTACCAAAGTTTTGAAGGGAGACGACACAACTATACTTTTGTACAAATGCCTGGAGTGCTTGGTAGTCAGGGTGACTGGGTAGAATGGAGGTTGTTGGTGTAGAACTCTTAGGAGTCTGATTGACTGGAACCGCAACTGTAGCAGACTGACGTAAAATTGCAATTCCTACTGACGGTATTAATAACAACAGTGCTACAATACTGACTCGCTGCCACATTTTGGACGGAATCGGGTAAGACATGGCTAAATCCTCACACTAAATTTGTGTATTGGCTCAAAACCTCGTGGGATGTGTGGAAGCTTTGTCTCTTTAGACGGCTTTGTTGCTGACATTTGAAGTTTCCACTTACCTAGAATAGTCTTGAGCAGGCTGGGATTTCATAACCGTTGCAGTTTTGGTAACTGTAGTTACCCGAATCCCTTTGCACACATAGCACTGCCTCAAAACGTGCGGGAGCAGCGCGATTTTAACAGAATTGTTATTGCGACGATCTCTAGTGCAAACTGGGCGATCGACAAGATAAGTCTAGCTGTTAACAGGTTTAACTCATTGGGCTATGCCTTGCAATTAAAGCGATCGCCTTCCATTGGGTTGCTTTTGGCGATGGTGTAGCCACCCATCTAGCTCTTAAATAAGTAAAGCTAATCATTTCCATTGACTCTACAAAATTCTTAGCACTTGATTAACTTTTGTAAAGCAGTGTAAATTACTTATGCAGGCGAAAACAAAACCGCCTGATACATACATTTAATTACCGCAATCATAAAACAATGACAGCAACCATTCAACGCGTTCGTAGCGCCAACGTATGGGAGCGGTTTGCAAACTGGATCACCAGCACCAACAACCGCCTCTACATCGGCTGGTTTGGCGTATTAATGATCCCCACCTTGCTAGCCGCCACCGCCTGCTTCGTAATCGCCTTCATCGCAGCACCACCAGTAGACATCGATGGTATCCGCGAACCAGTAGCAGGTTCCTTACTGTACGGAAACAACATCATCTCCGGTGCAGTAGTACCTTCCTCCAACGCCATTGGTTTGCACTTCTACCCAATTTGGGAAGCAGCATCTCTAGATGAATGGCTGTACAACGGCGGCCCTTACCAATTGGTAATCTTCCACTTCCTGATTGGCGTATTCTGCTACTTAGGTCGTGAATGGGAACTATCCTACCGCTTGGGTATGCGTCCTTGGATCTGCCTAGCGTTCTCTGCACCAGTAGCAGCAGCAACCGCAGTATTCTTGATCTACCCCATCGGACAAGGTTCATTCTCTGACGGTATGCCCTTGGGTATCTCCGGAACCTTCAACTTCATGATCGTGTTCCAAGCAGAGCACAACATCCTGATGCACCCCTTCCACATGTTAGGTGTGGCTGGTGTATTCGGTGGAAGCTTATTCAGCGCAATGCACGGTTCTCTAGTTACCTCTTCCTTGGTTCGTGAGACCACCGAAAGCGAATCTCAGAACTACGGTTACAAGTTCGGTCAAGAAGAAGAAACCTACAACATCGTTGCAGCACACGGTTACTTCGGTCGCTTGATTTTCCAATACGCTTCCTTCAACAACAGCCGTTCCTTGCACTTCTTCTTAGCTGCATGGCCTGTAATCGGCATCTGGTTCACCGCTTTGGGTGTAAGCACAATGGCTTTCAACTTGAACGGTTTCAACTTCAACCAGTCTATAATCGACTCTCAAGGTCGTGTAATCAACACCTGGGCTGACATCATCAACCGCGCTAACTTGGGTATGGAAGTAATGCACGAGCGTAACGCTCACAACTTCCCCTTAGACTTGGCGGCAAGTGATGAAGCTAGAGTTGCTCTAACCGCTCCTTCCATCAACGGTTAATCAGTAATTAAGTCAAATAAAACAAAAAGCGCTCTCCTTAAAAGGGGGGCGCTTTTTAGTGTCAATGATTGGCAGTGGTGGGGTGATAGGAGGGAGGCGGTAAACTACGTCCCCCAGTTCCAGTTTCTTAGAGGATGAAGGGCGATCGCAACTTTGATATATGCTCAGGGGAAGTGCGATCGCAAGCCTATGACCAAAACGCTAAACAGCAACTTGCTCCCAGCTAGAATTCTCGTCAAGAATATCTATTTCGGCTTGAGAAAGTACTTTAGGTAGCATTTGCTGTAAATCGCTCAGGACAATTTTGATATCTCCTACATTAAATTTATAATACTCAGTTAAACTGCCAATGGGATAATTAAATTCCTGATAGCGGTGCTTAAAGTACTTCTCTACATTCCCTCGATGTGCCCAGCTTCCAAGTACTTTAATTGCAACACTTTGGTAGTGTGCAAGTAAATCTATTTCTATTTCTGCTACTCGCTTGATAACAGGTCTAGTAGTTACTCCTATCTTGTAAAGAATATCTTTGTCTGTTTGAATTTCTAAAAAATATAATGTACAGGATAAAATACGTTGAAGTTGAGCGCGGTACATTTTTACATTAGTGAGTCTATATCCTAAATCAGAAGTATTTCTGTACTTGGCGTGTTCAAATGCTAACTCCAGCTTTTGCAAGTTTTTAAGTAACAATGGCTCTTGTACTTCGTTAAATAGTGACAACTCTAGCATTCCAATAGGAATTTTACCTAAATTACTCAATTCATACCCAGGTGGCGTTAAGTATACATTCTTCCTCAACATTCCTGCTTTTATCAAACCACGAGGAATTAAATCAAAATTAATAGGATAATTTTTGGCTCCGTACTCCTGCCAAACCAGTTTTAACTGTGCAAAATCCTTGCCAGATAATTGAACGTTAAAATTATCATAGAGTGGCAGAGTTGGGAATTCTCGGTTAGCTATGGGGCGACAGGTTTCGCCATTATGAGCGAAATGATGTTCTTTAATTTTGCCTTTTTTAGCTGTTAATTCACTATTACAGTAAGGACACCTAAGCGAAGTCTTACCACTATTAACATCTGCTACACATATTAATATTTCATTTTCATTTACACCATATTTCAGCCACATTGCTACACCATAATTGAAGCTTCAAGTTGCTCTTACCAGTGTGCTTCTACTTTTTTAAAATGTCTCTATCTTTAGGGCTAAAATATTTACTCAAGTTGAATGTAATTTGGAATAATTATCAGCTTGGAACCCAATCAGCTAAAGCTATTTCCAGACATGAACAGGACTTATACCAATTCTGTATGAAGATGCACATCATCAATACCCCCCTGTAGTCCCCCCTTGGCAAGGGGGGACGGCGTAGCCGGGGGGTAAATATATGCAGCTTCACAAAGAAACGGTATTACGCAATATGTGACTGAAAACCTTATTCAAGCGTTGCGGTAATTCATGTAGACGCACAGCGGCTACTCTGCGAGAACGCTAAGAGCGAACCCGCAGGGTATTACCGCTACTTTCGTTATCTTTTGCGTAAGTCCTGATGAAACCCACACTAGCATGTAGAGCAGAGACGCTGGTGATGAGTGCTGATGCCTTGCTGAAGTGGCGGTGTCTACGGCGGGCTACGCCTACGCCATTCAATAAAGAAAACTGGGAGTGCTGGGGGCAACCGTTTGGGTAGGGCATTTTCTTAGAGGACTGGGGGGCGATAGCTTAATGCAGAAGAACGAGTGAAGTATTTGCGGCGGGTGATATGCTCTTGCTGTGAAGCGAGATTTGATTGCTCCCAAGCGATCGCTTTATATTCTCACAACCAAAGCTTTCGATAATCTTCAACATATTGCCGCATCGTCAGTGGCGGACGACCGAGTAATTGCTCTACATCTGATGTAATGCCACCTGCCAATCCTAACCGAGCGGTTGTATAAATTGCTGCCATTACCAAAATGAAGTCCAACGACAGCCCGCGATCGCGCATTTGCCAAATAAACTTCAGCAATGAGGGATTAGTATAGCGAATTGGTTTGCCTAAAACTTCTGTAAAAATTTCTGCTACTTCATAGTAAGTCAAGGCTTCTCTACCCGTGAGCGCATAAGCTTTTCCCAAATGCCCATCTTCAACCAAAGCACGTACCGCAACAGTAGCAATATCACGCACATCAATAAAACTGGTTTTACCATTCCCCGCTGGCATAAACAATTCGCCACGGGTTTTGATATCCTCTCGGTGTACGGTGTTAAGATTTTGCATAAAAAAGCTAGCGCGTAAAAACGTGGCAGGAATGCCCAATTGCTCAATGTAGCGCTCAATCTTGGCGTGCGGTACAACTCGGTTGCGCTCGGCTCCTAAAAGTGAAACAAAAACGATATGCTCAACACCTGCTTCTTTTGCAGCATTCAGCACCGGGGCAATTTGCCTCTTCACATTGGCAAGTGCAGGCGGACGTACTAAAAAAAGTTTGTTGACTCCTTCAAAAGCGCTTGCCCATGTGTCGGGGTTAATAAAATCGAACCAGACACAATGAATATTGCTGCCTAATATTTGTTGAGCTTTGTCGGGATTTCTGAGTGCGGCACAGACATGACAATCGTGAGATAGTAGCAAGCGAATAACCTCACAGCCAACATTCCCAGTCGCACCCGTCACTAAAATTTTCAACATTCCTTGTTTGCCGATTTGGTTTAATTAAGAGGCGCATTTTATCAACCTATTCCTAACTTTAGAACATAAATTTAATATGCATGCTCTAGTAATCTCTGCCTATTTTTAACAATTACGCTGCTCGTTTCACAAATTCGTCTCGATGCCACCTTATTGCATCAAGCCTTGGATAATACTGTTATTGAGCTGGTAATATAATGCGATCGCCTCTTGCCCTGTTTTCCTCGCTTGAATTGGCGCGATGTCTACGACGGGCTGCGCCTACGCTCCTTTTACCCCAGAACCGAAAGCTGCTGTAAAGTAATTGATTAAATGTTGATGACAAATTAGTGCCGTTTCCTATGAACCAAGAAATTTGGATTCTTTACCAAAATGAACCTGGAATGCCAAGGCGCGTAATAGGAACTTTTAGCACTCCTGAAAAGGCGATCACCTGCAAAGCTATTAGAGGTCAAATTGACTTTAATCGAATGGCACTAATAGTTTCTGACTTTGACCATAACCACGCCCCAATGTCAGTAGCCGCCTGATTGGCTACCTGCACCGCGTCATCCATGCTGTAGGCGTAGGTCATGGTTCTAGTTCCACCATTAAAATTTGTTAGTACTATTGTATTATGAAGTTGATATAGAAAATTGAGTTATGCACCTTCTGTGGTTTCGTCGAGATTTACGTTTGACTGACAACGAAATTGTCACCTTAGCGTCCGGTAATAATGCCGCAGTTCTACCATTCTTCATTATCGATCCTTGGTTTTATCAATGGGTCGATGTCGGTAAAGCACGGGTGCGGTTTTTGTTTGAGTCTTTAGAGAATCTAGATAGCAATTTACAAAAAATAGGTAGCAAACTAATATTATTTCAAGGTAATGCTGTAGAGATTATACAAGAATTAACTCAACAGTTAATACAGCAGGGACATAGACCAAAACTCTACTTTAATCGGGATGTCCAAGTTGAGTATGGTATTAGCCGAGATCGAAGTATAGTTAATTTGTATCAAGCATTAAATCTCGATTATAATCTCGGACTAAATAACTTTTTACAATCACAAGATAAACGCGAACAGTGGTTTAACGAATATTATACATATCAAAGAAAATCTATATATCAAACTCCTACTAATATCAATACTCCATCACTTTCTCTAAACGTACCCCAAATTACATTCGATGAACTAAAACATAAATATCGTGATTTTTTGCAAACAGAACAGGTATATTTTCTTGGTGGAGAAACACAGGCACAAGCTACATTAAATTCATTTCTGAAAAGTAGATTCAATGGCTATCACTGGAAACTTTCACGCCCTTGGTTAGCACAGCAAGGCGCAACATCGCATTTATCACCACATCTGACTTTTGGTACAATTTCAACTCGTATTGTTTACCAAGAGACTAAGGCAAGAGCAGCAGAACTTACAAATCAACCCAAGGCAGAATTTTCATTAAAAGCATTTCGTGACCGTCTACGCTGGCATGATAGTTTTACACAACGCCTTTATTTTTACCCAGAAATAGCTTACAAAAATCGTTACCCAGAATTTGATGAATGGTATACACCCCTAGAGTTACCACCACAAAAACAAGAACTATTTCAGGCATGGCTTGAAGGGTTAACAGGCTTTCCCCTACTAGATGCCAGTATGCGACAACTAAAAACTATGGGCTGGATGAATTTTCGCATGAGGGCGATGTGTGCCACATTTTTAACTATCAATTGCGGTGTTTCTTGGCATCATGGCGCTAGACATTATATGAACTATTTAGTAGACGGTGATTTAGCAATTGATAATTGGCAATGGCAAATGCAAGCAGGTGTAACTAATCCATTAAGTGACACTTTTAGAATATATAATCCAAACAAAAATATTGCAGAAAAAGACCCAGACCTCAAATTCATTTACTATTGGGTAAGCGAACTAAAAGGTTACAGTCTATCAGAAATTATTCAAGGTAAATATATTGGCATTAGTTCTTATCCACAAACTATTTTAGATTTGGCTAAAACCCGCAAAGTTAATGGTAAAATCATCTCTGAACTTCGGAAAAAAGTAAGAGAAAGATTAACTCTCCAAGGTGGAACAGACTATGAAAGTGCAGTTGCAGCTAAAGAAACAGTAAATAAATACTGGCAACATAAAGATAGGGAGTACAAAGAATTCAAAGAATTAAAGGCAGAACTAGAGTAGTTAAATAGAATTCTCTGCAACAAAAGTGAAATCCCCTGAACTCTAGCTTAATTCTTCTAGTAGAAGAAGAAGTCAATTAAAAATGCTTATACTGCAATTATCAAGCAATGAATTAATAAGCCCCTAGTTTTAGACCAACTAGGAGCTTTTTTATTGATTATCCATTGGATTTAGTGGGTATATCACCAGAAGTAACAGCATTCATCCTCAAGGCTATTAATAATTGGTTCTGCTGGAAGATTCCATGTCAATGTTGGGATTGTTATTGTGTATTTGTCAGTGAAAAACGTCTATCAAGTTAACAACAATGAATATTCTTGCTTGGATTGTTTTAGGTCTAATTGCTGGTGCTATTGCAAAGGCTATCTACCCCGGTCATCAAGGCGGCGGAATCTTAGGAACAATCTTATTAGGAATTATTGGTGCTTTTGTTGGTGGTAGTTTGGGTGTGTTCTTCAGTACAGGAACCTTGACATTAGCCGCCCCCACACTCAGCATTCCCGGTATTGCAGTAGCAGTTCTTGGCGCAATTGTCGCTGTTTTCTTGTGGAACTTGCTAAATCGCCGCAGTGCTGTCTAATCGATTAAATATAGGTCAATTAATAATAAACATCAGGGAATTTATTTAACTATATTTTCTCCCTGAATTTAAATAAAACAATAGCGCTTATCTATATTTAGGTAGGCGCTAATATTATTTGCGGCAACGTTTACAAGTTGCCTTAAGGGCGATCGCCCCCGTAAAATTCTTAGAGGAAAAATTAGACCTCTTGGGCAATCGCCTAATTGAGCCAAAATCCACCTATTTTTCCATCCTTGAGGCTAAGTCTAGCTAAGACATCATCACCACCATCAAAAAATGTTAGTTTCCATAAATAAACTTGATACCCTTGCTGCTTCAGATTTACCAAGAAAACTGCTGAATACCCTTTTTTGATGCGAGGAGCCAACTGTCCACTAACTTGTGTAAATGTTTGCTTTGTAATGCCTTCTTTAAAAGCAGCATTTCCTTGAGAAATAAACTGAGTGTAGTTGTTTTGTTCAACAGCATTTATCAGGCTTGTAAAAGTTCTTTGCACAGATTGTTCTGGTTGATTACTATGAGTTGGTTTTACTTGTTCGTTCACAGCTTGCACATTTTTTGCTACAGCTAAAGTCAAAGGTGACATGGTAACAACTGCTGCAACTACAAATCCTATCTTTTTCATTTATGGTGAATTTAATTTAGCTTTGAGCAATTCCAAGACTTCTCCTTTGATTTTTGGCTCTTGCCCAGCGGGTTTTTTGATTTTCAGTAAACCTGTTAATCCCTGCTGTCGGTATTTCTGCAACCACCTTGTTATTGTTGATGGGTCACGTGCTAATATGCGCGCCAGTTCATGATGCGATCGCACTTGTCCTATTTTGAGCCACCACAACATTTGTAGCCAATATTCTGACTGGCACTCCGAGCCTGTTTCAGTGTTTTTTCTAGATAGTCTGCACTTTCGGTGATTTCTATTTCTAGCTGTCGTGCCATTTTGCTGCTGTCCGGCTTACCCTCGACTCTCTATTATATGCAGGCTCAATGTAAATTGATATCAGATGCCAACTTTTCCCTTAAACTTAGATAGCTTACTAGCGATGCTTACGCTTGCTGCCGTAAGCATCGCTAGGAAGCAAAACCTTTATCTCGTACACAGAGAGATAATTTGAGCCGTTTAGCTTTCCTTTATGTTATTTTTGGGACGTTTTTGGAAGGTAAACTTGGACATGCACTTTTGGAAGGTAAACCTGGACAACCTGTCCAAAATCTTCTTCAAGTCACAAAAGCAATGGCTACGGATTCAGTGATGATATGTTCGCCATCGATGAGCACAGGGAGCTTGCCAGTGGGATTAATGGTGAGAAAATCGGGTGTACGGTGTTCACCTGCCTGCATATTGATGGAGATTGCTTCAAATTCCACCCCAAGTTCCTGGAGAACCCAGCGAACCCGAATTGATCGCGTGGGAGCAAATTCATAGAGTTTCATGAATCAACCTCAGTGATGTGCAAATATCTTTCATCTTCTTGTATGAATGGGTGTGCTCATGTTTCAATGAGTTCGCTTTCTTTGTGTTCCACTGGTTGTTCTGTTGTGGTTCACACTCCTGCTCCTTCCCTTTCAGCCTCAACTGGATGGGTTGCTTCGGGTTCTATGTAAATCAGTTCCCAAATGTGACCATCTAAATCCTGAAATCCATGCGCGTACATAAATCCGTGGTCTTGAGGTTCGTTGTAGGTTGTGCCACCAGCAGCAACGGCTTCACGAACAAGCCGATCCACTTTTTCTCGGCTCTCAACTGATAAGCACGTCAACACTTCGGTACTTTTTGTGGCATCGCAAATCGGGTTCGGCGTGAATGTTTTGAATTTCTCATGCGTCAAAAGCATCACAAAGATGGTTTCGGACACAATCATGCAGGTGGCCGTTTCATCGGTAAATTGGGGGTTGAACTGAAAGCCAAGTTTTGTGAAAAACTCGATGGATTGCTGGAGATATTTGACGGGTAGGTTGACGAAAATTTGAGTACTCATGGTTTCTCCTGGTGTAGTTAGTTGTTGGTCAGTGGTCAGTGGCTATTTACAAAGGACAAAGGACGAATGACAGATGTTGGTATAGGCTCAGATGGTTTGTTCGCAGTTGATCATCCACGGTGTCCCAAACTGATCGATCAACATGCCAAAGCGCGATGACCAGAACGTTTGCGCGATCGCCATCTTCACCTTGCCGTTTTCTGCTAGAGCATGAAAAAGCCGTTCTGCCTCAGCGATTTCAGGAACGCTAATTTGTACGTAGAAACCTTGCGGGGTTTCAAAGTATCCTGGTGGGCAGTCAGATCCCATCAGGAGGCGATCGTCTAGTTCAAGGCAAGCGTGCATGATTTTGTCCTGCCATTCCGGTGAGACATTTTCGCCAGAAGGTGCTTCTTTGTGTGTCATCATCATAGTCATCTTGCCACCCAGACATTGTTCATAGAACTTGAACGCTGCCTCACAGTTGCCGTTGAACATCAGGTAAGAATTGAGTTGCATTGATTTCTCCTTTTGTAATCGATTCTGCGTTTTGATGAGCGGATCGTTTGCACATGAACATCATTGCGGTTGCTGATGAGGTTACTCTTGCTGCTGCATTTCAAGTTGAGCGCGAATGCGGTCTTCCTGCTCCCTTAAGGCGGGTGTCAGGACTTCACCAAAATCCTCTGCCTCGAATACGGGACGAATCTCAATCTCGGAGTCTCCTGGCATAGGGTTAGGGCAGCGCTTTACCCAAGCAACTGCCTCTTCCATTGAGTTCACCTGCCACAGCCAGTACCCTGCCACTAGCTCCTGCACTGGAGTGAAAGGTCCCTGGGTGACGGTGCGATCGGTTCCTGAAAAGTGAACTCGCACACCTTTTGAGCTAGGATGAAACCCCTCAGCGGCGAGCAAGATACCTGCCCTGGCTAATTCTTCGTTGTACTGCCCCATTTCAGTTAAAAGCTGTTCGCTCGGCATGACCCCAGTTTCGGAGTCTTGGGTTGCTTTGACAAAGACCATGACTTTCATTGTGAAATCTCCTGTTGAATGGTTTTGAGTTAGATTGCGAGGGGTTGGGTGTGCTGATTAGCGCAAAGCGTAACTTTGAAGGAACCGCTAATCAGCTGCGACACGCTTGAGTTCATCAATCTCGATTTTCTTCATTTGCAGCATGGTAGTGGTCACTTTTTGAGAGGTTGCCGCGTCGGGGGAGTTGAGTAACTCAATCAGAATGCGAGGAATAATTTGCCAGGAGACACCGTATTTGTCTTTGAGCCAGCCGCATTGCTGTGCGGTTTCATCCCCACCGGCAGACAATTTTTGCCAGTAATCGTCCACGTCCGCCTGGGTATCGCAAAAGATTTGGAAGGAAATCGCCTCGTTAAATTTGAAGGTCGGACCACCGTTGAGTGCTGTGAACGGCTGACCATCAAGTTCAAAGCTGACAGTCATGACGGCTCCGGCTGGTTTTCCGTGAATTTCGTGTCCAGCGTCTCCATATCGACTGACGTGGACAATTTTGGAATTGCGAAAAATCGACGTATAAAACTGAGCGGCGGCTTCGGCTCGATCGTCAAACCATAAACAGGGAGTGATTTTGGAATTGTTTTGCATGAGGGTTCTCCTTGAGTTCAAGCGGTTAAGGACGGTCAGGGCTGTGCTGGTAGTCCCGCAACTTCGATGACAGGACGGATTTCGACGGTGCCGACTTTTACACCTGGGATGCGGGTGGCGATCGCAATGGCTTCATCCAAATCCTGAGCATTAACGAGGAAGAATCCACCCAATTGTTCGCGGGTTTCGGCAAATGGTCCATCGGTCACGAGTGATTTGCCATCACGGACTTGGACACTGGTTGCGGTTGCAACAGGATGGAGTGGAGCCGTCGCCAGAAATTGTCCTTGAGTATGCAAGTCCTGGGCGAGTTGGGCAGATTCCCTATAGCAATGCTCCCGCTCGGTGTCGCTCATGGCGTTTTCGTCCATATAAATCAGCAGCAAATATTTCATTCGGTTGCCTCCTTTGTGATTAAGTCGAACGGAAATTGTCCAAATCGACACCTGAGTGCAAAAATTTTGTCTAGTACAATTGAACTTTATCTCTCTTTATCAGTCAGTCGAACGGCAATTGCTCAAATCGACACCTTGCCCAAAATTTTTTATGTCTTTTTGTTAAAGGTATGGCTTCAATCCCAAAAACAGATGTGGCTCAAGCAATTGCTGCCCTCTATCGAACTGAATGGGGGCGCATTGTCGCTATTGTGATTCGGCTGGTCGGAGATTTTGATGTGGCTGAAGAAGCTGCACAGGCAGCATTTACAGCGGCAGTGAATCAGTGGGAAAGCGACGGTATTCCCGATCGTCCCCGTGCCTGGATTATCCGAACTGCCCGGTACAAGGCGATCGATCGCCTCCGACGACGCACGAAACTGACCGAAAAACTGGAGTGGTATGCGGCATCTGGCTTAATTCCATCCACTGAAGAACCAACCTATGACAGTGATGAAATTGGAGATGATCGCCTGCGATTAATCTTTACCTGCTGTCACCCGGCACTGGCAACGGAAACTCAAGTAGCGTTGACGCTGCGAATGTTGGGTGGACTGGAAACCGACGAAATTGCCCGCGCCTTTCTGATACCGACTGCAACAATGGCACAGCGGTTAGTTCGTGCTAAACGCAAAATTCGAGACGCAGGCATTCCTTACAAAGTACCTGAGACGACCGATCTCGCTCCCCGGATAGAGGCAGTCCTGACAGTCATCTATCTCATCTTCAACGAAGGCTATGCCGCAACCAAAGGAGATGCGATCGTGCGGGCTGACCTCTGCATCAAAGCGATTCGCTTGGGGCAACTGGTGCGGCAATTGCTGGCACCCCAATCCCCATCTGAAGTCACAGCACTGGTGGCGCTGATGTTATTGCATGATTCGCGGCGCAATGCGCGTCTAGATGAGGCAGGCGATTTGATTTTGCTAGAAGATCAGGATCGCAGTCGTTGGAACCATCTACAGATTGCTGAGGCGTTACCTCTGGTAGAGGAAGCGTTGCGGGGTGGAACCGGAGTGTATGCCCTGCAAGCGGCGATCGCAGCCCTCCATTGTCAGGCAACCCGCGCCGAAGAAACAGACTGGGCGCAGATCGTGCGGCTCTATGAGGTGTTGGAACGCTTGCAGCCCTCACCCATTGTGACCTTGAACCGAGCAGTGGCGATCGCAATGGCAGACAGTCCTCAAGCCGCATTTGGACTGATTGATAGCCTTGCTCCAGAACTGGACAGCTATCATCTGTTTCATGCCACCCGTGCAGATTTATTCCGGCGTGTTGGAGCATTAGAGGAAGCGACCCAGAGCTATACACGGGCACTAGAATTAGTGACAAATGACAGTGAGCGTCGTTTTCTGGAACGTCGGTTGCGCGAAGTTCAGCCTAACATTCAGTCCGGCTAAGAGTTTACAACAGTTTAAAGCGCCAGGCATCCATGATGCCGTTGAAAAAGAAATGAAAAATCTTCTAACAGGGTGAACTTGTAACTTAACAAAAGGCAAAAGAAGACAAGTCGGCTTAGTACTTTAGTACTGTTATAATCCAATCAGTTCTGGCAGTCCTGGTCAAGCGATCGGCAATATTAAAATGTTAGCTTCCATCTCACAAGAAATCACAAGTCAACTGGAATGTCAGGTGAAAACTCAGAGGGTTGCCTAAAGCGTCCACCACAGCATGAATTTTAGTACTCAATCCACCTTTGCTACGACCAATGGCTTCTGTGGATGGCTCCCCGCTTTTAATTGTCGCTGTTTTAATAACTAATTGTTAGTACTTTTTTCAACACTCCTCCCAAATTCCTTCCTCTCTTTGTCCGTGAGAGGAGGAAGTTCTTCCTTGTAATAAAAATTGCCTAATTTCTGACACTGATTGACATACATTCGTCTTGCTGAATCACTTGCCCTCAAGTCCTGACGCAAAAGTAATTTAAATTTATGGTTAGTGAAGAAGGACGAATCATACAAGATGTATTCTCGAAGTTAGGAAAAATTACTTGGCAGTCTTTTGTAGCTAATCGTCTTCCTTTACTCAAACTCCATTTAGATATCCAAACTGCACTGCAAAAAGGCGAAATTGAATATACAAAAGCTAAGGAAATCAATCGGATAAAAAATGATGATGAAAGACAGAAAGTCTTAAATAAAGCGATCGCAGAAGGTTTATCACTATCTGAAATTAGGATTCTAGTAGGAAATATTCTGACCTCACAGTCAGAAAATAAGCCATCATCTCATAACCAAGAGCAAAAAGAAAAAGCTGACAGAATATACAAAGCACTTAGAAAAAGTAAAATTTGGAATGATGAGAAAAAGCTAAAAAAAATTAATAAGCTTTTTGCTCAAATTGAAGCACTTCTAGAAGAAGAAAACAAAGATGATCCTTCTTTACAGCAAGGTAGTCTAGTCTCGGAGAACTCTTTGTAAAAGGTAGTGGATGGCTAGAAGTCAACTTATAGATTAAGTCATTATTAGAAAGTATATTAACTTAACGTGAGTTCGATGAACCTCTCCGAGGCGGAGAGGGGCAGAAATATTTTTAGTTTCCAACGAAAAAATTAGGGTTTCAAAGCCTCTCCCCCACAGGGAGAGAGGTTTAAAGAGGGGTTTTTAGAGCCGTCGAACTCACGTTAACTTAGGATTTCTAAATAGCCATCCGTTCCATTAACCCGAATTCTCTGTCCGTCATCGATCAGTTTGGTAGCACGTTCTACTCCGACAACTGCTGGTAAGCCATATTCACGTGCGATAACTGCTCCATGCGTCATCAGTCCACCAACTTCGGTGACTAGCCCTTTTATGGATACAAACAATGGTGTCCAGCTAGGGTCAGTAAAAGAAGTGACTAATATATCTCCATCTTCTAGATCGGCATCTTCCATGTTTAAGATGACACGCGCTCGTCCCTCTATAACTCCGGAGGAAACAGGTAGACCTATAATAGCTTCGGCTGGAAGATTTTCTTGTTTGTACCGACCTGCAATAATTTCACCATCAGACGTAATAACACGTGGAGGAGTTAGCTTTTCATAGTGTTTGTACTCGTCTTTTCGTTTGCTGATCGTCTGGTAATCAAGTTTATTTGTGCGTACAACTGAGCGAAGTTCTTCAAAAGTGAGATAATATATATCTTCTTTTTTATGAATAACGTTGGCTTGTACGAGTTGTTCGGCTTCTTTCAGTAAAGCCTGCTTATAAACGAAGTATCGATTAACTATGCCGTATTTTGGATATTCACGATAACCGATGAAATTCCGAATTAGGCGGATCATTCGTTTTGTTTCTTCGGCTTTTTTTTCACCATCCGGTAATTGCTTCAATCGCTCTAATAACTCTTGTTCTTTTTTCAAAGCTGACTGTCGCCCTTGCTCAAATTTACGCTCGCTTTCACCAGGCTCAAAATTTTTGATGTTACTGAGAATCATCGGAACAAGTGTGGTTGGGTTTTCGCTCCAACGAGTTCTCGTAAGATCGATTTCTCCAACACATCGCATTCCGTATTTGTGAAGAAAAGTAGCGATCGCGTTCTGGGCTTCCTGTCCACCCTCAAGCTTCACCAATTCACCCAGAAAGTTATCCTCTTTTACCTGTTGCAAATACTCAATGACTTCCGGGTAAGGACGAATCGCATCCGCAACATCCAATAGTGCCAGACCCATTTCCGACGTAATATTGTTGGGTGCTGATTGAGAAAGTTTATCCGCTGCGTTTTTTTCGCCTAACCACTCGTTCATTTTTTCATTGATCCAGGAGGAAGCATTCATCCCAGTCATAAGCACACCAAAACTCTGTGAATCAGCGTTGGTCTTCTTTAATTGCTGGATATCTTCCAGGATAAAATCAAACAGATCCGCTCCTGATTTTGTTTGGATGGTTTGTTTTAACGCGTCAATCGAGGTTTGACTCTGTTGAATCAAATCAGCAACAATCGCCGGATCGTAGTCGTTTAGGGTTTGAAAATCCGCAGGCGATCGACCTTTACCGCTTTTGCCGGAACTCTGCTCGTCGGGTAACGATTTTATAAAATCTCCCCGCTCTAGGATGGTTGTAAGTGCGTCTTTCATGAGCGGATCGGATTTTCCCAATGTGACGTTTAATACCGTTTCTCTGCTGACAGGTGAAGCCAGCGTCGCTGTAACATCAACAAACAACCTTCCACCAGCAGTGTGCATGGGTGCATGGGTCATTAACAGGAAAAAAGACAATCCCAATGGTTTCATGGCATCGGTCATCATTTGGTTGTGACCGACAGAAACAAAGACGTGATTTTGGCGATCGCTGGCTTCAGGGATGGGGTATAAAGTCGTGATGGGGCGACTTTGGACAATATAAAATGTGTCATCAACCAAACACCATTCGATGTCTTGGGGGCAACCGAAATGTTCTTCAATCTTCCTACCGATGCGCTCAAGCTGTAAAATCTGCTCATCCGTCAGCGCTTGCCTATTCTGCCGTTCAAGCTCAATCTCCTGTTCTTTCGTACCTCCATCTTTTAAGGCGTAAATAGCCAGTTTTTTGGTGGATATCTTCTTATCGATCGCCTTGCCATTACACACTTTATAGATATCAGCATTCACCAGACCTCTGACCAAGGCTTCACCAAGTCCGAAGCCCGCATCAATTGATAACACCTTCCTATTAGAAGTGACGGGATCGGCAGTAAACAAAATTCCTGCCACCTGGGGAAAGACCATTTTCTGAATAACCACAGACAGGTGGACTTTACGGTGGTCGAAGCCGTTTTGGAGGCGGTAAATTACTGCTCTCTCGGTAAATAGCGATGCCCAGCACTTACTGATATGCTTTAAAATTGCTTCCTTCCCGATAATATTCAAATACGTATCCTGCTGACCTGCAAAAGAGGCTGTCGGTAAATCCTCTGCGGTTGCGCTGGATCGTACTGCATAGGCATTTTTTTCTCCAAGCCTGGAGAGAAGGCGGGCGATCTCTTCATTAATGTCTTGAGGAATGGCTATTCCTTCGATGAAAGAGCGAATCTCATTGCTAAGTTCACCGATTTTATCCCGGTCTTCCACTTTCAGAAGCGATAACCGATCGAGTAATTCGTTAATCGACGACGTTTCCTCAATTATTCTTTTAAAAGCTTCAGTAGAAATACAAAAGCCATCTGGTACGAGTATTCCTTGAATCTTGGTAAGTTCCCCCAGGTTCGCGCCTTTACCACCAACGACCTTGAGTTTTGTTTTGTCAATATCTTGAAAACAAAGGACAAATGAACTCATCAGTTTTCCTCCTTTGGCAATTCATACTACAGTTGCAATCAGGGGCGGCAAAGAGACTTTGCATCACAACCAGGATCTTCAACAGTCCACTGCATCGCCTTTGTGTACTTCATAGCGCAACTCAGCCATGCTAGCACCCATCTGATGAACAGACACTAGGCAGACTTCAAGCGCCTAACGATGTCCATCACCCGCCGCAGATCGCCTTTGTATCATAAGCGATCGACTCTCGGCGTCGGTGTGCATGGGCGTTGTTATGCGGCGATCGCGTTGGCGTAGCCTCTCGTAGAGAAGTGTGCCGTTCCCGGAGCGTCTCCGACAGGAGAAGGTATCGCTCACTAGCTGCCGCTACCGTGATAGTGAGACAACAGGGCTATTTGAAAATTTTTGAAAGCAGGATTGTAACTGAGGCGTTAGCAGATAAATTATAATCTTTTGCTATTTTTTGCCCCTATTTGCTCTAGATGCCAATTTATTGAATTTGATTAATTAAATACATTAATTTAGTAGACACTTTTTGTAATCTCTAACTTCTCTCGATTTACCCAACGATTGACAAAATTATTATCTGGTTTCTGTACCTTAATTTGTACCTTTTTGAAACCTAATTTCACCACTAAGGCCGGAATTCTTTGAATATTCTTAGAGCTAGTACCAGCTTTAAAAAGCCAGATGACTCTTTGACCCACAAAGTAATCATTGCTTTTGCTTAATAACTGGAGTTCATCTACATCAGTAGGAAAACAATTTACTAAGTTCATTAGTATCTCCAAACTTGTTAATTAAAATAGGAAAACTACTCATCAGATTCAAGTATATAAATTTTGAAATTACGGCTATTTTACTTTAAACTTGCAACAGTAAATTTTCTCAAAATTTAGTAAGTTGATAAATAAGTTGTCCTGGCAAAAATTCTAATTTAAAACTGTTGCTAAGTTAGGAACAAGCTGAAATGTACCACTTTTTATCATGATAGAGAATCCTAGCCAGATTAATATCCAGGGAAAAATTTTGCGCCCATAACGAGCCAAAAGTGGTGCCATCATAGGATTACGCGTCAGATTATAAGATAGGAAACACCAGACTCCAACAGTTAAATAACAAACAGATAAAATTACCCCCAAACTGGGAAGATTGGTAGTAGCAAACAATGGAACATAAATCCCTATGTTGTTTCCTCCATTAGCAATGGTCACTGCTGAAACACGGTACGTTTGGGGGTCACGCAGAATCGCTAGTAATGATCTTTTTCTACGTCTTGGTTTGACTGAATGACTAAACTGAACTGATACATCTTGTACAGTTTGTTCTCCATCTTCTCGATTCATTAGATTACTAATGCCAATAGTAATTGGCAGAATACCAAGCAATCCAATCCAAGCCTCTGGAAGAACTAAACCACCGAAAAAACCAGGTAAACTAGCAAATACTAGTGCAGTAAATCCTACAAATTCCCCGATAATAATATGTTTAGGACGAAAGGTATGATTAACTTTTCCGAAAAAAGCTGTCAAGTATATATTATCGTCAAAAGTAGTTGCTAAAGCCACCGAAATCCCAAGAATTACAGTACCGATTAACCAACTCATATCTGTTGCTCACCAATTAATTAAAATAGGGTTTTATCTACAAGATTGCTTGTTTTTTATACTATGCTCTCAGGTAAATAGAAGCAATTATTCTTTTTTTGGTTAACAATAAACAAAATTTATTGAAAGCAACTTATACAACTGAATTTGAAGGGAAAGCCCTAAACACTCGTGCTGGGGTCGAAACCGACAATTAGACCTGAAAGCAAATGGCACGCTTGTAAAGCTATAAGCTATGTAGAATAAGCACCACAGCTTTTAACGCTCTTAAACTTTTTGGGATCTTGTACCGATCCATAGTGCGATCGCTATGTGGGTGGAATGGCACTCAGAAAAAGTGAAAGCTCGTCAATGTAGAGTGTTGGGTGTAGTGTTTCAGACAATTAAATTTTAGTTGCATCAAGAAGTTCAACATCTTCTTCATTCCCCACACCCAAAAGTCACTTACAGCAGTTTGCCACTAAATGAGGTACAGAACTAAGGATTCACAAATCAAATTATTCTTCTCCCTCCTGCCTTCTGCCCCCTGCCTCCTGCCTCAAGACCAGTGACTTTGTACCTCATGCAAAAGAAAACTGCTGTATATCAAGGGTTTGCGCTTAACTTAGTACCATTTACCCTTTAACCAAACCTTATTGTGTGTCGTCCTATGCTTGTTGTTATTTCCTAACTAGCTCTTTTCCAAGGAGTAGGGATCAATTGCCAAGAAGGGTTATTTAAAGCCATATCCATATCACGAGCGAAAATTGCAAAACCGTCATAGCTATGGTACGGCCCGGAGTAATCCCAAGAATGCATCTGACGAAAAGGTAAACCCATTTTTTGAAAAACGTATTTCTCTTTAACCCCAGAAGCTACTAAGTCGGGCTTGAGTGCTTTAATTAATTTCTCGAACTCGTAAGAAGTTACATCATCATAAATGATAGTACCGTTTTCAATATATTCAATAGTACGTTTGTAGTCGTCATGATGAGCGAACTCATAACCCGTACCTACAACCTTCATACCCAAATCGTTGAATGCAGGAATCACATGGCGAGGGCGTAGTCCGCCGACCATCAGCGCTACAGTTTTGTTTTCTAAACGCGATCGATACTTACTAATAATTGCATCTATTGTTGGTTGATACTTAGCAATTACCTTCTGAGCATTTTCTTGAATCTTAGAGTCAAATCTAGCAGCAATTTGTTGTAAGGAATTAGCAATCTCGGTAGGGCCAAAAAAATTGAATTCCAACCAAGGAATGCCATAAGCTTCTTCCATATGACGAGTAATGTAATTCATTGAGCGGTAACAATGAATTAAATTTAGCTTCGCTTGAGGTGTGAGCATCATCTCATTGAGAGTGCCATCACCAGACCATTGAGCAACTACACGCAAGCCAATCTCTTCCAAGAGGATGCGGCTAGACCAAGTATCACCACCAATGTTATAGTCACCAATGATTGCAACATCATAAGGGCCGGGTTGATAGCTGAGAAGTTTTCCTTGTTTTTTGATGCCCTCAGCATAGGGAAATAACCAATCACGAACGGTGTCATTCGCAATGTGGTGACCTAGAGACTGAGAAACACCACGAAAGCCTTCACAACGTACAGGAACGATCGGCTTGCTAATCTCTTTACTAGACTTTTTAGCTACGGCTTCAATGTCATCTCCAATCAGACCAATAGGACATTCAGATTGAACGGTAATACCTCGGTTAAGTGGAAAAAGTTCTTCAATTTCTTTGATAATTTTCGTAAGCTTTTTGTCACCTCCGAATACAATATCTCGTTCTTGAAAGTCAGAGGTGAAATCCATAGTACCAAAAGAATCGATGCCGGTAGTACCAATATAGTAGTTACGACGACCAGACCAAGACCAGTAACCACAACCTACAGGCCCATGACTAATGTGAATCATGTCTTTGATCGGACCCCAAACTACACCCTTAGCACCAGCGTAAGAACAACCACGAGCAGTCATAGTACCCGGAACTGATTTCACATTTGACTGAACGCCACAGTCTGACTTACCCTGTTTATAAACATTAAGTTGCCGATCTCGCTTTAGACGAGATTTATCAGGATAAGCTTTCAGAACTTCCTCAATTAGTTGTTTTCTTTGCTCTACAATGTCAGTTTGTTGTTCATTGATATGTTTAGACATTTCTCTATCTCCAACGTATCTTGATTGGTAATTGATACAGCAGTCCAAGAAAAATGATGCCTCGCAGATAAATTAAGGCTCTGCATCAGAAAAGAATTGTCAGCAAGAAGTTCGGGAGTAAAATAGCTCTTTATTTTCTCCCTTAGCTCCTATTATTGTGTGTGTTTGTTGATTCCTGACCTATCCAAAAAGAACAAGGCGGAGGCGTAATAAACAAACAAGAAGGCTAATTTAACTTTAGACTTCTTGCAGAAGTAGGGAAAAGGGGAAAGGGAAAGGGGGAAAGGTTTGGTATTTTCCTTTCCCCTTTAACCTTTTACCTTTTCCCACCTCTTGCAAAAAACACTTTTGCAAGAGGTCTTTTGATATCATGTCCGGCTAATTACTTGTGATTCAATACATCTGTGCGGAAAATGCAAAACCCTCTCCCTTGCTCCCGTGCCCCCCGGTCAGCGTCAGGGGTTTCTGCTTGGGTGACTTCATGCTCTCCTGCGGTCTTAATGATAAGTCTTTTACCGGACACGATATGACTAACAGATTGACAAATTATCTAGTGCTTGCAAGCAGCACTTTATTGTTCTAAGTAATAGATAAACTCTCTATTTCTTGAACTCAGGCTCAATCAGATAAAATTAAGCCAAATCAGTTAACCTGTCACACATTTAAATTGCACATTTTCTCATGTTGGCTGTTAATTGTTGACTGTTGACGGTTAACTCTCAACAGTCAACAAATTTCATGAGCGACTGTGCAACTTAAAAGCCAAATAGCTTCTGACAAGGGTAGAACGCGATTCAAGTAGTATCAAGAAAGCACTAAGTAACTTGATACAATTAATGCCTATTCAAACACAACAATATATCTGAAACGATATGAAGCAGGCTAATGCAGAGAATTTCTTAAATCTAAAACTATCCTTAAGGTGGATGCATACTTTGAGATTATCATGTGAATAAACTCTTGGCAAGCTTCAGGAAAAAATTAACTTTACGAAGCTCAAGCTTGTCTAAATTGTACAGTTGCTTTCTCCTTGACTCCTGAACACTAATTTGCCAGTCCGAAAGCAAGCCATACATGAAATTAGCTTTTCGAGTCTGTTTTCAACGATGGTATCAGAGAAAAGTAAAAACCTCTATTAATTCCCACAAATTGCTGTTGGCTTTGAGGATTTGAAAGCTTTATGCTCATGAGAGTTAACACATTTGCAACAACTCTTCGTTATGGTTACAGTCTCAATTGCAACAGTTACAGATATACCAGCGCTGATTCCACTTCTGAGTTCATTGTTCTCCCAAGAAGCAGAGTTCCAACCAGATGTAAATAAACAAACTGCGGGTTTGCAAGCAATTATTACGCAGCCTCATGTTGGAGCTATTTTAGTTGCACGGGAACAAGAAAAACTCATAGGTATGGTGAACATTCTATTTACAATTAGCACAGCCCAAGGAGGATTAGTTGCCATCTTAGAAGACATGGTAGTAGATATTAATTATCGAGGTAGGGGCATTGGTTCAGAACTCATTACTAGAGCGATCGCATTTTGTCGCGCTAAAGGTATATCTCGTATTACTCTTTTGACAGACGCTGATAATTATTCGGCAATTCATTTCTATGAATTGCATGGGTTTGCTAAATCACCGATGATTCCTCTGCGGCGCTTGATTTAATCAACTTTAGTTACTGATTTATTTGTTGGATGGGAATCTCAATTATGAATTTAGCTCCCCTTCCTGGAGATGAAATACAGCTTAAGCGTCCTTGATGTTTTTCTGTGATAATTTGATAACTAATTGACATTCCTAAACCAGTTCCTTTGCCTACTGGTTTGGTCGTAAAAAAAGGATCGAATAGACGCTGTTGAACTTCTGGCGACATTCCTATGCCATTGTCAGCAATCTCGATCGCAATCGAATCACAGTTGAGTACAAGAGTACGGATTGAGATTTGTGGTTTCTTGGACTCATTAATCACAGACCAATTTTCTAAAGCATCGATCGCATTAGTCAGAATATTCATCAATACTTGGTTAAGTTGACCTGCGTAACATTCTACTAAAGGCAGTTGGCCGTAGTCTTTAATAATTTCAATTGGTGGATGGTTGGATTTAACTGTGAGGCGGTTTTGCAAAATTAATAGCGTACTTTCAATACCACTGTGGATATCCACGGTTTTGATTTCTGCTTCATCTAGCCGAGAGAAGTTCCGCAACGATATTACAATATCACGAATGCGTTCGCTTCCGATATTCATCGAATCAAGCAATTTTTTGAGGTCTTCAGTAATAAACTCTAACTCGTTTGCTCCTATGGCTGACTTAATCACTGGTGCAGGGTCAGGATATTCTTTTTGGTAAAGTTGCAGCAGTTCTAGCAATTGTTGAATATATTCTTTAGCGTGAATAATATTACCATTGATAAAGCTAACAGGGTTGTTAATTTCATGAGCCACTCCAGCCACTAGTTGACCTAAAGAAGACATTTTCTCAGTCTGAATTAGTTGCGATTGCGCCTTTTTTAATTGTGTTAGTGCTTCAGCAAGCTGTTGGTTTTTTTGGGTTAATTCCTTCTCACGCTGTCGCAAAGCTACTTCTGCTTTTTTGACAGCAGTAATATCTAAACCCATTTCCACAACCATTGGCTCTCCTTTCATATTCTTGAACGGATAATCATAAATCTGATACACATTACCTGTTTTACTATCAACCCATTCCCAAAGTTGCGGAGCATTAGTGTCAAAGACACGAAATGTAGGGCAAACTGGACAAGGCTGTTTTAATCCAGCGATCGCCTCATAACAAAGTTTTCCTGTAGGATCTCCAAATACCTCTTGGAAGCGTTGGTTATAAAACCCTATGCCATAATTATTGGGTTGCAGATAAAGAAAAGCAGGTAGCTGATTCAGTAGGTTATAAAGGCTTTGGCGTTCAGTTTCAAGTGCTTCTATTTGCTGCATCTGCTGGTTGATGTCTTTCCCTATTGCATAGATGACTCCCTGTCCATCGGTTGACAGGCTCCAAGACAACCACCGATAACTACCATCTTTGTGAAGATAACGATTATCCCAGCGCCAAGAAAGCTCTGGTTCCCTTGGTAGCTGATTGATTGCAATATCCTCTGGATGCACGAATTCTAACCAAGGATGCCCGATTAAATTTTCTGGTTTCCATCCTAATACTTTTTCCCATGCTGGATTTACTTGGTGATAACAACCATCGGTAGCGATGATACAGAATAGGTCAGTTGAAAGGTTAAAAAAATTTTCTTTCTTAAACACAGTAATCTTGCTGTCCAAAATTCTGTCTTCAAAGTAACTAAGTATATCCACGAGTTACAATGTCAAGATTACTGAAGAATTATAAAAATAGTGAAAACTAAACATGAGCGCACAGACTAAAGTCTGGGGTTGTTCTAATATCGCAAAGAAGTACCAATTAATTATTTAGAAGCTTGATTGAACTATAGGAGTCCGATTTGATTTGGTGAAAAAACCTCAGTATCTGTAGGGTGTGTTATGGCGTAGCCTAACGCACCTAAATCATTAACCGGTGCGTTACGCCAAAGGCTAACGCACCCTACGTATATTTCAAAAATCAAATATGAGTCCTATAGTACTATTAATAGTTTTAGGTGTAGAAATTGTAATTTATGCAGATTTAGCAAAGGGAAGATGATTTTTCATTACTTAAATTTACTGTAGATACTAATGGAGAAGGGAGAAAAGATAGCTAAAAATTTCTCCCTTCCTTCAATAAAAAGAAAGTTAGGCTAACGCGGATTTTAACTCACTTTGTGCCTGTGCTAACGCCTCTGGTAATTTACTCGCATCTCTACCGCCGGCTTGGGCTAAGTTTGGTCTACCACCGCCGCCGCCACCGCAGATTTTAGCGATCGCTCCCACAAATTTACCAGCTTGCAGTCCTTTTTTGTTAACTTCTGGACTAAAGGCCGCAACTATACTGACTTTACCAGCTTCGGGAACAGAACCCAGTACCACCGCACCATTACCGATTTTTTGCAATAAGCGTTCGGCTGCGGTTTTCAATGATTCTGCGTCAACGTCTTCTAATTGGGCGACGATAACTTTAAAATCGCCGACATTTTCAGCTGTTTGTAGTAAGCTGTCAGATTTTGCGATCGCTAACTGTCCTTTCAAAGATTCTAGCTGCTTTTCGGCTGTTCTCAGCTCGTTTTGCAGAGTTGTGATTCTATCCGGTAATTCTTCGGGTTTGACTTTAAAGCGATCGCTCAAATCTTTAACTACTTTATCCCGCACGTTGAGATAATCCAACACGGCAGGGCCAGAAACTGCTTCAATGCGTCGCACTCCAGAAGCAACTCCCGCTTCAGAAATAATCTTAAAGACGCCAATCTCAGCAGTATTACTTACATGTGTACCACCGCACAGTTCCATTGATACGCTGGGAAAGTCAATTACTCTCACTTCTTCTCCGTATTTTTCCCCGAACATGGCAACGGCACCCCTAGCTTTGGCTTCAGCCAAAGGTAATACTTCCACTTTGGCACTGTGGGCTTCAGCAATCCAAGTATTTACCTGTTCTTCAATTTGTTGGACTTCCTCTGCTGTCAATGCACGGGGACAGTTGAAGTCAAAGCGCAATCTGTCAAAGGAAACGAGGGAACCTGCTTGCGATATGCCATCATCGACAATTTTCTTCAACGCCGCTTGTAGTAGGTGGGTTGCGGTATGGTTAGCTTGGGCGCGACGCCGACAAGCTGCGTCAATTTGGGCAGTTACAGCATCTCCTACACGGAGTGTACCGCGTTCGATGCGCCCGAAGTGAACGAAGAAATCAGATTCTCTCTTCACGTCTTCTACGCGAATCACGATGCCATCGCCGGAGATATAACCGCGATCGCCGATTTGTCCCCCTGACTCAGCATAAAATGGCGTTTTGTCAAGCACAATTTGTACTTCTGTCCCTGCTTCTGCTTCTTCTTGGGAAACGCCTTCTACCAAAATCGCTTCGACTTTCGCCGTCGTCGTCGGTTGGATGTAGCCCAAGAACTCGGTAGCGTGGACGTGTTCTGCTAATTTGTCGAGGGAACCTTGGACAGTTAAATCAATGGTTTCGTGTGCTGCTTTGGCGCGTTCCACCTGCTTTTGCATTTCGGCATCAAAACCCACTTCATCCACTGTCAGATGATTTTCTTCAGCGATTTCTTGGGTGAGTTCTAAGGGAAAACCGTAGGTGTCATATAAAGTAAAGGCACTTTCACCACTAATAGAGGTTTTGCCTTGCTGTTTCACTTCTTGGATAATTTCTTCTAGGAGTTTTTCTCCTCTATCCAGAGTTTTCAGGAAATTAGATTCTTCGCGTTGCAACTCAGCTTTAATTGCTGCTTCTCGCTGCCGCACGTTGGGGTAAGCTGATTCTGATAGAGCGATCGCAGTTTGGGCAACTTGGGTAATAAATTCACCATTAATCCCAATTAATCGCCCATGACGCACCACACGCCGAATTAATCGCCGCAACACGTAACCCCGTCCGACGTTGGAGGCGCGGATTTCATCGGCAATCATGTGGACGACGGAACGAACGTGATCCCCGATAACTTTTAGGGAAACTTTGGTTTTCTCATCACTGTTGTGGTAATCAATGCCAGCAATTTGGGCTGCTGTTTCGATAATTGGGAAAATCAGGTCAGTTTCGTAGTTATTCGGCACGTTTTGGAGAATTTGCGCTATTCTTTCCAAACCCATGCCGGTGTCGATGTTCTTGTTTTGCAGTGGCGTTAAATTGCCGCTAGCATCCCGGTTATATTGCATGAACACGAGGTTATAGAACTCGATAAACCGGGTATCGTCTTCTAAATCTATATTTTCGTCGCCGCGTTCTGGGTGGAAGTCGTAATAAATCTCAGAACAAGGGCCGCAAGGGCCAGTGGGGCCAGATACCCAAAAGTTATCATCTTCGCCCAAGCGCTTAATTCTCGCTTCTGGTACACCGATTCGATCCCGCCAGATAGCAAAGGCTTCATCATCTTCTTTAAAAACGCTGACGACAAGATTTTTTGGGGATAAGCCAAAGACTTGCGTAGAAATTTCCCAACCCCAAGCGATCGCTTGTTCTTTAAAATAATCACCAAAGCTGAAATTACCCAGCATCTCAAAGAACGTGTGATGGCGTTTGGTGCGTCCGACGTTTTCGATATCGTTGGTGCGGATACACTTTTGGGAAGTCGTAGCCCGCTTAAATTCTGGTGTGCGCTGTCCCAGGAATATCGGCTTAAATGGTAGCATCCCCGCGATCGTCAGCAGCACAGTCGGATCTTCTGGCACGAGGGAGGCACTTGGCAGAATTTGGTGACCGCGCCCAGCATAGAAGTCAAGAAATGTTTTGCGAATTTCGTTACCGCTTAGGTGTTGGGGATTTGAAGACATGGGAGTTTTTAACTAACTTTCTTTGAAATTTTGACTTATGCTTACCTGCACTACTACAGCATGGCGGAAATAGAGCAACCATACTCTACATTTCAGCCGTTAAGTGGCTACAAAATCCATCATAAGCCTGCCCTATAAGCTTTTTGACTTTTGTCTTTTGCCTTTTTCCACTAAGTGTATTTCCATAAGCAGCTTTATATATTTTTGCATTTTGTCCATATTGCTGCCAGCCATCTGTGCCAGTCAGCAAGATAAATGCAGCGATTGTGATGGTTTTAGGCGATTTCCTGACTCTAGTAGGATGTGCGATCGCTAGGCGCTGGTTTATTCTAATCCTTAAGAAATAATTTAAAAATCCCATATTGAGGTAACAAATGGCACTAAAACTGAAAGTATCAAATATTGCTTGTGAAGGATGTGCAGAAACAATTACTGAATCAATTCATGTAATGGAACCCGATGCCAAGGTGGATGTCGATGTTAACGCTAAAACCGTTACCGTGGAATCCGCAGCATCTGAAGAATCAATCAAGCAGGTAATTGTTGCTGCTGGTTATAACGTTGAAGGTTACTAAATTTAATCTTCGTTTGTTACAAAAGTTGACATTTTAATATTTTAGGCTACGCTAACAAAATCTTTTTCTTTAATTTCCGCTCCTATTCAGGGGTGGAATTCAACTAATTTCCCCACATTAGGGGTACATTTTGACATCTCGTTTTTTATTTAGCCTTTTTGTACATCGATAGTATTTCTCGCAAATCAAAAAAATGTGAATTAAGTAAACCAACACGAAAAATCTAAGTAGAAAATTTTTCTGCTATTAACACGAGCAAAATACTGAATTTATTGCCTTACTAGTCCCCTCTGTAATTCTAGGGTACATCAGCATCTGCAAAACTTCTTCCTACCAGAGGTAGTTTTGTAGTATTTGATTTACCTTTTTTCCTAATGGGTGATTAAAAACTACTCTCTAAAGGAAAAGACTCAGATGCTAGAAAAGTAAATAGGTCAAATCGAACAAATATAAAACAAATGTATGTAACCTCCGAACCCGCTTACTGAAGCTTCAGGGCGACTAAAAGCCTCTTTTCTTTGAAGAGTCGGGTTTACACAGAGGGATGACATTCAATTGGCTTAAGTTAGTATTTTTCATATTTACAAAGCTTCGGTTTTTACGGTTAAATTAAAAACTTTATAAAGTGGATTTTTTGAATTCGTCAGCAATTTTGCTGGCATGGTTGCTGATGATTAAAAGTTATTTTTTATGGTAATCACCACAGAAGAATAACATACAAGAAACTACAGCAATGGTTTATATACGGTCGTAAAATATTCAGTATTTATACTGTTTTAAAAACATTCTGTAAATAAGACATTAGTCTTTATAAATGTAAGTTTAAGCAATCGTACTAATAACGAGAAAGTCTTAAGAGGAGATTAAAAATGAGAGAGCTTTTTAAATTTAAGGTTAAAAAATCATATAGCAAGAAACATAAGTGAGCCGGAAAGATTATTAAAAGTAAAAACCTCAAATAAAAAACAAAATTACCTGAAATCAAGTTATGGTTTGGAAACCATTGTTACTTCTTATTTTTTTGGTTTTTGAATTTTTACTTTCGCGCAATTCGGTAAATTTATTCTTAGATAACCAGAGCAAGCAAGTTTTACTTTAATTAATTTCCTGAAAGTTGAAATCCTGTAAAAAAGCAATGAATATTTCCATTTTGGTTTTTGGAAATAAGAACTTTCGCAACACACTTCCAGATCAGATACGTTATGCGATCGCTTTTAATGTAGAAGTTATTGATAATCTAAATCAGGCGGTGTCGTACATTCAAATGACACCCCCAGATATCATACTTGTGCAGGCTAGCCTAGATGGCAGTATGGAATTGTGCAATTGGTTGAAAGATCGGACAAAGTTATCGTGGATCTACTGTATTCTGTTTGAAGATCGTCACCAACAGCTAACTGATAGAAAAAAATATGGTTGGCACAGGGAATTAGAAATGACTGCTGCGATGTTAAAGCAAGGAGCCGATGCTTATATTTGGCATCTGATTGATGAAACAGCAGAGCATAACTTGGCAGAATTGACCGCCAATCATGGGCTAATACTTGCTCAATTGACCGTTGGTTTGCGGAAGGCGCACAAATACCGAGATTTGCTTCGGACTAACGATTTATTATCAGCGATCGCCTTAGCCGATTCATTAACAGAATTAAGTAATCGCCGTGCTTTAGAATGGGATTTACCCAGGCAGATTAAAAAAGCGAGAAGTCAGAAAAGTTCCCTAAGTTTGATTATTTTGGATGTAGATCATTTCAAAAAAGTTAACGATACTCATGGGCATTTACTTGGCGATCGCCTTTTGCAGCTATTGTGTCAGCGTCTACGACACAATCTGCGTTCTCAAGACACTGCATTTCGCTATGGTGGTGAAGAATTTGTGATTCTTCTAGCTAACACTAACGGTGACGAAGCACTAATTGTAGCCCGTCGTCTCAATCGTATAGTCAGCGAAGAACCATTTGCACTCAATAATAAACTTACAATTAATATCACCATTAGTTTAGGCACAGCCTGTTTAGAAGCCGACGATGACGAGCAAGGAGAAAGTCTGCTCAATCGTGCCGATCAATGCTTACTACACGCTAAAACTACTGGACGTAATCGGGTTATTGGTTCCAAGTATTTATCTCATGTTCCACATTTGAAGGCTGTTTCTTCGTAAAAGTGGGCAAACAGGGCATGGGGAAAGGGGTAAAGGGAAAAGGGGAAAGATTAAATTTATTCCTTTTCCCTTTAACCTTTAACCCTTTCCCCTGCTTCCTCCGCCCTGTTTGTCCACTTGCCCTATGCCCCCTGCCCCACTCCCAACTTTTCCCGACAATCTTCTACCGAACTGCGTTGTCGCATGGCATTAACTAAAGCTTCATAGTTAGACCAATTTTCTTGTAGTAAAGTTTTTGCTTGCAGGGCATGAAACCGCATTTTTTGTTGATAAGCTGACTCAGAAAAACCTAAAATTGTCAAGACTTTTATTAACTTATTTTTATCATCCGCTCCACCCTCAGCATTGTTAAAAACTAAGGTTTCCGCAGCAATACCCGCCATCCAAACAGTGCAGTAGCGATCTAGCATCTGGGCAGTGATTTTACCTACTTCTAATTGAGATGCTAATTCACTATCATCAAACGTAACGCCGCCTTGTCCGCCTTGCCCTTGCTTCCAGGCTTCCCAAGCACTGAGGGTGTAGCCGGTCACAGGAATACCCAACAGGTGAGCAACTAAGAAATGTCCTGCTTCGTGGTGGATAATGCGATCGCGGTGTTCGCTCGAAAAACCAGCAATCCAATCCAAAAAGATAGTACCGCCCCTACCTTGTAAGCTAAAGCTGTCAAAAGTCGCTATCCCCAAAATAGCGAAGGTAGCAAGCGCCGGTACTGTTGGCGATAAGTTAAAGAATGGCCCCAACAGTGCCGATAGTGTCATGAGAAAGATAGATATTGCAACTAAATTTAGGCTAGTCTGGCTCATCGACGGTTTTCTGAGAATGTGCTTAATCTTTCTTCATTATGCGGTATGTCTGCCAGGGGCTACAGCTTTGCTTTGGGACTAGGAGGGAGGGGGCAGGGGAGGCAGAAGGGCGAATAATAAATCAGTCATCAGTGCCTTTTGTTTTTCAGACCGGGATTTGAATATTACAGCAATTTTCAGGTAAATAGACCGCGTTGTAGGGGCTTTACAGCTGTCATTGGTGTCAACTTAACGTGAAACCCTTATAAATATAGCAACAGCCAAGGTGGTTAGGACATTAACAGATGATAAAACTTAGACACAACAAGGCTTTTCACCCAGTCCCCAGTCCCCAGTCCCTTGCTATATGTGATATTCAGTTCTCTCACTTACCATCAAGATCCGCGTTACCCCACCCCGATTTTGTCTAAAGCCAAAATCGCCCCTCCCCTTAGCAAGGGGAGGGGTTGGGGGTGGGGTAAAACTATTGTGGGGCAACAGTTTGAGCTTAAGTTGACACGTATGTACAGCTGTAAAGCCCCTACCAGGCAGGGATTGTGGTTCAAATAGATGAAAAACGCTATAAGTCAGGACTTACGCAAAAGATAACGAAAGTAGCGGTAATTCATGAATTACCGCAACGCTTGAATAAGGTTTTCAGTCACATATTGCGTAAGTCCTGTAAGTAAAGAATTTTTACAAAAAATATATACTCTGCATAAAAACAATTAATAACCTTGATTACTCATTAGCAGTTTCAAACTATAAATTTTATAGAGTCATATTTATTTGTATGAAAAACTCTCTTTAAACTTAATTCAATAACAAGCTTGCTGAGTTAGTTAACTATGTTTTTGCTAGTTAACTTACTTATTATTTTGCTGACTTTCAACTTTATCAGAGCTTATGAAACCATACCTTCCTCAAAATGACCCCGACCCAACAAAACGCAAATCTTTCTTAGAGCGTAAGCAAGAAGAATATGAATTCGATTATGATTTTTTACCGCCGATGGCGATGCTTAAAGATGTACCTGCCGTCGAAAATTTTTCTACAAAATATATTGCTGAACGTGCAGTAGAAACGGCAGAGCTTCCTATCAATATGTTGGCTGTTAAAACCCATACTTTATGGGACCCTTTGGATGAATTGCAAGACTATGAAGACTATTTTCCAGTCTTGCCTAAACCTACTGTCATCAAAACATACCAAACTGATGACTCGTTTTGCGAACAACGGCTGTGTGGGTCAAATCCTATGGCTTTACGCCAAATTAAAGAGATGCCTTTAGACTTTGAGTTTACTATTCAAGAATTACAACGAAAATTTGGCGAATCTATCAATTTGGCAGAAAAACTTGCCAATGGAAATTTATATATAACCGATTACAGATCGCTTTCCTTTGTTAAAGGAGGCACTTACGAAAGAGGTAGAAAGTATTTACCAACACCCTTAGCTTTTTTTTGTTGGCGTAGTTCTGGCTTTAGCGATCGCGGTCAACTTGTACCTATTGCCATTCAACTCAATCCCGCAGCCGGTAAACAAAGCCAACTAATCACACCTTTTGACGATCCTTTAGCTTGGTTTCATGCCAAACTATGCGTTCAAATCGCTGATGCTAACCATCATGAAATGAGTAGCCATCTTTGTCGAACTCACTTTGTTATGGAACCTTTCGCCATTGTCACAGCCCGTCAATTAGCTGATAATCATCCTCTTAATTTATTACTAAAACCGCACTTCCGTTTCATGTTGGCTAATAATGATTTGGGTCGCAAGCGCTTAGTTAATAGGGGCGGCCCTGTTGATGAATTGCTAGCTGGAACTCTGCAAGAATCACTACAAATTGTTGTTAATGCCTATAAAGAATGGAGCTTAGATAAGTTTGCCTTACCCACGGAAATCAAAAATCGTGGTGTAGACGATCCACAAAAATTACCTCACTATCCCTATCGAGATGATGGGATGCTATTGTGGAATGCCATTAAAAAGTTTGTGTCTGAATACTTGAATTTATACTACAAAACTCCCGAAGATTTGACAGCAGACTTTGAATTACAAGCTTGGGCGCAGGAACTAGTTTCTCAATCAGGCGGACGAGTTAAAGGCGTTCCCGATCGCATTGAAAAATTAGAACAATTAATTGATATCGCTACTGCGGTAATTTTCACTTGCGGGCCGCAACACGCTGCTGTGAACTATCCACAATATGAATATATGACTTTCATGCCGAATATGCCCCTTGCTGGTTATAAACAAATGACATCAGAAGGCACTATTGCTGACCGCAAAAGTCTATTATCATTTCTGCCACCACCGAAGCAAACTGCTGACCAATTGTCAATTTTATTCATCCTCTCAGCTTACCGTTATGACAGATTAGGCTACTATGACGATAAGTTTGCAGACCCAGAAGCTGAGGATATTGTAGCTACATTTCAGCAAGATTTGAACGAGGTAGATCGAGAAATTGAGTTGAATAATAAGAGCCGTTTAATAAAGTATAACTATCTCAAACCAAGGCTTGTTACCAATAGTATTGGCATCTAATTTAACCCAATAAGCTTGGATAAAGGCAACAGGATTATAGAAGATTAAGTATACTGAGTTTTGTTCAAAAATCAAATATTGATTTTTATATAGGAGTCCGATTTGATTTCTGAAAAAATCTCAGTATCTGTAGGGTGTGTTATGGCGTAGCCTAACGCACCTAAATCGTTAAGTGGTGCGTTACGCCAAAGGCTAACGCACCCTACTGGCGTGGCAAGACTAAAATAGTGTATTAGTAAACTCTTGTGGGGTGGGCATCCTGCCCGCCCGGACGGGTGAGGACACCCATCCCACAATAAAATCTATTGCAACATTTTAGTCTTGTCACGCTACTACGCGTATTTCTCCAAATCAAATATTATTCTTATATTACCTATTGCCTATTGCCTATTGCCTGACCCTACAAGTAAATTCTATTTGTTTGCTAGCCAAAAGATATAAATTAATAACAGATGTTTTATCTATCACTAGAATGATGGCTGCTATTGAAATTGCAGACAAAATGTAACGAGAGTAAGTATAAAACATCAAACAAGAGATGATTATGGCTGAGGAATTTAAAAAGGGCGATCGCGTTGAATGGAAAACTTCACAAGGGCAGACAACTGGCGAAGTAGTGAAGAAAGTCACCTCACCAACAGATATTAAAAAACACCATGTTGCAGCTAGTGAAGATAACCCCCAGTACATAGTCGAAAGCGATAAGACAGGAAAAGAGGCCGCCCACAAGCCTGATGCTCTTGAAAAGTTAGAAGACTAATTCTTAGCCATGAGTAAAGATACAAAATCAGTCGTTGACGAGTTTCATCAAGCTGTCAATATGACACCCAAGGAACTAGAAGCTTGGCTAGATACAGATGAGTCACAAAGCGTAGGACAAAAGGATGGCGATGACGAGTCAATTGGTCATAAATCCGGGCGGCGTATTATCGAATTGTTAGAGAAAAAAGATGACTACAGCGATGATGACCTCTCGCACATGAAGAAAGTTGTTAGTTACGTTCACCGTCATAGCGCACAGCAACCTTCGGGTAATGTGAAAGACACACGCTGGTATTACTCTTTAAAGAATTGGGGACACGACCCACTTAAGTGAAGTATAGCAGAGAACATAGGTTTTAAAATTAGGCACGGGGCTATTATAATTGTGAATTCTGCTGCATTGATTTAAGGATTCTGCAATTGATAGCATATATGGTTGTCAAATTTAACTACCTTGAATGATGCATCTAGGTTAATTGTTGTTTCACCACTACCAAGAAACAAGTAGCCATCTGGCCTTAATTGTTGCTTTACTTTTTTTAGTAAATCTTTCTTGGTGACAACATCAAAGTAGATTAAAACATTGCGTAAAAAGATCACATCAAATTGTGGGAGACGCGGCCAAGTTTGCACGAGATTAAACTGATGAAAATCAACCATTTGACGAATTTGTTGATTTATTTGCCAGTTATTTTCTAGCCTTTGAAAGTATCTGTCACGAATATTTTTTGGTAGTCCACGATTAATTTCCAACTGGTTATAATGCCCTTGGCGGGCACGGGTTAAAACTTTGGTAGAAAAATCACTAGCAATTAGCTTTAAAGACCAATTATTCAGCACGGGAAAATGTTCTTGAATTAATATAGCAATGCTATAAGGTTCTTGTCCGTTGGAGCAGGCAGCACACCAAATGTTAAGCGATCGCTCAATCGCTCTTTGTTTAATTAACTCTGGTAGCACGTATTGTTTGAGTGCTTCAAAAGGATGTTTATCCCGAAAAAATGAAGTTTCGGTGGTGACTAAAGCCTCGATTGTCTGGACGTGAAGATTATTAAACGGATGATTCCGTAAGTGAGTAATTAATTCGGCGATAGAAGTGAATCCTGATGATTCTACAATTGGCTGTAAATGTAACTCTGCCAAATAGGTTTTATCGGCAAATAATACAATCCCAGAATGCTCGCGAACTAATTGACGAAGATACTCAAAATTAGCGGTGCTAACAGCCATAGTCTGTTTCATTACAGACCTGAAATAGAAACTTGATTGTAACCAATTCTGTGCATAATTTCATCGGCAATTTGGTTAAGCGGCAAAATTTGATTGGCAAGTCCGGCATTAATCACAAAACCTGGCATTCCCCACACCACGCTAGTAGCTTTGTCTTGTGCAAGTACCTGTCCGCCAGCCTCACGGATACACTTACAGCCTTGTAATCCATCTTGCCCCATACCCGTAAGGATAACTGCGATCGCCCCCGCACCGTAAACCTCTGCAACCGAACGGAAAAGAACATCCACGGAAGGACGACAGGAATTTTCCGGGGATGCTTGATGAGTAGCAAGGCGAACCACAGTTTTGTCGCGTTTCACAACTAGATGATAATCTCCTGGTGCAATCCAAGCATGTCCAGGTTCTAGTATCTGTCCGGGAACCGCTTCATGGATGGGAATTTGACACTTGGAGGATAATTGCTCTGCTAGTAGTTTCGTAAACATTGGCGGCATGTGTTGGACTATTAAAATCGGCACTGATAAATCAGCTGGAAGTTTTCCCAACACTACAGTTAGAGCATTAGGGCCTCCGGTAGAAACACCAATTGCCACAACTTCCACTGGCTGTATGTTGCTTTTAACGGGAAAAACAACAGTCTCGGCAATGGGGCTTGGTGTCAAAAATCCACCAAATACCTTAATTTTAGGAATTAAATCTTCCTGAATATATTTATTAGTTGCTTCTACACTTCCTAAGTTACTGGGTTTTGTTGCATAATCTGAAGCACCTAAAGAAAGAGCTTCAATAGTAGCGATCGCTCCAGTGCGGGTGGAAGTGCTGAACATAATCACTGGCAAGTGCGGATAGAGTTGTCGAATAAAAGACAGAGTTTGTAAACCATCCATTTCCGGCATTTCGATATCCAGGATGACGACATCAGGATTAACCCTGGGTATCTTAGCCAAAGCAATCCGACCATTAGCCGCAACTCCCACCACTTCTAGTTCCGGATCGCTGGACAATATTTTACTAACTCGACTCCTAACAACTACTGCATCATCAACAATTAGTACGCGGATTTTTGGCATTGGGGGCAGGGGATTGGGGCTGGGGGTAGGGGGGCAGGGGGCAGGGGAAAAGGTTAAAGGGAAAAGGGAAAAGGGAAAAGGAATAAATTTAATCTTTCCCCTTTTCCCCGGTTGGTGAGCTTGTCGAACCATACCCCTTTCCCTTTCCCTTTCCCCATACCTCCCCTGCCTCCCACTAATATTTAAACTGGTTGATGACTTTGTGCAAATCTACTGCCATACGGGATAGTTCTGTGGCTGCCTCTAATGTATTGCTAGTGCCTGCTGTGGTAGTTTGAGTATTGAGCGCCACAATTGCAATACTTTTGGCAATATCTGATGTTCCTTTGGCTGCTTCGGCGATATTTCGACTAATTTCATTTGTTGTTGCTGTTTGCTCCTCAATAGCGCTGGCGATGGTGTTTTGTAAGTCGTTGATTTGGTTGATAATGTCGGTAATCTGAGTAATGGCTGCAACGGCATCCTTTGTATCTGTCTGAATCGCTTCAATTCGCTGGCTAATATCTTCGGTAGCATTGGCGGTTTGTTTGGCTAATTCTTTTACCTCGTTTGCGACTACTGCAAATCCTCTGCCTGCATCCCCGGCTCTTGCGGCTTCGATGGTAGCGTTGAGTGCTAGCAAGTTTGTTTGTCCAGCGATCGCGGTAATTACTTTGATGACTTTACCAATTTCAGTACTGCTTTGAGCGAGTTTGTTAATTGTCTGGTTAGTGCGATCGGCTGTTTTAACTGCCTCAACGGTAACTTTTGCGCCTTCGGTAACAGTCTTAGCAATTTCTCGAATGCTGGCATTCATTTCTTCCACCGCCGTCACAACTGTATTGGTATTTTGACTTACCTGTTCGGCAGAGGCGGAGGCTAAAGTCGCCTGTTCGGCTGTTTGTTCGGCGTTATGAGTCATTTCTTTGCTAACTGCGGTTAGTTCTTCTGAGGAAGAAGCCACTGCTGTTGCGACTTCTGTCATTTGTCTAATGGATGACTTCAGGCTGGCAATCATTTGATTTGCATTATTGGTGAGCTGCTTAAACTCTCCTGTATTGCTAGCCTCGATTTGCTTAGACAAATTTCCTTGGGCGACGGCAAGTGTTACCTGATTAATTTCTGTTATTTGTTCTTTTAAATTCACAGACATTTGATTCAAGTTGTCTAGCAATTCTTTCCAACTTCCCGTTGCTGCTTTCACAACTGCTTGAGAACCGAGCTTGCCTTGGATGCTAATCTCTGATGCCATGCGAGTAACTTCGCTAGCAAAGTTTTGATTGAAACTCACCAATTCATTAAAAACTGAGGCAATTTCACTCAGTTCATTATTTTCTACTGATAACCGAACGCTAAAATCACCATTTTTTGCTGCTTTCAATCCTACTAATAAAGCTTGCAATTGCGCTTTTGTGATTTCGTTATCGGTCGCTTGCGGCTCTGTATTTTCCACAGAGTTAGATTTGGAACTTTCTGTTTTTCTAGCCCGATTTGTAGTCATTGTTCAACGCTCCTCAATTATTCAATAACTTGACTTGTAAAATTAACATTTAGAATTTTTTTTGCGTCTAAAACTAGCAAAAATCCCTCTGGAAGTGGGTAAGCTCCTGCTAGCATTCGCCGCATTTTACCTTTTAACGTTGCGGGTGGGGGTTGAAAGGTGTTTTGCGGAAACTCTAAGACATCTCCAACATCATCCACCAGCAGACTAACTATTTCATCGTCAGAACATACAATGATATTAAATCCTTGGGCTACATCGACAAGTTTTGTAATTGATTGTGTCTCTGGCTGGCTGATTTCTAACCGATGTTGCAAATCGATAACAGTAATAATTTGTCCGCGTAAATTAATCAAACCACAGATATCTGATGGTGCTAAAGGTACAGGAGTGATTGCTTGGGGGCGAATCACTTCTTGAACATGTTGCACATCAATACCAAAGTAAACTCCTTTCAGAAAAAAGGTGCAAATTTTTTGTTCAACCATGAGTAGCTAATTGCAGCAAGTAAGGGTTAGCGATGCGAATTACAGCCTCAATGTCAAGAATTTCGGTAATTTGTCCCTGAATGACAGCGCACAAAAGCACGCCAGGCCTGCTAGGAACACCTTTTATTATTAGTGGTTCTTCTACAATGTCGAGAATGCGGTCAACCACTAGGGCAACACTAAGTTCTGAATTGTTAGAGACAATGACTATCTGAATTTCGCCCATATCTTGCTGCTCAAGTAAATGGCGATCGCTATGCAAAAATACTTGATGGAGGTCGATTAGTGGCAGAATTTGACCGAAAGACTGTAAGACATACTGGTTACCCACTTTCTCGACAGCAGAAGCTAAAACCTCTTCGATTCGCAAGGCATTTGCTAAAAGAATGCCCATACGTGCGCCTTGGGGGCCTTCAAATAGTAAAATGAGTTGGCGATCGCTCTCTTGCTCTTGGCTATTTCCGGCGTTTTGGCTGAGTAATGGCTTTTTGGCAATTACACCAGAGTGGTTTGCCAAACCAACAACATCAATAATTAATGCCACTGAACCATCCCCTAAAATTGTGGCTCCGGAAAATACCGATAGCGCCTTTAACTGTTTCCCTAAAGGTTTGACCACAATATCTTGGATGTCTTCAATTGTGTCTACGAGTAATCCAAATTGAAAGTTGTCAACTTGAATAATTACAATACTCACAGTTTCTGAGTTGGTCGCACTATTAGGCAACTGCAATACTCGATTGAGATCGACTAATGGCACGAGATGACCCCGCAAGGGATACACAGGCACATCGTAAAACATCTCAATTTTATTAAGTGCCGCCTCTGCTTCTAGGCGTACTAGCTCTTGTAAACTCTCTTGCCCAATAGCATAGCGATTGCCGCCACTTCTAACAAGCAATGCCGGAATAATTGCCAATGTCAAGGGAATTTTGATTTTAAATGTTGTTCCTTGTCCCTGCTGGCTATGAATTTCAACGGTTCCATTAATTTTTTCAATATTGCTCTTGACAATATCCATTCCCATCCCTCGCCCGGAAAGGTTAGTCACTTGTTGAGCAGTGGAGAAGCCAGGTAAGAAAATTAAGTTTATCGCTTCTAACTCGCTCATGGAGTTAGCCTGCACAGCACTGATTAAACCAAGTTGTTGCGCTCGTTGTTTGAGTTGTTTGGCATTGAGACCGCGACCATCATCGCCGATTTCAATATTTACTTTGCCGTTTTCGTGAAAGGCTTTGAGAAATAGCTTGCCACAAGCTGGCTTTCCACAAGCAACTCGCTGGGATGGTAACTCAATACCATGATCGATGCAGTTACGTACTAAGTGAGTTAACGGATCTTTAATTGTTTCAATAATATTTTTGTCTAGTTCGGTATCTCCCCCCTGCATTTCCACCTCAACTTCTTTACCGTCAGCGATGGCTAAATCGCGCGTGACGCGAGGGAACTTTTGCCAAATAATACTAATTGCTTGCAGCCGAGTTTTCATCACCCCTTCCTGCAATTGCCCTGTAAGTAGGCTCAATTGCTGGCAGGTAGCACTAAAACTAGGATCTTGAAACTGGTTACTAAATTTAAGGATTTGATTGCGGGTTAAAACTAGTTCGCCTACCAAGTTCATAACCCGGTCTAATAAATTAACGTTGACTCGAATATGAGAAGATTCTGATGCTGTAATGGTTGATTCAGCTTCATCATTGACATCGGCAGACTCAGGATTTGTTGTACCTGTTTGTGATGACACTTCCGTGTTAACAGGCAATTGAGAAACTTCTGGTGTTTGTTGAGTTTCCTGCAATTGCGTTATAGTTGCGATTAGGGGTGAATAATCGCGATCGCCTTCATGCTTGGTAGCTGCGATTTGAGAAAGAATTTGCCGAATACTGTCAACTGTTTGTAGTAAAGTACTAATGATATTAGGGGTTATTGCTAATCGGCGATCGCGCAGACACGAAAGCAAACTCTCACCGGCGTGGGCAAGCGACTCCAAATTAGGAAACGGTAAAAAGCCACAGTTTCCTTTGAGGGTGTGGAGCGATCGATAAATCCGAACTAATGCTTCTCCATTGACAGATGCTTTCTCTAGCTCAATAATATCCCGTTCAATTTGATTTAGATTTTCATAGCTCTCAACGAGAAATGCTTCTAGATCGTCATCATCAATCTCATTTGACTCCATTGCACTAATAAACTCAAAATCTATATATCTTATGTTAATACTGATTTGATTTTAATTTTCAACAATATCTTTCCTTGGATAGATGTTTAGTTTTATAATTCATTTGTAGTAGAAAGTTAACTGAAATTGTAAAATTATATTTATTCGTTATTTGATAATCAAATTGATGGCATTAGTTTTAATTATCGATGATGCATCCTTTTCTCGCAGAATGATCCGCAAGTATTTACAAGTAGATGGTTATGAGATCCTAGAAGCAAGCAACGGGCGGGAGGGATTAGAAATGGTTCATAACTATCAGCCAAATTGTGTGTTAGCGGATCTTCTCATGCCAGACATGAATGGGTTTGAATTTCTGGAAGCTATGCAAGCAGAAGAATTGAAAATTCCCATAATTATCATTTCAGCTGATATTCAAGAAGGATCGCGCAACCAAAGCTATAGCTTGGGGGCGGCGAATTTTATTAATAAACCGGTGAAAGAAAATGAATTGCGAAAGGCAGTCCAAGCAGTTGTTAATACTAAGGAATAAACTTTGATGAATGTCACAGCAGAAGAACTGGATGCCTTACAAGAATTAATTAATATTGGAGTTGGTAGAGCCGCAAGTCTACTGAATGAGATGGTAGATTCTCATATTCAACTACAAATTCCATTGTTGAAAGTGTTAACTGTTTCAGATGCCTATGAAGAATTAGCACCGCGATTTCATGATGAAAGCTTGGCAACCGTAAGACTAGGCTTTACAGGTTCTTTCTACGGCACTGCTGGCTTGATTTTTCCAACTGATAGCGCCTCAACATTGGTTTCAGTGCTTACAGGCGAAGAACCAGGGTCAGCAGATTTAGACGCAGTGAAAATTAGCACCCTCAGCGAAATTGGTAACATTGTCATCAATGGAGTAATGGGTTCGCTCACTAATGTGCTAAAGCAACATGTAAACTATACATTGCCCATATATTTAGAAGATACAATTGAAAATTTATTGTTATCTACCGATGAAAACAATTCAAAAATTTTAGTGGCACAAGCTAGATTCGCAATTGAACAATTAGAAATTCTTGGAGATATTCTTTTAATCTTTTTAGTAGGTACTTTCGATGTGTTGATTAATGCAATAAATGAGGAGTTGCAAATAATATGATAGAAAGTAGTCAGAATTCTGAATTCTGAATTCTGAATCTAGAATTCGTGAAGAATCTGGTGTGAAGCCAATATTCAAAACCTCAGAGACTTGCTAAGTAGGTAGACGTTTAAAACTCCCATAAAACTGCCTTCAGCCCCCTACCTGGTTGTTGAGCGCAGTCGAAACACTACCTTCTGCCCCCTGCCCCCTGCCTCCTTACCGGAGTCAGTGAATTTGCTCTTGAATTGTGAATTATTTTTGATAAAATACCAGTAAAATTTGCTACATACATAAAAATATTTAAACTTGCGATCGCACAATGAACATCATCGAACAAGCTCAGGAAAAATTTAGCCTTTTAGATAAAATTCCTTTAGGAGCTTTTGTTCTACAGTCAAATTATATTGTTTTATTCTGGAACAGTTGTTTAGAGGAATGGACGAAAATTTCTAGAGGCAAGATTTTGGGAAATTCTATTCATGAATATTTTCCTCATTTGAATCAGCCTCGTTATACTAGCCGTTTGTGCCAAATTTTTGAAGGCGGGCCGCCAGCAATTTTTTCTTCTCAACTGCATAAATATATTATTCCTGTACCATTATCAGAAAATAGATATCGCATTCAACACACAACTGTTACCACTGTGCCTGCATTCGATGGAGATGGATTTTATGCTTTATTTTCCATTGAAGATTTCACAGATTTAACCTTTAGAGTTCAGGAATATAAAAACCTCAGAGACCAAGCTCTAGCGATAGCAGAAGAACGCCAACGCGCCAAAGAAGTTGCCGAGACAGCAAACCGGATTAAAGATGAATTTTTAGCAATTGTTTCTCACGAACTGCGTTCTCCTTTGAGTCCGATTTTGGGTTGGTCAAAGTTACTGAAAAATCGCTCATTAAACCCAGCTGCGACTGCTCGTGCGCTTGAAACCATCGAACGAAATGCTCAATTACAAGCTCAATTAATTGAAGACTTGTTAGATATCTCCCGCATTCTCCGGGGTAAGCTAGCACTTAATTTAGAAACCGTTAATCTTATTTCTACTATTGAAGCTGCCCTAGAGACAGTGGAATTGGCAGCAGAAGCAAAATCAATTCAAATTCATCTTCATTTAGATAAACAAATTGGACAGATAAAGGGTGATAGTAGTCGCATTCAACAAATTATTTGGAATCTGCTTTCTAATGCGATTAAATTTACACCAGTTGGCGGAAAAATCGAAGTTTATTTACAACAAATTAATTCTCAAGTACAACTGAGAATTAGCGATAGTGGTAAAGGTATTAGTCCTGAGTTTCTGCCGCACGTATTTGAGTATTTTCGCCAAGCAGATAGTGGTACAAATCGAAGCTATGGTGGATTAGGACTTGGTTTAGCAATTGTGCGCCAATTAGTCGAGTTACATGGCGGTACAGTGTCCGCAGAAAGTCTTGGAGAAGGACAAGGTGCGACATTTACAGTTTGCTTTCCGCCGCTTCAACCAAGTCTGCAATTAGGAAGCGAAGATAGCAATGCATCACACAATCCTTATCCATTATCTGTGCTTTATGGTTCGCTAAAAGGAATACATTTGTTAGTTGTGGATGATGATGCTGATACCCGTGAGTTTTTAGCCTTTCTATTAGAACAACAGGAAGCGGTGGTTACGGTAGCCGCATCAGCAAATGAAGCTCTGAATGCAATTATGCAATCAAAGCCAGATTTACTGTTGAGCGATTTAGGTATGCCAGAAGTTGATGGTTATACCTTGATTCGGAAAATAAGAGCAATGCCCAACAATTTAGGAGGAGAAATTCCGGCGATCGCCCTAACTGCCTACGCCGCAGAAACCACACAAAAACAGGTTTTTGCAGCCGGATTTCAACTCTATATCTCTAAACCTGTCGAGCCTTCAAAATTAATCGCAGCGATCGCATCACTCGTTAAAATATAACCGGAAGTAAGGCGATTAAACAATGACACATTTACTAAGAATGACTTCTAGTCCATTCTCTATCTGCTCAAGTTCTTGGCACTTTTGGTCAATCCACGCTTTTTCAGCTTCACGTTGTTCCAGAGTTTCACTGTGTGCTTTTTCCTGCTGTTCGAGGAGATTTTCATAAAGTGCGATCGCTTGTGCGATTACCCGACTAGCTGATTCAACTCGGTTGTCAAAAACTGAACCAACAATTTCATCTAATTTTTCGGAGAATTTCTCCATTGATTCATCAAATTTTTGAAATCCTAGTTCAAAAATTTTTCCCTTTATTTGGTCTTTTAGTCCATCAAAATCTAGCATTCCAAAACCAAACGAACCCGCAATTGCAGCAGCTAAACTTGCAACAATTACGGCAATAAAACCGACTCCTGTAAATACTATTAATCCAGCAGCTAAAGCACCACCTATTCCAACACCACCGCCAATTCCTCCCAGACCCATAAAGTCATCATTTATACCATTTATTGAAAGTTGAAGCTGTTGACTGAGATTTGTTTGTATATGTTCGTCAAGGCTTTTAAATTGACCTTGGATTGCATCTAGCTCATACGCAATACTAGTATCTAAATACTTAAGATTTTTTTGTAAAATTACATCTTTAAGTTTCGTATTTCCCCATTCGTCTATTTCCTTTGACAAGTCTCTAATAAATTGATTTGTGTAATCATGAATGAGTTTGTCTTGGCTCCAAACAGGGCTGTGTTCAGAATACCAGTGTTGGCTTTTTTCAGCCATGCGATCGCCTAATCCTTCATACCATTTATCCCAAGATTCAGCAGCTTCTTCAAATACTGTGTCTATCACCTGAGAAGCCAAGAGACGGATTCTGACATCCCGCCCACTAGCTTCTCCTATTTTTTCTAAAATTTTTTGCTTTTCTGCTTCAGAAATTTGAATTTTTCCATCTAAAGTATTCTGCGATTGATATAGCCCATCTAAACCTTTTTCAATGACTTGATTTATTTGACTGATAGAATGTTTAATTTTTACTATTCCACTATCAAACGTCAAAAACTTTTCAATAGACTCGGTAAACTTTTGAAAGCCTTTTAAATACTCATCTTCAGTTCCTTGTAAAATTGCATCTAGTGCAGCTTGAGCAGATATAAAATGAACCCGATTTTCACCTGTAATTATAGGCTTTTGACCTTGTACAAATCTTTCGATCCTCTGTTGTACTTGCTCGCGTCCCTTTTCACTACGAACTAAATCTATGAAATTTCCTACTATAAAAATATTATTAGCAGGTACGTTTTCTTTACCATGATTTAATTGAATTCTCACATCGTGGAGTAAATCGCGTTCTACTTGAGTTATCGGACGCGAAGCATTAGTTAGAAATATCACTGCATCAGTATCCTTCAGCAGTTTTTTAGTAATGGCAGTGCGGTCAGGGTGTTCGTTTAATCCCGGAGAATCTACTATTTCTACCCCACTACTGCATAAATCTAAATCAGGATGCTCAAAAACAATTTCGTCAATTTCATCATGTGCTAATTCCTCACTCAGGCATCCAAGTGCTGCATCTTCTGAAATTGTTGCTTTTAGTTGATATTGCTCAAAAGGAATTTGTTCTTCCCGTCCATCTTTATAACGACAAACTACAAGCTTTTGCGTTCCATATTTCAAAACTGTCACAGCACCACTACACGGAATCTCTCTCACAGGTTGAATTTCTTCACCTAGTAAGGCATTAAGTAAAGTTGATTTTCCTTGACTAAACTCGCCTAGCACTGATACTCGAAACCTCTGGCATTGTACTTTTTGTGAGACTTTCCCTAACTCCTCTATCAAAGTATGAGGTAAGAAGCCACGATTAGTACAGTCTTGGATTATCTGAAGTAACTGATAACAATAATTGTCTAATTGTTTACGATATTCTTGGAATTTTTTTAATTCTCCATAAGAAACTTTTCTACGCATTTTAGTTATTTGGCGTTCTGCTTTAGCAGGTAGAGAGGTTAAGATATCGCTTGCAGCCTTAACAAATATAGTATCTAGTTTTTGGAATCGAGCTGAATTAAGCAAAAAATGTACTTCATCTAAAGCAGCAGTATCTACATTTAATTGATGAGTAAATCCAGCCTCTAAAACTGCTAAATATTGTGGTTGAATATCTAAGTGTTTAGCAACTATTTCCAAATATTTTTTCTCTCCTGAATGAATTTCGCCATCAGCTGCTGACATTTCATAGCCAAAACTAATTAATAACAGCTTTTCTGATTCAGAAAGTGGAGCCGCTAATGCTAGTAAACTATTAACTTGCTTATAAACTTGATTCTCTTTGACTCCCTTAATCATCAAATGCGTTAACCTACGCGCATCACTTTCTGGAACGCTAAATCGATAAAGGGTTGTTAATAAACGTTGCTTTTCTGACTCTGCTACTATGCCATCTACAAATATCACTCCCAGCAACACCGTAACTAAATTTGCCAGAAATATCACAGGTGGCGTGAGATTCTTTTGAGTCAGTTTTTGTCCAGTAATCTGTGACAAAAGTTCAACAATTTTAGAGTCAACGAGTGAAGCATCCATAAAATATTTGAGGCGATAGAGTTTTTCAGGTTTAGTATGCCCAGATTTAGACAAAATTAATTAATATACCGAATAAATACGGTTATCTTTGCTTTTTTATACCAGTTAGGCTCAAGAAAATTAGCCTTTAGCAACCTAAAAATTATGCTGTTCCAATTTGCGCCTGCAATTCAAGCTGGTATTGATGCTGGAAAATATCTACAAGTCTTTAGCAACGGAATACCCATCAGCATGGCTAGAGATGCAGCTACGGGACAGTTTGTTGCTCATGCTATTGGTGCTAGTGTCAACAACAGTCCTTTATCTCCACTGATAGCGGCTTCTAATTTGGTTATGGGTGGAGTACAGATGTATCAAACTCAGCAAGGTTTTACAGCTGTACTGAATGGCTTACAAACTATACAGACTAGCTTGGGTGTTTTGCAAGCAACTACAGCTTTGATTGGTGTGGGAACAGTAGCGGGTGTAGCACTGACAGCAGTCAACTTGCACCAGACAATGAAATTAAGAAAAGAAGTAGAACAGATGAGGCTAGAAGTCAAAAATGGTTTTATTGACTTGAAACAAGCTTTAAAAGACCAAGGTGTAGAAATTAGACAAATAATTGAGCAAGTTGCCCAAGATATCAAATTTGAACAACATCGCACAGCTTTAGTGAGAGCCTATGGAGTATTTATCCAAGCGATGAACCGCTTCCGTTCAGCGATGCAATTGCAAGATTTTAGTCGAAGAAACGCTGAGATTGATGGTGTCAGGGGAATGTTATTTGCGGCTTTAGCAGATTATAACAATCCCTGTCTACTGGAAGAAACTTGTGCGGCTGGTCAACTACGCAGACTTGAATGTGCTTGGGCAATTGAGCAAACAATTGTTGCAACTTATCAAGTACAGAATGAAGTTTCAGCAGTTAGCGATCGCCTGTCTCATCTCCAAGATAAAATCTGTAAAGATGCTCTGACTGTTATTAATCGCTGCGAATCACATGATGAGCTTGATTTTCTCTTTCCTGAAATTAGCCGCATAAAAAATCATGATTTAGCAGTATTAAATTCATGGCAAAATCATGTTGATTGGATGCGCTCGCTTCCCCAATCTGAATTAAAACTTTTAACTAGCTCTGATTTTGATAATCCAGATACTCATCACTCTACAATCAATGTGGCAGAACCGCCAGAACAATTATTGTATGATAATTTAACTGAAAAGTCTCATTTCTATTCACTTCGTGACCAGTTGCTATTTATGTTCGAGCCGGAACTACGTCGAAAGTACGAATTTTATATTAGCGAACAAGCTAAAATTACTGGTTATAAAACATTAGTGGAATCTAATTTACAACAGGCATCAGACCTAACTGTTGCTAATCTTTTTTACTACTTCAATATTAGAGATGAATCGGAGAATGAAACAGAAATAGATTCAGATAACTAAAATATTAAGTCAATCTTGTAAATAATTATTTCTCAAAAGTCCGCGCTTGCGGACTTTTTTTATAGGCGAAAATTAGTTTTGCTCAGATGCCAAATCACTCAAATACTACTGTCCGATTACCATAAACTAAGACACGATTTTGCAAATGCGATCGCACTGCTCTAGCTAATACAACTCGCTCTAAATCTTTGCCCTTTCTCACTAAATCTTCCACTTCATCTCGGTGGCTAACTCGCACTACATCCTGTTCAATAATTGGCCCCGCATCTAAATCAGCAGTGGCATAATGAGCAGTTGCACCAATAATTTTTACACCCCGTTCAAAAGCTCGGTGATAAGGGTTTGCTCCGATAAAAGCTGGTAAAAATGAGTGATGAATATTGATAATTTGGGGAAATTTTTTAATAAAATCTGCACTCACAATCTGCATATATTTTGCCAAGACAACTAAATCGATTTTGTATTGGCGGAGTAATTCTAATTGTTGAATTTCTTGTTCGAGTTTATTTTCTTTAGTAATGGTAATATGCTTATAATCAATACTAAATTGCTCTGCTACAACCTTTAAACTAGAATGGTTGCTAATAATTAAAGGAATTTCAGCGATAAATTCTTTAGCACGTTGTCGCCAAATTAAGTCAAATAAACAATGGTCTTGGCGACTTACCCAAATAGCAATCCGGGGTACAGTATCAGAAAAATGCAGTTCCCATTTAGCGTCTAAAGGTTGAGCGATCGCATTAAAAGCCGGTGCAATAAATTCTCGCGGTAAATTGAACCCATCTAACTGCCATTCAATACGGGTGAGGAATAAGCCAGCAGCAAAATCTGTATGCTGATCTGCATGGATAATATTACCACCATTAGAATAGATAAAATTTGCAAATTTCGCCACTAATCCCCGGCGATCTGGGCACGAAATTAGCAATGTTGCTGTTGGATTGGTCATACAATTTTAGATTTTAGATTAGAAATAAGTAGGTAGACATTCGGGTAATTAGTTATGATTTCGGTAATCATTAGACCCCTCCCCACTTGCTCTTAGGGGAGACAAAGCACAGCTTTGGCTCTTTGGGGTTCTTCGGGTTTAGTAAGTAATTAAATGCACATGATATAACTTAGAAAAAATAGCCATATTTGAAGTAGGGGCTAACATCTGTACATTGGTGTCAACTTAACGTGAAACCCTTATAAAGATGTGATATTCAGTTCTCTCACTTCGCATCAAGATCCGCGTTACCCCACCCCGATTTTGTCTAAAGCCAAAATCGCCCCTCCCCTTGCCAAGGGGAGGGGTTGGGGGTGGGGTAAAATGCTTGTGGGATAAGTGTTTGAACTTAAGTTGACACCAATGACATCTGTATGCCCCTATTGAAGGTTATATTAACAGACAGGAGAACTCTATGATTGCCTATTTGGCATTTGTGGGAGTCGGTAGAGGCAGATTGCTTGGCAAAGGTGTTGATTTAACATTATCTACGGGTTGTTTCCACTCAGATAATTCGCGATTTACGGCATTTTCAAAATCTATAGGTACTAATAGCACATTTTCATTACCATCAGGTTTTGTAGTCGTGTCAGTTTGAGCATATAAAAAAACTCCGTTAAAGTTTTGTTTTCCTAAAAGTAATTGATGCTTTTGCTGATTTTTGAGGGTAATATTAATAGTTGCTTGTGGTGGATCTAAAGCGAATTGTCCAAGTTGATTTGCTGGAGTTGCCAAAGTGCGCTCGCTCTTAGCTTTGACTAACAAATCTGTCAAATAAGAAACAATAGCGTCATTTGCTGGTTCCGATATTGGAGATTTAATTAACCATTTGGGGTTATCAGATTGATTGCTACGTTCCAAATTCAGAGTGAGTTTTTTTGTCTTTACTGTTAAAGCCTGCACATCATCTTCGGCAAAAGAGAAAATTTGCTGCTTTTGCTCTTTAATTTCTTGTCGCTGAGTGGCACCTTTAATTTCATAGAAATAAACAAAACTTCCTAAACCCAGCGCTAGTAGTACCAAAATTAAAGTTGTTCGTGGCAATTTCATTTTTTGTCATTAGTCATTAGTCATTGGTCATTGGTCATTGGTCATTGGTCATTGGTCATTTCTCCCCATCTCCCCATCTCCCCACCTCCCCACTCCTTTTTTACCTTCGTTTCCACCAGAGAATAACTGCTGCTGCAAATCCGCTGAGGGGTAAAAGTAATAAAGATGACAGTGTTAAAACATTGCCTTCGTTACTTGTTAGAGTTAGTCGGCGATTGTTCGGTTCTTTGGGGCGAATAGAAAGGGGTTGCTTATCTTGTTGATTCAGCCAAGTAACTGAGTTGAGAAATACATCTCCATTTAGTTGTCTATCAAACAACCCATCGGTGGCAAAGTTAGAGTTTCCGAAAACGACCAGCCTTGACTCAGTAGGTGTTTGAGATGAGGGAGAGGGGGGAGATGCGGAGGATGCGGGGGTGGGGGAAGTTTTGTTTTGGGTGGTTGGCGATGGTAGGGCTGTAGGTGTCGGTGTAGGCGAAGTTTTGTTTTGGGTGGTTGGTGATGGTAGCGGTGTAGGTGTCGGTGTAGGCGAAGTTTTGTTTTGGGTGGTTGGTGATGGTAGGGGCGTAGGCGTCGGTGTCGGTGTAGCGGAAATAGATTTGGGTGTTTGTTTTCTTGTTAAGGCAACGCCTAAGGTGAGAGGCCCTTTGAGGTCTTTATCTGGATTAAATTCCAATTTTTCGCTTTCTAGGTCGCTTTCCGCCCAGCTAAGGGGATACTGTTTGGTTCGCAGTAAAGGAGTGGCTTCGACACCGGGTACAGGTGTAATTTCCAGAGGTCGGGCAATGGGATAAAAAGAAATATCGTTGCGGAAATCTTTGGTAATCGGATGTTGTCCGTATTCTGTCACCAAGGGCGCAGCAGGGCCAAGTCCCACGACATTTTCACTTGAAACATCGACTGCTAAACGATTATCCAAACGAACGCCCCACTCTTTTAGCAAGCTGTCAAGTTTGGGATCGGTATTAGGATCTATCATTAGCAGTAAGCTACCGCCTCGATTTAGATATTCTTGCAAGGCTTTGACTTCGGCTTCAAATAGCCCTCGTTTGGGGCTAGCTACTATAACAACAGCTGCATCTTGAGGAACTTTTGGGTTTTCTACTAGACTCAGCGGTTCTGTTATGTAATTTTTATCCTTTAATCCCTCAATTGCTTCTGATATTGCACCTTTAGCTGGTGAAAGTTGGCTTTCGCCATGACCTTGGAGTAAGTAAATTTTGGTTGTTGTTGAACTTGTTAGTTTTTGTAGCCGACTAGTTAATTTGATTTCTGAAAGACGTTCATTTTGATTGAGTGTTTGTACTAATTCTTTTTTATTGCCATATTCTAGGTAAACTTCGCCATAATCTTTGGCACCAATTTTTTCTGCCAGTCCTGGTTTAAGCTGAGGATCGACATATTCAAAATTAAATTTTGAGCTTTGTCGGCGATAATTTTCTAATAATTGCAGGTCTTGGGGATTTTGGTTAATATCAAATACCCAGATTTTAACTGGCTGTGGCAGGGCTTTCACTAATTCCCGCGACTGAGGTGCAAGGGTGAATAATTGAGTTTCTGTTAAATCTGCCCGGAAGTTATAGCGAGTTCCCAAAAAATTAATTAATCCCAAAATTGTTAATACTGCTAGAGTTGCCACTAAAGCATTTGTTCCAGCTTGGGTAGAACGGCGCTTCCATAAATTAGTTTGGTAGCTTTGCCATATTATCCACGACCCAATAATGACAATTCCCGCAATCAAGAATGCTAGTGAAATTAATCCCCACTGTTCAGATACTAACCCTACTGTTAACCCCACGGTAATTAAGAACGGGCCTAGCCAAAACAGATATTTCCACAGTTTTTTCTTTGCAACTATCTTCATATTAATTAGACTGAAGTGAGGAGTTAGGAGTTAGGAGTTAGGAGTTAGGGGTTAGGAGTTAGGGGTTAGGGGTTAGGAGTTAGAGGTTAGGAGTTAGGAGTTAGGGGTTAGAGGTTAGGAGTTTGTAGTTTTAACTGTTCATTCCTAATTTTTAACTCATAACTGATTCTGATTACTAGGAGTTATGAGTTATGAGTTTTAACTCTTCACTCCTAACTTTTAACTCATAACTCAGATCGACTACTGTCTTTGAAAGCGCAGGGCATCAATTGATTGAGCTGTGAGAAAGATGCCCAAAAAAATGTAACTGGCAAATAAAATAAAAGCGCTGGTATCGAAAATTCCTTGAATAAAGGTGTTGTAATGTTTTAGCAATGACAGATAACCTAAGGCTTCACCTACAGGGCCAGGAATATTTTTGGCGATCGCATCAAAAAATAACAGTAATAATATTACTGCAAAGGTGAGAACAGCAGACAGAATTGTGCTGTCTGTTAATGAGGAAATAAACATCCCTAAAGATAAAATTGCCCCTGCTAGCAAGATTAAGCCAAAATGACCCACTAAGGGAATTGAGGGCGTCATTGGTGGATTTGCTTTACTGATGACGATCGCTTCTAACACTAGCACGGGCACAATCATTGTGATAAAAAATGTTACTACGCCTAATAACTTACCTACAGCTACCGCCCAATTGGTGATTGGTGACGTAGCTAATAGTTCTAAAGTGCCCCGCTTACGTTCTTCGGCATAAAGTCCCATTGAGAGAATTGGCAAGACAAATAACAGCAACCCACCCATTGAATCCAAAAATGCTCGCACAAATTCGTAGGCAAAATCGATTGTTGGTATTGGTGCCCCTTGTTGCGCTTGTGCATCTATTGTGGCTGCTGCTGCAAAAATACCATTTGGCCCTACTAAAATCATCACGAAAAATAACCCAGCGATGAACCAAAATACACTGGCGATCGCATAGGCCAAAGGTGATACAAAATAACTTTGTAACTCTCGTCGATAAATGGCAATAATATTGCCCAGTACTACACCCATTTATGCGGCTTCTCCTTGCGTGGCTGCTTCTAAATTCTTTTCTTCTGTGGTCAGTTGCAAGAACACATCTTCTAAGGTAGCGTTAACTCGCCGCAATTCATGTAAACCGAATCCTGCGCGTACTAACGTTGTGGCAATATCCCGCCCTGGTTCTTTCCCCGGTTGGGATATCACCCGCAGGTAAGCCCGATTTGCCTGGAGTTGATGACCTCCCGCTGTCGGAATTGATTCTACTAAACTCACGCCCGCAATATTTTGCAATACCTGTTTCGCTAGGGCGGCTTCTCCTTCTATTTCAATTTCATAGCCTGAGCCGCCTGTCAACTGGGTCATCAAATTGTCTGGTGTATTAGTTGCCACTACTTTACCGCGATTAATGATGGCAACGCGGCTGCAAGTCATACTCACTTCTGGGAGAATGTGTGTAGAGAGAATAATTGTGTGAGTTCCAGCAAGACTTTTAATTAAATTCCGCACTTCAATTATTTGCCGGGGATCGAGTCCCACAGTAGGTTCATCGAGGATGATTGCGGGAGGATCGTGGACGATCGCTTGAGCAATTCCCACCCGTTGGCGATATCCTTTAGAAAGTTTGCGAATAATTACCCGCCGCTTATCTTCTAAATTACAACGCTCGATGGCCGCTGTGACCTTCTGATGGCGATCGCCCGCTGCAACTCCTTTAATTTGGGCGACAAAATGCAAAAATGCCTCAACCGTCATTTCTGGATATAACGGTGGCGTTTCCGGTAAATAACCAATTTTTTGGCGCACAGCCAGGGAATTTTCATGGACATCATAACCAGCAATCCGGGCATTACCATTGGTTGCCGGTAAATAACCAGCCAAAATCCGCATGGTTGTGGTTTTACCTGCGCCATTCGGCCCCAGCAACCCTAAAATTTCCCCTGGTTCCACGTTAAAAGTGACATCAGTAATCGCTGGGGTAGAACCGTATATTTTACTCAGATGCTCAACTTCAATCATCAGTTTAGTGGCGTTAGTGGCGATCTAAGATTATAGGATACCTAAATAATCTTAAATCGTGATATTGGGTATGGGAGATTGGCCAAACAGGACATTAGGCTAAGGACTGTTTTTGCGCGAAACTATTTCTAAAGGACTTCCAAATAAAAAAATATCCAATTATTTATTGTGGGGTGGGCGTCTCGCCCGCCCGTAATCAAGGGCGGGCAAGATGCCCACCCCACAAGATTGTATAGTTTATTTCTTGGAAATCCGTAAAGACAAATTACGAATTACCAATTAAATTAACGATCGCATTAGCTAAATCCAGCGGTTCCACGGGTTTAGGTAGGTGTTTTTGAAACCCGGCTGCTAGTGCTTGATTATAATTAATTTCTCCAGCATAAGCAGTCAAAGCGATGGCCGGAATCTCTCCACCTTGTTCTGGCGGCAATTTTCTCACTTGGCGCAGCAGCATGTAGCCATCCATCAAGGGCATTCCAATATCGCTTAATAAGATATCTGGCTTTGACTGGGCTAGGGCTTCTAATGCTTGGGCTGCCGATGCAACTGCGGTTACAGTTGCTCCATACTGTTCTAAGGCAAAGCTAAAAAAGTCACGTACATCTTCTTGGTCGTCCACAAGCAAAATTTGGACTCCCAAAAGCAATGATTCTTCAGTATCTAGTTCCAAGTCAGAAGTTTCTGGGCTGGGAACCCGTAAATCAGAACTTTTGAGCAAAGGTAGTTTCACTGTAAAGGTTGCCCCTTGTCCTTCTCCTAGACTGTCTGCCTCAACTGTGCCACCGTGAAGTTCGACTAAATGATGCACAATTGCTAGTCCTAATCCCAGTCCGCCAAAGATTCTGGTTGTCTTAGCATCTGCTTGGCGGAAGTAGTCAAAGACGTGAGGTAAAAATTCTGGACTGATTCCCTTACCCGTATCAATTACTTGGATTTGAGCATCCCAGTTCACTTGTTCTAAACGCACTTCTACTCGACCACCAGCTGGTGTAAATTTAACAGCATTAGTGAGTAAATTCCACATAATTTGTTGCAAGCGATCGCCATCGCCTAAAACTTTGCCGACATCATTTAGCACTGTTTTAATTTGAATTGATTTGGCTTCTGCGGCTAAACGCACCGTTTCTTGTGCGGCGGCGATCGCAACTTTCAAATCCACTGCATGAAGATTTAAACTCAACTTGCCTTGTAAAATCCGCGACACGTCCAGCAGGTCTTCGATTAATTGGGTTTGTAACTTAGCGTTGCGTTCAATTGTTTCTAAGGCACGAATTTTAGTTGCTTCGTCGAAGTTGCGGGTTCTGAGTAACTTTGACCAACCTAAAATCGGGTTGAGAGGAGTTCTCAATTCATGAGAAAGAACCGCCAGGAATTCATCTTTAATCCGGTTGGCAGTTTCAGCTTGTGCCCGTGCAGTTTTTTCTGCTTCGTAAAGTTGAGCGCGGGCGATGGCTTGTTCTTCAGCTGCTTGTTTTGCTTGTTGAGTTTCTTGGTAGAGTCTGGCATTGTCAATGGCTGTAGCAGCACGACGAGCGATATCTTCTGCTAAAGCTAAGTCTGCGTGTTGGTAGCGCCGACATGACTCGGCTGTAAAAAAAGAGATTGCGCCAAATAATTGCCCGCGGGAACGCAGTGGAATCACCATTAAAGAATGCATACCCAGGCTTTGTAGTAATTGCAGATGCTCTTCGTCTTGAGCCATCTGTAAAAGATGAGCGTGAGATAATTCGGGATAAAACACAGATATTCCCAGCTGTAGCTGCTGTACGAGCTGTTGTGCCCTGCTTTTGGGGCGATAACGTCGTTGGATTTTCTCTAGGATCTCTCGTTTTGTCGGGTCGGCAATGGCGATCGCAATTTGTTTGCTCGACCAATCTTCCTGAAAAACATCTACAATACACCAATCAGCTAAGGTAGGAACTGCTAAATTAGCCACGTTAGTAATGGTGATTTCATAATCTAATGAAGCAGCCAGTAAAGTGCTGGCTTCCACTAAAAACTGTTGGGTGGCTTCAACTCGTTTGCGTTCGCTAATATCCTCGATAATGCCTAACGCATATTTGAGTTGCCCTTTAGTATTCCAAACTGCTGATGAAGTTAAGTTTACCCAAACAATGGAACCATCTTTGCAAAGGTAGCGTTTTTCTAGGGAATAACCGTTAATTTCTTGCGCCAAAACTCGCCCAGCATTTTGTATATCAATTTCTAAGTCATCAGGATGAGTAATTTGCTGAAAGTTCATCTGCATTAACTCTTCATGGCTGTATCCAGTAATTTCACACAATGCCGGATTAACCTGAAGAAATCGTCCATCCAAGGCAACCAGAGTAATGCCGACAACAGCTTGATTGAACATTGCCCGGAATCTTTCTTCACTTTCTCGCAAGGCAACTTCTGTTTGTTTGGCTGCTGTCACATCTGCCATAATCATCCCAATTCCCACAGTTTCTCCCATGCGATTGTTGACTGGGTAATAGTTGCCCAGCCAATGTTTGTAATTTTCAAGTTGCCTTGGTATGTAGGTGCTAATTTCGACATTCAGCAGTGGTTCTCCAGTCTCTAACACCTGCTGTAACTGCACTTCTAACTCAGCAGCCATCTCTGGCAGGACTTCTTGAAATTTGCGTCCTAAATGTTCTTCTATGGTTAAACCGTTAATGTCAGCGAATACCTGATTAATGCGGATATATCGCAGGTCACTATCCAAAAAGCATACAGCAACGGGAGCGGCTGCTAGTAGGGCATCTAGAAGAGACAGAGATTCGGCGTAATGTACTAGAGCTTGGTGGATGTCGCGATAAAGTTGGGCATTTTCCACTGCTAAGGCAGCACGATGGGCGACATCTGTTGCTAAAGTCAAGTCAGAGCGATCGTAGCGACGGTCTGATTCGGCGGTGATAAAGCTGATGCTGCCGAGTACTCGCTCTCTAGTGATTAACGGCACAATCATCATAGACTTCATCCCTAATTGCCGAAGAAGTTCTAAGTGTTCTTGATTTTGAGTATTTGCTACTAATTGCGAGTCAGATATTTCGGGGATGAGTTCGCTTTGCCCAGTTTGCAATACTCTAGTAACTGCACCTACACCCTTGTAGTCTTGAGCATACTGCTGAAGTTGACGCGCTAATTCGGCTTTGGATGGGTCTGCATGGGCAATTGGTAGGCGACGAATAGAACCATCTTCATTGACAATATCGACGCTACACCAATCTGCTAGCTGGGGAACTGAAATTTTGGCGATTTGTTCTAAGGTTTGCTCGTAATCTAGGGAAGTAGAGAGTAGACTACTAACTTGGGCAATGTAGCGGAGTCTTTCTTCAGCTTGCTTGCGCTCTGTAATATCCAAAACAAAGAAAGCTCCTCCTTCGAGAGTCCCTTCAAAATGGCTACCACCTATCAAAATTGGCAAACGCGAGCCATCTTTACGGATATATTCTTTTTCGTAGGGGGTACAAAAGGGGCTGTTTTGTAGTTGAATCAGTCCTTGTTCGTCGAGTGATGCATACTCTGGTGGAGTCAGGCTTTGCCAGTCCAGTTTTCCAGAAACTAATTCTGCACGAGAATAACCCAACATATTTAATAAGGCATCATTAGCTTCTGCGATTTTGCCGTCTTTCTCCCAAAAGCCAATGCCAATCATATTCGACTCAACTAGGCTGCGAAACTTGGCTTCGCTTTCCCGTAATGTTTGCTCAGATTGCTTTTGTTGGGTGATGTCAATGGATGTAATCCCTACTCCTAGCAACTGCCCATCTGGTAAGCAAACCGGATAATAGCTGACAATAGCGTAACGATACACCCCTGGCGGATAAGTTTCACCGCTGATTTCCTGGTTGAGTAAGGGTTGCCTGGTTGCCATCACTCGTTCAAACACAGGCTCTATTTGGTCAGCCCACTCTGGTAAGACTTCCCGAAAAGTGCGACCAATATGTTGGCTCAGTGGTACACCATTAATGGCTGCTAGAGCTTCATTAGCGTAAACGTAGCGAAGTTCGGTATCGAGGAAAGCCAGCGCCACTGGTGAAGTACTCAGCCAAGGATTAAGCAATGCTAAAGATTCATCTTTTTGCTGAACGGCTTGCTGAAGTTCTCTCTGCAATCTCGTCTTTTCTAGTTCTGCTTGCTGGCGTTGGGTAATATTCACAGCCACACAAGTAATACCATGAATGCTATTATCTGCATCCTTTAGCGGTTCAATCAGCAAATCATAGTAACGGTTTTCTCCACACAGTGGCAAACAAACCTCTTCACGGGTGGAAACACCGGTTTTTAATACTTTTGCCTTAATTGCCGTTAATTGCTCTGCTATTGAGGCCGGAAATAATTCCGCATCAGACTTACCCAGGATTTCTAGTGCCGTGTCTCCACCTTGAGGATTATGAATCCACTGATATCGCAAATTGCGATCGTGCTGAAATATCATAATATCTGAACTGCTCAAGGCTAGGCGAAATCGTTCTTCAGAGACTTTGAGCTTTTGTAAATTTTCATCAGCGCCTCTTTTAGCAGCTTTTAAAACTTCACATAAGGCACTAAAAAGCAATCCCTGTATTGCAAATAACCCGATTCGCACAGAATTGGATAAGTCAAAACTCAGTTGAGAAACTGGCGATAGAAAAAAGTAATTGCTCAGTAGTACAGATAAGAAGGTTGCCAACAGCCCTGATTTCAAACCACCATACCAGGCACTCACCATTACAGCGCTAAAAAATAGTAGAAAAGGAGTTTTACTCATGCTTAGCCAGGGGTCTAGCATCAGCATTAACACTACCGCAAGTGTGACACTTAATACAGCAACGCCATAACGCAGTAATTGGAAATAATAAATATGGAGCATGAAAATGTCAGAGAAGAACCAATACTTATTGCACAGGCTGTATACACCCTAAGCTAGTTTGCAAATTTTAGTAAGTTATCTCTAGATAGATTTTGTTGAGTGGGGAAAACTTCTTTTTCTAGAAGTAAAATCTTGGAAAATGTAGTATATCTAACCAACATTTATATTAAGAATCATATTTGATTTGTAAACTTACTTTTGCGGTGTGCGAAGCTCAGCACAAGCGCCAGAGAGTTTTAACAGGGAACAGAAAACAAGCGATAGTGGAGTGAGTTTTTTCAAAAATCAAATAGCATTCCTATAATAATTAATAAGTAGGTCAAGTTAATTAAACATAAAACAATAGTAGGGTGCGTTGTCGCAAAGCGGAACGCACCTCAGTCTATCGAGGTGCGTTAGCTTAGATTTTTTAGAAATCAAATATGATTCCTATAGAGTTGATATTAATCTTAAAACTTATAAAATAAAATCTGCTAACGGGTGGTTGTTTGTTAAGTCAGTCGCGATGTGGAACTTCTATTTAATTGCGAAAAGCTGATTAGCCACTTTTGTAAAGACGCCATTCATCGTGCCTGTAGTGCATACTTTCTGGTGGTGGCAAATTGCACAAATCACATCCGATCGCGATAGTTAGAGGAGAAATATAAAGTTTTACTTGTTAGAAGTGCTTCTGCTGTTTGGCGATCCAGAGGTTGGGAGAACAGATAACCTTGACCCAATTCGCATCCTAGCTGCTGTAACCATTGAAGTTGCTGTGGTGTTTCAATACCTTCTGCAACAACACCTAATCCGAGTTGATTGCTCAAAGCAATGATGGTACTGACAACTTGGTAATTACGGTTTCCTTCTTGCATCTGACTGACAAAGGAGCGATCGATTTTCAAATTATCGGTGGGTAAGCGATGGAGATAATTGAGCGATGAATAACCAGTACCAAAATCATCAATACTAATCTGAATTTTTCTAGCTTTTAACTCAGTTAATAGATTAATTGTCTTATTAATATTTTCAATGAGCATACTCTCGGTAATTTCTAAGACTATGGAATCGCCTGTTAAACTTGTTTGGGCTAGGATGCGATCGATGTCTTCAATTAAACTCGGTTGGCGAATATCTTGAGCGGAAAGGTTAATACTAATTTTTAGCGGCAAATGAGTAGTAAAGTTTTTTTTCCAGTTTGCCAGTTGTTGGCAAGCTGTGTAAAGCATCCAGCGATCGATTTGCACAATTAGCCCCGTTTCCTCGGCGATCGCCATAAATTCCCTTGGCAAAACAAAACCGCGAGTCGGGTGTTGCCAGCGCACCAATGCTTCAAATCCAATCAACCGCCCTGGTTGGGGTTGGCGTTGTCTGTCGTAGCGATCGCCAAAAATATCAACAATCGGCTGGTAATAGATGGCAAACTCTTCTCGTTCCAAAGCTTTGCGAATATCGCTTTCTAAAGTCAGCCGATTTACTGCTTGGGTATGCATTTTGACATCAAAAATTTTGTAGGAACTTCTTTCCTGAGCTTTGGCTCGATACATGGCAATATCGGCATCTCGCAGTAAATCGGAGGCTTGGCAATAAGATTTTGTTCCTAAAACAATCCCGATGCTTGTACTGATAACTACTTCAGCATCATTCAGTACCAACGGTGTTTGCAGATCTCTGAGGATACGCTCGGTAATTTGAATGGCTTTTTCAATCCCAGGAATATCTTCTAGTAAAATTACAAATTCGTCACCACCAATGCGAGCGACTAAATCAATCTCCCGCAAATGCGCTTTTAGCTTTTGAGCAATATCCTTGAGTAGTTGGTCTCCTGCTAAGTGTCCTAGACTGTCGTTGATGACTTTAAAGCGATCGAGGTCTAGAAACAAAACGGCGTAACGATAACTTTCTACTCGTTTAGCTCGGTTAATGGCTAGTTCCAGCCGTTCCACCAAAAGTGTCCTATTTGGTAAATCCGTTAATGGATCGTGCAAAGCATTGTGGATAATTAACTCTTGTGCTTGTTTTTTCTCGGTCACATCCATTAAAACACCATACCAAACAATATCCTCATTCTCTCGACACTCAGGACGAGCATTTGTCTGTACCCACTTGAGTTTGCCTGAGGGCGTAACTAATCGCCATTCGTAAGAGAATGGTTTTAAATTTTGAGCGCTTTGTTTGGCAGCTGTATAAAATTCTGCACGGTCATCAATATGAATTTGGTCAAAGCAAAGAGAAGCATTTTCTAAAACTCGATGTGGCGCTAACTCTAAAAGATCCAGACAGCCCAAACTGACATACTCAAAAGCAGTAGAACCATCACAATAATATACAAAGCTGTAAATCATTCCGGGTATATTAGATGCTAATGTTTGTAACAGCTTTTGAGCTTGTTTGCCCTCTGCTCTTACCCGTGCATCCCGAAGTTCTCGACGCACTGCCTCTGGCAATCGATTTAAGTTATCCTTCATCACATAATCATGAGCGCCAGCTTTCATCATTTCCACAGCCAAGACTTCGCCAATTGTGCCGGAAACTAAAATGAAAGGAATATCTTTGTGACTCTGCTTGGCTATTTCCAAAGCCTCAGGAGCATTGAATCCTGGCAATCTGTAATCGGAAATCATCACATCCCAGCTAGCCCTATTGAGGGCTGCAAGTAGCTCTGGGGCTGTTTGGACGCGCTGCCAGATCGGATTGAAACCACCACGACGCAATTCACTGAGAACTAACATAGCATCAGTCTCGCAATCTTCAACAATCAGGACGTTCAAGGTTTCACTCATCCGACAATCTCCTTGGCAACCCATTGACTAATCCCGTAATATTTTGAGTTCAATTTTTCTTAAAATTCCTCTACTATCGATAAATGAGCTAATCGGGTTTGATTATTGTATAATCGGCATGATTCAATCATTTTTGAATTTTAGATTGCCGATTTAAGATTTTTTTAGGTTTTGGGATTTGAGATTTGTTCTCGTATTTAAATTCTCTAGCTCTGAAACTATTTCTAAATTTTAGATTGAGAATTATCCTATGGAAAATCTAAAATTCAAAATCTCAAATTCAGTCAACCCGGCTTTGTCCTTCTGTGTAATAGTTGCAGGCGGTTAAGCGATGCTGGAAATTCCTGAATATCAAATTCAGACAAAAATATATGAAAGCGTTAATTCACGCGTTTATAGAGGAATTCATCAACCGGATGGTTTGCCTGTAATCTTCAAGGTTTTGAAGAAAGACTATCCCACCCCAGAAGAAATCACGCGCTATAAGCTCGAATATGAAATTACACGCAGTTTATCATTGGAAGGCGTCATTCAGGCTTATGATTTTCAACAATATCAAAATACTTTTCTACTCATTTTGGAGGATTTTGGAGGAGAATCTTTAGCAAAAATTATAACTAATAATAAGTTTACTTTAACACAGTTTTTGAAGTTAGCAATTCAAATAACTCAGATTTTATCGGAAATTCATAATGCAAATATTATTCATAAAGATATTAACCCCTCGAATATTGTTTTAAATCCCCAAACACAAGAGCTAAAAATTATTGATTTTGGAATTTCAACTGACTTATTGCGGGAGACTTTAACCATTAAAAATCCCACAGTACTAGAGGGAACGCTAGCTTACATATCTCCAGAGCAAACAGCCAGAATGAACCGTTCTCTGGACTATCGAACTGATTTTTACTCTTTAGGTGTTACTTTCTATCAACTGTTGACCAATCGATTGCCTTTTGAATCTAGTGATGCCCTGGAGTTAATTCATTATCACCTGGCTTTAGAACCTATTCCACCGCACTTTATCGATCCAGAAATTCCAGTGATGGTTTCAGAAATTGTTCTGAAACTGTTAGCTAAGACCGCAGAAGAACGCTATCAAAGTGCCTGGGGAATTAAAACCGATTTAGAAGAGTGTCTCAAGCAGTTACAATACAGCGGACGAATTGATTCTTTTTTGTTAGCGAAACAGGATATTTCTGAGAAGTTTCAGATCCCAGAAAAACTTTATGGCAGACAAAGGGAGGTGGAGGCATTATTAGCGGCATTTCAAAGAGTGACAGGCCAAAGCGAACTGATGCTAATCGGGGGATATTCCGGTATTGGGAAGTCAGTTTTGGTGCAGGAAATTTATAAGTCGGTTACACAGCAACGAAGCTACTTCATTGCGGGTAAATTTGACCAATATCAGCGCAATATTCCTTATTATGCGATCGCCCAAGCTTTTGAGTCGCTAATCAAACAATTACTGACTGAAGACAAAGCGCAGCTGTGTCAGTGGCGCAAGCATCTGTTGGCTGCCCTTGGTACCAACGGTAAAGTCATTACCCAGGTAATTCCAGCACTGGAGTTGATTGTCGGCACCCAGCCAGACGTACCTGTTCTGCCGCCAACGGAAGCCCAAAATCGCTTTCACCAAGTTTTCCAAAATTTCATCGGCGTCTTTACCCATTCGCAACATCCCCTAGTCATCTTTTTAGACGATCTTCAGTGGGTAGATAATGCCTCCTTGAAGCCGATAGAATTATTAGCTACCGCAACCATTGGGCAATCTTTGTTGTTAATCGGGGCTTACCGAGATAACGAGGTAAATCTCAGCCATCCCCTGATGCAGGTGGTAAAGGAAATCCGCCAAAGTGGAGGAGTGGTAAATCACCTTTGTTTGTCACCGTTAAGTCTACTTGACATCAATCAGTTAATCGCCGATACATTGCACTGCCAGCTAGAAGATTCTCTGTTATTGGCAGAACTAGTACAACTAAAAACCGGTGGCAATCCCTTTTTTATTAATGAATTTTTGAAATCTCTCCACACTGAAGGATTATTAGAATTTCATCGCCAAACTAAAAAATGGCAGTGGTCGATAGAGCAAATTCGCCATCGTGAAATTACGGAGAATATTGTACATTTGATGGCAGCGAAAATTCAAAAGCTGAACAAACAGACACAGCAAGTTTTACAGCTAGCTGCCTGCATTGGCAACTGTTTCGATCTCCCAACTCTGGCATTTGCCGCCCAATTATCCCAGCGAGAAGCTGCCCAGGCTTTAGGAGTAGCGATCGCCCAAGGGTTGATTCTGCCTTTGAGCAATGCCCACAAATCAGTAGTATTAGATGTAACGCTAACAGCCGACTTGACTCCAGTAGAATACAAATTTGCCCACGATCGCATCCAGCAAGCGGCCTATTCGCTGATTCCCCAAGCCCAACAAAGCAACGTCCATTGGCGACTGGGACAGTGCTTGTTACAAATAACTCCCGCACAACAGTTAGAACACAAAATTTTTGATATCACCAACCAACTAAACCTGGGCAGAAAAGCGATCGAAAATCAATCCCAGCAGCATAATTTGTCTCGGTTAAACCTGATAGCAGGAGAAAAAGCCAAAGCATCAGCCGCTTATGACGCTGCTTGGAGATATTTGCAAATTGGTTTGGATCTCCTGACAACCGATAGCTGGCAGACAGATTATGACTTTACCCTCACCCTGTATAATGCAACCACAGAAGCAGCTTATCTGAGCGGCAATTTCGAGCAAGTAGAGCCACTATTCCAAGAAGTACTCCATCGCGCAACAACCCTATTAGCCAGCTTAAAAGTTTACGATGTCAAAATTCAGACTTATGTGGCTGAAAATAAATTACTAGAGGCGATTCAAATAGCTTTAGAGTTACTTCAGCAATTAGGAATTCACCTCCCCATCAGTCCAAGCTTTGAGGATGTTCGGCAAGCACTTTCGGAAACTGCCTCTCAATTGGCAAACAGACGCATTGAAGATTTGGTTGACCTGCCAATCATGTCCCAGCCAGAAATGCTAGGGGCAATGCAGCTTTTAGCAAGGATGTGTGCATCAGCTTATTTGGCAGTACCTCCCTTATTCTTGGTGATTGTACTCAAGATGGTGGATTTGCTGGTTGAGTACGGAAATATGACCTTGGCTCCCTTTGCCTATGCTGCCTATGGAATTATTCTTTGTGGAGTTGTCTTAGACATTGAAGCAGGGTATCAATTTGGTCAACTGGCTTTAAGTCTACTTGGCCCAGATACCAAATCCATCCAAGCCAGAACCTTATTCGCGGTTACCAATCAGATTAACGTTTGGAAGACACACCTGAAAGACAGCCTCAAGCCACTCCAAGATTGCTATCAAATTGGTGTCGAGCAAGGTGATTTAGAGTTTGCTGGCTACGCGGCTATGTATTTTTGTGCTTATTCATTTGCAGCCGCTCAACCTCTAACTGAACTCGAACTACATCTAACCAGCTATGCTCAGGCAGTAAAACAAATCAAGCATTCGGCTGCCATTGATTTTGTAGAAATTTGCCGACAGACTGTTTTGAATCTGCTTGAGGAAGTTCCCAATTCTGGGATGCTATCCGGTCGAGCTTACGATGAAGCAACTCGGCTACCCCAGATGGAACAAACGAATTTTCACGCAGGTTTGTTCTATTTCTACCTGAATAAATTATTTCTCTGTTATTTGTTTGGGGATGGAAATCAGGTGATGTCTGCGTTGAAAAAGTTGGATGCCTGCGGCGGACTGGGCCAAGAAGCAGCGACAGACCGCGCCTTAGCCAATGCTGTCCTCGCCCAAGAATACTTAGCAGCCATGACGGGAGCAGCCTTGGTTGGGATGTTTCGGTTCTACGATTCTCTATGCCGACTGGCGGTGTATTCCCACACAGACACCGCAACACAATCCCAATTGCTGGAGCAGGTAGCAGAAAATCAAGCAAAAATGCAAAATTGGGCGCACCATGCCCCAATGAACTATCTACATAAGTGGTATTTAGTAGAAGCAGAACGGCATCGGGTGTTGGGTGAAGTAGTCCAAGCAATGGACGCCTACGATCGCGCCATTGCCCTAGCGAGGGAGAACGAATACCTGCAAGAAGAAGCCTTAGCAAACGAACTAGCTGCAAAGTTTTATCTAGCACACAACCGCATCGCAATCGCCAAAGCTTATTTCCAAGAAGCAAGGTACGGTTATTTAAGGTGGGGAGCAATCGCTAAAGTCCGAAATCTGGAAAAACAGTATCCCCAATTGTTAGAGGTGTACTTTCAAAAAACCGGAATAAGTCAAATTAACACCACAGAATCGGCTGCAACTAAATTAGAAGCACTGGACTTAGAAACGGTGTTGAAAGCTTCCCAAGCGATCGCCAGTGAGATTGTCTTAGATCGACTCCTGGCAAAACTGATGACGATCTTAATTGAGAATGCCGGAGCGCAAACAGGTTATCTGATTTTGCCAACAGCAGACGAATGGCGGATTGAAGCCATGAAGTCCATTGGCCAACCCACTTTAATATCAAAAGACTGCAATCCTGATTTACCAACCACCTTAATCAATTACGTGACTCGCACCCACGAAAGTATTGTCCTCGATAATGCTGCTGCTGAAGGCAACTTTCAGTCCGAACCTTGGATTGTGCGACGCCAATCGAAATCAATCCTTTGTACTCCGCTGTTGAACCAGGGAAAACTAACAGGAATTGTGCTTTTAGAAAACAATCTCACCACCAAGGCATTTACCCCAGAGCGAATTGAAGTCCTGCACTTACTTTTTACTCAAGCAGCTATTTCCATCGATAATGCCCGTTTGTTAAAGCAGCAAGCAGAATTAAATGCATCCTTACAGGCTGAAATTGCCGATCGCCAACGAGCAGAAAAAGACCGCGATCGCTTAATGGCCATGCTGGAGGCCACCAGCGACTACGTTGGTCTGGCAGATTCCCAAGGTAATGTCCTCTGGAATAATGCTCAGTTACGCAAACTGCGCGGTCTTTCTCTGGATGCAGACCTCTCCACCTTGAAGATCTCCGACTACTATCCCCAATGGGCGCTAGAGATTATCCAAAACCAAGCCATTCCAGCAGCGATTCGAGATGGAACTTGGCTTGGTGAAATCGCTTTGCTTGGCAGCGACGGCAGAGAAATTCCGGTTTCCCAAACCATCGTTGCTCACAAAGCAACAGATGGCAGTGTGGAATATTTTTCTACCATCGTCCGGGATATCAGTGAGGCGAAACGCCGAGAAGCGGAACTCAAAAGAGCAGAAACAATGCTGCAAAATTTGGTTACAGGAACGGCTGCGGTTACAGGACAAGATTTTTTCCCAGCTTTGGTTCATCATATTGCCGAAGCCTTGCACGTCCCCTATGCCTTAGTCACCGAACTAGTAGAAGGCAAACTCAAAGCTCTGGCTTTTTGGGCGCATGGGGCATTGCAACCAGAAATATCTTACTTTCCGGCGCGTACACCATGCGAATTTGCTTTGATAGATGGATTGTTTTACTGCGAAAGCTGCGTTCAGGAATTTTTCCCTGAAGACTTAGACTTAGTAGCAATGCAGGCAGATAGTTATCTGGGTATTTCCTTAAAAAATGCCAAGGGCGACCCCATTGGTAATCTTTGCATTCTGGACGTGGAACCACTCTCAGATCGGCAACGAATAGAGATAATTTTAGACGTATTTGCAGCGCGGGCAGCAGCAGAATTAGAGCGCAAAAGGGCGATTGAAGCTCTGCATCAACTCAACCAATCTTTAGAAATCAGGGTCAAACAACGAACTGCCCAACTAGAAACTGCTAACAAAGCCTTGGAGGCCTTTGCTTATTCAGTTTCCCACGATCTGCGGGCACCGCTGCGGGCCATCGATGGCTTTTCGAGAATGATGCAGGAAGATTACGGCGAGCAACTCGATGCCGAAGCCAATCGTTACCTAAAAATTGTCCGCGACAATGCCAAACGTATGGGTGAGTTGATTGATGATTTGTTGACTTTATCTCGTTTGGATCGTAAAGAAATGTCCCGGCACCCAGTGTTTCCCAATGAGATTATTCAAATGGCACTGGATGATTTAGCTCCCGAATGGTCGGGTCGCGAGATTGAATTTGCGATCGCCGATTTACCTATATGTCAAGCCGATCCTTCCCTGCTCAAACAAGTTTGGCTCAACCTGTTATCCAATGCCATTAAGTACACCCGCTACAAACCCCTTGCCTGCATTGAAGTAGGTTGTCAGGCCATCGATGGTGAAGGAATATACTTTATCAAAGATAACGGGGCTGGATTTGATATGCGCTATGCCGATAAACTTTTTGGAGTCTTCCAACGTCTGCATCGAGAAGAAGAATTTGAAGGTACAGGCATTGGACTGGCCATCGTGCAACGCATTATTCAACGCCACGGAGGGCGCATCTGGGCGCAAGCAGCGAGCGATCGAGGGGCGACATTTTACTTCACGCTTCCCAATAACTAACCCATGATTTACCAACCAAGCGATCGCTCCACTGACCCACCTTCCGAGCAACCAATTTCCATTCTCTTAGTGGAAGATAATCCCACTGATGCCGAACTGACTATTCGAGCATTGCGTCGCGCCAGAATTGGCAATCAAATTCAACTGCTTAAGGACGGAGCAGCAGCTCTAGATTTTATTTTTTGCCAGGGGGAATATGCCCACCGCACCATAACGAATCAACCAAAAGTGATTTTGTTGGATTTGAAACTACCAAAGGTAAGCGGATTAGAAGTTTTGCGCCAAATCAAGTCCGATCCCCGCACGCAAAAAATTCCGATTGTAGTGCTGACCTCTTCCGCTGAAGACCGAGACATGATCGAGAGTTACCAGTTTGGGGTGAATAGTTACATCGTTAAACCTGTAGATTTTGAACAATTCAACCAAGCAGTCCAACAGCTTGGTTTTTATTGGGTTTTGTTTAACCAATTGCCAACTTTTTAGTAGATAGGACTTACGCATTGACAAGAAATACAAAATATAATTAATTAAAAAACCACATTTGTCGTAGGGGCACAGCACTGCTGTGCCCTTACACCGAGGGTCTATTTACGATCGAATAATCATTAATAAAAGCCTGAAACGACCTATGAAATTCACATGATGATTAATTTGTACAGTGCGTAAGTCCTACTGCCTTCTGCCTCGTGCTATATGTATGCGATCGCCAAAATTGAAAGTTAAACGTGACATACTCTAATTGACCAGTTGCTTCAGCAATAAAGATACCCTTACACAGCCAAATAAGCGATGCCTGCGGCGGTAAACTATGCGATTATCATATAATTGTTAGCTTAACTAACAGTTAGCAGTACAGATTAAAATTCTGCTCATGAAAATTTGGAACAGGCAACTAGGCGATCGCGCCAGTAATATCACTTATCACTATTTACCTGCCTTTCGCTGGCGTAATTTTCGGCTGTTTTTTGGAGGACAGTTACTATCATTGTCTGGGACATTTATGACCCAGCAGTTAACTATTCCTTGGCTGGTATACGATTTGACTAACTCTGCCTGGTTGTTGGGAGTTGCAGGGTTTGTGCAATTTTTACCTACGTTATTACTGATTCCCTTTTCAGGTGTATTGTCCGATCGCTGGAGTCGTCGGGAGTTGTTAATGCTGGTGCAGATATTGGGAATTGGCGTTTCCCTGGCTTTAACGATTCTGACCTTTACAAATTGGATTACGTTTCCCATCCTATTAATACTGAGCGTTCTCAATGGTTTGCTCAAGGGATTAGATATGCCGGTGCGTCATACAATCGTCACCGAAACCGTAGATGACCGGGCTGATTGGAGTAATGCGATCGCCTTGAATTCAGTGATGTTAAGTTCCTCTTCGGTATTGGGACCCGCTATGGGGGGAATTTTGATTGGCACGCTAGGGGTGAAATATTGTTTTCTCTACGATACCCTTAGCTACATTCCCGCCATCTTGACTCTGCTAGCCATGCGGCTGAAAGCCAGACCCACGCAGACCCTTACAAACCTGAGCGATACTTTTGAAAAATTGCGGGAGGGCTTTGAATATGTGTCCCAATTCCAGCCGATTAGAGCAATTTTATTAGTACTAGCGTTACAGGGTTTAGTCGGAATGTCTCATATTGCACTCATGCCTATCTTCGCAGCTAAGGTTTTAAATGGAGATGCAACTACGATGGCTCACCTCAGCACCTCAGCACCGATTGGTTCTTTGCTTGCTTGTTTGTATCTGAGTGTCAGACGAGGAATTTTGGGCTTAGAGCGTTTGATTGTAGTGGCTCAAGCCTTGATTGGTATGAGTACCATCTTCTTCTCACTATCGCGTCAAGTTGGGCTGTCCATAATCATATTGGTGTTTGTAGGCTGCTTTGCCATCCTTCTGATTACCAGTAGTAATATGATTATCCAAACCCTAGTTGCCGAAGATAAACGCGGACGGGTAATGAGTTTTTATGCCCTAGCAATGGTGGGTATGATGCCTTTTGGGAATCTGTTAGCTGGAACTTTAGCAGATAATTTTGGTGCGACTAATGCCTTAATTGTTTGTGGCAGTATGAGTATCTTAGGTTCGCTATGGTTCTCTACACAATTGCCAGCAGTCAGCCGTTGGATCGCAATAGGCAATAAGCAATAGACTTCTGTAAAAAGTCAGGAAAAGGGGGAAAGGTTTGGTATTTTCCCTTTCCCCTTTAACCTTTTCCCTACCCGAAGATTTTGATGTTTCAATACGTCCTTTTTTGAATCCCCTAATTTTAATTACTAGGATTTCCCTATTGCCTATTCCCTGCCATAGCTGCAAAAACACAGAAAATTAATATTTACTAAATGCATATTACAGTAAATCTATCGGAATAGTGTATGATACTTTCAGTAGACCAAAAACTTTTGGAAGTTGACGAAATCATAGGGGTTTCAGCCATTTTTATTGGGACTTTCGATCGCGGCCGCAAACGTAGACGCAAAGCGGCTTGTCTTAGACATTGCCCTGAAAGTCCACTCAGAATAAAAATGCTTGAAATCTATGTTCAAAGCTGATTTCGACTCCTTGTATTCCCAAGTGAAAATGAAGTACTGGTAAAGCTTCTGGAAAACTTTTCAGTCTACTGACTCTCAGTTATGCTCCCAACATCAGAATTTTGCTATCAGAATATCAGCAAAATTGTAATTCCAAGGGAAACAGACGAGTGTAAACACTACCCTACAGATCGAACTCTGGAGAATTTACATGGGCTACAAGCATATAGAAGTTAAACAAGTAGCTGGTTTCATCGGTGCCGAAATCGGCGGTGTAGACCTTTCCCGTCCTCTTGCTGACGAGCAAGTCAAAGAAATTCGTAAAGCGCTATTGAAGTGGAAAGTTGTGTTCTTTCGCGGTCAGAACATCGATCATGCTGCACAGGTCGAATTCACATCTCGTTTTGGTGAAGTAACTTTCGCCCATCCCCTGGGAGAACCTGAGCCAGTTCCAGGATTTCCTCAGATCAAACCTGTAGACCGTAAGCTTTATGAAAAGCAGTATGGTTTTCGCAGTGGAGGCCCTTGGCATACAGACGTAACGGCAGCAATTAACCCACCAGCAGCATCAGTTTTACGCGCAGTTAATGTCCCCAGTTTTGGTGGTGACACCCAGTGGAGCAATCTTGTTGCTGCTTATGAGGGACTATCAGCACCTCTACGGGCGCTAGCAGACACATTGAAAGCGGAACATCGCTTCAATGGGGGCGGGTATCAGCCTCAAAACTCCAAATTCTCTGAGCGCATTGCTGTTAATCCTCTGGTTTCCATTCATCCAGTCGTCAGGGTTCATCCTGAGACTGGTGAACGTGCGTTGTTCGTTAACCCTGGCTTCACTTCCCACATTGTTAACGTGTCACCACAAGAAAGTAAGCTCTTGCTGGAGTTGTTCTTTAACCAAATCACCAAGCCTGCCTACACTACTCGCTTCCGTTGGAACAACGGTGATATCGCCTTTTGGGACAACCGCGCTACAGTACATTTAGCTCCCCAAGATTTGGATGATTTGGATGTCGAGCGTCTTCTGTATCGCACCACTATCACTGGTGATGTTCCAGTAGGGGTTGATGGTTTCCGTTCAGAAGTGGTTCAAGGTGAGGCGTTCAGCGCAGAAGTACCAAGTGTCTTCACGCAGAAAGCTGAGTCTAAGCAAGCAGAACCAGTACTTTCATAAATCTTAGGACTTACGCACTGTACAAATTAATCATCGTAGGCATTCACGAAAATAGGTCGTTTTATCCTTTGATAGACGTTTCTTGATAATACGTAAACCCGCACTGTAGGGGCACAGCAATGTTCCCTACGATAGATGTGGTTTTTTCAAGCACTGCATATTTTGTATTTACCGTCAGTGCGTAAGTCCTAAATCTTAGCCTTGAGTGCTGAGTATCAACCTGCTTTATTGGGATAACCAGGCAACAGCTCACTACCGTCCTGAATTTTATCCCAATGCAACCCGTATTCTCAAACGGGTTATACCATTTCACTAAAAGCCTGATACATATAGATTTCGCGTAAGGGCACGGCATTGCCGTGCCCCTACCAACGTATTTGTATCATCATTAAAGTGAAACGGTATTAGCCTTCGAGGTAGCCGTCCGTTCTAAAGAAACTCCAAAAAATAAACAACACCTTAAAGCGTTGACTGTTGACAGTTCACAGTTAACAATTGCAACCCAGTCCTTATGCTAGTTGATGATTTTCGGCCAAGGGCTGGGATTTTGTATGAACAGAATATGCTTGTTGCATTAGAGTTTAAATCCCCATGCAGATATCTAGAATGTTGATATGGCAGGGAATAGGTAACAGGTAACAGCCTGTTATATTTTTTGCCAACTATAACTGGAGGGTAATTACTGTGGTGGAACCGATACAAGATAAACGGGCATTAGTTACAGGTGGTAACCGAGGGATTGGGCTTGCGATCGCTCAAGGTCTACTGGCAAAGGACTATGAAGTGATTATTACTTCGCGATCGCTTGATAACGCAAAACTTGCAGCCCAGAAACTCCAAGGAAAGGTAATTCCTATCGAATTGGATGTGGCTGACGATCGCTCCATCAATGAAGCTGTAAAAACCCTGCACCAAACGAGCGATCGCTTAGATGTTTTGATTAATAATGCGGGTGTTTATCCAGACAATAATGTAAGTATTCTCACCATTGACCGTGAGTTGCTCGATTCCACGATGAATGCCAACACGTTTGGCCCAATTCGGATGGTGCAGGCATTTTTACCTCTGTTGGAGAAATCCCCAAATGCTAGAGTTGTTAACGTTTCCAGCGGTTATGGAGCATTGTCAGATTTATCTGCCGATGTCCCAAGTTATTGCCTATCGAAGCTGGCATTGAATGGCGCAACAATTATGCTGGCACAAGCTTTGCACTCCAAAGGTATCGTTGTAAATTCCATTTGTCCGGGGTGGGTGAAAACGGATATGGGTGGGTCATCAGCACCGCGATCGCCAGAACAAGGAGCCGATACTGCAATCTGGTTGGCTACTGATGCTCCACGCAATATAACTGGTAAGTTTTTACGCGATCGCAAAATAATTTCTTTTTAACTTTATTTTGCTTTTCCTACTCCCCACTCCCCATTTCTTTCACCACCGCTACCAATTTTTGAATATGCGCTGCTTCATGAGTTGCCATTAGAGATATTCTGATGCGACTTGTGGGCACTGTGGGCGGACGAATTGCTGGGGCAAAAATGCCAGCATCTCTGAGGTACTTTCCAGCCTTGAGTGCATCTGTAGCATTAGGCAATTGAAAACATAATATGGGTGATTCTGAAGGCAGTAATTTTAAATTAGGTAGATGTTCGAGCAAAGCTTTTAAGTAACGGACATTCTCCCACAATTGGGCGCGGCGTTGCGGTTCTTGTTGCACTATCTCGATCGCTGCTAAGGCTGCGGCTGTATCAGCAGGTGAAAGTCCAGTGGTGTAAATCCAACTAGGTGCGCGGTTCCTTAAAAAATCGATTAAGACGCTACTTCCCGCTACATACCCGCCTAAACTACCTAAAGCTTTACTCAAAGTACCAATTTGAATTAAGGGCTTTCCCGTACATCCAAAATATTCAACACATCCAGCACCAGTTTTTCCTAATATCCCAGTGGCATGAGCTTCATCAACTAGCAGCATACAGTTAAATTCATCAGCGAGATCCAAAAGTGCTGGCATTGGACATAAATCGCCATCCATGCTGAAGACGCTATCAGTCAAAATCAAACAGCGTCGGTAATTTTGCCGCTGTTGACTTAACTGAGTTTTAAGTGCGACAACATCACAGTGCGGATATTCCACAACTGCTGCACCGCACAGAATCGCCCCATTTTTCAAACTGGAATGATTGTATTGGTCAGATAAAATTAAATCCCGCTTGCCTACCAAAGCGGTAATTGCACCCAAATTAGCTAGATACCCGGAACTAAATACCAAGGCATCTTCAGTTTGTTTGGTAGATGCGATCGCCTTTTCTAATTCTCTATGTAATTTACGATGCCCACTGAGTAATCTAGAACCAGTACTACCAGTACCAAATTCTTCAATAGCAGCGATCGCCGCTGTCATCAAACGTTCATCCCCAGCCAATCCCAAATAATCATTACTGGCAAAATTAATTACCTCTTGCCCAGCTAAAACCACCGTTGCACCCGGACGACCGTCGATAGTTTGTACTGAACGATACCAATCCGCCCGATGAATTGTTGCCAGAGATTTTTCTATCCAAGCATAAGGGTCATGGGGCATAGTGGGGAGGTGGGGAGATGGGGAGATGGGGAGATGGGGAGATGGGGAGGTGGGGAGAAATAACTAATGACCAATGACTAATGATTAATGACCAATGACTAATAACCAACTTGTTCGCTACTACTGAGATGAGCGATCGCTTGTTTAATCCAATCTTCTACATAGGCGTCTTTTGGTAGTCCGATGTCTTCACTTACCACGTGCAAGGCGTGACTGACTTCATGGGCAGTATACCCTAAAGCAAACAGCGTCATTTGCACTTCTTCGAGAATTCCTGGTGCAGGGCCGCCTGTGGCGACGAAGAACCCTGCTGATTTGCGCCACTCGATCAATTTGCTTTTCAGTTCTAAACAGATGCGTTCGGCAATTTTCTTGCCGACACCGGGGGCTTGAATTAAGATTTGGGTATTGCCGGCGATAATTGCTTGGACTAAATCTGGTAGTTCCAAGGTGTCCAATAGAGCGATCGCTAAGGCTGCACCAATACCGCTAACAGTCAATAGGTGGCGAAATAAGTCGCGTTCAGATGGAGAAGCAAAGCCATATAGAAATGGCACTTCTTCCCGAATTTGCAAATGGGTAAAAATTTGCGCCACTCCGCCTGAATCTGGTAACTGCTGTGCCAAGCGTTGAGGAACTTGCAAATCATACCCCAAGCCATTGACTTCCAAAGTCAAAACAGTGCGATTACCAATTGTTTGAATACCAGCAACGATTCCTTTGAGATAGCTAATCATTCTAAAAAACCAAAATATTTTAATCCTTCCAGAATTCCACCCGCACAAAAATCTTGTGCTAGGTAACGATGGTCAGCCGGATACTCGTTGTGCCACTGGAGTAACTCTTTTCGAGCATTACCGACTATGATTCCCCTTTCGTTGCCTACAGCAAATAAAGCAATATCATTACCTGAATCACCACAGACAACTGTTTGTTCTGCTGCAAATTTCCACTTTTGGCGTAAAAATTGCATTGCTTGACCTTTATCGCTGGTAAGGGGTACAATGTCAAGGTCTATTCCGCTACTGTAGATTAACTTTACATTTAATTTAAATTTATCCAACTCCGCCTCAAGTTGGGGTAAGATGCTGACCGCTATTTCTTGAGGAACAAAAAAACTTACTTTAAAAGCACGCTGTTCTGACTCTGGTTGCAGCTTTAATTCAGGGAAAGTCTCGGTTACGGATAAGATGAGTTCGCGATCCCAACCAGGGGAGAGAATTTCTGACCAACTCGAATCTGGAGTATTACTGCCATCAAGGTAGATTTCTGTTCCTACAGCAAGGACTAGAGCATCTGGTTGCAAAAGATTTTTTTGAAGTTGGAGTTCTTGGTAAAGCTGAGGCGATCGCCCAGTAGAATAAACAATTTTAGTGCCGTATTCTTCACGATGTTGGTTCAGCAGTTGGTTCAACTTTGGCAAAGCGTCGTCATTACCCACAGTGCGATATACAAGGGTGTCATCCAGGTCGGTTACAAAAAGAAATGGTTTCATAATTTTGATTTACCCCAAGTTGGTAGTTGCAGAAATGCTTGAGAAACTAAAAATTGGCAGATAAAATCTGTCAATAGGAATTATTGACAAAAGGTTCCGAGTTAATTTACCAGATTTTGGCTTTTATGTATTCTTACTAGTGCAAGAATTTTTTCAAAAGTCAAAAATAACCAGATCTGGTTATGTTGATTGCTGAAGCGAAAGAGAGTTCACTAAACTCTGCAACTGAGAGTTTTAGCCGTAAATCCAGCACGCAGACTTGATGAACGCTAGGGTTTTATGATTTACAGCGCTTTTCATTTGGATGGAATACATACTTGAATACTAAATTAACGTGAGTTCGATGAACCTTTCCCCAACCCCTCTCCGAGGCGGAGAGGGGCAGAAATATTTTTAGTTTCCAACGAAAAAATTAAGGTTTCAAAGCCTCTCTCCCTGTGGGGGAGAGGAATGGAAGTGGGGTTTTTAGAGCCGTCGAACTCACGTTAAATTATCGTAAGGGCACAACATTGTTGTGCCCCTACTGTGGTCTATTCAACTGCAAATTGCTGTAAACACAAACGAATCAAATAATCTACATAGACTATAGAAAATAAAAAAAGCTTTCCAGTGAATTATTTTCTAACTTAAACCTGACAGCTATTATTCATCGCTCAAAGTTTCAATCAACAAATCCACTTGTTGCTGTCGCTGTTGCAAAAAACTTTCGCACTGACGCAAATATTCAACAGCCTTGCCAAATTGGTCAAAAACCTCTTCCAATTCCAACTCACCCGCCTCAATGCGAGCGATAATACTCTCTATTTCAATAACCTTCGCTTCATAATTCCAACCTTCCATCGAATCAGAACTAGAAGTACTCTTGCGTTTAACCATTCAACTCTTGGCGTCCTTGGCGTCTTGGCGGTTTGTTTATTTCCACAACCTTCACTTTAACTCCACCGTGCCCCAACTGAATCAACAAATCTTCTTGCACTTGAGCCGCAACGCGATCGCTCTTATCTTCTCTCTCCTCAAAATGCATTACGATACAATCAACTTAACCACCTCTACCGCTTGCTTTTCGTGGTCAACACCTCTCCACAACATCCGACTCCAACTCATTCTCCCTCATATATTCCGCCTCTTGAGAGTGGCGATCGCTTGACTCGTCCAGAATTTGAGCGTCGCTACAATGCCATGCCCAACCTCAAAAAAGCCGAATTGATTGAAGGAGTCGTTTACGTGTCATCACCTTTGCGCTTTGAACCACATGCCGAACCACATGCTAATTTAATGATTTGGCTGGGAAATTATAAAGTAGCCACGCCTGGAGTCAGACTAGGTGATAATCCAACCGTGCGGCTAGATTTAGATAATGAACCCCAACCAGATGCCATTTTGTTAATTGATGCAGCCTGTGGTGGAAAGTCTCAGTTGGGTACTGATGGTTATGTGGAAGGTGCGCCAGAATTAGTCGCAGAAGTCGCCGCTAGCAGTGCTACTAAAGATTTATATGATAAAAAACGCGCCTATCGTCGCAATGGCATTCAGGAATATATTGTTTGGCAGGTTTTTGAACAGACTATAAGTTGGTTCAGCTTGCAAGATGGTGAATACATAACACTGACACCAAATGCCTCAGGCATCATTGAAAGTCAAATATTTCCTGGATTATGGCTGGATGTCTCAGCATTAGTTAGTGACAATATGCAACAGGTTTTAGCGGTGTTGCAAACAGGGCTAAATTCAGCTGAACATCAAGCGTTTGTTCAGCAGTTGAACAATAGCTGATTTATTGACACTCGCACAGCTATCAAAACATAGCGATCGAGCATTTGTTATTTCGGCGATCGCATTTGTTGTTTCGGGGAACCCATTTGTTATTTCGGCGATCGCATTTGTTGTTTCGGGGAACCCATTTGTTATTTCGGAGAACCCATTTGTTGTTTCGGGGAACCCATTTGTTGTTTCGGGGAACCCATTTGTTGTTTCGGGGAACCCATTTGTTATTTCGGGGAACCCATTTGTTATTTCGGGGAACCCATTTGTTGTTTCGGGGAACCCATTTGTTATTTCGAGGAACCCATTTGTTATTTTGGCGATCCCTAGTTCAATTTTCATTAAATCAAAGGCGGGCATCATTTCAAGCCGATCGCCTCTGGAGTGAGAAAAGTCTATTTACCAGAGGGAAGCTTTAGTTCGATGTTTAATTTGCTCCCTATTTGTAGAACATTTAAGTTGTATTTTGTTAATATTGACATAGGTTCTATTTTATGCTTTTACTGCCTCTTCGACTTCTTCGCAAATTTTTACCCAAGCTTGGTTACGTTCTGCCTTATTTAGAGTATCGAGGGGTTTATTTGGAGGGTGAACAGCTTGGTATTTTTCGATGTCGGTTTTTCTGTATGAGCTTGCACTAATTGGAATCCAGATAATAGTTAATCCCTCTTGTTCGGCTGCGTTGAGTAAGGGGGGCAGCTCATGTCTGTGGATAAAATCAGAGGCTATAAAGTCAGGGCTGACTAGCAAGATAGCAACCTTAGCCGTGGCTAATGCTTTTTCAATCTCGGCTTTCCATTTTGCGCCAGGTTTGATTTTGGTGTCATCCCAAACGATCAAACTTTCTGCACGAATATAGGGTTTTAGTTGTGTTTGCAGTTCTGTTAACCATTCTGCATCTTGATGACTGTAGCTAACAAATATTTGGTTTCTGATGCTTTCTGACATAATTGGTTCCTTAATCGGGGCTGGTTCAATAATTCCTTTGTCTATTTGTTGTCTTTGTCGAGTTCTTATATCTTCATACCCATCAAGTAGTTGACGCAAATCGAGTTTTAATTTTAGTTTGCCGATGGTGATTGTGCTTTCACCCATTGATTCGAGTCCGAGTAGTTCTTGGTAGTCGAGGGGCGCATGTTTGGGATGGTTGGGGACGGGAACCCATTCGGTGATTTCGAGATTGGGAAGACTTTTGTGGATTTTTTGGAAAACATCGCGGAGAATGCCGAGAAATAAGCGCCGTGTTTCTTTACGTCCGCTAATGGTGATGAAGATTTTTTTGTCTTCGGGATCGGCTTTGATGCGAGCGATATTGTAGATTTCGTTGTTTTCTTGATATTGCAGCATTACGCCACTGCGCCAATAGATTTGGTTATGAATTTTTTCGTGGGTGTTAACGATGAAGCGGGAAATGATGCTTTCGGGGAGAACTTTGTAATGGTATTGAAATTCGAGGGTTTCGCCGTCGAGTTCTGTTTCGTCTGGTTGGTCTTTAGGTAGAAGTCCTGCAATCAGGAATTGTGGTGGTTGACATTCTAGTGCAAAGCAAAGCTCAAATTCTTTCATCAGCCCGATCAGATAACTGTGACGCTCGGTGGGGTATCGCTCTGAATTGAGGATGCGGGTGAGATCGGCGGGGGTGAAAATGCCTTTGGTTTTAGTTTTGAGGTTTTCATCGCTCAAGAGCGCGTAAATGCCTTCTGTCACCCAGTTGGGTTTGAGGACGTTGGTATCTTTGAGGATGGGATGATCGCGGAAGTTGAGAACTAAGCCGAGTCGATGCAGCAAGTCGATTAGTTGCTCTTGGTTTTGTTCTTCGGGAATCTCTTTTTGGTGGCAGATGCCGATGTAGCGGTTGTAGCTGATGAAGTCTTCAGTCATGGATTCGAGTTTTTGTTTAACCTCAAACCATGTCAGGGGTAAAAGGTCGTAGACTTCTTTGAGGTTGGCGATTTGCTGCAAAATTGCGGTGCGAAGTTCATCAATGCCGATATTGTCTTGGCAGGAGGTTTCGATTATCGCTTGGATGTTAGGATATTTTTCGCCTAATGCTTTGCGGTTGATGTCGAGGGGTTGTTCGTCTTTTTTGTTGCCAACGATAATCACGGGGGACTGTCCGCCGAAGCTTTCGATTAGTTTCAGCCAATATTCGATGCGGTTTTCTTCTTCGCTGGTGCGACAATTACAAACGAGGAGATAGAGGCTGCGCTTAGTCAGAAAAAACTGATGGGTGGCATGATAAATTTCCTGTCCGCCAAAGTCCCAAACATTGAGGCGGATGTCTTTGCTATTGACCTGCACGTTCCAAGTTTCCACATTGAGTCCGTCGGTTTGGGGTTGATTTTTATCGTATTTATTGTGGATTAGTCGCTGGATGAGGGATGTTTTGCCGACGCTACCTTGTCCGATGAGCAAGAGTTTGGCTTCGTTGAGTGGACGCACTTCACCGCTACGGAGTAATCGCAAGTAATTGAAAATTTTTTCAACTGAACCAACATCATTAGAAGATCCTAAAATCTCTGGTGAAATAGGAAGCGGATTTCCCCGTAAATCTAGTTTTTTCAATTTCGGCAAACTTTCGATCGCCTCTGGAATCTGGGTTATTTGGTTGTTACCGAGGTAAAGCTGCGTCAGATTGGTTAAATTAGCGAGCACCTCTGGAATCTCGGTTATTTGGTTGTAACTGAGGTCAAGCTGCGTCAGATTGGTTAAATTAGCGAGCGCCTCTGGAATCTCGGTTATTTGGTTGTGACTGAGGTGAAGCTGCGTCAGATTGGTTAATTTAGCGATTGCCTCTGGAATCTCGGTTATTTGGTTGCCACTGAGGTCAAGTTCCGTCAGATTGGTTAAATTAGCAAGCGCCTCTGGAATCTGAGTTATTTGGTTGAAACTGAGGACAAGCTGCGTCAGATTAGTTAAATTAGCGAGCGCCTCTGGAATCTGGGTTATTTGGTTGCCATTAAGGTGAAGCTCCCTCAGATTGGTTAATTTAGCGAGCGCCTCTGGAATCTGGGTTATTTGGTTGACATTGAGGTTAAGCTCTCTCAGATTAGTTAAATTAGCGAGCGCCTCTGGAATCTGGGTTATTTGGTTGCCACTGAGGTGAAGCTTCCTGAGATTGGTTAATTTACCGATCTCTGGAATCTGGGTTATTTGGTTGCCATCAAGGGCAAGCTGCGTCAGATTGGTTAAATTAGCGAGCGCCTCTGGAATCTGGGTTATTTTGTTGCGTCTGAGGACAAGCTGCCTCAGATTGGTTAAATTAGCGAGCGTCTCTGGAATCTGGGTTATTTGGTTGTAAATGAGGTGAAGCTCCCTCAGATTGGTTAATTTAGCGAGCGCCTCTGGAATCTGGGTTATTTGGTTGTAACTGAGGTGAAGCTCCCTCAGATTGGTTAATTTAGCGAGCGCCTCTGGAATCTGGGTTATTTGGTTGGAATTGAGGTGAAGCTGCCTCAGATTGGTTAATTTAGCGACTGCATCAGGTATTTCAGTTAGCTCTACTCGAATTAAGATAAGTTCCTCTAAATGTGGTATTTGCGTTACCACATCGGGAATGCTCTCTAAAGGATTGTCACTAATATCCAACTTACGCAAATTAGGCAAACCCAATAGTTCTAGTGGAAGCGTTTTTAAATTGTTGCCTGAAACCTTTTCGAGAAGGCGGCTTCCTACAGGTTCATAACCTTCAACCTTCTTTCCCAAAATCAAAGACTCAAGCTGCTGCAACTTACCAATTTCTACAGGTAACTCAGTCAACTCCTGCCCTGACAAGTCTAACTCTTGCCAACCCTCAGCCACGGCGCGATCTATCAGTACCAATAACTCATCCTGCGTCATAATTCCAAGGAAAAGGGTAAAAGGAAAGAAGATTGATGAAGATTATCTTAACTGATTAGGAAAAAATGCTAAATCTTCGCTTTTTGGCGATGCCTGCGGTAGTCACTGAGCTTCTTGCCTTGAGCGACGCCGAAGGGTGTCGAAGTGCGGGCTACGCTAAGGCGCCTTGAGATGTGGCAATCGCATATATCTAAATCTGGTTTCTAGCTATCTCTGTGATTACACCTGCGATCGATTTTTGGCATTGTTTACAAAATCGAGCGATCGCATCCCTGACAGTAATCTGTTGTAAGTCGCTATATATCTAAACTACTTTTTTACTTCCGTAACTTTCACTTTCACCTCACCCTGTCCCAGCTGAATCGATAAATCTTGCCCCACTTCTAACTCAGCCGCAGTCCGAGCGATCGCACCATTTTCTTGTCTCACCACTGCATAACCACGCTGCAATACAGCTTTCGGGTCGAGAGTTGCCAACTTTTGCCGCAACAATTCTAAATGCTGCTTTGCTTGGTGCGATCGCGCGATCGTTGCTTGTACCAATTGCCGACGCTTCCAAGCTAGCTTCTGTGCCTCTTGCTCTAGTTGCCGATCTAACCGCAAACGTCGCAAACGGTTTCGTAGTGCTTGCAGTTTATTCTCAGCATTTTCCCCAAAGTCATGCATGACTTCATACAAAGCCAGAACTCGCTGCCGATGCTCAGCATACAACTCTGAAATTGCCGGTACAACTGTTTCCGCTGCTGCCGTTGGTGTATGCACACATACATCTGCAACTAAATCTACCAAAGATTCATCTCTTTGATGACCAATACCAGTAATTACAGGAATCGAACAACTAGCAACAGCTCTCACTACTCGTTCATCGTTAAAGCAAGCCAATTCCTCAACCGCGCCGCCACCACGCGATAAAATTAACACTTCGGCACGACCATCCCAGTCAACTCGTTCAATTGCTTTGACTATCGATTCTGGTGCTTGCTCGCCTTGTACTGTAGCTGGAGAAAATAAAACATGTAAACCTGGATACCTTTGCTTAAGAGTTTTTTGAATATCACCCCAAGCCGCCGCAGTTGGTGAAGTGACGACGGCGATGGTTTGGGGATGGATGGGAAGCGATCGCTTTCTTTGTGGATCGAATAACCCCTCAGCCAGCAAGCGATTTTTGAGTTGTTGATAGCGCAGTGCCTGTAAACCAACACCAGCAGGTAAAGCCTGCCAAACTGACAGCTGATACTCTCCCCGTTGCGGATAGACGCGAATACTGCCCAAAATAATTATCTGCTCGCCGGCAACGGGTATCTGGGCGAGTTTTGCCAATTGGCTATTCCACACAACACACTTAATTCCTGCCGTGCCATCTGTATCTTGTAAAGTGAAAAATAACCCACTGCGATGGTGGTTAGCACTGGAAACTTCGCCAGTTACCCAAACTTGCCGCAATTGTTCATCTTGCTCTAACAACAAGCGGATATAGTCGGTTAAACCAGATACCGAAAGTGCCGTATCGAGAATCAGGGAGTCGGGAAGGTCGAAAGTCATCAAAGATGCCTGAAAGCATTTGTGCTGAAGCGATTCTAGCATTTTTGACCAAAATCAAAGCTCATCCCAATAAACGCTTTAATCTTTTAAAGACTGGAGTAAGGAGCTAGGACGTGCAGCTTTTACAGAAAGATAAAGATGAGGATAGCGAACAAATACATAGTGTTCGTACTCATACCAATGCATTTCGCTCTTTTCTTGGTTACAAACCTGGCAAATAACCCATAAATTCTGAAATTCTATTGATAGCCAGGGATATTGCGATCGAGGTAGTTTGTGGTCTATCGTCTTCCCACCTTTATCAGAGTAGCGATCACCACAAATTGGACAGTACCAGTTTGAATGTGCTTTGACCCAATCTTTACTTTCTTGCGTTGTTCCACATTCATAATCACCGTTAATATAGCGCCAATAATCGAATTTCCTGTAATTCTCAAAATCTTGAGGAGTTAGTTTGTGATATCGCTTATTACCAATTTTATTTGCCAGTTCAAATAATTCTTTCAAGCTTTTATCTTGAAAATTCATCATATTTCTTCAAAAATAATTTTTTTAATTTACTTAATTCCAATATTTGTTGCTAGTTTTCTTACTGAAATCAATAAATTCTATTTCTGTATTTGGAAACTGCTTATCTATTTCTTCTGCTATATCATTGACTTCTCTAGATAAGCTTTGATTAAAGTCTTGTATCTCTTGAATTGTCAGATATTTATTACCAATCCGGTCAGCTTCTAAAAATAGTTCCTCAAGCGTTAATTCTTCCAGAGCATATTTATTGAAAAAATCTTGAATTTTTTCATAAAGATTAACAACATTAATCCAGCCAAGATTTTTATAAAAATTTTCTTTTAGCCAAACTTGGTCTTCTTCACGCAGCTGAATTTTATTTTTGGAGTTAGCACGTTGAACATCACGGTAACTCATACTTTGAAAAACTTTCTTTTTGTTACTCATAAATCCACTTAATTAGCCTAGTGTCGATTTGAACATCATAATTAAAGCTTGACGGATTTCGCTATCTTCATACTGAAGAAGCTTTTTGGTATTCATAGCCAATTTCAGCTTAATTTCATCTATTAAATTTTTTAATAATTTATTATCTTTTTTTAGTTGCTCATTTGCTTGCGTTAGCTCTCTATTTTGAGCATTGATATTTTTCAGTTTCATTTCTAACACTTTGTTAGTGTCAGAGAAATTTTGAATTTCAGTTTCATATTTTTGATGTTCCTGTTTTTGATATTTCTTCAGTTGTTCAATTTTGGCAGCATATTCCTGATTATTTTTCTCAATCTCATTGCTTTTCTTTGTTACCAAACCTTTCTGTGCAGCTTGAAGACGTTGACGTTTAATTAGCTCAGAACCAGCAAAAAGCGAAATACCTCTGCGAATGGTAATTTCATCAGGATTGGTACTAAAGTCAATTACCTCTAATGCACGCATAGCATCTGCTTTTGTCCATCCCTCACTTTCAAGTAGCTTAATACTCTGTGACTTATTCACGTTGGCTCAATATGCTTATGTAAAATATATTACTAATCTATCAGTACAAAATCTTGATGCCAATAGGCTGGGTTTAACGATAACGCTAACTTTACTAAACTTATTAATATCTGAGGATTATCGCGGCATTTATTATCGACAAGGGGATTCGACGAACAATCGCCAACCAGCCTAAGCTCTGTATAGACTTAGTATTCGGTCAAATTTGATTAGGATCGATCCCTTGCGCCTGTAGTAATTCTGCTAATTTTGCGGCGCGTTGTTCTGCTTGGGTGGCGCGTTCTTCAGCTTGGATGGCGCGTTGTTCCAACTCCAGGGAATTTAGCAGTCTTTCACCTGTTTGAGCATCTTCCATGACGACTCGCCCATCCTGAAGTCCAATCAACAGCCCAACTGTCTCACACAAAATGCGTCCATCCTCATCTGGAGTCAGTGGCAAGTATTGTCCATCAACTAAACGATAACCCAGAACTTCGTCAATCACTTGCTGGCGTTGCTTGCGTTGGTCGATAATTAAATACTCCTGCACGCCAGCTTCGGCGTAGTGCTTGACTTTTGTTTGTCGGTCTTCCTTGCGATAACGGGGAAAAACTACTTCAATAATCAACGAAGGACGTACCCCTTCTTCAGATACAACAAATTCAGTACGGTTCTGCTCTTTATTTTGAATTCCAAAAACGACAAAAGTATCTGGACAATGATTTTTCAAATTGGCAATCCCCCATTCGATAATCAAATCGCGGAAGACTCCTGTAGTTGCATCATTGGCGTAACGACGATTCAGTATGTCTGTGGGATCACCCGCCGCATCGCCATGAAAGGTACTGTTAGGCAAGTGATATCCTTCTTGTGGATGCAGAAACTCTTCGCAAGTTAAGGGAATTTGCACGTAATCAATACTACCATCAGGCCGGGTGACAATTTCAGTTCGCCAGCCCCGTTCAGCTAATTCATTTGATAAATCCTGGAATGTCCTGGCTGTCATTGCTAAGACTGACCTTTGATTTCTGCTACCGTCAGCCTAACATACTCAATCTTACTTACGAACTTAGCTTCAGGGTTCTCGTCATATTACAATCTATGTAACTAATTGTTAAAACAGGTTGAATGCGATCGCTCTGCTAGAATTGCCTCAACATAGCTTTATAGTAATCGTATTTAAGTTGTGAAAAATACCAGTGTTGACAATCAACAGTCAATGGATACAAGTTGGTATCATTGTGCAGGACTACCCCAATCAGATGGCGATCGAGTTACGATCTTGTCACAGTTGATTTTTAATTTAAGAAGTCCTATTCCAGAATTTTCTGGTTTAAAATAGTATATCTGTTCTACTCAACATCTAAACCTACACTCCTGAAAATCCATATACTTAGAGGCTCTAATGGCTATCAATACCGATACTTCTGGCAAGCAAAAAGCGTTAAATATAGTACTCAACCAGATTGAGCGCAGCTTCGGTAAAGGAGCAATCATGCGCCTGGGAGATGCTACTCGGATGCGGGTAGAGACAATTTCCAGTGGGGCGCTGACCTTGGATTTGGCATTGGGAGGCGGTTTACCCAAGGGGCGGGTAATTGAGATTTATGGGCCGGAAAGTTCCGGGAAAACCACAGTAGCCTTACATGCGCTCGCGGAAGTGCAAAAAGAAGGTGGCATTGCTGCGTTTGTTGATGCCGAACATGCCCTTGATCCCACCTACGCTGCGGCATTGGGTGTAGATATTGACAATCTGCTGGTTTCCCAACCTGATACAGGAGAAGCCGCTTTGGAAATTGTCGATCAACTGGTTCGTTCTGCTGCGGTTGATATTGTAGTTATTGACTCAGTGGCAGCATTGGTTCCCCGCGCTGAAATTGAAGGCGATATGGGTGATGCCCACGTTGGTCTCCAAGCGAGATTAATGAGCCAAGCTTTGCGTAAAATTACTGGTAATATTGGTAAATCTGGTTGCACAGTGATTTTCATTAACCAGTTGCGGCAAAAAATCGGTGTTACCTACGGAAGTCCAGAAACCACAACTGGTGGTAATGCATTGAAGTTTTATGCTTCCGTGCGCTTGGATATTCGTCGGATTCAAACCTTGAAAAAAGGTACAGATGAATTTGGTAACCGCGTCAAAGTCAAAGTTGCGAAAAATAAAGTAGCACCACCCTTTAGAGTTGCAGAATTTGACATTATTTTTGGTAAAGGCGTTTCTATCTTGGGTTGCCTTGTGGATTTGGCAGAAGAAACTGGCATCATTATTCGCAAAGGAGCTTGGTACAGCTACAACGGCGATAACATCTCTCAAGGACGAGACAATGCCATTAAGTATCTAGAAGAAAAGCCAGAATTTGCTGAACAAATTAAGCAATTGGTACGGGAAAAACTAGATAAAGGTGCTGTTGTTTCTGCTAACTCTGTATCAAAGTCCAATGAAGATGAAGATGAAGATGAAATCGAATTAGAGGAAGAAGAATAAACAATTTTGTTTTGATGATTTCATGTATGAAAACAATTCTGCATGATATCAAAATTCTTGTAGAGACGCTGCAATTGCAACGTCTCTACATTTGAATTAATAGCAGAATTGGGCAATGGTACAATAGACTTCTTGCATAAGTCGGGAAAAGGGGAAAGGGGAAGGGGAAAAGGTTCTGTATTGTCCCTTTCCCCTTTAGCCTTTTCCCTTTTCCCCAAGAGTGCAAAAAGCACTTTTGCAAGAGGTCTAATTTGTAATACTATTAGCGTGTCAAGGCTAAAATAGTGCATAAAATTTAGCTCTTGTGGGGTGGGCCAGAAAGCCCACTCCGGACGGGTGAGGACACCCATCCCACAATAAATTTTATTGCAACATTTAAGGCTTGATACGCTATTATGGTGCGTTATAAAGACACCTAACCCACCTTTTCCACAATAATAATACGTTGCTCTTGCTGTTTGCTTTTCAATTTTTTAGCTGGGATTATACGGTTTTTGTCTGCTAAAAAGGCGGTCTAAAATTTCTGATTTTTGTTCTGAACTGAAGTTTTCATACCAATGATCAATTTTATCAGCTACTCCGGAATTTTTGAAAATCTCTAAATTATCATTTGGGCGGTCAATTAGAATTTTTGCTCGATCGCGAGGATAAGTAAGTATTTCTACCTTATTATCGCTCTTGCGATTTATCAGCTGCATCAATAACTCTATTGCTACAGTTGGTAGAACGCGGCACTTATCCTCGACAAAAAAACTAAAAGTCAGATTACCTAAACGAATGCGATCGCCATCTTTGAGTTTGATCGGTTCAAGAGCGCGTTGCTCATTCACAAATGAGCCGTTGGTACTGTTAAAATCAATCAAATAGAAGCCTTCCGCCTCAATATGTTGAATCGCAGCGTGGCGACGAGACATATAACTATCAGGAATGCAAATGCCACTGTTGCGACCACGGCCTATTATCCAGATCCGCTGTGGTTGTCGTAAACTTTCGGTCTGATTGTCACACAAATTAGTCATCAAATAAACGGCAGTAGTATCGACTATCCCGTTTACATAATATGTTTTCACCTTCTTCAACGACGGTTGATATACGTTTTCTAGCTGAAGAATCTCGTCTAGGAGGCCGTTGTGGTGTTCATACAATTTGAGAAATACTTGATATAAAGTTAATCTCCGTTCTATTTCCGTTTGTGCAAAGTCAGCCATCATATATAAACCTTGTATGACCTGATTTCGGTTGTGAATATTCTGCCTCAGCCTACAATCAGAGATAATTGCTTTTTTAAATTCCACTGCCATTTCAAAACTTAACTGGCTTAGGAAAGTTAAATTTGACACATTTTAGATATGAAATTCCCTGTTGTTTATAGCTATAAAAATTATCGCAATCTATATAAAAAATTATGTGATGGTTTATTTTTTATTGTAAATAATCTTTTGTTATTTTTAACAGATCAAATCTATAAAGATTTCATAAAGATTACTAAAAAATAACCGTATTTATACGCAGTAATATTCTTCAAAAAATTGACGTTATAAATACGTTAAAAAATCCCATTTCTAGGTAGAATTTACAACGTATTTCATCTAAATAAGGAACACAAGAGCCGACAGGCTATGCCACAAAATTTATCAAATTAAAATGTGTATTTCACTTACTTGTAAAGTATTGTAGAAATTTTCTCACAGCACTTGTGCCACTAATAAAGAAATACCGTTGAGTTAAAGAAAGTTTTGTGAAGATTAGATGCGATCGCAAAAATTTATTCAATTGGAAGTATTTAACTTCAGTGTAAATGCGAACTTTCAAATCACAATAAGCCTCGTTTGCCATTTGGACGCACGGTCATCCAATTAGTTTTTGCTAGTGCTAGCTGTTCATCAGAAATTTTGGCATTTGTGAGATTAGCACCACATAAATTAGCTCCTCGGAGGTTGGCATTGGTGAGATAAGCATGGCTGAGGTCTGCTCCTCGTAGGTCTGCCCCTTCTAGATCGCTATGGTTAAAGTATGCTTTGCTCAAATTAGCATCTTTGAGATTAGCTTTAGTGAGACTGGCTCTGCCAAAGTCACTGTTGTGAAGATTAGCTCCCTGGAGATTGGTTTTTTGTAATTGAGCGGAATGAAAATTTGTTCCCGATAAGTCAGCACCTTGCAGGTTTAGCAAACTTAAGTTGTGTAAGGCAAAATCCCGTCTTCCTTTGATGTAGGCTGTTAGTAAACTTTGGGTATCTAACTTGCGCTCGACTTTAGAATTTGGAATTTGGGAACCATTACTGTTGCTGTTAGCGAAGGTCGTTGATTTGCCGATTCCAGCGGCTTCAGCCTTAGCTCTTCTAGCGCGAATTGCTGCTGCTACCTGTGCTACTCCTGCGCTAGTAACAGCCACAGAAGGATTGCTACATAAAACAGCAGAATCTTCCATAGGGTTGTATGTTCGCCCTTTAACTCCAGCATCGGGGGATTTAGTCAGCAACCCCTGTGCTAAACTGTCTAAGTATGGTTCTATCTCTAAGGCTCTGAGAACGTCTGCTGCTGACTGATAACGATTGCGTACTGATACCTCTAACATTCTCCGTAATACGTTGGTCAGGTGGTCGCTCACTTGCACCAGCTGTTCCCACATCATCTCACCAGTTGTGGGATTGTAATCTAAATCTTTAGGAGTTTTACTAGTTAGCAAATAAATACATGTTACCCCCAGTGCGTAAATATCACTAGCGTACACTGGACGCATTGCCATTTGTTCTGGAGGTGCAAAACCAGGAGTACCGATAGCATAAGCAGTTAAGGCGGTCTGTCCCGATGGACTCGCCGCACCTTGGGTAACTTGATTTTTGACGGCGCCAAAGTCAATGAGTACCATTCTGGCATCTTGACTGCGGCGAATTAAGTTAGCTGGCTTGATATCTCGGTGAATTACCTTTTGCTCGTGGATGTATTGCAGCAATGGCAAAATCTCACTCAAGAATTGCTTAACTCCAGTTTCGGTTAACACACCGTTAAGTTTGACCTCTTCCTGCAAGGTATCACCACTGATGTATTCTTGAACTAAGTAGAATTGCTCATATTCTTCAAAATAGTCCAGCAGCCGTGGTACTTGGGGATGATTGCCAATCTTACCCAGAGTTTTGGCTTCTCGCTCAAAAAGTTCTCTGGCCATCTGTAAAACATGTGGAGAGTTGGTAGAGGGGCGTAGTTGCTTGATTACACAACTAGGTTCTCCTGGTAAGACTCGATCCTGGGCTAAAAAGGTTGCTCCAAAGCCACCTTGGCCTAATGGCTTGACTACTTGATAGCGATCGCGCAACAGTAGTAGCGAGCCACAAGACTGACACCTTTGGCTATTTACCAAATTTTCTGGATTGCGACAGGTAGGATTTAAGCAGTAGCTCATGCACTGTCAACTCGCTGCACGAAGAATCATAGGGAGTTTTTTACACTCTCCTTCAATTATTTAGATCTCAATCAGCACTTGCCAGGTAATTTTTGCTGGAAATCCTTTAAAGAGTTTCTAAAGTTTAAATAAGATTACGTACAGCGATCGCCAAAACCAAATTATCTATTATACCTACATTTTTGCATGATACTTGAATGACTTTATACTAATTTGTATTTGAGAATGTCTAATTTCAGACAATCCTATCTGTAGCATTGCTTTGGGGAGATCTATCATGCGTGCTTAATTATTTTTCCAACATCTGTACAGAAACCGTGAAAGCTTCCCTATGCCTTTCAATATATTAAAGAGCGGTCTTTAGCTAGATGCATACCATATTAGAGTGTTGGAGGGCAGTGCCCAACACCACTTGCTTTAGGAAAACACGCCAGTTACTCGACTTGGGGAAACCCCAAGACCGAACTGGCTCTCCTACGTACCCGTCACTGGCTCCCCTACAGAAAATCCTGTAGGAGCTTGGATGCCCGTATTGGAGACAATTTAGGATCGACTTTATGAGTTGAAGAAACTATTAGCTAGCTTTCATGTTGACACCAATCAGCTGTTCGAGAAGTGCTAAAACATCGCTGCGGCTGAGTTTTTCTTTACCATTAGCCAGGGCATCAAGGGTTCCATGTGCCAAGGTCAAGGGAATTTGGCAAAAGTCTAAGGCTGGACCTGTGGGAAGATTTTTGGTGTAAGCTTCTGCCAAGCCTAGATTGCGCCGCGCATACTCTTGCATGTTTGCTGCATTCCAACCTTCTGGAAAAAAGTCTACTCCACGTCTGAGATCTTCAGTATGATTACGCAGGATATTAACTGCTTGTAAACCCCGGCCAAACCCAATGGCTTGGGTACGATTTGTTTGTGTTCCATCGTACCAAGTCCATAAGTCCGAAAGTAATAATCCTACTGCACCTGCAACCGCAAAGGTGTAACGGTCTAGATCGGATTCGGTGTAAATTTTCCAGTTGATTTCTGCCCAGTAAGCCATCCGGTCTGCCATTGCAGCAGTGGCATCCCAAATTCGAGGTGCAATGGTTTCAGGTGCTAGCAGCGACCATTCTCGAACCCTGAGAGTAACTTCTTCTAAGGAATTCTCATACTCACTAAATCCTGCTTTGAAGGCGTCTAGGGCGAAGCCATCAACTCCCGCCTGTAGTGTCAAACTGATTGCGCGTAAGAGTTTTGCCTTAGTAGGGTTGTCTAGTTCTCGATGATCTTCAATTTCATCAATAGCACGCATACACAAATATGCTGATGCTACTGCTTCTTGCAATCCTGGCGGTAAAAGACTAATTGGAATATAAAAAGTTCGGCTAGTTTCTTTAAGGATTTGCAGAGCATCTCTACGTAAATTCATGTTATCACTCCCCGCTTGATTTTTACACCACATGAAGTTTGCAGTTTTTTGATGATACTGGATATAGTTTTGACTAAACTTTAAAAACTATAGACTATAAGATACGCTAGTATTTCATCTGAAAATTAATAGTTTTTGGTGTTGCAATTAACAAAACTCTCAAATTAATCAAAGTCTAGTCTAGTATATAGGCTTTTGGTTGCAAAAAAGGTTCAGGTGTATTTCTATATAGACATCATGAAGTTTTTAGCCTAAATATAAACAATCATCCTAAGCACTAAAAGATTAAGTGAGAATAGCTACAAAAGTTTTTTGTATTTATACAGCTTTGATACCTCAACTTACTCGTTTATTTTTCTCAATTAGATATGCAGTAGCGTCGGCATAAAAAACGAGTATTATGTTCTGGCATCAGGCTTAACATTATCTCTCCTACAAATCAATTAGTTTTATTTATAATTATCTACAAGCAAATTATCAAAAAAACTGTATTAAGCAATACAGATAAAATAGCAAAAACAACTACTTATACTACCGATTGAGGGCATCGAAAGTATTTAATTCCAAAAATTTATTGGGGTTAGAAGTGTTGCGATCGCACTGGAGATTTTTTTAACAGATGTATTCTTTAATCATAAATGATATAAGTAGATAAAAACTCACAGGTGATAATTAATGATAAAATAAGCTTATAAATTCGCCAGTATATACCAATCAAAATTAGCTACATAAACTCAAATATACTGAGTGTTTGATTGTTTACAAAAATAATTTTTATTGCGAAGATTGATGTCTAGAGGTTAAATTACCCTAAATCTGCGTTAATTCAACTAATTAAGCTTTGTATATATAATTACAATTTTTGTTAGTAATAATAGCAACTTGAGATATTTTTAGATGCAAACGTTAATTTGCCAAAGAGTGATGGTGGACTAAATTAGATGCATACGGAGCGATCGCTGTTTATAAGTAACTTTTACTACTAAATATTAACGTGAATTTGATGAATAGGATTTTGACCTCACCCCCGGCCCCTCTCCTTTAAGGAGAGGGGAGCAAAAAGCCTAATTTTTGGTTACTCCTCCCTCTCCTCGCACCATAGGGAGGCTGGGTGCAATACTTGTCGGGTTTTGGGGAAAAGGGGAAGGTGGGGCCCCCTCTGGGGATAAGGGGCGGGGGAAAGGGGAAAGAAAAAACCTTTAACCTTTTCCCCAAATCCAATTCCGAGTTAAAAATCCACTGAAGCAGCAGTATTGAGGCTGGGTCGGTTTGTCTTGTCGAATTCACGTTAAATACTAACGTATATTTATTCAATAAAAATAAAAAAGGTGGGCAAATATCCCACTTAGGAAAACATTCGTGAATGTTTAATGTAACTTTTTACTCGTCTTCCACTGTTGCCAACCCATTAATCGCTGGGCCATTAATTACTCTTCCGTGAGTATCAAACCGCGAACCGTGACAGGGACAATCCCACGTCTTTTCTGAGGAATTCCAGGCGACGATACAATTGAGGTGAGTACAGATTGCCGAATGTTGGTGTAGTGTGCCGTTTTCGTCTCGATAAGCTGCGACTTTTGTCAAACCACGCCGCACCACTGCACCCGTAACAGGGGTGATTTTTTCCACAGAATCAACATCTCCTGGTGTTACCCAATTTAAATATTGGCTAGCAACGTTGAGATTTTCAGAGATAAAATCACTTAATCCGCCAGTTCTCAAGCGCGACGGGTCGTAAAGCTCTGTCCAGGTATTTTTTCGTCCTAAAATCAAATCAGTTAACAGTATACCTGCAATTGTACCGTGGGTCATGCCTATGCCTGTATCACCCGTGACGATGTAGACGTTTTGTTCGTCAAAGGGGTTTTTGCCTATGTAAGCAATACCATCATCAGAATTCATTACCTGACCCGACCAACGAAATAAAACTTCCTCTACCATTGGAAAACGTTCTTGCGTCCATGTCTGGAGTTTGGCATACCGAGCATTGGCGTCGTCTGCTTGTCCAGTTTTATGGTCTTCACCGCCAACTATTAATACATCATACTGCTCATCCAATTTCTGCAATCTTACGTAGTGGTAAGGATCGAGGGTATCCCAATAAAGGGCTTTGTAAACTGAATCGCGAGGCACTTTAAGACCGATGACAAAAGTCATGTATGGAGCTTGCTTAAAGTGCATAGTAGCTAAATTACTGATGGGCGAATTGGTTGCTACTACCACAGCGTCGGCTGTGACAGCTTGACCGTTGCTGGTTTGAATGCAGGCGGGGAAACCACCTTTGATTTTTTCTACGTGGGTTTTGGTAAAAATTCGACCGCCACGACGTTGAATGGCTTGTGCAAGTCCGGCAAGATACTTCAGGGGGTCGAATTGCCCTTGTTGGGGAAAGCGTAGACATACTCCTGTATCAAAATTAGTTAATGGTGCTTTTTTCACCATTTCTACATTAGTGAGTCCGACTCTATGTGCAGCTTCTAACTCTTGCTGAATTTCATCCAATGAGTTCGCATCAGGTGGAAACAAATAGCCATCAAGCCGCTCAAAATCGCAGTTAATATTTTCTTGGGTAGCGATCGCTTCTATAGTATTAATTGCTGTGGTATGACTTTGGGCAATAAGTTTTGCACCTTCTTTTCCGTGTATTTGCTCAAGTTCGTAGTAACGTTCGGTTAGTACATTTGATAAATGTGCTGTTGTCCGCGCAGTTTGGCCGCCACCAATCAGTCCATCATCTAGCACGACTACAGACTTCCCTTGGCAGGTTAAAATATAAGCAGTTGACATCCCGGCTATGCCAGCACCCACGACGCACACATCTGCATAAATATTTTCTGTAAGCGCGGGTTGTTCTGGAACTTTTGCGCTTGTCATCCAAATAGAAATAGTTTTGCCAGAGTCGTTTTGCATTTTTTTGTAGAGTCTCAGACCTAGTTTATCTGCTAGAAATAGCTTTATCGCGCTAAGGGTGACAGGAAAATCAAAACTGACAAATAACAACAAATATTTTGATATTTTTCCTGTTTTGCTTGTAGTAATGTATATCTTTAACTCTTGTCAAAAATCAAGTTAAAGTTTATATTCCACCCTATTATTGTTTAAGCTTAGATTATTATTTTTAAATATTGCATCTCCACGATGGTAGACAGAAAAATATACTTTATTGAAGATGAAAATATGAAAAAAACCTATTATCAAAAAAAATTAAATTATGCTGTAATTATCTGACTCGATATCGTCCAGCTACAAGTAGTAGATTAAACTAATGTATAGCATCTGAAAAATCTGACTGAGTATTATTGCCAGTACTAACGGTTTTTTGGATGGTGCTATAGTTTAGCCGATGCCTTGAAAATTTAGTTGCTCTTGCCATTTCGTATTTCCTGGGAAAACTTAGAGATTTAGACAAGCTAAAAATTAGGGTAAATTGAAGTTAAAAAGAAACTTTGGACACCTTCAAGCTCTGAAGTCATTGTGGAATCTTTTGTGTTACTCAACAGCGCTTTTAAGACAATGGTAGGTCACATCACTTCCTATTGGGAGATCCTGAAAAAGCTTGATTTTTGAAGCACCTTTATTTCTTACCCTAAATTGTGCCAGAAAAAATATGCATAGGGGTAGATGAAAAGGAACTAAAGGGGTAGCATACAATACAATGGACATAAATGATTAATCCGTAAGAAATACGGTAATTTATGACGCTAGATAGATGCGGTTAGAGAGACTCGATGTTAAATGTTAACCGCTTGCAACTGCAAGATATATTTAAAATTCCAGCAAATTCATTTGTGGCAAAAATCGCAAGTGCGATACCCGTTTTGGTTGGTAGTTTGGTAGTAGTTGGTTGGTGGCTGGGTATTGATGTTCTCAAGCAGGGTTTTCCGGGTAGCTTGGCGACAATGAAATTCAACACAGCGCTGTGCTTTGTACTGTCTGGGATGTCGCTGTGGCTGTTTTTAACAGGAAGGAGAACAAAAACAACGGGGGAAAGAACAGTTAAAAATTACCTGCACTTCCCTAGCCTTCTAGTTGCCAAAGTTTGTGCAATTGCGGTTACCACAATTTCTGTACTCACACTCTGCCAATATCTGTTCGGCTGGAATTTTGGTATTGATGAACTCGTGTTTCGTGATTTACCAACCAGTTTGGCGACATCACATCCGGGGCGAATGGGGGTAAACACGGCAGTGAATTTTATACTGGTCAGTGTCGCCTTACAGATTCTGATTTATCAAAGAAATCACCGCAGTTACTGGTATGCCCAAATTCTGGCTTTGATAGCTACTTTGATTTCTTTTCAAGTACTGATGGGCTATGCCTACAAAGTCAAAGTTCTTTATGGCATTGCCCCTTATACAACATCAATGGCGTTACACACAGCGCTGTTGTTTAACATACTAGGTATAGGCATTTTGTGGGCGCGGCCAGAACAGGGGTTAATGAGAGTGGTAACAAGCGATAACTATGGTGGCTTACTTGCACGTCGGTTATTAGTTGCGGCGATCGCAGTACCTTTTATATTAGGGTGGGTAATTGTTGAAGGTCAACGCGCAGAACAATACGACCCAGCTTTTGCAGTATCAGCGTTTGCCATCGTCCTGATTGTAATTTTTACGGTTTTGATTTGGCAAAGTGCGAGGGTTATTGAAAAGCTCAGTCATCAGCGCGATATCTCCGATAATCTACGTCTACGTGCCCAAGAAGCACTCAGAGCCTACGAAGATAAACTAGCAAGCTTTGTCGATGCTAACGTTATCGGCATTCTCTTTGCCGACATTTATGGCGGTATCCACCAAGCAAATGACGAATATCTGAGGATAATTGGTTACACGCGCGAAGATCTGGCGACAGGCCGGTTAAGTTGGGAAGAAATCACACCCCCAGAGCATCGGTATTTAGACCAACAAGGTATCGCCGAAGCCAAGGCAAATCCCAAAGGTGCTTGTACGCCATACAAGAAAGAATACATTCGCAAAGATGGTAGCCGAATTCCGGTTTTAGTTGGTTACGTGCTGTTGGGCGAAAAACGGGAAGAGTCAGTAGCGTTTATCCTCGATTTGAGCGAACGCAAGCAAGCAGAAGCAGAACAGCAAAAGTTAGTATCGTTGGTAGAAAATAGCTCTGACTTTATTGGTATCGCCACACTTGAGGGGCAATTACTCTATATAAATGATGCAGGCCAAAAGTTAGTAGGGCTTGCAAGCTTAGAAGAGGTGAAGCAAAAGGCCGTATTAGATTACGTCATGCCCGAAGACAAAGATTATTTTCAACAGCGTATACTGCCGACTGTGCGATCGCAAGGGCGTTGGCAGGGAGAATTCCGCTTCCGACATCTGCAAACAGGCCAAGCGATACCAGTTGATTACAATATCTTCACCGTTACAGAAAATAGCACGGGTAAACCAATTGCTCTGGCCACTGTGACTCGCAACATCAGCGAACAAAAACAGGCCAAGGAACAAATTTTACAATTAAATAAGGATTTACAACGCCGAATCGCTGAATTACAAACTTTGCTGGAGGTAATTCCCATTGGTATTGGCATTGCTGAAGATCCAGAATGCCAAAGTATCAAGGTCAACCCTGCTTTTGCTAAGCAGTTGGGCATATCGCCAAACGCAAATGCTTCCCTGAGCGCTCCCTTAGGTGAAAAACCTACTAACTTTAAAATTTCCCACCAGGGAAGAGAATTGTCACCGGAAGAACTTCCCATGCAGTACTCTGCTGCTCATGGCGTCGAAGTTTTAGATTTTGAGTTAGATATATTACATGAAAACGGAAAAATAGTCAACCTTTTAGAGCGTGTTGCACCTTTGTTTGACGAGGACGGCAAGACGAGAGGGTGTGTTGGTGTATTTTTGGATATTACAGAACGCAAGCAGGCAGAAGAAGTACTCCGCAATCAGCAAAAATGGCTGGAAGATGTGTTAAATCTGATGCCAAGACCGATGTTGTTTATTGAACCAGGAACAGCACGGGTAATTTTCGCCAATCGTTCTGCTAATGAATTAGCTGGAGGCGAATTTCCGAAGGGCGTACCAGCAGCAGAATATCACACAGTTTACCACTATACGGATGCGGCAGGAAATCGCATTCCCAACGAGCAAATGCCAGGAGTGCGGGTAGCCCTTGGCGAACGCCTCAACGGGTTGGAGGTGGACTGGCATACTAGCTCTGGGGTGCGTTCTCTACTGGTATTTGCCGATACCTTGCCAGCAATGCACGGTCATCCAGCAATCTGTATTTTGGTGTTCCAAGATGTTAGCAACCTCAAGCAGGCAGAAAAAGCGCTTTCCATAGGTTACCAAAGGCTAAAGTTACTTTTTGAGACAGCTAACGACTTGCTATCGAGCCAGCAACCGATGGTACTCATCGATAGTTTCTTCACAAAACTAAAAGAGCAAATTGGTTTAGATGTTTACTTTAACTATTTGGTTGAGGATAACTCTCAAGTAATGCGGTTGGAGTCTTACGGTGGCATTTCCCCAGAATTGGCAAAGGAAATTGAGTGGTTGGCATTTGGTCAGGCGGTTTGTGGGACTGTAGCGCAGCAACGTCGCCCCATACCTGTAGAGAATGTGCAGCAATCAAATGACCCGAAAACAGAATTAATTCGTTCTTTAGGGATTAGTGCTTATTATTGTTATCCGTTAATGGCACAGGGACGGCTTTTGGGTACTCTTTCCTTTGGTAGCCGGACTCGGTTGAGCTTCACCGAAAATCAAAAGGGGATGATGCAGGCAGTTTGCGACCAAATAGCGATCGCAATGGAAAGAGCGAGTTTAATTGCATCTTTGCAACAGCAAACAGAGCAATTGCAACAAGCTAACCGGATGAAAGATGAGTTTCTGGGCATATTATCCCACGAGTTGCGATCGCCCCTGAATGCTATTCTTGGCTGGGCACAACTATTGCAACGCAGCAAGCTCAGCGAACCCCAAATCACTAAAGGTATGGAGACAATTGAGCGCAACGCTAAGGCGCAAACCCAGCTAATTGAAGACTTGCTGGATATATCGCGGATGAATAGAGGCAAATTACGCCTCAATGTTCGTAGTTGTAATTTGGTGTCGATAATTGAGTCGAGCCTAGAAACTGTTAGCTTAGCCGCCCAATCTAACGAAATCGATTTAAGATTTTCCGTCGTTTCTTCTTCAGAAACTGCATCAAAAGAAGCAAAATTTCTCAATCATCAGCATCCAAACGGCAACTCCAAAGGCGAAGATTCAATATTTATAGTTTCAGGTGATTTCGATCGCTTGCAGCAAATTATCTGGAATTTGCTATCCAATGCGATCAAATTCACACCCCAAGGGGGACGGGTGGAAGTGCAATTGTCTGTAGTTAGTGACATCAAATCCCTTGGGCAAACCCCCAGTTTAGAACAACAGACAAGCGACAAATATGCCCAAATTCAAGTAATCGACACAGGTATCGGCATCAGTGCTGATTTTCTGCCTTACGTGTTTGAACGTTTTCGTCAAGCTGATAGTTCTAGCACCAGAACCTATGGAGGATTAGGACTGGGGTTAGCGATCGTGCGTCATTTAGTAGAATTACATGGTGGTACCATCTATGCAGATAGTCCCGGCGAACAACAAGGCGCAACATTTACAGTCAAGCTACCACTTCTGAAGAGTCCGCCCCTCAACCCCTGTGGGTCTGTGGGTCTGTGCACCTGTGCTCCTGTGCCCCCCTCACTCCTTGGCGTGCGGGTACTGGTTGTAGATGACCAAATTGATAGCCGTGAATTTGTGACCACAGTACTCGAACAGTACCAAGCAGAAGTTCGAGCAGTAGCATCAGTTCCAGAAGCATTGCAAGTAATTCCAGAGTGGAAACCAGATGTATTAGTTAGCGACATTGGTATGCCTCAAGAGGATGGTTACTCATTGATTCGCAAACTGCGATCGCAACCTCCAGAACAAGGAGGAAATATTCCCGCAGCCGCACTGACCGCGTATGCTAGGGCTGAAGACAGGATGCGAGCGATACAAGAAGGTTATCAGCTGCATTTGCCGAAACCTGTTGAGCCGGCTGAGTTGGCGACAGTGGTGGCTAGTCTTGTTAGACGGACTTGAAAAATCAGAATTCAGAATTCAGAATTCAGGAGTAAAGGCGAAGATGCTCCTGAATTGTGTTTGGATAAAATTATGGCACTTGAAGCATAGTTTACGACATAAACAGCTCGTAAAATCCCAGCATCAAGAGACCTTCTTTGCCTATTGCCTGCTACAAATTTTGAATCAATTCCTTTTCAGCTTGCAGCCAATGTTCTAGAGACTTACCATCTGGATAGCCGCTTTGTTGCCAGATTTCATAAGCTCTAAAACGGATTTTATTTTCATCTGGGCGATTACTAATAAAATGTTTGCAGGAATTAGTAGCGAAATTATAGGGAGCATTTCCAAAAAAATCCTGACGACCGAGAATTTCAGCTGTGAAACGGTAACAATTTTGTTTAATCGGGCAATTTTTTCCCGGACACATAGTAATGTCGTAAGGCATATAGAGTAATTTTGTTTGATTTTTGAATTTAGGTGTAGCCTGTTGGAGACATCGTTGTTTTAGGGCTAGTCGCGATCGGCAAATCTAATATAAGCGGCTCTATATCTAACTAGGAGCGTTGGTTTCTGTAAATATACAATGCAGGAAAATTCCTAGCGATCGCATCCTCAACAACAGGCGATACCTACGGCGGGCTGCGCCAACGCTTTTTTTACTCGACAGTTCGTGTAAAAAGGTGCAACTTCCGAGTTCATAAGTTGGGCGATCGCTGTTTTTACTCTACAATTTGCGTTTTCAAATCCAAGTTTCCAGTTCAGAAATTGAATGATGAAGAACAAAGGTGCAATTTCGAGGATAAAAGGTGCAATTTCGAGGATAAAAGGTGCAACTTCGAGGATAAAAGGTGCAATTTCGAGAATAAAAGTTGCAATTTCGAGAATAAAAGGTGCAATTTCGAGGATAAAAGGTGCAATTTCGAGGATAAAAGGTGCAACTTCGAGGATAAAAGGTGCAAGCTTCGAGTTCAGAGGTGGAATGATGAGGTTTTGAGGTTGAGTTTAGAGATTCAATAGGCGATGGTTAGCAACATTTTGATAAATCTTCTGCTTCGTTGGCATACCGCCTGGGAATAAATTCCCAGGCTAATAGCTAAAGTCCTCTCAAGAGGACTAAATATAAGATTTAAGCGACGTAGTAAAAGCAAAAACTTCAGTCCACTTCAGTGGAGTTGAGCTATTAGCCAAGAAATTTATTTCTTGGCGGGATGTCGGTCAGTGCGACACTTTGACTGTTACAAAAATGTGGGTAACGACAAAACCTAAGAGCGAGTGTAGACGCGCAGGAATCGGCAATGTTTACAACGGGCTGTGCCTACGCGCTAATGCAATCCTTGATACACGTTACATTATTAATTAGCTCAATTTCTCTGCTGTGCGTCCAAGCAGAAACTCGTCGTCAGGCATCGCCTCTGTAAAACCCAAAATGACTAACGAAAAACTGCTGCAAATTATTGAACAAGCTGCCAAAGACAAGGTGAGAGAATTAGACCTTTCTGGCAAAGACTTAACAACATTGCCAGCGGAAATTGGACGACTTACCAACCTTAGGGAGCTTTACCTCAACTCCAATCTCCTGACAACGTTACCCGTAGAAATTAGTCAACTCTCCAACCTTACTGTGCTTGCTCTCAGTTCCAATCAACTGACAATGTTACCAGTAGAAATTGTTCAACTCTCCAATCTCACTGTACTTAACCTCAGTTCCAATCAACTGACAATGTTACCAATAGAAATTGGTCAACTCTCCAACCTCACTATACTTAACCTCAGTTCCAATCAACTCAAGACCCTACCACAACAGATAGGTCAACTCTTCAAGCTGACTGTGCTCGATCTCAGTTCCAATCAACTCAAGACCCTACCACAACAGATAGGTCAACTCTCCAAGCTGACTGTGCTCGATCTCAGTTCCAATCAACTCAAGAACCTACCACAAGAGATAGGTCAACTCTTAAACCTCAATGTACTTAACCTCAGATCCAATCAACCATTAAAGACGCTACTGGCAAAGATAGGTCAACTCTCCAATCTTAGGGAGCTAGATCTTAGTTCCAATCAACTGACAACATTGCCACCAGAGATTAGTCAAATCTGCAATCTCACTCTACTCGATCTCAATTCAAATCAACTCAAGACCTTACCAGCAGAAATAGGTCAACTCTCCAACCTTAGGGAGCTTTACCTCAACTCCAATCAATTAATAACGCTACCACCAGAGATAGGTCAACTCTCCAACCTCAACCAACTTAAACTTCAGTTCAATAAACTGACAACATTGCCAGCAGAGATAGGTCAACTTTCCAACCTCAGCCAGCTTTTCCTCCTATACAATGAATTGATAACGCTGCCAGCAGAGATAGGTCAACTCTCCAACCTCACCCAGCTTGACCTCAAGAGTAATCAACTGACAACATTACCAGCAGAGATAGGTCAACTTTCCAACCTCACTGTACTAGATCTTCGATTCAATCGACTGACAACATTGCCAGCAGAAATAGGTCAACTTTCCAACCTCACTGTACTAGATCTTCAATTCAATCAACTGACGACACTGCCACCAGAAATCCTAAACAAAGGGGTCACAGAAATTCTCAACTTTTACAGGCAACAGCTGGAACAAGAAACCGATCGCATCTACGAAGCCAAATTACTCATTGTGGGAGAAGGTGGTGCAGGTAAAACTACGCTAGCCAAAAAAATTCAAGACCAGAAATATGCGTTACTACAAGATGAAAGTACTACCGAAGGCATTAATGTTATTCAATGGAAGTTCTTGCTCGATAATAATAGAGAATTTCAGGTCAACATTTGGGACTTTGGTGGTCAAGAAATTTACCATGCAACTCACCAATTTTTCCTCACTAAACGCTCTCTTTATACCTTAGTCGCTGATACTCGGAAAGAAGATACAGATTTTTACTACTGGCTAAATGTGGTTGAATTACTGAGTGATAATAGTCCCTTATTAATTGTAAAAAATGAAAAACAGGAGCGCAAACGTGAAATAAACGAGCGGGAGTTACGGCGTGAATTTACCAATTTTAAAGAAACACTTACTACTAACCTTGCAACGGATCGCGGTCTACCGGAAATCCTAAATAAAATTAAGCATTATATTACTAACCTACCCCATGTAGGAGTAGAACTCCCTAAAACCTGGGTCAAAGTACGGGAAGCTTTAGAACGTGACTCCCACGAATATATTAGCTTGGAAGAATATCTAAACATCTGCCAAAAACATGGTTTTACTAAACAAGAGGACAAACTCCAACTTAGTAGTTATCTACATGATTTAGGTGTATGTCTTCACTTCCAAGATGATGACTTGTTAAGAAAAACCGTGATTCTCAAGCCTACTTGGGGTACAGATGCCGTTTATAAAGTGTTAGATAATCCACAAGTCATTGAAAAACTAGGTAAATTTGACCGCAATGATTTAAAAAACATCTGGCACGAAAACAAATATGCCAATATGCGCCCAGAACTCTTGCGGCTAATGATGAAATTTAAACTGTGCTACGAAATTCCTAGTCGTCCTGGTACTTATATCGCACCTCAATTACTTTCTGCAAACCAGCCTGATTTCAACTGGGATGAATCCAATAACTTAATTTTGCGGTATAAATATGACTTCATGCCGAAAGGTATTCTCACCCGCTTTATTGTCGAAATGCACTCCGATATTGAACAACAAACCCTTGTTTGGAAAACAGGCGTTGTTCTCGCTAAAGAGGAAACCCGTGCTGAAGTGATTGAATATTACTATCAACGAGAAATCAAAATTCGCGTCGCAGGAAAACGCAAGAAAGAATTGCTAACAGTTATTACCCATGAAATGGAAAAAATCCATAACTCTTATGAACGTTTACAATATCAAACACTTGTTCCCTGTAACTGCGATAAATGTAAGGATAGTCAAACGCCTTATTCCTTCCCTTTAAACGAACTTTACGAATTCCGGGATGCTGGTGATTACCAAATCCAGTGCCGTAAAGGTCGTTTGGTGGTGGATGTTCGCAGATTAATTGATGATGTTTTCTTGACTTCACACAATCCCCAAATTCTTATGTCTGAACCTATAGTTATAAATCAAGTTTTCATCAGCTATAGTCATCAAGATCAACAGTGGCTTACCAAACTTCAGAAACACCTCAAACCAATGATTCGCAACCAAACTTTTGTTGCGTGGGACGATAGTAAAATTCAACCTGGTGCAAAGTGGCGCGAAGAAATTGAAAAAGCTTTAGCAGCCGCAAAAGTGGCAGTATTGTTAGTTAGCCCTGATTTTTTAGCATCAGATTTTATTGCTGATAATGAGTTACCCCCATTATTAGATGCGGCTGAAGCTGAAGGACTAACGATTATTTGGATACCTTTGACTTATAGCAGCTATGAAGAAACAGAAATTGAAAAATATCAATCAGCGCACCCTCCCAATCAACCTTTAAACAGCTTGAATTCTGCACAAGAGAATCGAGCTTGGGTGGACATTTGTAAGAAGATTAAAGCAGCAATTGTTGGCTAAAAGATAGCTTATCTAGTGTTTAAGAATCCTTTTTTTTGCTGTGTTTGTTCGCGTTAAGATATGGCCAAGATTGGTTTTGAACTACTTGCGTATCCTCTTGAGCAAAGGCAAGAGCATCTCCAGGGCGAAGCAAGCAAATCGATACAGGAGAAGCGATCGCTCCATCTTTACGGGTTCCAGAACGCACAGTCGCTACCTGGCAAACATGCTCTGGGGTTGGATCGACAGCCATAATGTGTGCTTGCGATCCATCAAGGCAAGGGCCAAGACCGCGCTGCCAATACCAAGGAGCGCCGCCATCGGAGTAGGGTACAATTCGTTTGGCATTCCAGATTTCAGCTACATCAATTAAATCGTCAGCATCGCACATCATTTTTTGGCGGACTTGCCAGCTTTTCTCCGGTACAAAAGGAAGATAGCGAGCGACTGATGAAAACAGATATTGAATCGGATACAGTCCAAAACCTCGATATCCTCCAAATAATGTATCAAGGGAACCATAACGCTCTAAGGCTGTGGCTGCCAGTTTTTTGACATCTCCCAGACAGTCACTTCCTGAATCTGCTGTCAGTGCAACACGGCGATCGCAATACTCAACGAGGTAGGTGTTACCTTCATTGCGAATATCTGGATGCAACGCTTCGGCAACCGTTGGCTGTTCTCCATAGAAGGGTAAGGCAATAACTCGCATCCCGTCAATTTGCTTTTCGTTAAACCAGCCAAGGGTGTGAATATTCTTGAACCCAAGCTGACGCAGCCGCAATGCCATATCGATCGCCAACACAGATTCTCGCTTGACTTCGGGAACGAAGATTGGCACGTTTGCACCAAGCCGCAGCAAGGTTCCTAAATCAAAATGATCGGGGTGAGAGTGGGTGATGAATACAGCATTGGGTTGTCCCATTTCCTCTAAGCTCAGAGGTTGGTAGTTTGGCGGATAAACCTCAGACTTGGGCAACAAAAATGGATCGAAGAGAATACTAGAGTTGCCATCACTGAGCCGCAGGGTTGAGTGACCCACAAAGGTAGCATAGCCGAGTTGTGGCTTGACGGATAGTTCATCGAAGTCAACCAGTGCGCCATAGTCACTCAACACGTTCCATAACTCGCGGGCAATGTTCGCACTCGGAGCTGTACTTCCTTGTTGCCATTCTCCTAAATACAAAGCCAAATCGGACAAAAGATGAGGTGATAGTTCTAGAATTACGATACTTTCACCAGTATTACCTTCCAACTGAAGGGCAACAGGTTTAACGGCTTTGGTATCGGGATAAAGCCAATCTTCCAAAAGCACACCAGGACGCTGATACAAATCTGCAAGACCGCCACTAACCATTGTCGCTGCCAGTAATTCCCGCGAATGAGCCACCACATCTGCAAGCCCATATTGATGGCGGTGTGCTGCGATGCTGGCGCAGTAGCGACGGATGAGAGTATCGCATTGTCCGGTTATGGCACTACCAAACTGGGTTTCGTCTTGGTAGATGAGTTGGAATCCAATGGTGCTGCTTAATCTTCGGCGTATCATATTGAGCTATTTCCTCTACGCAACGACCAGCCATGTTCAGTACGGGCAAAGGGTAAGGCCAGTTCTGCCATGTAATGCTGTCCTTTTGGATCGACTAGCCAAGATTGATTGACTAACTCTTCTACAATCAGCCATCGGGTTTGTTTTTGCAGGTCTTTTTTGAAAAAGGACTCAAGAGACAAAGGGCTATCTCGATGCAGAATCAGTGAATGCTTGCTCTCTATTTGTAGATTGAGCAGCATCGGCCAGCTATACTCAGAAGCTAATTGCTGCCACCTGGCGAATCGCTCTGTTGCAGGTAACGTGGCGAGTTCTGCTAAGATTTGCCCGCTTAAAACTGTCCTCCGAGGACGTAAGATCGCTTCTTTTGGCAGTTGAACGCGAGGAGTGAAACGAGGTTGAGTCAGTTCAATCTGCATCGGCAGGGTGGCAGCACGAAAAATCGCCGTTGGATTATCTTGAAAGCTAGTCCAAAGTAATTGTTCGGAGATGGGGTCGCGGGCATTAACCGCAGCCAAGGAAAACCAGAAAACTGCTACCGGGTTGGGGAGCGATCGCAGTTTTAAAAAAGGCAGTTGTGTTGAGCGGTCTAGAAAAATTTCTGCATCAGCTAGGGATGGAGTATCTTGACTCGCCCCCCATAACTCAATGGGAAGAAGGTTGAAATGAGGACGAGCCAGGACATTTGGATTTGACTCAAAGGGACTTTTTAGTTCTGCGATTTGAATTTGATGCTGGCTTGCCAAACAGTCAAGCTTTTCTTGAAACCAAGAATGCAATAAATTATTTTCATTGAGTAAATCTTTAAACCGAGCAAAGATTCGCACCGGATCGTCACTAATCCCGTGAACTACCAGTTGAAAAGACTCAAATAGACCCGCGAACAAGCAACCGAAAGGAGCTGTAGACAGCGATGGCGTATTGCTGCTGGTTTCGAGAACGACTACATCTTTATTTTGCAACAGCGATCGCTCCCACGCCTCTAACCGACTCACAACTTCAGGGTGGCTATGAGCTGTTCTCATTTCGGAAACCAGGGTGGATTTGAGATCCCCAAGTGCAATACCCGCTTGAAATTCCTGTTTCAGCCGTTCGCGGAACGCCATCCGCATTGCCGACGCTGGACTTGCACCCTGAATCCAACAGCACTCATAGTCTGCGAGTGTTTGCAACAAAATGTTTTGCTGCGCCTCATTGATGGCAATCCGAAACGGTAGCCCCAAATCGCAGTGCAACACTGGCTCGGATAGTTGGACGATGGAAACACCAAGGGCTTGAGCGAGTTCTTGAATACAAGTCTTTGCTTGTTGCAGAGAATCCGCAAGTGCATCCAGAGATATTACCTCAAGTTTTGCCGCAAGATTATCACAAAGGCGATGCAGTTCTTGGATAGTGCTGTTCCAGAGACACCGATCTGGCTCAATTAGCTTGTCTGCCACCACTGTTAAGGCTTCCCAAGGACTTTCAAAGCGATGGGGTAAGTCTAGTCCGCCTAAAAGCACACCGCCATCAATGAAGATATTCAGAATATCTTGTATTTCTGCTGCACTGTTCCAGCGAGGTGAGACTGCTACTGTTTTGGCTAGTTCATCCAATGTTCCCAAATCCAGTTTGGTCAGTTCTTGCAATAAAATGTCCGCGACTTCTTGGAATTCAATCTCACGCTGCTCGACTAACCCCTGTGGAGTGCGACCCCAAAAGAGCCAGGAACCATCTGCTTGTCGTTTCAAGGTGGGATTTAATCGCCAAGTTGCATTTTCACGATAAATTGAGCGTTGAGCTAGCGATCGCAATATCCTTTGAAAAGGACGAAGATCGGGTGTAAATGAATACTCAGCCGCAGCCGGATCGTGTCGTCCCATCTTGGCAAACTCGACTAAACTCACACCAGCCCATAAGCCGTATGGTGTTGTCCGTCCCGCAGCCCGCGCTAGATAACGATACAGCGCCGTCTCCAGATGGCGAATTTTTTTAGTCCGTTTTCCCTGTCTTTGTGGCAGCCCGCGCTGTACCTCCGTGACGAGTGACGGATTAGACAACAGCAACGCTTTCATAAACCATGAATCTGCTGCGGTCATCTGCCAAAGGCGATCGCGCTCGTCTTCATGCACCTGCTGATAAGCCGCTGTGTATTGCTTCCAGATGCGATCGTCATTTGTGCGGCTTGCTGCCAATGCTAGGCTGGCAAGTTCCCGATTGCCAAAGCTCTGAATATTCTCAATTGGCCAAGCAGCAGCCCGCAAGATGCCAACGGGGGCAAGCTGAAATTGTTTTCTGGGATCGTTCATCAGTCGTTGATATTGCGGCGGGAGCGGGCATATCTAGCTGTAGCCACGCGCCGATGATTGGCGAGGAGTGGCTCAATTACCCTAGTGTAATGTTGCTCCAACTTCAGGACTGCGGTGAAATCTCGCATCACGGCTGAGTATCCCTCAAGACTCAAGCCTGCTTCCTTTAACCATTGCTCTGTATCTTCGCTATCGAGTAAATCAAACTGCTCTCGAAAAGAGTCGGACATTGTTTGAATTTCCATATCAGAAATCTTCAGCCCCAAGCGCTCTGCTTCTTGAACTGCCAAATAAGCCAGTAGAACTTTTTTGTTCATCACTCCTTCGTTCTCCCCTAAACGGGTGAGAATCTGAATATCATTGGCACTTTTTGGTGATGGCACTTTCTCAGACTGGTCATCAGGCTGAACGAGAGAAGTTTCGCCAGTCCCAAAATGACGGAGATAGTAAGTGAGTGGGTCTGAGGGGAAATCTTCGGGTGTCTTTGGCCACTTTGGACACTCGAAACGCCCATTGCGTACAGAAATGACCTTTTCATAACTACGAGCCTCACCCGCCAGCCAAAAAATTAGCCCCGGCATTTTGCCTGCCATCACATCGTCAAGAGCTTGTCCGGCGACGTGGGTAAAAAAGTTTGCTTCTGGATGCTCGCCTGGGAAGACAGAAAAATCCTGGGAACGAAAATCAATCGCATAGTTTAGCCGTTCTCCATCTCCAGCATGAACCACCAACTGCCAAACAACCTGCTCGGCAGGGAAACTAGTCCAACTGCTGTGAGTTTGTTTGACTTGATGTTTGAGCCAGGAAACCAAGGGCCCTGCCAGGAATACATCTAGCTTTTGTTGCAAGGTACGCCGTTCTTCTGGTGTAGACAATCCTGTGAGGGTGCTGATATCGATTGGTTCCCAGCGCAACCCAGGAGATGGCTTTTCTCTAACGAAATCAGCTGACTGTTCGTGTCGTTGCGGGGGTTGCCCAGCTTGAAGCTCAATGACATCACCGGGACGCACCGTTTTGGCTCGTTCTGGGGAACCAAGCCGACGTTGCAACAAGCGAACTGTTTCGTCGGAAGTTAAAGGAAAAGCATAGCGGTTAAACCAGGCGTGCCGATCGCTAAAGCACAGACCTGAAGCGTAAGGGAACACCAAAGCCGGGTTGCAAGCACACGCCGCTTCCAGCCAACTAACTACCCCTTGGCGATCGAATGTTGCTCCCATGCCGTGCAAATAGCCCATACTGGCACGTACTACTGGCTGATACTTGGTTGAAATTAAATCAATAGCACCGTATTCTTGCGTAATTCGTTCTCCTATTTCCGCCGTCACTTCTGCATCTGCCATGTGCCAGAATGTGCCAGTTGCATCTCGAACTAACAGCCCAAACTCTGGTTCTTCGTGGTCTGAAGGAGTGGGGAGCAAGTGAGTTTCTCCCAAGGCGATCGCTTGCCAAGGCTGACAGATGATGATTTTTGAGAATCCGATCTTTTGCAGCTGTTCGACCAGTGCCGGTTCATCCGCAGTAATTACAGGCAGTTGGCGCGGCAACTTCTGGAGAGTTTCCAAATGAAAGTGATCGAAATGTCCGTGAGTCACCACCAAAGCTGTCAAGTTTGGTAGTTTGTCTAATTCAAATACCCGACCGGGATGGTAAGTAAGTGTACCCCCGACAAGTGTATCCGAGAAGCATGGATCGAGCAGGATGCGTTGATCGATAGTTTCAATGTATAAAGCAGCATGACCACAGATAGTGACACGCATGAGAATTGTTTCCGTTGTTGGTACTGTCAGAAAATCCTAGCTGATTTGAACACTAGCAGGGGAAAATCTTTAAGGAAGTTAAGAAGCAAAGGATCGATTGCTAAGATTGGTAGCAAATAATTTCCAAATTCCATGAAGCTTGCATACTAGAGTACAGAACATTACTGATAGACAGTTTCATAGATGTGGAAAAAACAATACATAATGTCGTAGTTTTGGGCGGAGGTAGTGCTGGTTTTCTCTCTGCCTTAGCCTTGAAGGTGAAGATACCCTGGTTGAACGTGGTCGTAGTCCATTCCACAACCGTTCCCGTGATTGGAGTGGGTGAAGCGACCACCGCCTGGATACCTTGGTTTCTACATAAGTACTTGGGATTAAATCGAGAGCAATTTTATGAAGAAACACAACCTATTTGGAAACTGGGAATTAAGTTTATTTGGGGGGATTCTACTCAGTCCCACTTCAATTATCCTTTTGTAACTCATCTGGCAGATAAACTCAGTGTTCTGAGTAAAAGCACTGCCTATTATTGTCTCGATTCAACTACAGAATCCAGTATTTATTCACTGTTGATGGAGCAGAATAAGTCGCCTTGCTTCCAAAGAGAGAACGGCGATTTTGTTGTTGATGAACGCTTTGGATACCATATTGAAAATACAAGTTTCGTTGCTTACTTAGAAAGAAGAGCGGCAGAACTTAACATCAAAATTATCGATAAAGCTGTTGTAAATATTGAAGTCGGAGAAAATGGCTACATTCGGCAACTGCTATTTAATGACAGCACAACATTGGCTGGCGATTTATTTGTTGATTGTTCTGGTTTTCGCTCCACCTTGTTAGGAGAAACTCTGCAAGAACCGTTTTGCAGTTTTTCTAGCAGCTTATTTTGCGATTCTGCCATCACAGGCACATGGATGCGAGATGAGGGAATCCAGCCCTTTACAACTGCCCAAACCATGCAGAGTGGGTGGTGTTGGCAAATTGATTTGCAAGATAAAGTGAACCGTGGCTATGTATATTCATCTGCTTTTATCAGCGATGATGATGCTTTACAAGAGATGAAACTTCAGAATCCCTTGATGAGCGATGAGCATAATCTTATTAGGTTCAAGTCAGGGCGACATCAACGATTTTGGGTGAAAAATGTAGTCGCCGTTGGCAACGCATCGGGTTTTGTCGAACCGCTAGAATCAACAGGATTACACATGATTGGCGAAACCATTAAATGTGTGTGTGATGTGTTGATTGATTCAGATCAGCAGCCAACCCCAGGATTAATTAATTTAGCGAATCGAGCGATCGCCGAAAAATGGGATGATATTCGTGACTTTTTATCGATTCACTTTAAGTTCAATCGCCGAGTAGAATCAGAATTCTGGCGACAGTGCTGGCAAAAAACTGATATTGGTGATGCCGAAGCAGTAGTAGACTTTTTTCAAAACAATGGCCCATCGCCAATCGGTCAAATTCTACTTCGTAAAAATAGTGTTTTTGGATATAACGGTTATCTAAATTTGCTTATGGGTCAACAGGTTGCCACAAAGTATCAAAGCAACAATGACAGCTTGGATTTAGATAATTGGCGACAAGTCAAAAACTATTTCATCAAAAATTGTGCTAACGCCTTACCAATCCCCCAGGCAATTCAGGTTGTTAAAGAAAGAAAATGTCAATGGCTGACTTCATAGATAACATTCCCCAGGTGCCTCGAATTAATCCCAATGCCCATTTAATCCTCAGCGAAGCGGGTGAGGTTTGTAGTTGGGTGGGCAGCGAAGTGTTCGTCCTCGAAGGCATTCAGCCCAACATTATCCGCCAACTGTTGGTGCTGATTGATGGAGTTCGTCCCCTTGAAGGAATTTATGCCGAACTTGCAGATTTTGGCGATGTCTACGACGGGCTACGCCTACGCAATTACTTAAACGAGATTGTCTCGGCTTTAAGTAAACTCAATATTATTCAAGAGGTCGTAACTCAAGCCGCACCCCAAAATCATCGCTGGGAGTTGCCCATAGTCTCTAAGCAGGTAGGTCAAAAGGCGATCGCTTTACTAGGCAATCACCAATTACTTGATACTCTAGATCGAGCCTTTGCTGCCGCAGGTTTTGAGAATCGTCGCGCTTTTTACCTGAAGAATTTTGCATCCTGTCAAACGCCTGAGTTTCGCGCCATTGGGCAAGAACGGATACTCGTCAACGGTACTTCAAAATATCTATCCTCATTAGCCCCGACAGCATACCAAGATAGTTTAGACTCTGTTAGTATTTCTGGCTTATCTCAATTATTTAAAGAATTCGATTTTGTTGTTTGTGCTTTGGAAGGCATACCATTTCAGGCACTGTTGGATGTCAACAAGTCGGCGCTAGCCAGTGGCACTCCATGTTTATTTGTCACCGCTTCCCAGGAAACAGCACTCATCGGCCCAACGGTTATTCGAGGTGCAACCGCTTGTTTTGGCTGTCGAGTCATCGCCTTAGAAGAGTTGCCACCTGTATTTGAAGATATTTGGCCGCAACTTTCAACCCCAATCGTTGCCAAGGCGGATAGCGGAATTTTATTCTCTGTAGCCCAGGCTTGTCTTGAAGAAGCCATTTCGCTTTTAGGGCCGACCTTAACGCCAATTCGGGCAACCAACGTTTTGAAAATTACACAGCAGGGGAAAGACACCATTAAGCGACTTCTCCCTAGTAGTAAGTGCCACGAGTGCGCCCCACGACTAGATGAACCGTTGGGAGTTATGGAACGAAGCGCGATCGCTGCTGCGGCTGAAGAAATTGGGCGGATCTGGCCAAACTCACCCAAGGCAGCAATCCCCCCAGCCTCCGATGGTTACCGAACCGTGGGCATTTTGGGAGGCGGCACAGCTGGTTATCTTACAGCTTTAGCCTTTCGTGCTTTCAGACCAGACATCAAAGTGACTTTGCTAGAATCGAGTGCCATTCCGGTGATTGGTGTGGGCGAGGCGACTACTCCAGAACTCGTTAAGTTTCTCCATAGTCCCCGGTTTTTAGGGCTAGATATCGTTGATTTCTATCAGCGAGTTCGTCCTACGTGGAAGTTGGGGATTAAGTTTCAGTGGGGACTGCCCGATGATTATGAATTTACGTTTCCGTTTCAGCGCGGGCGCTTGCTAGAATCTCTCATCTATGATGAGACGCTGAACAATCAGTCATTGGGGGCAATGCTGATGAGTGGCGATCGCGTTCCGATTTTCGATCGCGGCGATGGTACTCCGTTGTCTTTACTTCACCAGATTCGCTGGGCGTACCACCTCGATAATCGGCGGTTTGTTCGTTACCTCCAAGAAGAAGCAATGGCGGCCGGAATAGAACATATCGACGTGCAAATTTCTGATGCCCAGATATCTGCCGATGGTGAAACCATTACCCATCTAATTACCGAGGATGGGCAGAAGCTAAGTTACGATTTGTATATTGATTGTTCGGGTTTCCGTTCGTTGTTGCTAGAGAAACTTGGCTCAAAATTTGTGAGTTACCAAGATACCCTCAGCACCGATCGCGCGATCGCTGCTACTGTTCCCCATAATGGTACAGTTAAACCTTACACCCTAGCCGAAACCATGAATAATGGCTGGTGTTGGAATATTCCCTTTGAAGATGCCGATCATCGAGGTTACGTATTTTCTTCAGCATTTTGTAGCGATGACCAAGCTTTAGAAGAAATGCGTGCCAAAAATCCGGGGATGGGCGACCCTTGGGTTGTGAAGTTTCGTTCCGGGCGACACGAGCATTTTTGGAAAGGCAACGTTGTGGCGATCGGCAATTCCTATGCTTTTGTTGAACCGTTAGAATCGACAGCCATCCACACCATCGTTTTGGAATTAGAACTTTTACTTACCAACTTTCCAGCATCAAAGCGAGATGAGGGAATTAAATCAGCACTCAACCGCAAAATGAGCGATCGTTGGGATGCCCTGCGTTGGTTTCTCGGAATTCATTACAAGTTTAATCACCGTCTATCTACTCCCTTTTGGCAAGCAGCCAACAGAGATACAGATATCTCTGGCGCAATAGAGCGATTAGCGTTATTTACTGAGCGGGCCCCCCTCTCTTACCGAAATTCCCTGTTTTATACACTACATCCTTCCGACTTTTTCTCTGACGATCACTCCTATGACACACTATTAGCTGGGCAACAAGTACCCGCCCGGTTTATGGAACCCGTGGAAGATCGAGCCACTTGGCAACGCCAAATGGCAATTCTCAAAGGTCTAGCCAGCACTGCGATGCCCCAACATGAAGCCCTCTGGTGCTTGCGCGACAAACGGCCAGATTTGCTTTACGACTTCGCCAAGCGCCGAGACAGTTGGTTACATACCTGGCTTCCTGCCTAATAGTCTGCCAACCCCAAAATGCGCTTGTGAAGGCTGGGGAAAGGGGAAAGGGAAAAGGGTAAGGGATTTAAACTCTTTCCCCCTGCCCCCTGCGGTCTTAATGATAAGTCTTTCTCCGAACACGATATGAGAAAGCCTTTTTAAGGGGGGTTGGGGGGATCTTCGAGGAGTAAACCTATTAACCGAACCGTATTGGGGTATCTGTCGCAAACATTTTTTGAATCGCTATTACTACCAGGACTTACGCAAGATGCGACCAAAAGCCTTATTCTTGCGTAGCGGTAATTCACGAATTACCGCTACTTTCGTTATATTTTGCGTTAGTCCTGTTGCCATAAATGACAGCAATAATTTTGTCAATGGCAGAATCGAAAGATGTAATTTCTACCTCGCGTAGGCGTAGCCCATCGTAGCGAAAAGTTGAGCCAGTGCGTTCCTGTCGCTCTGCGTCGGAAAGCAACTGGCGTGGAGCGGAGGTTTCCTCCGAACCAAACTTTTCAAGGCAGACATCGCCTTCCTCTCGATGTGTCAAACTTATGCTTAAATAACTATCTGGCTTGTAGGGCATTCGTTCTGCCCATTCAATAGCCACAATTCCTGGTGTCACCTCAACACCTTCCCAGTAACTCTCTAAATTTAGACTTAGAACTTCTTGCGGTTCTAGGCGATATAAATCTAGATGGTAAAGGGGGAGGCGTCCTTCGGTGTACTCATTAATCAAAGTGAAGGTGGGACTGACAATCGGTTCAGTAATTCCCAAACCCTTGCCAATGCCTTGAACTAGGGTAGTTTTGCCAGCACCTAAATCACCTTCTAGTAAAATGACACTGCCAGGGGGTAGGGATTCACCTAGAGTAATACCTAAACCTAGTGTTGCCTCTGTATTTGCAAGAGAAATTTTCATAATTAGTCATTAGTCATTAGTCATTAGTCCTCCCCTGCCTCCCCTGCTCCCTGCCCCCTGCCTCTTCCCATACCCCATACCCCATACTTATCTTCCCTGATTAGCTCTACCGTACCACCGCAATAACACGCGTGCTAGTTTCTGAGGATTGTGGCGTACAATACCTATTTCATCTTCATATAAAACATTAGCTGGGACAATTCGCCGTCCTAACTCAATTACGGCTTCTCTATCTAGGAAAACGGGATGGGAATTTTGTTGGGCGTAGCGGATGAGTGATTGTTCGGAGGGGGATTTTTTCTGTATTAGTACGGCATCAAATAGCTGTCTTTGCTGACAAGCAGCATCAATAGCTCGGATGTGATCTGCAACAGTATATCCTTCAGTTTCTCCTGGTTGAGTCATTATATTGCAGATATATATACGGGGAACCTTTGCTTTGGCGATCGCATCGGCAATTTCTGGTACTAATAAATTAGGAATCAAGCTAGTATAAAGGCTACCTGGGCCAATAATAATGTAATCTGCTTCTTTAAGTGCCTTAATAACTGCTGGTATCGCTGGAGGATTAGCCGGAATACAACCAATTTTGATAATTTTTCCAGCAGCTTTAGGAATATTAGACTCTCCTTCAATGCGGCGACCATCAGCTAATTCTGCCCAAAGGCGAACATCACTGAGAGTTGCTGGTAGTACTTGTCCCCGTACTGCTAGCACTTTGGAACTGGCTGCAACTGCACGTTCCAAATCTCCAGTAATATCACTCATAGCCGTTAAAAATAAATTACCAAAACTATGGCCCGTTAACCCATCTCCAGCACGAAAACGGTATTGAAATAATTCTGTTAATAGCTTTTCTTCATCTGCTAGGGCTGCTAAACAATTGCGAATATCCCCTGGTGGTAGTACGCCAAATTCCTGGCGCAATCGCCCAGAAGATCCGCCATCATCAGCTACAGTCACAATGGCAGTAATATTAGCGCTGTAAGTTTTTAATCCCCTCAATAAGGTAGAAAGCCCCGTACCGCCGCCAATCACTACTATTTTCGGCCCTCGGTACAATCGACGATGCGCCAGCAAAACATCAATCAGTTCCTCTTCATCATCAGTTCTTAATACCTTAGTAATTGAGCCTACGGTGCGAGTTTGCCCCCAAAGCAGTAACAGTAACCCACCAAGCAGCACCAAAGGGCCGCTGACATAGTTAGGTAAGATCTCCGTGATTACTCCCAGAAAACCCCTAACCAACTCGAACATCCAAAAAATTGGGGTAAGCTTAATCCAAATAGCTAACCCCAAAATTGCTAGTAGTACACCTCCAACACTGATTAACAACCAACGTTTAATCGATAATCCAGGCGATAACCATTTGAACCACTGGTTAACGCGATAGGAAGTACGAGAGGGCGACTGCTTTCGCAGGGCGTTGAGGGCTTGTCGGAGAAAACCAATTGACATACCTAGATTCACAGCAGTGCTACAAACTAATAATTAACAGAAAATCTACACCACTTGGTTTCAAACACTAGGCGTGAAACTATTATATTTTTCAATCCCATTAGACTAACAAGCAAGTCTCAAGATTGCCAGTGTTCCCAGTTAAACAATATCTTTGACTTGGTAAGAGTGAATTTAATGGAAAAACGAATTTTAGGATTAGATCCAGGACTGGCAATTTTAGGATTTGGGGCAATTACCTGCACGCAAGTCCCCAACAAGATGCAACAGACTACAGTAAATATGCTGGATTTTGGGGTAATCAAAACATCAGCGGATGTTGAAATGGCACAGCGCCTATGCACCTTGTTTGATGACTTACACACCGTAATCGAGGAATTTCAACCAGATTTAGTGGCGATCGAAAAACTATTCTTCTATCGTATGTCAAGCACTATCCTGGTTGCACAGGCGCGGGGCGTAGTCATGTTAGTGTTGGGGCAGCGCCGACTCCCCTATGTAGAATTTACTCCTGCTCAAATTAAACAAGCTTTAACAGGATATGGCAATGCCGATAAGTCTGAAGTACAAGAAGCCGTGGCGCGGGAGTTGGATTTAGATGAGATTCCCAAACCGGACGATGCTGCTGATGCTCTAGCAGTGGCTTTGACTGCATCTTATCAAATTTAATTGTTGTAGGACTTACGCATTGACAGAAAACACCAAATATGGATGTTTGAAAAACCATATCTGTCGTAGGGGCACAGCACTGCTCATACGTGTCAACTTAACGTGAAACCCTAGTGAAAACGTGATGAGCGAGTTCTACTCACTTACCATCAAGATCCGCGTTACCCCACCCCGGCTTTGCTGGCGCAAAACCTCCCCTCCCCTTGCTAAGGGGAGGGGTTGGAGGTGGGGTAAAATGCTTGTGGGATAAGCGTTTGAGCTTAAGTTGACACCAATGAGCAATGCTAAAGCCCCTACACCCAGGTTCTATAGACCATCAAAGAATGATTAATAAAAGCCTGAAACGACCTATGCATAGAAACGCACACCATGATTAATTTGTACAGTGCGTAAGTCCTATGTTGTACAACGAGAATAAGGGAGATCCATAAAAATAAATCCCTAGCCTTGGTGGTTGATCGTGGGCGTAGTCGGTTATTCGTTTTAATAAGGCTGGGGATTTATTTACTGGTAAGTGCCTAAACTCGGAAACAAGATAATAAAGTTGGAAACTAACTGGCACACTTCCTACTCACTGGCTTAGCGCTGGCAGTATAGTGGACTGATTATAGAGGGCTAAATGTTGACATAGAAGACGCTAAAAATGCAGAGCTGAGGCTAAAACGTTTATGAGATGAGTTAGGCAAGTCTTCAACGGTCTTAGACATATTACAGGTGTGTATTCTGCTGCGATGCACTAAACCTACAGTAGACAGCGTGTTGACATTGGCGATCGCAGCAGAATTAGTTTGTAGTTCTTCGATTTTTTGATGATGGCTATTTTTGCCCCAACTAGAATGGTGGCAAGCTAGCTTCCCAAGATTCAAGAGTAGCTTTGCGTTCTCTCCAGTCGGGCATAATGCTACCTAATGCTTCCCAAAAGGCATCTCTGTGATGGCGATGCAATAAGTGGACCAGCGATCGCTCTTTATGGTCGGTTTAGGCTTTGATTAATTACCACCATCAACAGTACAGCCTTTGCCGACTTCAGCAGTGCCAACCTGCCGCTACCGCCAGAACCATCTAAGTAAAGCACAGGAGTAGCGATCGCCTGTTTTTCGCTTGCATCAATTACTGCTGTCTAGTCACTACTCTAAATCAGTTAACAGCACAACAACAGAAACGGGAAGCGATCGCCACACAGGATTTTTAGTACATTATTTCTATTAATACCAATTCGCTAACAGAGGGCAACAAATGAGACAATGAGCATAACATGTGTATCCCAGGGCTTGCTTACCTAACTTCAGTTCCCAGTAAATCCTGTAAAAAACTATAACCTGCCTGCTCCAAATCCCCTGCAAGAGAAAAAGTCAAGCTGCGAATTTGGATGCTACCAACTTTGATGTTCAATGGTTCTGCCAAGGGTGCTGGATAAATTAGAATTGCTTGCCGACACCCTTTTGCTTCCGCATAGGCGACCATTTGGTTAATATCAGCAGTCGCGGGCTTAGAAGCAGATTTGTACTTGGTATCTAAGACATATTTGGCTATCCCTGTTATCCTATCATAGAGTACCAAGTCAATGTCAAAGTATAATGCTTTGCCCTGAGCCAAATAGACTCTTTCTTGGGGCTGAATATCTAACTCTTGCATTAGCAGTGCCGTTTCCCGATGAGCTTTCAGCCACTCTGTTACAAAACGTTCGTAGAGTTGCGACATATTAACCAAAAAGGGTAACGTCGCGTTTGTACCTGTTTGATGACTAGGTGCAATCTGTTCCAAAAAGAAGCGGCAAAGCGCGTGTAGAGAACGATAATCCTCATTCAAGCGGTTGTACTGTCGTCCTATACAAGTTCTGGGATTGAATGCTTGCAATGTCACAAATCCCTGTAGTAGATGATACGCGCGGCGCACCGTTGGCATTACTCGTTCCGTACACAAACCGCTACGTGCAATACACCAGAGTGTCCAAGCAAGAATTTGATTCTCTTCAACGTCTGCGGTATGTTCTTCATAATGGCACTGGATTTTAGTATCCCAAGGTCGAGAGATAAGAAGCCCTACATCAATACGTCCCCGAACATAAGGCAAATGTTCTGTCTTGGGGATGTAGGCGCAGTAGAAACCCCGGCGACCTCGGTTGAGAATGCGACGGGCTAAAATATCAGCCAGCCGTTCATAAAATTCTAAGAGCGTTTGACAATCAACCAGTCCTGACAAGAAGCGAAAACTTTTGAGGTCATAGGCATACTCCAGCATTCGCAGAAGATTACCTAGCTTGACTTTCGGGTGCAGGGCAATGTGAAAATCACTCGTTAAGGGAATGTGACCAACCCATCCTTGGGCAGTTAGTCGCCAGCAATCGCCCGTTTTTGGAGAAGGGAAGTCCACACTCACTTGAGTATCGTAGTCACGCCACAACATTTCTCCAACTGCATCGGGAAGTAGCGATCGCGGCAACAATTTGGGAACATATTCAGTTAATTCTATGATCCGTGGTGGTGTTACACTCATGAGTAAATTTGCTTCTTAACTTCTTTCCAGCGAAACTCATCTACTTTACTGGGTTGGTCAAAAAAATATTCTTCCAAATACGGCTCAATCTCCAGTTGCCAAACATTGTCAATCTGGTCAGCTAGGTTGCCTAAAAGAAAGAAGCTAATACCCACTTCGTTGTGAGGATTACCAATTGCCTGGTTCAACTTCATCAGCGTTTTAATCAACTTTTCTACTGGAAAATCAGTATCTGAGTGATATTTGTAGAGAATCTCATAATTTGGGTAGAGAGGAATAAAGGCAAAGCGGCGACGGATGGCATGATCCACTAATGCAATTGAGCGATCTGCTGTGTTCATTGTGCCAATAATTCGTACATTGCTGGGAATGCTGAACACCTCACCTGCTGCCAAAAGCATTTTTTCGTCACGATACTCCAACAGATACATCAACTCACCAAAGATGCGGGCAACATTGGCACGGTTGATTTCATCTATAATCAGTACGCATATATTTTGACGACGACATGCCTCTTCACAAAAATTAAGAAACCGTCCATTAACTAGTGGATAATCTAGTTCTCCATCTATTCGTTGTGGGCGAATGCCTTGTATGAAGTCCTCATAAGTATAGGCTGGGTGGAACTGGACAATATCCACAAAACCATCACTGCCACCAGTCAGATATTTAGCCAATCTTTTGGCAACATATGTTTTACCTGTGCCTGGAGATCCGTAAAATATTGCCTGCTTTTTACGCTCTATTGCCTTTAACCAGTTTAAAAGTGTCTCCTCTTCTATTCCAGTATCCAATGCACATTGACTTAGAGAATATTCTGGCTGCATTTCTATTGCTTCAACATCACGAGGGATTTCGCTAAACTCATCTATTGGGGAAAGTTTTTGTCCTGAAAAATCATATTTTTTAACAGCAACCAGCCAATGACAGAACATATCGAATAAGTCATCGTCTCGCATAGATGGTACACCAGTGTGACGCATATCAGGAGCTAATTCTTGAATTAATTTTTGTCCTGTTGCGTTAACTTCTGGATAATCTATTAGCTTCTGACTATAAGATTTACCTGTAAAGTAATTGATAACCTGTCGTGATTTGTTATTAATTAGTAAAAAGTCATCTGGTCGGAGTGCATTCAGGATAGGTGTGAGCATTCCTGTTTGTAAGCCTTTGGTATAAGGTAATTTTGAGAAATTCTTACAAGCTTCTCCCAACTCAGTAGGGTTTTGATTACATTGACGGACGAAATTAAAAATGGCTTGAGCTATAGTTGGCCAGTCTTCTGATTTTGTCCAACGCGCACCTTCAAACCACATCTTAATGTCTTTGTCGATCGCTGGGGCATGATGTATCCAGACATTTCTTTGACTGTTGTTAGCCGTGGGCGCGTAGGGGAGAAGTTGTAGTAGAACTACCTCGGTTATATCTTCTCCAGACTCGTAGTCCGAAGAGATCGCTTGAAAATTCTCTTTACCTTTCTGACGCTGCTCATGGTAAACCTTCTGATGACGCAATCCAGCCTGAGTATAAGGATAAGAGCTAATAAATTCTTTAAATAACTTTATAAATTCGTTATTTTTCGCTAATATAAAAACTTGTCTGTTATTATGTAGTTTTTTTGTACTCATCTAGTTATCGCTCATACAATAGCACGGGAGCATAGCTCTTAATCTTTAATATTAGTTATTTGCCATCTTTGAAGGATTTTCCCCTCCTAACAGCATAATAGTTTCATATTCTTCCTCATTAAGATAACGATAGCTTTGGGGTGGACGTAAGTAAGATATTTTATCTTTTAACCGATGTAATTCAATCGGATTTTCAAATTTCTTTGCATTGATAAAATAAATTCCTACAGCGATTGATGCTCCTTCATAATATTTGTAAAATTCTTGGCGCTTGATACCAGCATGGTCTTTAACTTGTTTCCATAATTCTTTTAACTCATTTTTTGTGGCTGATTTCTCAATAACAAAATCTACTTCAAAAAAACCTATAAAAGTTTTTTTCGGAGATGATACATATACAAAAACAATATCTCCTGTTTTTACACGAGTTCGTACCCTACGTAATTCTACTTTTTTCGTTTTTTCTTCAAAAATTTTACTAGCGTATTCAGGTTTAACTGAAATTAATAATATGTGGCACAGCATCATATATTTTTACATATAAACTTCTCTATTTCCTACCTAAATTATACAACTTTATAAATAACTCATTATTAATTTTATAAGGTGAAATAAGCAACAAGTTATCTTTATTTAGAGCTTGCTGTACCTCTTGAAAGGATACAGGATTCTTAAATAATTCTGTACCACTAAATCGAATTGCCATAATATCACCATTTTTATCTTTTCGTATACTATCAACATTAGTTTCGTTATAAACTCCTAATCTTTGAAAACGTCGATAAAGTTCTTTTGATTTACCTATGACTACCTCATCTACATAAGAACAAGCACCAATATAACCGACATCCTGAAAACCTTTACCTTTACCTTCACTTTGAGTTTCACTCACATACCAAAGAATTCGACAAGGCGCATTTAACCCTCTAGAGTTTTGTATAGCTCGATAGTAAACTGCTTCACGATTAAATGCTAATTCTGGTTTAGATCCAAATCCTGGCAAAGCAAGCATTTGCTTTCCTAAATGTTCATCAAATAAATAGGAAGCCCATCTTGGTTGAATCGGGATAATAAATGTAGTAAGTTCAGAATCAGTAATTTTTGCAGGAAACAGAAATCGTTCAATATCTACTGATAACTGAGCATCTAGCAATATACTTTCCTTATTAAGGTTCTTAGCAATTTCATTCATAAAATTATATTCCTCACCAAATTCAGTAGCTAAATTAGTCAGATTATTGGATAATTCTACACAACTTTGTGTAACTGACAGATTTGCTTTTAACCACCCATTAGTTACTTTAACAAATACATCTTCTTGAATAGCTTCGATAACAGTTTCTTCTGGATGTTGGTCAGTAATTCTTGTGAAATATCGCCGATCGCGGGCTGATTTTAATATAGATTTAAAAAGTATGTGTCGTGCAAGCGTAGACGAAAGATTATGATTGCCAACTCGAATTATTGGAATTTCTAGTTCCTGATTTTTCTGCTTTTTATACACAATTAAAGCAAGCGGATCATTATTTGACTCTCTCAAGAGAATACATTCAAATTTGTCATGCTCTGTCAAATAACGCCGGATTTCTTGCTGAAACGATATTTTGTTTTCTTTTAATTTATAATTATGGAAATAATTTGCTAAAAAGTCTTCCTGCCCACGTTTGACCTGTATTTGTTCTAAGTGTGTACCAGAAAAACGTACAGGTTGATAGTCAGGTTTATCGCGGAGTTCATCTAGCCGATTTATAAGTTCTTCAGGTTGAATAACAGATAATTTAAAATTTCCATAGATTATATCTGCTAAATCTAAAAATTGCTTATCTCTACTTAAAAATACATGAGATTCCGAGGCTATACTCCTGGCAATATAACGTAATTTATCTTCATCAATTACAAAATTATTTTTCTTGGTTATTTTTTGCAAAATATTTAAATTATCGTCTAATTTCTGAACATCGCCAGGTAAGCAAGTAAAAGATTGGGCAAAATAATTCTGACTATCTCTCTCTTGACTATTGTCAATTCGATTGATTTGATTAAATATTTCATCATTAATGCACAAATCTAATTCACTCTGCACCCAGTCAGCTAATAATATATTTTCCTCATCACTATTAAGATTTTCATCATTTTCATCCATATATAAATCCAAGAAGATATCAGGAGCAATCATTACACACAACTTAGACTCAAGTTGTTGTTTAATCATTGTGGACAACAGAGGAAGAGGATTGTGTTCTAACACCCAAACAGTAAGTTTCTTATTTTTAGCCTTGGCTTCTACATCGCAGGTGGCAATAAAACCAAAGCTCGACCACATCCCTTGTAGGTTATAATCACGACGGCACTTTAGCTTAATTCCGCGAGAAGATTTTGTTATTTGTTTAAGGTGATCTACAAGTTGTTTAGCTACTCCCTTACCCCGACATGAAGGATCGATACACAGATGAGTGATGGTGAACCAGTCCTGTGAACATCGATATAACAAATACCCAACACAGCAATCTTCAGCATCAAGCGCTACAAAGATTTGACGACGTGCTGCATGATCCTCAAATGCTCCTTTGGGAAAGTTACCAAGTGTTTGTGAGTTAGCTCGCCACAATTTTATTACTGTTTCCAGGTGTGGGGAATGATTATCTATCGCTTCAATTTTGAACTGTGTGTCAATTTTCACTTTTGGTTACCTTTTCCAGTTTCATAGCTGCTTGTTTCTTTCATAGCAGAATTTGTTACCTTGCTAATGTAGTAAGCTTTCTGTGCAAGGGAGTCCGGTAAGCTTGCAACCAACTGCGCTTACTGCATATTCTGAAAAAACTAAAAAGCTCATTTTAACTTGAGATGCTTCGGGCACAGTCAGGAGATCTACCGATCGCCACCAAAGGCCATCGGCTCATATTATTTTTCTGGATATCCAGAATTAGAGTGTCAGATTGCCCTCAATGAATTTAACCAAAGCCTTCAAGTGCTTTACCGTTTTCTTGTCCTGTGGCGATTGTTTACCTAGCTTGAGACTAGCAATGTAGCGATCGCCATTGAAATTTAGGGACTTCCAGAAATTAACAATTCAAAATTCAAAATTCACGCATTAAAGACATTTGGAGTCGGGGATTTAAACCCTGACTCCAAACTTATATCACAGAAAAACGTAACAGACAGATACGGGATGCAGTTAATAAGGCAGCTAAGTTAGTTGTTAATTATTGCATCGAACATCAAATTGGTGTAGTTATTTTTGGATGGAATCAAGGACAAAGGCAGGATGTTCAATTAGGTAAAACAACCCAATCTTTTGTGCAAATACCGACTGCTAAATGAAAAGAACGAATTAAACAGCTATGTGAATACTACGGCATCAAATTTGTTGAGACTGAAGAATCATACACCAGTAAAGCGAGTTTTTTAGATGGCGATTTTCTGCCTATTTTCGGCGCAAAACCTGAAGGGTGGACACCAAGCGGAAGACGGGTAAAACGTGGAATGTATCGTACTGGTACAGGTAAATTCATCAATGCTGATTTGAATGGTGCTGCAAACATTCTTCGCAAAGTAGAGACACAATTAGGGTTAAACCTAGTCAAGGTCTGTAGGGCATTATTGACCGTGCCTACCAGATTTCGTATCTGGGAAACCAAAACTAAAAAGCTTCAGGGTTGCGGCTTTAAGCCGAACCGTAGCAACAGTTTAGAATCCCCTCGCCTTTAGGCAGGGGAGAGGTCAAACCAGACTGGTTTGGAAGAAGCGATTAACAGGGCGCGGCAATCCGAGATTTTCACGCAGGGTATTACCTTCATACTCTTTGCGGAAAATCCCACGCCGTTGGAGTTCTGGCACAACTTTGTCAACGAAATCGTTCAACCCTTCAGGAAGATAAGGGAACATGATGTTGAAGCCGTCAGACCCTTCCTCAAACAGCCATTGCTCCATTTCATCGGCGATGGTTTGGGGCGTGCCGACGAAAGCCAACCCGCCGTAACTGCCAATGCGTTGCGCCAGCTGTCGAATAGTCAAGTTCTCACGTTGTGCTAAGGCTATTACTCTTTCTCGTGAAGAGTGACCAGCGTTAGTCGGTGGGATTTCAGGCAAGGGGCCATCTGGATCGAAACCCGAAACATCGTAGCCCAGCGCACTATTTAGGCTGGCGATTCCACTGTCATAATGTACTAGGCTATTTAAATAAACACGTTTGGTTTGTGCCTCGGCGACGGTTTCCCCCACAATGACTAAAGCACCTGGAAGAATTTTTATACTGTCTGGGTCGCGCCCAATTGCCCGCGCCCGTCCTTTGATGTCGGCAAATAAAGCCTTGCCAGCCTCCAGATTACCAGCAGGTGCAAACACAGCCTCGGCGGTTTCGGCGGCTAATTGCCGTCCGGCTTCTGATGCGCCCGCCTGAACGATTACCGGCCAGCCTTGAACAGGTCTAGCAATGTTCAATGGCCCCCGCACCGAGAGATATTTTCCCTTATGATTCAGAACGTGAAGCTTTTCGGGATCGAAATAAATCCCAGCTTCCACATCTCGAATGAAGGCATCGTCAGCAAAGGAATCCCAAAGGCCTGTAACGACATCATAAAATTCTCTAGCTCGTCGGTAGCGTTCGTCATGCTCTATTTCTTCTTCTAAACCAAAGTTGAGTGCTGCGTCTGGATTGGCTGTGGTGACGATATTCCAGCCAGCGCGGCCGCCACTGATGTGGTCGAGAGATGCAAAGCGGCGAGCGATGTGGTAAGGCGCGTCATAAGTTGTGGAAGCTGTAGCTACCAATCCGATGTGTTCGGTGACGGTGGCGAGGGCAGAAAGCAAGGTAAAAGGCTCAAAAGAAGTAACAGTATGACTGCGCTTGAGCGCGTTGATTGGCATATTTAATACTGCTAGGTGATCCGCCATGAAAAATGCATCAAACTTGCCTTGCTCTAGTTTTTGGATGAATTTTTTCAGTGCTAGGAAGTTAAAATTAGCGTCAGGTATAGCACCAGGATAACGCCAAGCACCTGTGTGTATGCTTACCGGGCGCATGAATGCACCTAGTTTTAATTGCTTCGTTTTGCTCATTATCCCTCCGTATCATAGTATTAAATCCGCTACTCTTCCTTGAAAACTCAATCTTTTAGATCCAGGATGAGAGACATTGATGATTAATTTGTATAAATAATTCGTAACTAAAAAGCTGAATTTTTTCTAAAGAATAAATGGCTTAAATAGTTCCAAGAGAGTCAATTGCACATAATTTTTTCCCTATTACCCCGACTCCTACTTTGGTAAATTCAGCAAGATTAGCTACAGTTTCATCGCTACCAACCAATCCTGCTGCTGTACCGCCATTACTCCCCACACCAGGGTACTTAGCCATGTTCTTAAACATGACTACTTCTGAATCTACTCCTTTGAGTAGTTCGGAGCGATCGTCTTGTGCTAATACCATTGCTTTGCAGTTGCCGTAAGCGGGAATCAAAATCCCATAGCGTGGTTCAGACATAGCTTTCTCGAACCTTATTAATAAGTGCTAAAGGTTGATTTTGCACCCAATATAAATTACGGTAAATCTATTGATTTACTGTAGTATATTATGAGGTTTGCACAGTTAAGCATAAAAAACAAGGGGGTATTAGAGATTAAGTTACTCATCTTTAGGGAAACTCAAGCGAGATGCACCTCATTTCTTTAAGGAGGCAAGAATGTCAGAACCTCGATACGGTATTTGGTCGCCTGCGGGCGGTAACTTTGGCCCTCTCAATACACCAGATGAGCCGATTGATGCTAGTTATTGAACGAATACACCCTGCCAATGGAAAGTTTTACGGCAGTTTCAACCAGATATAAAATTAACTTGCAATACTTATTGTTAGAAAAACTAATAATTCGTGTATCATACTAATTGTAATTTGCTGTACGCACTCTTAGTATTATGCAAACTCTATCTACTGCATAATTAGGGATTACCAAGAAATAAATTATCCACTCTTGTGGGGTGGGCGTCTCGCCCGCCCGTGGACAAGGGCGGACAAGATGTCCACCCCACAAGAAAGTTGTATATTTTTTTATTTGGAAGTCCCTTAGTCGGACAAGGCACCAAGTCTGCGGTATAGCTAACGCAATTTAATAGACAAATAAGTAGAACGCGCCAGTATAGTAGCTCATTGTCGAAGATGGCATTGATGACGAATTACTAGCAAAAAATGCAGGCAGGTTTTTGCCTGTAGAAGCCCCTCACAGCAAGTAGCAAAGTATGAAAATTACTACCAAACAGGAGGAAAAGGAATTGCTCACAGAAAATGAATTACAACTAAGTGCTGACGTGCTGGTAATTGGTGGTGGTCCTGCCGCAGCATGGGCAGCATGGGCAGCTGCATCCCAAGGTGTCAAAGTCATCATTGCTGATAAAGGTTTTCTGGGTACAAGCGGTGCTGCTGCGGCTAGTGGTAATGGCATCATGGCTCCTTCTCCAGAGAATTGGGACAAAGTTGTATCGGAGCGTTATCGCGTAGCCAAAGACCTCGCTAACTTACGTTGGATTGAGCGTGTCGTCGAAAAAACTTGGCTTAGTTTACCCCTAGTAGAAAAATGGGGCTATCGTTTCCCTAAAGAAAATGGGGAATCTGTGCGTCAGAGTTATTATGGCCCTGAATATATGCGAGTACTTCGCAAAAACCTCTTGCGTTCTGGCGTACAAATTCTCGATCAAAGTCCGGCTTTAGAGCTTTTATTGGCTGAAGATGGTTCTGTGGCAGGGGCAAGAGGTGTCCAACGGCAGCATCATCGTACTTATACCGTTCGTGCTGGTGCAGTGGTCTTAGCCAATGGCGGTTGTGCATTCTTGAGTAAAGCATTAGGTTGCAACACTAATACAGGTGATGGAATGCTAATGGCAGTAGAAGCTGGCGGCGAACTCTCTAGTATGGAAGCTTCTAATCACTATGCAATTTCGACTGCTTTTAATGCCACAGTGACAAGGGGTGTTCCTTTTGGCTGGGCTAGTTACTCAGATGAAGCAGGTAACGATCTTGGTGGTTATATTAACGGTCGTCGCGATCCTGCGTTTCTCCCTAATGCCCTGATGAAAGGCTCTGTTTATGCTCGTTTAGATAAAGCCACAGATGAAGTCAAGGCAGTGATTGAAAAGTCTCATTTCATCGCTTTTCTACCATATAAAAAGGCTGGCATCGATCCCTATACAGAAAGAGTACCTGTAACACTGATTTTAGAAGGGACAGTCAGGGGGACAGGTGGCATTCGGATTATCGATGATAGTTGCGCTACAAAAGTGCCTGGACTCTATGCGGCTGGTGATGCGGCATCGCGGGAGTTTTTAGCCGGGTTAGCTTCTGGTGGTGGTGGCCCTAATGCTGCCTGGGCAATTTCTACAGGACAATGGGCTGGAGTTGGGGCGGCGGCTTTTGCGAAGAGTTTGGGCGCACGTGCAAATGAACGGGTTGCACGTGCAGCTGGTCAAGTGGGAATGCGCTCAAACTCCCTCGCGTCTGAAACATTCGATAACGAGGCAATTGTGCGCGGTGTTCAAGCCCAGATGTTCCCGTTAGAGAAAAATTACTTGCGTTCTGAACAGAAACTTCTAGATTCTCTTGCCAAATTAGAAACGCTGTGGCAGCAAGTACAAGGGAATCCAAAACAAGATACTGTGCGGGATATAGAATTTTCTCGTCGCGCGGTTGCTTTGACTGCTGTCGCGCGATGGGCATATTTTAGTGCTTTACATCGCACGGAAACTCGTAGCGAACATATTCGGGTGGACTATCCCCAAACCGATCCCAATCAGCGGTATTATCAAGCCACAGGCGGCTTAGATAAGCTTTGGGTAAGGCGCGATTGGATTACTGATGCTATCGCTACACCACCAGTACAAACCACTCAAACCCCACCCGTTGTATCAAAGTTGTAGTAGGAGCAATATCATGATTGAGCTTGTCAGCCATAAACTTTGCATTAATTGTAATCTGTGCGTTCAAGTTTGTCCTACTAATGTCTTTGATGCAGTTCCCAATCAACCACCCGTAATTGCTCGGAAGGAAGACTGTCAAACTTGTTTCATGTGTGAGGCATATTGTCCGGCGGATGCGCTTTATGTTGCGCCCGAATCTCACACTGATATTGCTGTCAATGAGGATGAGTTAATTGAAAGTGGCATCATGGGCGAATATCGTAACATATTGGGTTGGGGATATGGCAGGAAAAACAATAGTGAATTAGATACTGCTCATAAACTACGCCAACTACCCCGTCCTTATCAAAGTTAATTTTATGAGGTTAACAGGCGATCGCATTTTATCTTCAGCTTTGAAGAATGCGATCGCTTGGTTGTTCCTTGAGTGGATTTTTTGCTTTGTCGATGCCTTGTTGGGTATGGGGAATCATAATGACTGAGTGACTTCAGGGGGCAGTTTTATGTGCCCGAACATTCCCGGCATTAAATTTGTGGCTTTTTTGAGGGCAATTTTAGCAGTAAAACTACGACTGTTGGGGTTTGCAGAAGGAATAATTTGATTTACTTGTCCGCGCACAGAACGCTTGAGAGCATCTAGCTGCACTTCCACTTCATCTCCTTGTTTCACCAAGGACTTCATTGACTCTGGTACTACAACGCTAAACTGCAAGCGATCGCTACTTTCCAATGTTACTAAAGGTTGTCCAAAACCCGCTATTGCACCTACTTGTGTATGTTTCTTAGTGACGACTCCAGCGAATGGTGCTTTAACAATGCTGCGGTTTAGGTTAGCAATCGTTGGCTTTACTTCTGCTCGTGCTTGCTGAACTTGGGAACGCGCCTGCTTGACTCCTGCTCGTGCTTGCTGGACTTGGAAGCTTGCCTGTTTTATGGCAATTTTGGCTTGCTCAATTTCCCGCTTGGCTTGTTCAATCCCAGTTTTTGCCTGTTGAATGTGAGCTTCAATTAATGCTACCTGTGTATTGGCTGTATTTAGTTGTAATTGGCTGACTGCACCATCTTTTTGCAGCATAGCCATGCGTTGTTGATTTAACTGAGCGTCAGCTATTTGTGCTTGTGCTTCCTGCAATTTGGCTTCGGCTTCTTGTTGATGAACCTTTGCTCGATCGAGTTGTGCTAGGGCTTGAGTTTTGTTTGCTATGGCTTGAGTTTCAGCAGCAGTCGCAACTGTTACACCTGCTTGAGCTTGGAAAATCACAGTCGATGCTCGATCGCGTTGTGCCTGGATATCTTTGACATCAATAAGGGCAATGATTTGACCTGCTTTAACTGTGTCACCTTCTTGCACTGGCAAAGTTTTAATCTGTCCCATAACGCGACTGGTAGTAGTGACGGTTTCTACCGCTTCTAAGGTACCATTCAAGGGGATTCTACCCAAATTGAATGCTTTCTTGGTCAGGGTCGTTTTTACTTCTACAGGTTTGACAGTGCTAGTTATAGTAGCAGTATCCGCCGAATTAGAAAAAAAGGATAACACGATAGCTCGCAAGCCTGCGATCGCTAAAAGGACTGCTAAAAAAAACATATCGTATTTCATTCGCTTACCTTTAACGACACTGTTACTAACTGCCAACTATACAGTTTAGTATATAATTTCACTCTCTAAGGGACTTCCAACTAAAAAAATATCCCATCGCTGGGTAGGCAGGGGAGCCACTGCGGTCTAGTAGTTCGCAATCGTGAAATTGGCGGGGTAAAGGGGAAAGGGGAAAGGGGAAAGGTTTTAATCCCTTACTCCTTGCTCAAAACAAGAGATTAGAAATTTAGAGCAAAAGTTTGGGGTCATACTTCCCAAAGCTTACAAAGAGTTTCTTCAGGTGATGGGTAAATGGGGAGGTGGCTTTATAGCTACTGACCACTGGAATGCTTTCTATGAGTCTGTGAAAGACATGGCTCAAAGCGATCGGTTCGCACAATTTGAAAATCTACCTCAACTGCCCCACAATTACTTTGTTTTTGCTTCTCGGTTAGGGTCAACCAATCTATTTTTTGTTGCAGATGGAAAGGATGACGATCCGCCAATTTACTACTTTGGTGATGAAACTGAAACCACTATAGAAAAACGCTATGATCCCTTCTGGGATTGGATCGAAGAAATGGTGATTTACTACGAGTACTACAACCAAAAAGGAGTTTTATAATTTGGATTGGGAATTGCTATTAGACTATTTCATTCTGGCGAAATTTCCCGATAAGCTTGCCGACACTGCTCGTAGTTGTCTGGCAGAATCTCAGCATTACCAAAACATAATTGCTCGTGAGTGGTAATTAAAGTTTCATAAGGCTGTATGGGGCTTACAGACGATCGCAATAATTGTAGATATTCTCCATCTGTACGGCTTTTTTTGTGAGGTGCGATCGCTTGCTGATGCAAATGCTGTAACATCGCTAAATAAAGACAACGGCAAGCTTCACGGTAGTTACCTTGACGGTAAAATTTTTGCGATCGCTCTAACAAAACATCAATGGATGCCTCATTAAAGCTATTTTGAACACCAAAATCAGTAAAATTTCCTCCCCTACTCAGCCAAGAATAGAAATAAGGACTGAATTCTCGCCATAACCGCCAACCTACCCAAGCTACAAATAAGCCTAGTATTAGCCAAAATAGGAATTTCAGTAACTCACCTACCCAAGGGCTAATTGACCATCCATCGGGCAATTCTGGCAAAGACCTTTCCAAGCGGTAAAACTGGTATTCCCACCATTCTCCTATTTGTTGTTGAAATTGAGAAAGCTGCCAATTCCAGTTAGTTTTTTCAAAAGTATCTGTCATAGGGGGACTGGGGAATGGGGACTGGGGACTGGGGACTGGGGGGGCAGGGGAAAAGGTTAAAGGGAAAAGGAATAAATTTAATCTTTCCCCTTTCCCCTTTCCCCTTTTCCCTTGACCAATAGCCTATTCAATTGAGTCTTTTTTTATCATTATCCAGCCGATAACGGCAAGTAGCCCACCAAATGCAAGAAATCCTAGATCCCAAGCTAATTGATTTGGACCTGGTTTAACATGATGGATACCGAGAATTTGATGGTCAATCAGTCCTTCAACTACGTCGAATAATCCAGCACCAATAAGTATTGAACCAATAAAAGTTTGTGATGACCAAGGAACATCATCACGCCCTCCGGCACGCCACAGTAAAATTATTCCTGCTACGGTTAAGACCCAATCAAAAGCATGGAATAAGCCGTCCCATATCATATTCAAATCTTCATTAGCAACATTTGTCAGAGGTCGAATGTTGCTCAACATGTGATGCCACTGAAGTAACTGATGCAGTAGAATCCCATCAACAAACCCTCCAAGACCTATACCTAGAACAATTCCTGCAATAATCAAGGGTGTCCTTTGCTTGAGGGTTGTACTCTTCGCCTCCATCTTCAACCTCATAGATAAGCTTTTTACCAAAATAGAATTATTTTGGTAACCATATCTTCTATCTTCAGGCAAGTGCGATCGCTCAAATTAAAATGAGTCAATCTTCAATTTTGATTTGCATACCTGCTTTGGCTGGGTCGAAATTTTCAGGAAAATGGGTATTGCGATCGTAATCAGCTTTTTCCAAGTTCGCTCCTTCAAGATCGGCTTGATGAAGATTAGCAGACATTAATAATGCTCCCCTGAGATCGGCATTTCTCAAATTAGCTTGACTCAGATCGGCGAAGCTTAAATCAGTTCCCCTTAAATTAGCACTGCTCAAATTAGCTTCACTCAAGTCAGCATAGCTGAGGTCAGATCCTTTCAAATTAATACCTTGTAAATCAGCATTACCCAATTCTGCTTTGTTAAAATCTCGTTTTCCTGCTGCATACCTCTCCACAAGAGTAGCAGCATTATTAACGGGTTGTTGAGAATTTATTTGAGACATATAACAGCCTCACAGGCTATATCATTAATTTCTTTTACTAAGGATTACATCATAAAAAATGTCTAGTTAGATATTTCGGATAACAAATTTTTCAAAACTCTAGCTTAAAAAGGAGAGTGGGTAGAGACGCGATTAATCGCATTTCTACCCACTCCCCGCTATGACAGAGTGATATTTCTGGTTTTTCGGTACTTACAGCTATTTTCAGGTAAATAGACCACACGGTAGGGGCTTTAGCATTGCTCATACGTGTCAACTTAAGCTCAAACTGTTGCCCCACAATAGTTTTACCCCACCCCCAACCCCCTTTCAAGGGCAGGTTTTTAGGCTTTCGATAAATAGTTGAGAATGTTCTCAATTATTGAACGTAGTTTTAAGTTCTCAGACAATGATTTTGGTTTTAAAATCCCAAAAATTTGTCTAATCAAAAAAACCTGCCCCAGAAAGCCCCCAACCCCTCCCCTTGCTAAGGGGAGGGGCGATTTTGGCTTTAGACAAAATCGGGGTGGGGTAACGCGGATCTTGATGGTCAGTGAGAGAACTGAATATCACATCTTTATAAGGGTTTCACATTAAATTGACACCAATGAGCAATGCTAAAGCCCCTACGACAGATGCGGTTCAAATACATGAAAACTGCTGTAAATATTACTAAATGTAATACATCAATTCCTTCTGTTGTCGGATTGTTCTCCGCTCGCAAAGGTCTTGAAGTGTATATTTTTGCAATACTGAGTTAGCGGCTTCACGTGCTTCCTGCCAAACTTCTTGAATTAGCTCACCTTCTACTGTGCTGGGGGGCGGTTCGCAAGTAGAGGCAACAGCATCCGAACCTTCCATACAGCTAAAAGCATCCAGCACTGTGATTGTCCTGGGATCTCGCGCCAAAACATACCCACCTTTGGCTCCGCGTATGCTCTTAATTAAACCTCCACGCCTTAATGTTGCCAGGAGTTGTTCTAAGTAGCGGTTCGGTATATCTTGTAATGCTGCTATCTCTCGGATTTGCAGGGCGTCACCGTTAGGGTAGCAAGTTGCCAACTCTAACAGGGCTAAAAGTGCGTATTCTGATTTGTTAGAGATTACCACAGGCGTAATATTTTAAACCCACACCTAAATATACAAATTCACTGAATCTATTTCCTTAAGCTATTGCTAAGAAAAACTTGACAATCAACCCATTGTTGACCGGCTAACTCTACTTTAAATACTTTCAACGATAAAAACAATTATATTTATTTTTTAATTCAATAAATAAAAATGATTAATAAAAGGGTCTGGGCAATGGGGCAAAGGAGGTGGAAGAACAGAGGGGGCAAGGAAGCAGACAAGAAAGAATGTGTTAGTTTGATTAACCAAGATGAGGGGTTTTGTGTAATTTGTAACTTCCTGTTCGAGAGGAGAAATTTTTTGCTTAGTAAATACTTCGCCAAGCTTTCACTGTCCCCTTACCAATTTCGCTATCAACGGTTTGACCTCCTTCCAATACTAACCTGATGTCTAAGTTCTCATCTGGAGCATTTTTCAAAGCAGTGGCTAATTCTTGATTAACAACAAACGCGCCTGTTGAACCGTCTAATTGAAAAACTTTTTCTCTGACCTTGACCAAAAGTTTATCTACTTTTTGGGTAGTCACAAACCTCAGAGAATCTGGTCTGGGATACAGATAACCTGCGGTGTAGAAAGAAGACTCAGCTTGACCGTAATTTACTGTTACCAGTAGTCTAACGCTTGAAGGAGTCCACAAACTAATAACTTGGTTTGAACCATTACGGTATAAAGAACTACCTAAATAATTGCGGTCAAAAACTCCAAACAACTCGCCTTCAAAAGGGTCGAGGATTCTCACGGGTTTTGACCAAGGTACATTCATATCCGGGGATAGTCCTGCTGATTTAACCAGTGGCAAATCAGTTGATGCTTGGGCAAGGTTAGGTATCTTTTGAACAGTGGAAGCAGTGCAAAATTGCGGGGAAAGTGCAACCAAGCTAGCCCCTAAAAGAAGAGCTGGAATTTTCCGTGCTAAGTTCATGATGAGCCAGGGATGGAATCTTCAAAGACAATAATTTGGCAGCTTGGATTAGTCATCTCTACCAAGACTTTTGTTTTCCAGAATTTTTGGCAATTGAGTAAATTTTCAGTGTCTTGAGAAGATGTATTTTGACACTTAAACATCCGAGTAAGTGTCTGAGAGATACAAAAAGCTCCTACAACTATTTTAGCGTGTGAATAATCATACAATAGACTTCTTGCAGAAGTCGGGAAAAGGGGAAGGGGAAAGGGGGAAAGGTTTGGTATTTTCCCTTTCCCCAATAAAGATGCATCCCTTTTCCCACCTCTTGCAAAAAGCAATGAAAGCAAGAGGTCTAATTAGCATTGGTATGGTAGCGATCGCGAATTAGAGTTTAGATAGCTGTGAATATGTTGGGCGATCGCTATCATAAATAAAGTGTTGATTTTTGAAGTATAGATAAAAGCAAACATTCCCAAACTAGCCGTGGTTGAGCGTAAGCAAGCAAGTATTTACGAGCTTGTTCTAGCTCCTCGATCGCCTTGGCTTGATGCCACTGCTGCCAGTAAAATTGTTGAAGATAATCAACTAACCATAGTTGCGCTTCTATATCTAAATCTTTATCAATTTTTTTGGCTAACTCCAAAGCATTGCGGTAGGATTTGGGAGCTTTTTTCAAATCTTCCAGTAATTCTGGGGGAATAGCTTGTAATTGCTCGTAAGATGCGATCGCACTTCCCGCACTGCCAGCTGCTATATTCAATACTGCCTGATGTTGCAAAATTTCCTGATGACCGGTTTGTGTGAGTACGACAGCTAAAGATTGTCCATCTAAGCGATAAAAAGGAATGCGCTGACAGCGTGACACCAAAGTTGGCAACACAGACTCAACTGTAGGTGCAATTAAAATTAACGTTGCTTGTCCTGGTTCTTCTAAAGTTTTGAGTAAAGCGTTCGCTGCGGCTTCTGCCATTGTTTGGGCTTCCTCCAGCACTACCACATTCCTGGGTGCGTCTAAAGGTGGACGACTCAAAAACTCAGTGATTTCCCGAATTTGCTCTAGTCGAATTACAGGTGGTGCTTTACGCTTAAGTCCTTTTTCAGCCGCTTGTGCTGCTGTAAATCGCTGTCCTTGGTATTGATAAGTTGGTTGTACCCACAACAAAGCCGGGTGGTTACCTTGACGCAAACGGTTTTGTAAAGCACTAGTGATTTCCATGTCACTAGAAAATAGCAATTCCACAAAGCACCTGGCTGCTAAACTCCTGCCTACACCATCTGGGCCGACAAATAAATAAGCTGGAGCAACTCGTTTTTGCCTAACAGCTTCAGTAAGCAATTCTATGGCTTGCTGTTGTCCTACAAGTGGTGTAAATGGCTTAATGGTCATTGGTCATTAGTCATTAGTCATTAGTCAATTGTAATCTGCACAACAGCAAATTACGTATTATAGTTTATTGCAATTCTAAAGATGATTTTCTAAAATTTAATGTTAATTTTTCAAGTTTTAAGTTAATAGAAATAGTCTTTTCATTAGTTACTATACTTATTTACTAAGTATGATTTTAGCTAATTTCAACTAAAGACAGTTTTTATAAAGAAAAGCAAACATTGTCAAATAATTCTTGCTAGCTTAGATAATCTGAATACATAGAGGATGAATTAAAAAGCTTAGATTATTAAATTATTGCCGCCTAGCTATCTGCAAGTTTTCACAAAGATTTGCAGCGAAATTATGCGGATAATTTAAACACCCTTCAGGGCATCTAAATGTGAATTAGCCTATCGATTAAAAAGCAATACGGTTAGGTTAAGATCCCCCCGCCTACGGCGACCCCCTTTTTAAGGGGGTAAAAGAGGGTTGTGAGCAAGCCTTTTTAAGGTGGTTGGGGGGATCTTCGAGGAATAAACCTGTTAACCGAACCGTATTGGGTTAAAAAGTACCGCAGCTATATATCAAAAGATTTGGTGATGATGTACCACTATCACCTATAAAATCCTTACACGTTCTACTGAATGGTTATTCTACCTGATTTTCATTTAGTGAAAGCTATAAAGCTAGATGAAAAAATACTGCCTATTTTGCCATTTTTACAAGTAAAAAACAGCAATCAAAAACCATAACGCCGAAATCAAGATAAATCAATATTGCTAGAGGAGGCTGAGATGGAAATCTTCGATTACGTGATTTTAGGAGCCGGACTGGGTGGACTTTCCGCCGCAGCTTGTTTAACCCGACAAGGCTACCGAGTAGCAGTTTTAGAACAACATTATTTACCTGGTGGATGTTGCCACACCTTTGATTATGGAGAATACAGTTTTTGTGCTGATGTTCATTATATTTCTCAATGTGGTTCCGGTCAGACCATAGGTCAATTTCTCGACTATATTGGACAAGATATACCCTTTAATAGCCTTCATCCTGAGTGTATCGATCGCGTCATTACACCAGAGGTAGATTTTAAAATTCCTTTGGGTTGGGAAAATTTGCGATCGCGTTTACTTTCCACATTTCCAGAAGAAGCTAAAGCAATTAACCATTACTGCGATGAAATTCAACGACTCCACCAAGAAATTCGCAGCTTGGTACAGGAAGTACGCTGGTTCGATCGCAAATCATCTGATTGGTTGAAGTTACCAAAATATTTTAATTTATTTTGCAAGCGAAAGTGGACACTACAAGATTTATATAATGATGCGAGATTATCGCCCAAACTCCAAGCAGTGTTGGCGGGGCAAAGTGGCGACTATGCACTACCACCCGAAGAAATTGCCCTACTCACCCACACTTCCCTAGTTTGCGACTACTCAGAAGGCGCTTATTATCCAAAACATCACTTTAAACATTTTGTTAACACCATTGCAGATGTAATTACCGCAGGTGGAGGTGTAATCAAGTACTCAAGCCCAGTTAACCATATTCAAGTTAGCAACGGTAGCGTTCATAGCGTACTTGCCGATGGAATTACTTATCGCGCCAGCAAAGCTTATATCAGCGACCTCGACCCGAAATTAACAGTAGAGTTGATGCACGATTCGGAAGCTTTGAGTTACAAAGAACGTCAACGCCTCACCCGTTACGAATACTCAGCTAGTGCTTTTAATATTTACTTGGGTTTAGATAGCCGCTTCGATCCGCAACGCTACGGCATCGGTAACTGGAATATTTGGTATTATCCCACAGGCAACCTCAACAAAGAATATCGACAACAATTGCAGGGAGACCTCAGCCATCCGTGGATTTTCCTCTCGTGTCCGACGATGAAATCCAGCGAACCAGGGATGGCGCCAGAAGGACATCACATTTTAGAAATTGCTACTGTCTGTTCCTACGAACCATTTGAATATCTGCATAAAACCGACCCAAAAGCCTATAAAGCCAGAAAACGGGAAGTTTATCAGCAGATGATGACAAGCGTGCGAGATTTGATTCCAGATGTGGACAATTACGCGCGAATGAAAGTTTACGGTACACCCACCACCAGCGAATTTTATCTCGGACAACCCCAAGGTAATATTTACGGTGCAAAATTAATTCCCAAACAAGTTGGTTTAAATCGTCTGGGATATGTGACGGAATTACCGAACCTGTTTTTGGTAGGCGCGAGTGCTGGCTATCCCAGCGTACCGGGTGTAATTGGTAATGGGATGGATGTAATGGAACTGTTGACAGGGCGATCGCCACGTCAGAAACTTGAAATAACCCAGCCTTTAGTAGGAGTTGGGTAAATATAGCAAGCGCCTGGGGATTAACGATAGCTACAAAGCCGAATCAAAAATCTGCTGTACGGTAAGTTTCAGTTCTGGAAAACAGGGAGAAATGATTCGGTTATTACCTCTAAATAGGGTTTTGACATATTCGCCATCAACCAACTCGCAGACAAAAATAGCGGGTTCTTTGGGATTTCCGATAAAATCACGCCCTCCCAGCCCTGCATAATCGACAATCCAATATTCAGGAATGCCCTTTTTTTCGTAGTCGGCATATTTTTTGTAGTAGTCATCACGCCAGTTTGTACTTACTACCTCAATCGCTAAAGGAATTGATTGCGGCTGCTGTACGGTAGAGTATTTTTCCCACAGTTCCTCATTTTTTAAGTTTAGGCGATCGATAACCAGCACGTCGGGACAGTAAGCAAAGTCGCCTTCTTCATCTGAAAACCCCACTAATCCGGTTTTTGGAATGTTATAAGGGCGGTTCAATCGCGTAAATTCAACCCCTATCTGAACACTTAAAAAACCTGTTACATTTTCATGCTTGCCTGAAGGCTGCGCCATCTCAATAATTATCCCATTATGCAGTTCATACCGATTATCTTGTGGCTTTTGCTCTAGAAATTCTTCAATGGTTAATAGTTTTTGTTTTGGCAGTGCTTGGGCCATGTTTATTCCTCATTTATTTTTTAAATATAGAGTGTGTTGTTGACTGTCGATCGTTGACTGGGAACCTTAAACGATCGACACTTAACAATCTTATATCGAATATTTTTTTACTTGTAAGTCCCTTATCAGCTACAGAAAATGTTGCTTTGCAGATGTGTACGATGAGTAGATTTTAAGTTGTTATAAAATTTTGGTGGCTACTAACAGTCACACGAGTTTAGTATATAAAAATGAATTATTGAGGGTTATAAAATTATGTCATGCGATCTCGGCTCAATGCCATGATTAACCATCTTGAAAATGCCGTTAAAGAGTCTGTAAGAAAATTATCCAAAAAAAAGCCCCTGGTATTTCTACCAGAGGTGAAAGATATAATACCATTTCACTGATGTTTGTCTGAGATGCCCCTGCTTGTGCCTCTGCCTAAACAAGAGGCTAGAGTGTTCCTAAAATATTACAGCAAAAAGTGATTAGGTATAAATATTAGCCAACATTTGCCAATAGCAACTCTCGTTTTGCTGATTTTTGGACTTTTACTTGAGAGTCATCATCAACATCAACGATCGCTGTATCTCCGTCTACAATTTCACCAGATAGCATTGCTTCGGCGAGAGAATCTTCCAACAGGCGCATAATTGCTCGGCGTAATGGTCTAGCGCCATAGCTGGGATTATACCCTTCTTGTACCACGCGTTCTTTGAAGCGATCGCTAACTTCTAAAATGATTCCTTTTTCCGTTAGGCGGCTAGCAACATCACGGAGCATGATCTCAGCAATTTGCTTGACTTCATCCTTAGAAAGCTGGGTGAAGACGATAATTTCATCGAGACGGTTGAGGAACTCTGGACGGAAGTAATTTTTCAGTTCTTCATTTACCAAGTTGCGAATGCGGTTGTAACTAGCGTCGGCTTGGGTGTCAAAATCAAAGCCTAAACCACTACCGCCTTTTTCAATCACCTTGGAACCGATGTTAGAAGTCAAAATAATCAGCGTGTTCTTGAAATCGACTTTTCGGCCTTTGGCATCGGTTAGTTGACCGTCATCCAAGATTTGCAGCAGCATATTGAATACATCGGGGTGTGCTTTTTCGATTTCGTCGAAAAGCAGCACTGTGTATGGTTTGCGCCGCACTAGTTCGGTTAGCTGTCCGCCTTCGTCGTATCCTACATAACCAGGAGGCGAACCAATTAATTTGGAGACTGTATGGCTTTCCATGTATTCGGACATATCTAAGCGAATCATCGCTTCTTCCGAACCAAAGAAATAAGCTGCCAAGGCTTTAGCTAATTCTGTTTTACCAACGCCAGTGGGTCCAGAAAAGATAAAGCTAGCAATGGGACGATTGGGATTTTTTAGACCGACGCGAGCGCGACGGATGGCACGAGACACAGATGTGACTGCTTGCTCTTGGCCGATAAGCCGCTGGTGCAGAGTGTCTTCTAGGTGCAACAGCAACTCTGACTCAGATTCAGTTAGCTTATTGACTGGTACGCCAGTCCAAGAAGCGACAATTTGGGCGATGTCTTCTTCATCAACTACAGCAGTATTGAGATTTTTCTCACTTTCTGCTATTTCACTTTGCAGTTTTGCTGTGAGTTCTAATTCTTGGTCGCGCAGTTGTCCGGCTTTGTCAAAATCTTGGACTTTGACTGCTGTTTCTTTGGCTTTGGTCACACCAGCGAGTTCGCGCTTGAGTTCTTTATTGGCAGAATTTTGAGAGTTCCGCAGACGAACGCGGGAGCCAGCTTCATCAATTAAGTCTATGGCTTTATCTGGCAAAAAGCGATCGCTAATATAGCGGTCTGACAACTTAGCTGCTGCTACCACTGCCGCGTCAGAAATTGTGACTTTGTGGTGCTGTTCGTAGGCACCGCGCAAGCCGTAAAGAATTTGTACGGTTTCTTCGACTGATGGTTCGCCGACCATAATCGGTTGGAAACGACGCTCTAGGGCGGCATCGCGTTCGATATGCTTACGATATTCATCGAGGGTAGTGGCGCCGATACACTGGAGTTCGCCCCGTGCTAAAGCGGGTTTAAGGATGTTAGCTGCATCCAAGCCACCTTCTGTACCACCAGCGCCGACTAAGGTGTGAATTTCGTCAATCACCAAGATGATATTGCCTACAGAACGGACTTCTTCTACTACTTTTTTGATCCGTTCTTCAAAATCGCCACGGAAGCGAGTTCCAGCCACTAATAAACCCATATCCAGGCTGATGACTTGCTTATCTTGTAACGATTCGGGGATATCTTGATTAACAATACGCTGAGCTAAACCTTCTGCGATCGCAGTTTTACCAACTCCTGGTTCCCCAATCAACACGGGATTATTTTTCGTGCGGCGACCGAGAATTTGGACAGCACGCTCAATTTCCTTCTCGCGACCAACTACGGGGTCGAGTTGACCTGCTTGTGCTAGTTTAGTTAGATTTCTGCCAAACTCTTCCATAGTGAGCGTTTGGGTACGCTTTTGACTACTACCACCAGCGAAAGCCGGTGAATTTTCACCCAAACGGCGAATAATCGCACTGCGGATAGTCTTGAAATCAACCCCTAGATTTTGCAGTACTTTGGCAGCGACACCTTCGCCCGCCTCAGTTAATCCTAAGAGTAAGTGTTCAGTATTAATGTAATTCTGTCCCAAACTATGAGCTTCTTTAAACGATTGCTCAAAGAGGCTTTTCACCTTAGGAGTAAAAGGAATCTCTGGCGGTACAAAGCCAGAACCCCTACCAATAATTTTTTCTACCTCGCGGCGTGCGTCTTTTAGAGTAACGCCTAATTCCGCCAGCACTTTAGCAGCAACCCCAGTTCCTTCTCCCATCAAACCCAGGAGAATTTGTTCAGTTCCTACGAAGTTGTGTCCCAGGCGCCGGGCCTCCTCCTGAGCTAGCATAATTACTCTAATGGCTTCGGAAGTGAAGTGTTCAAACATAGCGGGTTCTTGCTCCCTTGCTGCTTCGATTTTGGGTGATATAAGATTCACCCTCATCTAAAGATTTTTGTATTTTCTTATCGACTAATGTAACTTTATTTAAATTTGACTGGCAGTGGTGAGAGCCGTAAGACTTCAGGTGTAGTTGCCGTCTAATAATTAAGTGAGGAGTTAAGAGCGAGGAGTAAGCAATGAGTTCTCAATTTTACAATTGATTTTTCAGTGCAGAAGACGATTTCTTTTGCTTTTTCTGCTCCTCTGCTCTGGGCTAAACTTAAAAACTAAGACTCAGCACTCCTAACTCTTAACTCCTAACTTAATTATTCAGGAATTACGATGAGTGAAGCAACGGGCGGTAAAGAACAACAGCACCCTCTATATAACCGCGATCGCCCCCTTATTGATATTTTACTCGCTCAACAAGCGACAGACTACAATTTAGCAGAATTAGCTAGATTGCGAATTCGTTATCAAGGCTTTCCAGGGGCGAGAGACATTCAAAAAGATTTAGATAAAGTCTTGCAGCAGTGGGGTTTGACGGAAGCCCAGCTTTTTGAAAAAACTCGTCAACTACATGATTTGGGCGGTATTTATAAAAGTCGCGGTAAGAAAGAAGAACAAGATTGGAATTAGGGCATGGGGCATGGGGCATCGGCTATGAGAGAGGTGCAAGGTTGAATTGCATTCACAAGTATCAAAGATTTGTCGGCGAGTATTAGAGGATGTTTAAAAAGTCCTCTTGTTGGTATCACAAGTCTTAGATCCCTCTAAATGTCCCTTTTTAAGGGAGACTTCGATTCCGGTTCCTCCCTTTTTAAGGAGGTTGGGCAATCTGAGCGCGTAAATCCTATTATCTTGTTTCGAGTTCCAAACCTCAATGTTGACCCTCAGAAGCTCAATGTTGACCCTCAGAAGCTCAATGTTGACCCTCAGAAGCTCAATGTTGACCTTCGGAAGCTCAATGTTGACCCTCAGAAGCTCAATGTTGACCCTCGGAAGCTCAGTGTTGACCCTCGGAAGCTCAATGTTGACCCTCAAAAGCTCAATGTTAACCCTCGGAAGCTCAATGTTGACCCTCAAAAGCTCAATGTTGACCTTCGGAAGCTCAATGTTGACCCTCGGAAGCTCAATGTTGACCCTCAAAAGCTCAAACTTGACCCTCAGAAGCTCAATGTTGACCCTCGGAAGCTCAGTGTTGACCTTCAGAAGCTCAAATAAAGCTATTTTAGTATTGACATTAAATAAAAAACATCATGTGTAAAAGCGATTAACCCGAAGGTATTGTAAAGACGGCGATTTATCGCGTCTATTGCCTTAACTAAACAGTATCAAACAACCCCCTCTGCACGAAGGAAGAAGAAGGGGTTGTTAATTTTTACTTACATCCTAAAGATTGACGGGTATCCACACCAGTTTTAGAATTGACACCACTCGCCTTCGTACAAAGTTTTTTCACTTGCGTTCCATCTAAAACTGCATTCGTGAAATCAGCGCCAGTAATATCAACATTATCAAATGTAGAACGCAGCATCATTGCATCACTCAATACTGCATCACCTAAATCAGCATTCTTAAATCTTGCTAGATAGGCTATGCCATTACTAAAATCTGCACCATGCAGATTTACTCCCTCTAAGACAGTACCGTTAAACACAACACCGCGTAAGTCAGCATTGCTAAAGTTAGCATTTTCTAAATCGATATTGGTAAACTCAGTACCAATTAAACTTTGGCCAGAGTAATCTTTGCTCTGAAAGTTCTCTCCGGCAGAACGGGTAATACTGGAAGAACTCGCAGCTTGCGCCGAGAGGGGAAAAACAAAAAGAGCTATGGCTAAGATAAAGCTAGCTAGTATTTGCCGATACTTCATAATGTTAAATTAACAAATCTCAACATTTCCACCATTAACTATTAAACCTTAGTAGAGAGTGCTGAGTTATCAATTGTGTGTTCTGATTGCGGAGGCTTTTGTTTGTTACCTCAAACTATTCTCTCAAACAGGGAAGCATCTCGTAGGATAGAGAGATGTTGAGGTGCGATCGCATAAATACCTGTGGCTAATCAAGAAGATAACGCCCAATCTTTGGCGCGGACTGTTTTATATCAATTGGGTGTAGAACTCAAAGCACGCTTTACCAGCTTTGGTGGTTGGGAAATGCCCGTACAATTTAGTGGAATTAGCCGCGAACATGAAGCTGTAAGAAATGCAGCCGGTATGTTCGATATTTCCCACATGGGCAAATTTACTCTCCAAGGTAAAAACCTCATATCCCAACTCCAGTCTTTAGTACCTTCAGATTTGAGCCGGTTACAACCCGGTCAAGCACAATACACTGTCTTGTTAAATCCCCAAGGCGGAATTATTGACGACATCATTGTCTATTATCAAGGTGAAGACACCACTGGTACACAAAGGGCGTTTATTATAGTTAATGCGGCAACCACTGGTAAAGATAAAGCATGGCTATTGCAACACCTCGAACCAAATGAGGTGCAATTCCAAGACCTTTCACCAGAAAAAGCCTTAATTGCCGTGCAAGGGTCAAAAGCTATTAAATATCTCCAACCCTTAGTGCAGCAGGACTTACAACCAATCAAAGCATTTGGTCACCTGGAAGCGACGGTATTGGGTAAACCAGGCTTCATAGCCCGCACAGGCTACACCGGAGAAGATGGCTTTGAAGTGATGGTAGACCCTGATGTGGCATTAGAATTGTGGCAAAGTCTCCATAATAATGGCGTCATTCCCTGTGGACTCGGTGCGAGAGATACCCTGCGGCTAGAAGCAGCTTTGGCACTTTACGGCCAAGACATCGACGACACCACCACACCTTTAGAAGCAGGTTTGGGCTGGCTAGTTCACCTAGACACCAAAGGCGATTTTATTGGTAGGGCAGTTTTAGAACAGCAAAAAGTTGCGGGAGTGCAACGGCGCTTGGTAGGTTTGCAAACCCAAGGACGCAACATTGCTCGTCATGGCTACCAAATTCTATCAACAGGTAAAGTTGTGGGAGAAGTCACCAGTGGTACTTTATCGCCCACACTTGGTTATCCCATTGCTTTAGGCTACGTTCCCACCAAGCTAGCAACTGTTGGTCAGCAATTAGAAGTCGAGATTCGCGGCAAAGCTTACCCCGCAGTTGTGGTGAAACGTCCCTTCTATCGCTCAAAAAATCGTGTTGCTAACTGATAAGTGCTGAGGTTTTTGAGGAATAATGTGTTTTCAGTGGTGTCCAGTTCCGAGTACCAAATAAAGAAGTGGAAATCACATTTTTTCATTGCTTGGCAACGCTTGTGTGAGTTACTCAATCTACAGCAAGGTTCATTATCGAATATGGCTTGGATGACTGTTAAGGCAATAAATTGTTCGACAAGGGAGAGGAAGTGATATGTCTTTTGATTATCCTCAAGATTTTAGATACTTAGATTCTCACGAATACGTGCGAGTAGATGGTGATATTGCCACCATTGGTATTACCGAGTTTGCGGTACATGAACTGGGCGATATCGTATTTTTGGAATTGCCAGAAATTGGCGATTTAGTGACAAAGGGAGATACATTTGGCACCATTGAATCAGTGAAAGCCGTTGAAGAATTAAATTCACCCGTGACTGGCACAGTCGTAGAACGCAACGATCCTTTGATTGAAGATCCGGAACAAGTATCAGATGACCCCTACGGTGAAGGATGGTTTTTAAAAGTACGTGTCAATGACCCCGACGAAGTGAATGATGCCTTGAGCGCCGATGAATACCGCGCTCAAGTAGAAGGGGAGTAGGCACAGGGGCAGGGGGCAGGGGAGCAGGGGAAAAGGTTAAAGGGGAAAGGGAAAAGGAATAAATTTAATCTTTCCCCTTTCCCCTTTACCCCTTCCCCTTTCCCCATACCCAATGCCCAATGCCCCACTCTTAGTAAAATTAAGTTATCAAATTTAGATAAATTGATAAATTACACTCACTTGTTATCAGTATTTGTTGCAAAATATTAATATACTATTATCTGGAGAGTAATTTGTGGTATCAAATCTCCCTATTTTCAAGTCTAGCGATCGCCATCTGCTAAACGAAACGAGTCAAAAGTTAAGTAATTTTGCCCCCAGACACATTGGCCCGAACTCCGATGACATCCAGCAAATGCTTGAAGTCTTGGGGTTTTCTAGTTTAGATGACCTCATCGACCAAACAGTACCCCAGGCAATTCGGGTCAAGCAACCGCTGAAGTTACCAGAGGCAGAAAGTGAATACGCAGCACTGGCATTGTTAAAAAAAGTTGCTAGCAAAAACCGAGTTTTCCGGTCGTATATTGGTATGGGATATTACGACAGTATTACCCCTCCAGCGATCGCACGTAATATCCTAGAAAATCCCGGTTGGTATACTGCTTACACTCCTTATCAGCCAGAAATTGCCCAAGGAAGATTGGAAGCATTGTTAAATTTCCAAACTCTGATTATCGACCTCACAGGTTTGGAAATTGCCAACGCTTCGTTACTCGATGAAGCCACAGCCGCCGCCGAAGCCATGAGCCTCAGCTATGGCGTTTCCAAAAATAAGGCAGATGGCTATTTTGTTTCTCGTGATTGCCATCCCCAAACCATTGATGTGTTGCAGACTCGCGCTCAACCATTGGGGATTAAAATCATTGTCGGCGACCATCAAACATTTGATTTTGAAGAACCGATTTTTGGTGCTGTTCTGCAATACCCAGCAAGCGATGGCACCATTTACGATTACCGCGCTTTTATCGAAAAAGCCCATGCTCAGGGTGCATTGGTGACGGTAGCAGCAGACCCCTTAAGTTTAACTTTGCTTACCCCTCCGGGTGAATTTGGCGCTGATATTGCTGTGGGTAGCACCCAACGTTTCGGTATACCCTTGGGCTTTGGCGGCCCTCACGCAGCGTATTTTGCTACTAAAGAAGAGTATAAGCGATCGGTTCCAGGGCGAATTGTGGGAGTATCAAAAGATGCTCTTGGGAAGCCTGCATTGCGTCTCGCCTTACAAACCCGCGAACAACATATCCGCCGGGAAAAAGCTACTAGTAATATCTGCACAGCACAGGTGCTACTGGCGGTGATGGCGAGTATGTACGCCGTTTATCACGGCCCTAGTGGACTCAAGCAAATTGCCGAAAATATCCATTCCTTGACGGTGTTGCTAGCACAAGGACTCAAGCGTTTGGGTTATAAAATTAGTTCCGAAAATTTCTTTGATACGCTGCGAGTAGAACTGGGAAGCCAAAATTTAGAAGATATTCTGGCAGCTTCCCAACAACTTCAAATTAACTTGCGGATTTTTGATGCCACTGCTGTTGGTATTTCGCTGAATGAAACTACCACAGTAGATGATTTGCTTGACATCTTGGCAATTTTCGCAGGAAACAAAGAACTACCTTTCACCTTGGAAGAATGGTTTTCTCCCCATCTCCCCATCTCCTCATCTCCCCATCTCCCCCTCCCTCGTCAAAGCAGTTACCTAACTCATCCAGTATTTAACCGCTATCACTCAGAAACAGAGTTATTGCGCTATCTCCACAGGCTAGAAAGCAAGGACTTGTCGCTAACAACATCGATGATTCCTTTGGGTTCCTGCACAATGAAGTTGAATGCAACTGCTGAGATGATTCCGGTAACTTGGGAAGAATTTGGCAAGATTCATCCTTTTGCCCCACCATCCCAAACGCAAGGTTATCAAATCCTGTTTCAGCAGCTTGAAGCGTGGTTAGCTGAAATTACTGGCTTTGCTGGAATTTCTCTGCAACCAAACGCAGGTTCTCAAGGTGAATACGCCGGACTTTTAGTGATTCGCCAATATCATCAAAGCCGGAAAGAAGGACACCGCAACGTCTGTTTGATTCCTACCTCAGCACACGGGACAAACCCAGCCAGTGCGGTAATGTGCGGCATGAAAGTAGTAGCAGTTGCCTGCGACTCTCAAGGTAACATTGACGTTGACGACCTGAAAGCTAAAGCTGAAAAACACAAGTCAGAACTCGCCGCCTTAATGGTGACATATCCCTCGACTCACGGTGTTTTTGAGGAGTCAATTAAGGAAATCTGTGCAATTGTTCATACTCACGGCGGACAAGTTTACATGGATGGGGCAAATATGAACGCCCAAGTGGGAATTTGCCGTCCTGGGGATATTGGCGCGGATGTCTGTCACTTAAACTTGCACAAAACTTTCTGTATTCCTCACGGTGGCGGCGGCCCTGGTATGGGGCCTATTGGTGTCGCTTCTCATCTCGTACCGTTCCTACCCGGACATCCTGTAGTAGCGACTGGGGACTGGGGACTGGGGACTGGGAACCAAGAAATTCCCAATACCCAGCATCTTGGTGCTGTGGCGGCTGCGCCTTGGGGTAGTGCGAGTATTTTGGTGATTTCTTGGATGTACATTGCCATGATGGGTACGGCTGGTTTAACCCAAGCAACGAAAGTGGCAATTCTGAATGCTAACTACATCGCCAAGCGACTTGAATCTTACTATCCCGTTTTATATCAAGGGAAAAATGGTTTAGTTGCCCATGAATGTATTTTAGATCTGCGATCGCTCAAAAAATCAGCAGCGATCGAAATCGATGATGTTGCCAAGCGTTTAATGGATTATGGTTTCCACGCGCCGACTGTTTCCTGGCCTGTGGGAGGTACAATCATGGTGGAACCAACAGAAAGCGAATCAAAACAAGAGTTAGATCGTTTCTGTGATGCGTTGATTGCTATTCGCCAAGAAATTGCCGAAATCGAATCAGGTAAGGCAGATATCCAAGATAATCTTTTGAAGAACGCACCCCATACTGCTGAAAGTTTGCTTAGTGGAGAATGGGATCATCCCTATTCCCGCGAACAAGCTGCCTACCCTGCGCCTTGGACGCGCGAACATAAATTCTGGCCTGTTGTCAGCCGCATTGATGCAGCATTTGGCGATCGGAATTTCGTTTGTTCTTGTCTGCCAATGGATGCTTATTCATAGTAACTCATACCATTTCACTAAAAATCTGATTTGCGTAGCGGTAATTCATGAATTACCGCTACTTTCGTTATCTTTTGCGTAAGTCCTGGGTATAACTACCGGATATTAGCCTCTTGCAGTTAATTTACTCCCCGAACATATTGAATTGTAGTATCTGAGTTTTTAAGAACAAATTCATTTGCTCTTTTTACAGAAGCTCCCTTTTGATATTGAGCTAACACGCGTTGTTTTCGAGTATATTCATTTAATTTAACTTGAGCTTCAGCATAAACTAAAGTATCACTAGGAATATTTTTTAGTAACTTGACAGCACTATTAAAATTACCAATAGATGCTTGATAGTAGGCTTTATTCAAAAAGTAAGCTGCTCTAATTTGCCGCTTGCGATTGTATTCAGCTAATTTCTCTTGAACTATAGCACCAGCAGAACTTTCTTTAGGAATTTGACGCAAATATTGTAATGCCATAGAAAAGTTTTTTATACTGGCACTTTCATAAGCTTTAGCTAATAAATCTTCGGTTTGTGTTTGAATATTTACGTATGCTTGTTGAACCAATTTATTTGTTTTATTTCGCCAATATAAAATATCTGGAACTTGACGAGCCGCATCAATAACATCAGACCATCGATTTTCATAAGAAGCTGCTAAAGCTAATTGATATTGTTGTGCGGCTACTTGCCATTGCTCTTGCCATTCTTCGATTGTGGCTTGAGCTTCTGGATAAATATTGCTGTGGGAGGGAATTGATTTAACTAGTGCGATCGCTTCTTGCAAATCGCCTGCTTGATATTCTTTTGTTGCTTGAGATAAAGTCTCTGTTTCTGAATACGCAGGTGAAGTATTAACTAAAGAATATACACCAACTCCCATCAACAAAGAATTAGCCGCTAGCCCGACTTTGATTCCTGTAAATAATGGCGATAATTTTCCAGAAACAGGATTCCGGGATTTATCATCTTCAATATCTGGTATTAATATTTGTGTTGGCTGAGGTTCCCAGATCATTTGTTTGAGAACCCGCAGAACTTCACCCGCAGACTGAAAACGTTTTTGGTAATCGTAGCGGATCATTTGGCTGAGAACAGCAGCTAAATAATCATTAACTGGGGTATTTTGACAACGCCAAATAATCTCATTAGTATAAGGATCGGCTTTTAATTGTAGTGGCTCTAGCCCCGTTAAAGCTTGAATAGCAATCATTCCCAAAGCATAAATATCGCTGTTGGGCTGTGTTTCACCAATAAATTGTTCTGGTGGTATGTATCCCAACGAAGTGACGGGAATTCTATGAATAGGCAATTCCGCACCTATACCAAAATCAATCGATTGGATTGAACCAAAATCAATTAAAACTAACTTGCCATCAGCAGCACGCCTAATTAAATTTTCTGGTTTGATATCGCAATGAATAACACCTTGGGAGTGAACAAATTCTAGAATACCTAAGACATCTAATAAAAATTCTACAACTTCCCTTTCACTCCACACAGACCCCCACTCTTGATTAATGGGTAATTCCGCAGTGAGGGCATGTCCTTCAATATACTCTTGTACCAAATAAAATCGCTTGTTTTCTTCAAAGCAGGCGATGAATTCCGGAATTTGCTGATGGCTTCCTAAAAGCTTAAGAGTTTCAGTTTCAGTTAAAAACAACAGCCTCAGCGTGTCCAAGTAGTTAGATTCAAAACTGTTAACTTTGATCTGCTTAACTACGCATTTGGCATTGTCTGGGTAATCTACATCTAGGGCAATGTATGTTTGTCCAAACACCCCTGCACCCAGGCTTTGGACAATTTGGTAACGCCCTTGTAATAATTTACCAATTATGTGGTGGATCATGACCTGGTTACTCAGTGAGTCATATTATTTAGTTTTTCTGACATTACCTCTTAATTTCCGGAAAACATAAGAGATTAAACCTCTTGCAAAAGTAACTTTTGCACTCTTGCGGGAAAAGGGGAAAGGTTTTTTTATTCCTTTTCCCTTTCCCCCTTACCCTTTTCCCTACTTCTGCAAGAAAGAAGTCGATTAAACTCGTCTCTCACGTTGACTATTGGCGGTTGAGTGTTGACGGTGTTGGAGTGCTGAGGGAGAGATCCCCAACTCTTGTAAAATACAGTACAGTTCAGACGTTCGTTATGACTCGACAGCCTTACGACCAGTTTTCAAAGCAGTTTTTACAAGAGTTGCTTTCGCCTTTGGGAGAGGTAGAGGTAAATAAAGAAATCACTGACGAAGTTCGGCAAGTAGATGTGCTATTCTCCCAAACAGCAACATCTTCTCAACAAGTGGAATCACTAGGATTGCTAGGAAGGATAGCTACTAGTACAAGTACGGCATTGCTAGAACCATTTCGCAATCAGCCTAGCAAGACAGAAGTCCGGAACTGTCTTTTGAAATTGCTTTACGTTATCGCACATTCTCAACGTGAAGCCAAGCGCGAGAAAACCAGTTTACCGGAAGGTAATTTAGCGCGATTGTGGATTTTTGCTCCTAGTGCTTCAGATAATTTGCTTAACAGTTTTGCAGCTAAACTAGAGCTAGAAACCTGGACTAATGGTGTTTATTTGCTGCCGGAATCTTTGAGGACGGCAATAGTAGCGATTAACGAACTACCTACAACTAATGACACATTGTGGTTAAGGATTTTAGGCAAAGGTGAAACACAACGCCAAGCTGTTAGTGAATTATTGGCACTCCCGGAAAACAATCTTTTGCGAGAAAATGCTCTCAAACTGATTACTAATTGGCGGATAGTTATAGTTCAACAACAAAGTTTAACAGATGAAGATCGGGAACTAATTATGAATTTATCGCAAGCTTATCAACAATGGGAACAAACCACAGTACAGCAAGGAGTACAGCAGGGAGTACAGCAAGAGCGCCGTCAACTGATGGAAAACTTGTTGAAATTAAGGTTTGGTTCTGTGGATGAGGAATTGGCAAGAGTCATAGATAGTTGCTTGCAGTTACCAGCAGATGAATTTGCTAGATTTTTGCTCGAATTACCTAATTTATCCCGTGAAGACCTGTTAGAAAGACTTGATTCGCAATCATAAATAAATACAGCAGAATTGAGAATCCAGAAGTAAAAGTGACTGGGGGCTGGGTTTGAAATCTGCTGTATGGCGATCGCCAAATTTTACCTTTCATTAAAGATAGCTTTACTTCTCATTAAACAAAGATGATTTCTAGTTATCATCGGCGATAAAACGAAGATAATAATATCTAAAGATATGCTACTATCTTGAATCTATCCGATAAAATATACTAACTCTGAATTGTAGAATTGAGAATTGCTCTGAAGATTTCTATGTGATATTGTCAAAATAGTTTTTAGGATTCAAATTTTCGATCTGGTATCGTAATATTTAAATCAGGGAAAAACTTATGTATCGATTCCAGATCAGTGCATCTACTCAAACTGGTGAATTCATCGGTATTGTAGGTTCTACTGCAAAGTTGGGACTGTGGAATATCAAAAAATGTGTCCCTTTGCGTACAAGTTGCGATCGCTATCCCTTATGGTGGACAGATACAGAAATCAACTTTGCGCCGTCTTTGGAGTCAGGTAAAAGCCAGACAGTTGAATATAAATATGTGCGTATAGACTCAAACGGCAGCGTCCGCTGGGAAGCTTTCGGCTCGAATCGCTGGCTGCCAATTGAGCCTGAAAATCAGTCGAAAACAATTGTTGTGGATGATGGCGCGTTCGGTTATTTGCAGCCTTATCCCTTTGGATATTTTATTGAAGAACCTGCTGTCACGATGCCCCCAAACGAAGAATCCCAAAAGCTGAAAATCGCGGTCATCGGCAGTTCTGTTGCCTTAGGCCATAAAGCTTGGCTTCTAAGAGGTTGGACTTGGCTATTAGCACAGGCTTTGCAGGAAAAATATGGACATGAACTGGCGAACGCGTCCGAAGTCGGGGCGAATGTCACCAGAACAATCAATCGATTTGCCTCAGTCGTCAGACCAGAAAAACCAGATATCGTAATTATTGCTTTGTCTTTGGGTAACGAAGGGTTAGCCTACTGTCTTCCCCACGAACGCCGCGCAATCCAGCGGCGGTTTGAAAGTGGTTTACAGCAGCTGGTGAAAATGACGCGGGACATCGGCGCACGTCCAATTCTCGGCGGAGTCTATCCTAACAATGATTATTCCTCAGAACATCACTGGCTCTTAAAAGACACACACAACCGAATGGTGAATTGGGGCGTTCCTGTACTCGATTGGTTGGCAGCATTGGATAATGGTCAGGGACGGTGGAAAGATGGGATATCCTTCGATCCGGCTCACCCGAACACCGTTGGCCACCGCCTGATGTATGAGGCAATTAATCTAGACTTGTTTGCCATCGACAAAAGCGAATTGGCAAAAGAAAAACAACGCTTCCAGCAGCCAAATGAAGTCATCGTCTACCTTGACAATGCAGGCTTCTATGTCTCTAGCTGTATTGAAGAGAGGCGTTTGCGGATCGTCAATCCATCACAATACACCTACACCATAGCTCCCTATTGGCAGGAACTCCAAACTGCACTGAAAAACAAGGCAGGATTGCTCCCCGGTATATACATTGCTAAGTCTGGCGAACCAGAGACACCCCCGTTCTTTGCCGTACAAGAAGATAGAGCGATCGCCACCACAGTGGACATCCCCCCTGGTGCAGATTTAGAATACAGCGCCGCCTTTAATCTGTTTTCGCCCAATAACTCAAATCTCTTATTTTATGACGGGCATTTGGGGATTTTACAAGCCGACAAACGCCACCTCTGGGTGATTAACGAATCAGACAACGAGTATAACATCCATCCCATGTGGCAGGAGATTCGCCTAGCATTCAAAGCCATTCCGCCTGGTGTCTATGAAGATCCGCTGCACCCCGACATTCCCTTCCGCACCATAATGATTGGCAACAAGGGGCTGGAAAGTCGGGTGAAAGCAGCACCAAAGTCAGCGGTGCTGTTCCAATATAAATGTAAATTATCAGATATTAGTCGAGTTGCGATTCTGCCACTGGGCGATCGCTGTGCCGTCAGAATGATGCTATATAAAATGGAGTATGACGGTCCCGCCTTTCCCTTTGATTTAACACGTACTACAAAGATTGCAGACATCGCGGATATCATCGAAAACCGTTTTTATGACATGTGGAATCCTGTCTTTTTGCATTACAATCCCGATGAACGCAGGATCTACCACAGTAAATGGACTGGTTTATCCTTCGCCCACGAAGTCGAGGACACAGACGACCCTGTTAACGATATGTCTCCCGTCCACGAACGGATGCGCCTTCGCTACAGCGCCCGTTCAGAAAGGTTTTGGTATACAATACAAAACTGCGATAAAGTACTTTTCGTCCGTACAGGCATTGCCGATCGCCGTGGTGCGATGGATTTGGTCAACAAGCTGCGAAAACAATGCCAGGGAAAGCCATTTCACCTGCTGTTGCTTTCTCCTCAATCTAGTAATGAATTTTTAGACCTTCCCAATGTGCTGCATTACAACGTAGAGTTTAATCCCGATCGCATGTATGACGATTTAGGACACTGGATGTACTGCACACAAGTGATGCGGGGAATCTTGCAATCTCTTGGCGTCTCCAGCAAAAACCTTTTTTGGTGTCCGCCAAATCCTCCCAAAGATGAGGCAAAAGGGTAGGAGGCATCGGTTAACACTCCAGACATTACGGAATAAAAACCCTCCTTGCACCTATGTAGTTCCCAATGTAAAAGCTACTCTTCGTTTGCGCCAAGCCGATTCCACAAACAGACGTTTAATTTCGCCGATTTTTTCGCCAAGTGGAATAATTGCACCGCAAGCGCTCGTCTGAGTTTGAATCCAAGTAATAACAAAACGTGAATTCGACGAACCTCTCCCTGCCTTGAACTAAAGTTCAAGTCTGTCCCTCTCCGAATCGGAGAGGGACGGTTTTGCGTAGTAAAACCAGGGAGAGGTTTTTTGATTGACTAAATTCGTTAGACAATATATCAGCCCTCGAATTCACGTTAACAAACACAGATCTGTGTTGACTCAAGTCAAGCGCGGTAAATTTCCCATCTGGCGTACCACCGTATAACAAGGTAAGCTCTTGATACATTCGATTAATCAAGACATTTGCTTCTAAGCTTTCGTAATCTTGTGGATAAATTACCAGTTCATCAAGATTTTTGAGCATAATATAACAGACAATTAAACCTAACTCTTAAAAAGAGGGACTTTGATTCTAGTTTCACCCTTAAAAAGGGGGGTTAGGGGGGATCGATAAAGTGCCTAAAATCACAACAAATTACTTTTCAAATAACCTCTTAATCCAAAATGTAAAATCAAAAATTGGAAAGTTATAAAATCATGCAAAATCGAACTTGGCAGCCACCCGATTTTTTACAACTCAACGGTCAATTCGTCAGACTTAATCCCTTAATTATAGAAAGAGATATAGATGCTTTATATGCAGCTTCGCACGGGAGTCATGAAAAAGAAGCCGTATGGAATTATTTATTTTACGGCCCATTTGATAGCCCTTCAATAATGAAAGACTGGATGGAAAAAAATCTAGCAGGTAAGTCCGATCCTCTGACTTGGACAGTGTTTGAAAACTCAGCAAATACTCCAGTGGGAATTGTAGCATTACTGGCGATCGCTCACAATCACGGTCGTGCTGAAATCGGTCATGTATGGTTTACTCCAGCAGTCCACAAAAGTAAAGCCAATACAGAATCACAGTTTTTATTACTTCAACATCTTTTCGATCGCCATTCTTATCGTAGAGTTGAATGGAAGTGTGATTCCCTCAACCATGCAAGCCGGACTACCGCTGCACGAATGGGATTCATTTATGAAGGTCGTTTCCGACAACATATGTTTGTGCGTGGAAAAAACAGAGATACTGATTGGTTTGCCATGACAGATAAAGAATGGCCCCGCTGTAAAAGTAATTTTGAAAAATGGCTTTATTCCAACGAAAAGATTTCTTTAATGGAACTAAATAATGGTTAATTGTAAAAGGCAATTGAAGCCAGAATTCAGAACTCAGAATTCAGAATTGAAAACTCATAATTAGTCAATACTTTATGCAAAACAAGACATTCATAGTTATAATAATATTTAATACTTAATAGTTCTGTAGGACTCATATTTGATTTTTGAAATATACGTGGTAGCGTGACAAGATTAAAATAGTGCATTAGCAGTAGGTTGGGTTGTAGCTTGCTTCCCCGTAGGGGTACGGAGTGAAACCCAACCTACAATTTTTTTGCAACATTTTAAGCTTGCCTAGTAGGGTGCGTTAGCCTTTGGCGTAACGCACCATTATTAAGGACTTGGTGGGTTATGCTTCGCAATAACGCACCCTACAGATACTTAAATTTTTTCAATAATTAAATCGGATTCCTATAGCAGTGACAACAGTTTAAATCAATATTCATCCAATACTCGGAATTTAATTACTACTCAATTCTGAATCCTGACTCCTGAATTCTGCCTCCTGCCTCAGAACCAAGCCGACCTTGGTAGAATTAAACTGATACTTTTGCAAGTCAAGCAATGAATTCAAACGTAATCGGCGGAGAACTAGAAGTTTGCTGCACTTCCCCCATGACTGGATTTTACCGCGACGGCTTATGTCGTACAGGTGGTCAAGATTTTGGGTCGCACGTTATATGTGCCGAACTAACGCAAGAATTCCTTGAGTTTACCAAATCCCGTGGGAACGACCTGAGTACACCTGCTCCTGAATATAATTTTCCTGGACTCAAGCCTGGCGATCGCTGGTGTTTGTGTGCTGCTCGCTGGCAAGAAGCCCTCGAAGCCGGCGTTGCTCCGCCAGTAATCCTTTCAGCAACTCACCCTAGAGCGTTAGAAGTAGTGTCCTTAAAGGTATTAAAACAACATGCCCTAACTTCTTCTTAATTAGTCATTAGTCATTAGTCATTCTCCGCGTCCCCTTTCCTGTCCCCACTTCCCACTAACTCACCGGGACTTCCACAGGTAGTTTCAACACATTAACAACCACACGAATTAATTTAGTGGGGTCAATTGGCTTAGGCAGATGCTGTTGAAATCCGGCTGCAAGTGCTTGTAAGCGGTCTTCCTCTCGCGTATATGCAGTTAAAGCGATCGCGGGAATGCGTCCGCCTTTTTCTGGTTCTAAAGAACGGAGTTTACGAATCAGCGTATAACCATCTTGTTCTGACATGCCGATGTCGCTAATCAAAATATCTGGTTTGGCTTGTTCTAGTACTGCTAAGGCTTCATCTACTGATGACACCGCAGTGGCAACCGCGCCATAGTCCTCAAACATAAAGCTGAGAAAGTTACGGGTATCTGCTTCATCATCTACGACTAAAACCTTTAATCCCGCCAAGGGAGTAGAAGCCCCAGCAGAGGAAATTTCTCCTGCTTCTCTAGAGCCTTTGTTACCCCGATTGTCTTGTAGCAATGGCAGTCTGACAGTAAAGGTTGCTCCCTGTTCCGTGCCTGGGCTTTCGGCACAAATGGTGCCTTTGTGCAGTTCCACTAAGTGACGGACGATCGCTAGTCCTAGTCCTAGTCCATTGTGCGATCGTGTTGTGGTACTGTCTGCTTGCCGGAAACGCTCGAATACTTTCGGTAAAAACTCTGGACTGATGCCAATGCCTGTATCGATTACTTGAATTTGGGCGTACTGAAATTTGGGATTTTGGACTTCAGCTTGGCTCGGCCGAACGATTTTGGATTTTGGATTACTACTTTCATCAGTGTTTAAATTGGAATTTTCATTTTTAGATTCCAATAGCAAAGAAGCTCTATTACTCGCTAAATCAGGGCTATCGTTAATTGAATATCCAAAATAGGTAGATAATTTGACTTCTACCCTACCACCTTTGGGTGTAAACTTAATGGCGTTGGTTAATAGATTCCATACAACTTGCTGTAAACGGGCTGGATCGCCATACACTGAACCAACCGAAGTATCCAACACAGTATTTAATTGAATATCTTTTGCTTCTGCTAAAGGACGCACTGCTTCTAAAGCTGCTTCCATCACCGAGATCAGATTTACAGCACATATATTTAATCGCAACTGACCGCGGATAATCCTCGATACATCTAAGATATCCTCAATTAGTTGCATCTGAGATGTAGCGTTGCGTTCGATCGCCTCTAGGGCGCGGGAAGTGGCTTTATCGTCAAGTTTCTTAGAACGCAGGATTTTTGACCAGCCCAGCATGGAAGTTAGCGGTGTACGAAGTTCGTGGGAGAGAACGGCGAGAAATTCATCTTTCATGCGATTTGCCGCTTCAGCTTCCTGTCTTGCTGTTTGTTCTCGAATTACTTGAGCGCGGACTTCTTCGGCTTGCTTGCGTTCGGTAATATCTTCGAGAGTGCCTACATACCCCAGTAATTCGCCTTGACCGGAAAGCATCGGCGATGAGCGAACCTGAACCCAACGAACATTGCCATGAGCAGTTTGAAAACGAAATTCTTCGGAGTAGTCGCGACCTTGATTAATATAGCCAGACCAGCTAGTAACTGCTCGTTCTCTATCTTCAGGATGAACGGATTCCAGCCAGCTTTTTTCTACACTTTCCGCCGCTTTTACACCACAAATTATCTGATAACGCGGATTGGTATACCTACAGCGTCCTTCTGTATCAATTTCAAAGATGCCAACTGGAGAACAGGTACTCAAAGAACGAAATCTCTCTTCACTTTGCCTGAGTTCGGCATTAACGGCTACGAGTTGCGCTGCTTGTAGCTTGACGGCTTCTGTTTTCTTAAATAATTCTGCAAATACTGTGACTTTTGAAGTTAAGATATTCGGGTCGATGGGCTTGAGTAAATAATCTACTGCACCCAAAGCATAGCCTTTAAACAGCATTTGGTCGCTGGTGCTGAAGGCGGTAAGAAAGATGATTGGTGTATGACGCGATCGCCCCCGATTGCGAATCAAAGTTGCAGTTTCAAAGCCGTCCATCCCTGGCATTTGCACATCCAGCAAAATCACTGCAAAATCCTGATGCAGCAGACACCTTAAAGCTTCTTCTCCAGAAGTAGCTCTCACTAGATTTTCACCTAGTTTTTCTAGGATTGCCTCTAGTGCGAGTAAATTTTCCAGCTTATCATCTACCAGGAGGATGTTTACTTTGGGTTCCATCTGCATGGGTTCATTTCCGTGATAAATAACAAAGCTTGACCATTTGGTCAGCAATGTCTCTTAGTGTCAAAATCCAGTCTACTGCAACAGATGAAATTGCTGCCTCTGGCATAATGCAGCTCTCTGCTGTAGCAGGTTCTTGTACAATAGTGATTCCTCCCCGCGCTTTCACTTTTTTTAAACCTTGCATACCATCATGATTGGCTCCTGTCAATATTATACCGATAACTTCTTCGCCATAGACATCGGCTGCCGACTCAAATAACACATCAATAGATGGTCGAGCATAGGAAACAGGTTCATCAGTGGAAAGAGCAAAGTGACCGGGTTCAACAAGCAAGTGATAATCTGCTGGAGCTAGGTAGATATGTCTTGGCAGTATTTCGTCTTTATCTTCCACTTCTCGAATCGGCAAGGAAATCGATTCTTGTAATAGTTGCCGCAGTGCGTTGTTCGACTCTTTGTGGCGGTGTTGCACGATCGCGATCGGCACTGGAAAATCCGCTGGCAAATTTTGGAGAATGATTTTCAATGCCGATAATCCACCTAATGAAGTACCAATCACTACAATTTTAAATGACACTAATTTAGGCCTCATACCGGCCGAATATGGTTATAGGGCATGGTTATAGGGTATAGGGCATGGGGCATAGGGCATTACTTATTAATTCTTATCCCTTGTCTACCTCATCTCGCCATCTTCCTATTCCTTACTTTTCCCACAACTATTGAAGATTATATATTTTTGTGATTTATTTTACAAATAAATATTTCGTAAATGTGAAATAGTTTACATAAAAGTATTGTATTTATGTTTAATAATATTTTAATTATGCTAATTTAGATACATAAAAAAACTATTTTTATTGCTAAACAAATAATTTTTTAACTTTTATATTTTATTCTTTTGACAATTCATAAAAATTTACTTAAGCTAAAAGATAGGTTAAGCCAATCAACAAACAACAGCGACTTTGTTTAGGTAGATTAACAATTGCTGTTGTAGATTGTCGGCATGAGGGAAGGAATCTCCAGTAAAAATATTGTCTGTAGGCAAACTCACAAGATTTGACTACCAAAAGTTAAGACATGACTAAACATATTGCACCGCGCAAATATTAAATCAGCGAACATTTATCGAGGTTGTAAGGGGTAATGATAAAGTAAGAATTCTGAATTCTGAATTCTGAATTCCGATCTGAGAACTAATAACTGGTGAACAGATTCCGGTCATTTATAGATGGATACTTGTGGTGATGTTAAGCTGTTACCTTTTTAATTTGCTCCCGTCACTTATGCTGTTGACAGTTGACGGTTGAGAGTTAACTCTCAGAGGTTAACAGCCAACAACAAAAGATGTGCAAGTTATATGGGCGACAGCTTAGTGAGCGTCCATAAAAGTTTGAAATTTAGTTCCAGTGCGGTAAATATGTCCAGGAGAACACAATGCTTGAGTATTTTACATCTTTGAATGACCATAATTTGCCGTATCCAGATACGATTCACCCCATCGTTGTCCACTTCGTAATTGCGATGGTCTTATTTTCCTTTTTTTGCGATGTAGTTGGCTATTTCACTGGTAAAACTCGCCTTTTTGAAGTGAGTTGGTGGAATATGTTTGTCGCTACGATCGCTATTTTTGTTGCCATCATTTTCGGTCAATTTGAAGCTGGTTTAGCACAACCCTACAGCCTAGCTAAATCGGTGCTGAATTTGCATACATTAATTGGTTGGTCGCTTTCGGGAATCATCGCTGCAATTACAGCTTGGCGCTATGTAATTCGTAGCCGTAACCCACAAAAAGTACCGATTTATTATCTCGGAGCCGGGCTAGTTTTAACTTTAATAGTTGGCTTGCAAGTATATCTGGGAGATCGACTTGTTTGGGTGTATGGACTGCATACAGTACCAGTTGTGGAAGCGCTAAAGGATGGTTTATTGCCATGAACTTAGAACTGATTGACCAATTGAACGGACAACTCGGCGCAAACGGACTACCTTACACGATTCCCATTCATCCCAACTTAGTCCATCTCACACTAGGTTTATTCATCATCGGCATCACCTTTGATATCGTCGGTGTTTTGTTCCCCTTCCAAAAATGGGTCTTCAAATTTTTGGGAATTACCGTCGAACGTGACAACTTCTTTGAAGTTGGCTGGTATAACATGTTCGCTTCCAGCATCATTACATTTTTCACGGTGGGAGCAGGTTTTTACGAAATGCTATTGGCAACACCACCAGCTGACGTGAAAAGCGCCTGGGGATTGCAGGCAATGGAAACCATGATTTGGCATGGTGTCGGTGGTGTGTTCTTATTAGCAGTAATTGTTGGTATGACCATCTGGAGAGGATGGCAGCGCTTCGTTTGGAGCAAAGAAGAATATAGACAGACAGACAGACAAGTGCAATGGAGTTATTTACTCGCAGGCCTAGCCGTCATGTTCCTGATGTTCCTCCACGGCACGCTAGGAGCGCAACTGGCTACCGAGTTTGGCGTACACAACACAGCAGATAGACTACTACAACTAGGCCAAGATCTCAACAAAACACTCAAATAAGTCATTTGTCTGTTGTCATTAGTCATTTGTCCTTTGTTTTTTACTAATAACCAATGACCAATGACTAATGACCAATACTTCTCTGCGAGAGGCTGCGCCAACGACTTCTCTTCGAGACGCTACGCGTAGCTTGCTTCCCCGCAGGGGTACGCTCAGTACAAGTGACCAATGACCAATGACCAATGATTAATGACTATTGACCATGAAAATCCAGAAGATTTTAAATATTTTGACGCTGCTTACGGGCGCGATCGCAATCAGCGCTACAAGTCTGTGGATCGGCAAACAAGCTTACTTTTGGCTTCCTCCACAAGCAGCAGCCGAATCCCAACTAATTGATAATTTGATTAGTTTCTTAGTAACCCTTGGTAGCTTCATCTTTTTGGGAGTAACGAGTACTTTGATGTATTCTGTAATCTTCCATCGCGCAGTTAAGGATGACTTTACCGACGGCCCCGCCATTGAAGGTAATATCACCTTAGAAGTTGTCTGGACAGCAATTCCAATTTTGTTGGTGTTTTGGATTGCAGGTTACAGCTACCAAGTTTACGAGCAAATGGGAATTCAAGGCCCGTCCCAACTAGTTCACCTGCATAATCCCTTGGGAATGGAATCAGCTTATGCAGCGCCGAAAGACTCGTCAGATACAGCTTTAGCTGAACCAGTAGAAAAAATTGACGTACTAGCCAAACAATGGGCTTGGGTTTTTCATTATCCAGAAACAGATGTCACCAGTACTGAATTGCATTTACCGAGCGATCGCCGGGTGCGTTTAGCGCTAAACTCACAAGACGTTCTGCACGGTTTTTACATTCCTGCATTTCGCCTCAAACAGGATATTATTCCCAACCATGCGATCGACTTTGAATTTACTCCCGTTCGTCCCGGCCAATATCGCTTGACAGATTCCCAATACAGCGGTACATATTTTGCAACCATGCAGGCGAATGTGGTTGTCGAATCTCCTGAAGAATACCATCAATGGCTATCCCAAGCCGCAACTCAAAAGCCATCCCCAGCCAAAAACCAAGCAGCTTCTGAGTATGCTCAAACATCCAATCAGTCAGTCCAAACTGGTTGGGCCACAGTTCCTCCCGCCGCACCTCCTCTAGTCAACTCCCCTGGTTGAAAAACGCCCCACCCAGAAGAATCAAACAAACTCTTCTTTCCCCTTTCCCCCTTTCCCCCTCCCTGAATTTATTAACAGGAAAGTAACTCATGACTAATGTTCCTATTGATGGCATTAGTATCGTTGGTGAAATTTCTCACCATGAATCTCCAGGCGACTGGAAGCGATACTTCAGCTTTAGTACAGACCATAAAGTTATTGGTATTCAGTATCTCGTTACCTCGTTTATCTTTTTTCTGGTCGGCGGTATCTTTGCAATGGTGATTCGGGGAGAACTGATGACACCCGAATCAGATTTAGTCGATCGCACAGTCTACAATGGCATGTTTACCATGCACGGCACTGTGATGCTGTTTTTGTGGACATTTCCCTCACTGGTTGGTTTTGCCAACTATCTAGTGCCCTTGATGATTGGGGCGCGAGATATGGCATTTCCCCGCCTCAACGCCGTTGCTTTTTGGATGGTGCCAGTAGTCGGGATTCTCTTGATGAGCAGTTTCTTCATTCCTGGCGGCCCAGCCCAAGCAGGCTGGTGGGCTTATCCCCCAGTTAGTCTCCAGAATCCCACCGGAAATTTAATCAACGGTCAAGTCCTCTGGCTGCTGGCGGTGGCGGTATCTGGCGTGTCTTCAATTATGGGGGCAGTGAACTTTGTCACCACAATTGTCAAGATGCGGGCGCCAGGAATGGGCTTCTTCCGGATGCCCTTGTTCGTCTGGGCAGTATTTAGCGCCCAAATCATCCAACTCTTTGGACTACCTGCACTCACAGCAGGTGCGGTAATGCTCTTACTCGACCTCACTTGTGGCACCGCCTTTTTTGACCCTGCCAGGGGAGGAAATCCAGTAATGTTCCAGCATTACTTTTGGTTCTACTCCCACCCCGCTGTTTACGTGATAATTTTGCCCATCTTCGGCATTTTTTCAGAAATCTTCCCAGTTTATTCGCGTAAACCTCTATTTGGTTACAAAGTAGTTGCCGTTTCATCCATCTTGATTGCTGTAGTCAGCGGTATTGTTTGGGTACACCATATAAACTTGTTAGGACTTTGAAAAGTTGATAAATAAGTTGTTTCAGGTGCGGCCATATTAAATTACTTAAATTTGGGTTAATTTTCTTTATTTAACGATTTATCTCTACAGCCATATCTCAGCATTGCCGCGATTTTGTGAAGCAATTTTGTAATATTATAAACACTTTAAAATGCTTATTTTTTGCTTATACAATAAGCATGATTCAAAATTCATAATACTTTACTTACAAAGGGATAGGGTGCATTATGGCTTCAGACATAATGCACCCTATAAAACTCATATTCAAAAAATAGATTTTGACAATTTAACTACTAAATTTTAGTATTTGTATTAATTAATTGTTTTAACTTTTCATTCTCTATTTGCAGCAATTGTATCTCTAATTTCAATCTTTGGTTTTCTTCGCTAAATGCCTCTAAATGAGATTTTTTGCTAAGTGCCTCATTAATAGCTTTTTTGCGATTATCTAGTCCAAAATATCTTTGATAAACTTTAGTATGCATTTCTACAGAATGCCCTAAATTATCAGCCGCAGCTTTGATTGGTATTCCCATTAAATGCGCCCGAATTGCCCAAGCGTGTCGTAAGTCATAAGGATTGAATGGTATTTGTACTTTGTCATCAAACCAAGAGGCATTATGTTGTACTGTATAGCCACAATCTTTAAATGATGTAGAATTTGAGGTTTTTTCTGCCAACATTTCGATACATAGTTGATTTCTTAAATCAAATAAATCAACCCATTCAGGATATAAAGGTAAAGTTTCCCTAGCTCCTGTTTTACATTTATCGCTAACCTTCCAAGTCAAATCTTTATTGTTTGGATGTAACCACCAATCTATATCTGGTTCTAAAATAATTTCTCTTGGTCTTAACCCATAGGTTGCGATCATGCCATACATCCATCTCCAAAAAAGCCAATTATTTTCAAAACCACTTCTACGTCTACTAGGTGAACCATAAGCATACTTTTCATATTCATGAAAGTATTTAATAATGTCTGAGTCACTAGGAATATTTCTAGCTTTCGGTAATGGTTGTTTTTTAAAGACTGATAAATCAATGACAATATCGAAACAACGAGCTAACACATTGAGAATTTTAAATAACTGCCATCTTTGCGATTCACTAGAGCATTTGAAAATTTCTGCCTTGAGAGCATCTGATGTAATAGGACAATCTAAACTAATATGTTGCTTAATTCTTGATTCATACTGATGATATGTGTGTTCGCTTTTTATCGTTTTTTTTCTTGTCTTAAAATACTCTTGCTCAAAAGTTTCTAAAGCTGTTTTGATTGTTAAAATTTCTTTGGGACTTGAAGCTTGTTTACCTAAATATTTATCTGTCCATACAAACTGTTTACGAGCTATTAATTTACCAAGTTCATAAGCTTCTTCTTCAGCAGTTTTGAGTCCATCTAAATTAGCGGGAATACCCAAAGATATTTTGTACTGTTTAGTTCCCGTACCTTTAGTATCGCGATCGCCTTGTTTGATTGGTAAAGTCGCTTGTAGCTGGATACTTCCTTTATCACAACATAAGCCTACCTTGGCTTTAGCCGACTTGAGCCGAGCTTTAGCTTTTTGAAACTCATCGTCAAATTTATCATTTAAATAACTAGCGATCGCTCGTTTTTGATATGCAATACCCATATAGCTTCCATCAGTTGTAGCTGGAGGTTTAAAATCTGCGAATAATTCAGTTGTTGACATTTTCTTAAATTTTGCTTACTCTTAACGTTCAAAATGCACATTGTCCACAATGAGCGATGTAGCTCAGACAACAAAAAGCGCATTTAATCATCATACTATTACTGAGTTTCACCATATGTACGTCAGCGGTACGCCAGGTTGGATGCGCTTAATTTTCATGCTGACAACCATGTTTGTGTCTGTCCCCACAGGAATTAAAGTCTTTGCTTGGGTGGCAACAATTTGGGGCGGTAAGTTGCGCTTGAAGACCCCAATGCTGTTTGCCTTGGGCGGACTAGTAATGTTTGTCTTCGCCGGCATCACAGGGATTATGCTCTCCTCCGTGCCAGTGGATGTCCACGTTAACAATACTTACTTTGTAGTCGGACACTTCCACTACGTCCTCTTCGGCACCGTGACAATGGGCTTGTATGCTGCCATTTACCACTGGTTCCCCAAAATGACAGGTCGGATGTACCACGAGGGTTGGGGCAAAATCCACTTCTGGTTAACCTTCATCGGCACCAACCTCAACTTTTTGCCCATGCATCCCTTAGGGTTGCAAGGAATGTTACGCCGAGTTGCTTCTTACGCCCCAGAGTATACATCCTGGAATCTCATCGCCAGCATCGGCGGATTTCTCTTAGGAGTATCTACCCTGCCCTTCATTTTCAACATGGTGATTTCTTGGATGCAAGGCGAGAAAGCACCCGATAACCCTCACCGGGCAATTGGACTAGAGTGGTTAGTTTCTTCACCACCCCCCGTCGAAAACTTTGAAGAAATTCCCATCATCATCTCTGAACCCTATGGCTACGGCAAATCCGAACCCTTAACAGCCAACCTCCCAGAATAACCCCAGGGAAAGCGCAGAAACCCTCCGCGTACCTCTGCGCTTCCCCTTGCGTTCCTTTGCGTTTCAAATTCATCCCTCAAAAAAATGGACAGTTACATCAATTCCCACGAATTACACCACACAGAAGTAGAACATACCCATGATGAAGAAGGCAACAAAATGTTTGGCTTCATTGTCTTCCTACTCTCTGAAAGCGTAATTTTCCTAAGTTTTTTTGCAGGATATATCATCTACAAAACAACAACTCCTAACTGGCTACCTGCCGGTGTTTCTGGACTAGAAGTAAAAGAACCGGCAATCAATACAGTAGTTCTTGTTGCTAGTAGCTTTGTAATTTACTTAGCAGAACGCGCCCTGCAACGCCATGACTTAATGAAATTTCGCCTGTTCCTTTTAGCAACAATGGCGATGGGAACTTACTTTTTAGTAGGACAAGCAATTGAATGGAATAGCCTGGCCTTTGGCTTCACTTCAGGAGTATTTGGTAGCACGTTCTATTTGCTTACAGGTTTCCACGGTTTACACGTTTTGACTGGTATCCTCTTGCAGTTGATTATTTTAGTGCGCTCTTTTATCCCTGGTAACTATGACACGGGTCACTTTGGCGTTAATGCAACTTCATTGTTTTGGCACTTCGTCGATGTCATCTGGATTATTTTGTTTGTCCTCATTTACATTTGGCAATAAATATTGATGAGGATATTTTGTATGTAATACCATTTCACGAAAATCTTGATACATATAAATATACCGTAGGGTCTTTACAGCTGTGCGCTCTTACCAAGGTATTTGTATCAAGTTTAAAGTGAAACAGTATAAGTCCTATACCAATCCTAGTTATAGGATTTTCAAGTTGCAAATCCCTAAGTTATCTAGGAACTCAGGGATTTTATCTCTACTTACAACTAAGATACTAAGAATTGCCTCTTGCCTATTTTGGTTTCAAAGGAGAAGGAGGAGCAGATAATACAATAATATTTCTCACATTACTAACGTAACGACCTCCAGCTTTATCACCTGGAACTACTAAACGAGCAAATCCTTCATCTGCTAAATATACGACTTTACCATCACTGCTTTTTTTTGCAAACGCAACTAACACTGTTTTTCCTTCAAAGTTGGGTTGAATTTCTCCAATAGCCACTACTGCACCATAACAATCTGTGGCTTCAACTAAAATATATTGCCGTAGAAAAGAGTTTTTAGGATTCACTCCAGAATTTCCAGGTTTTAGACCACCTCCGGCTTTTGGATTATTAATCAACTCCCAAAGAGGAACTCCATAGTATGTTTCTGTTCTTGGCCCTGAGCCGGTTTGAAAGCTGACAGTGATTTCAGTAACTAATCCTGGGTTTTGATTTTTTAAAGTATTTCGCAAATTTTTCAGCTTGTACAAATGATAGGTAGTTGGATTATTGACTTCTCCATCCAACCTAAAACTTTGTGAAATACCCCCAGGACACTTATTTTTATTCCAAATAGATGCTATTTTTTGTTCTCGAACCTTGGGAAGGCTGCTGTTTGAGTCAGCTAAAGTAGGCTGCCATAAAACCAGCGTTGATAATATTAAAGATGCAATGGGTATTTTGCGGCTAAAACGCATAAGACATTTCTCCGTTTACTGTTGAATATTGAAAAAATTACAGCAGAATTAAAAAGTTAGAATTCAGGCTTAAAACAAGCTGTCTACTTCCTTTTGAAAGTGAAGTTTTATGCTTCAGCAGCCAAAATTAGCCGCACATCTTATAAGAGATTTGCATTTTTCTAAATGGATTTAGTGTATCTGTGCAATGTATTGAAGATAATACCAACTTATTGGGTAGTATACCAAATATTATGGTAATAAAATGCTAATAAAATTAATTTTTATTTCTTTTTAAAATAACCAAGCTTTATATTGTATTGAAATTTTCTGTGGCTTTACTGCGTAAGTTGTAATCTTGTGATGTACATTTTCATACAAAATTAGTATTACAACAAACACAAGATGTAAAATTCCAAATGCATAAATTGAAGCAATTGCGAGTGAAATTGTTGTTAATACCAATTTTGGTAGTACTCACAGCAAATACTACAGGCAGTGTTGCATTAGCTGGAGGATTTGCCCTAAACGAACAGAGTGTCAAAGGTTTGGGAAATGCTTTTGCGGGAAGTGCGGCGACTGCTGATGATGCCAGCACAATTTTCTTTAACCCAGCAGGCTTGACTCGCTTACCAGATAATTCAATTTTTGGGGCTTCTTATGTGATTTTCCCGAAAGTCATTTTTCAAAATCAGGGTTCTAGCACGGCAACAGGGGTTCCATTATCAGGTGGTAACGGTGGAGAAGCAGGTGTTGATATTATTGTGCCAAACCTCTATGCTGCTTGGAGCGTTTCCGATCGCCTGAAACTAGGTATTGGTATTAACGTTCCTTTTGGGCTAGCTACGAAATACGAGAGTAACTGGGTTGGGCGTTACCAAGCAGTGGAGTCCAAACTGACAACTATTAATATTAATCCTACGGTAGCAGCCAAGTTGAGCGATAACTTTTCTGTTGGTGCGGGTCTGAATATACAGTATGCTCAGGCAACACTCTCAAATGCGATCGACTTTGGTTTAATTGGACGAAGTGTTGGTTTACCCACCCAATCCCAACAGGCGGATGGTTTTGTCAAAGTCACTGGCTCTGATTGGAGTGTAGGATACAACTTGGGAGTGATGTACGAACCATCCAAAACTACGCGCATTGGTTTGAGTTATCGATCGCCAATTACTCAAGACATTAGGGGAAATGCTGACTTTACAGTACCTGTAAGCGCTAGAGCCTTAACTGCTAGAGGACAATTCACAGACACAGGAGCCAACGCAGTCTTAAACTTGCCCGATACCTTATCGCTTGCTGTATATCACGAACTTAATCCTCGTTTGGCAATTGTCAGCGATGTCACCTGGACAAACTGGAGCCGCTTTAAAGAACTGCGAGTTAAATTTGACAATCCAGTTCAAGCAGATACCGTACAGCCGGAAAATTGGAATGATACGTTCCGTTTTGGGGTTGGGGTCAATTACGCTGTGAGCAAGCAATTAACACTGCGAACGGGTGTGACTTACGACCCTAGCCCTGTTGATGAACAATTTAATACACCCCGATTACCTGGTGGCGATCGCACCTTACTTGGTTTCGGTGCTAGCTATCGACCTTCCAAGTCATTGAATTTCGACATTGGTTACACTCACGTATTTGTCAACGATAGCGACATTAACCAGTCAAGTTCTACAGCCGGTGCCCTCAGAGGTAATTTTGAAGGTAGTGTGGATATCGTTGGTTTACAACTTAGCTGGGAATTTTAAGCGAACTACCTACATCGACCGCTTGCGGCGATGTAGGCTGATTTCAAGCGTATTGCCTATGCTTTGCTATGGGCGATCGCAGACTTTACCCTCATATCATTGAATCTTCAATCCAAAATTTAAAAGTCTGATTTTTCTCCCCTAGTTTTCCCCGATTGTTTCCTAATCTACAAGATATCGAACTGAGATTATTATTATGATTCACCATATTTCCATTGCTGTTAGAAATCCCAACCATGTTGCTCAAGTTCTTGCAGAAATTTTAAAAGCACAAGCTGTAGCTTTTCCTCCTAACCCAGGCAGTTATATGGTTATACCTTTCGATGAACACGGTACAGCCATTGAACTTTATCCTTTAGGTTCTCAAATAGAGCCTGGTGAAGGCGACGAGGAATGTGCATTTGTGCATACTGCTATTAGTTCGAGGTTTACAGATATTCATGCAGCTATTTCTGTACCCAGTAGCCAGGAAGAAATCGAACAAATTGGTGTCCGTGAAGGCTGGCGCGTAGTGCGCTGTAACCGTGATTCTTTCTTTGATGTAATTGAGTTCTGGGTAGAAAACAGATTAATGATTGAATTTCTCACCCCAGAAATGGCGTCTGTGTATTTGAAATTTGCCACTGACAAAGAAAATCTGAAATATTTTTTAGCAGAACCAACATTAGCAACAGTTGGATAAATATCTATAGCTATTCTCTTTTATTTAGATCCTCGGCTTATCAAGGAAGCCGGGGATATTTTTATGTATTAATTTTTGCCAAAATTTAGTATTTTGAATTATATCAAGTTCGCTTAATTACTTATAAATTCTAAAATACCCCACCCGCCTTACGGCACCCTCCCCTTGCCAAGGGGAGGGTTGGGGAGGGGTAACGTGAGGACTGCAATCATAACTAATCATCCGAACTTGATATTATTTACTCTAGTTTTCCCCTTTTATTGCCTAACCTGAAAATATCAGTTAATCCACAGAAAGATATCAATCAACGAAATTTAATTGTTATTGATGACTCTAGATTACTTTTCAATTGAATTCTATCTAAGCAAAATCCAGCCAGCAAAAATTTATTGCAGGAGAATAAATTATGCCTAATAATTTAGGTTTTATCGATAAAGAAAATAATAACCTTGCAGAATTAGCAGTTAACTTAGGTTCGTTAAAAGGAACTAACACAGGTGCAGGGGTTTTAACTAATTTGACTTCAAATGCATCTACAAACGATATCGATTGGTATAGTTTTAAACTAGATTCTACAGCACCTCTGAACAGTTATATTGAACTGTCTTCGCCGGATGTTGTCAATATTAAAGCTACTTATAATGTTGTTTTATTCAAGTATAATCTTGCAACAGATAGTTATGATGACGTAACTAGTTACCAATTACCTAATTATCCCTATACTGAAAGAATCGATCTCACTTCTCTTCCTATAGGTACTTATTATTTTGCTGTTGTTGGTGCTGCATATTATGGCAGTACTGCTACTGGGTTATACAATCTAAGAATTTCAATTCCTTCACCTTCTTTGCCAGGTACGGCGATTAATGGCACTGATATTAGTGAAAAATTGACTGGAGGAAATGAAGAAAATACTATTAATGGTAAAGCTGGTAACGACACTTTAATTGGCGGTGCGGGCGATGATACTCTTAACGGTGGAGATGGTAATGATATCCTCACCGGCGGTGCTGACAGCGATTTGCTCAATGGTGGAGCTGGCACTGACAAAGTAGTAGAATCGGGTGATTTAGCTAAATTTATTCTTACCAACGATCGCCTAATTGCCAATGGTGTTGATGTACTTATTAGCGTCGAACAAGCTGTACTAACCGGTGGTAGTAGCTGGAATACTTTAGACGCATCTGGATTTACCTTAGGTTCGGTTACACTGGATGGTGGCGCTAGTGACGATTCATTATTTGGTGGTAGTAAAAGCGATCGCCTGATTGGTGGTGATGGATATGATTACCTTGATGGCAAAGCTGGCCTAGACACTCTCATCGGTGGTGCTGGCGGAGATACATACGTTGTAGATAACGTTGGGGATGTAATTTCCGAAACTGCTAGCTATGACTATGACAGAGTTCTGTCTTCTGTTACTTACACTTTAGGGACAAATCTAGAAGAATTAACCCTTACGGGAACTGCTGCCATCAACGGTACAGGCAACAGCTTAGATAATAGAATCACGGGTAATACTGGTAATAACACTCTTAACGGCGGAGTAGGAGACGACACTCTTGATGGTAAAGGAGGTGTTGATACCTTAATCGGTGGCTCAGGATCTGATAGTTACAAAGTTGATAATACGCTAGATGTAATTATCGAAACATCAACTACAGATAGCGATCGAGTCGAAGCTTCTGCTACATATACCCTAGCAGCCAATCTGGAAAATTTAACACTCGTTGGCAGTGGCGGCAATATCAACGGTACAGGAAATAGCCTTGATAATCAAATTAGTGGTGATAGCGCCAACAATATACTCAGCGGACTAGCAGGTGCTGACCTTATTTATGGTCAAAATGGCAACGACACCCTCAACGGTGGAGATGGAAATGATTACCTCTATGCCGGAGCAGGTGATGATGTCATCAACGGAGGAAACGGCGATGATTATCTCGATAGTATCACTGGCAAAGATATCTTTAATGGTGGCGCTGGAAAAGACTATTTCGCAGATGATTTAGACAACAATAATATTTACGTTTTCCAGTTTGGACAATCTTCAGCTTCGGGAGCCGATGTTATAGGTGGCTATTCAATTGGCAGCGATAAAATCGATTTACTCGCGGCAAATGGCACAGCTTTAGGAAAACCAGTCAGCTTAACTCGTGCAGCAGATAATAACTATTATGGAACCGAGTTAGACTTAGTAAAACAGGTATTTATTGATGCTAATGGAAAATTGGCAGGCAACCAAGCTCTCGGTATTAATAGTGCTGCTATTGTCTACAATGGTTTGGATTTATTTTTAGTTGTCAACGATGGTATAGCAGGATTTCAAGCAAGTAGTGATTTGTCAATTAGATTAGAAACCTACGGTACATTACCTGGCTTTGGCTCTGTACCAGTTGATACATTTTTTGTTTAATTTAAAAAGAATCAAAAGTTTGAGATTTCGGTTCCTGTTAGTTGTTGAGGATTGACGGCTGACAGTTAACTGTCAGCCGTTTTCAAGTACCCACGCCAAGGCATCATCAATATTAGTAACGTAATTTGCTGGTGGTATGGCTGGACGATTCACTATTACAACTTTCACCTCAAGTTCTCGCGCCGCAATGATTTTGGCGTAGGTTGCATCACCACCGCTATTTTTACTGACTATGGTATCAATGTTGTAGTGAATTAGGATTTCCCTTTCATTATTGAGGGTAAAGGGGCCGCGATCGCACAATAATATCGCCGGTGGTACTAAAGCATCAGCAGCAGGAGGGTCAATCATCCGCATGAGAAACCAAATATCTTTGAGGTGAGCAAAGGCGGCGAGTTCTTGCCTACCAACTGTCAAAAATACCCGCTGTGCTTGGTTTTGCAAGGCTGTTGCTGCGGCTGCAACGCTGTCAACTTCAATCCAGCGATCGCCACTTACCTTTTGCCAAGGCGGACGAATTAACATTAAATGGGGTATTCCAACTTTGGTTGCAGCATCTACAGCATTCCAAGAAATCTGCGAAGCAAAAGGATGGGTTGCATCAATTAACAAGTCGATTTGCATGACTTCTAGATAATTAGCCAATCCAGCTACACCACCGAAGCCTCCAACGCGGAGATCGCCCAAAGGAACTGATGGTTCCCGCGTGCGGCCGGCTAAAGATGTGATTGCTTCTACCCCTTGGATAGTTGCGAGCCTAGCAGCTAGTTCTGCTGCATCTCCCGTCCCACCCAGAATTAAAATCCGAATCATAAAGGTGGAATTTTCGCCAAAATGCCATTTTTCAGTGCTTTTGGACGCTCTGACCAAGGCAGTAAACCGTCTGGTTTGGCATAGTATTGACTAGCACACTCTAGTACCGCAGATGCACTCTCATCAACGGTTAGATCGCCGAATAAATATGTTAATTTGCCTTTGGCAGCAAAGGCAACTACACAAGAACGATTACAAGCACTCATGCATTCAACCTCTTGAATTGGGAATCGATCTCGCAAGTCCCAATCTTGTGCTAAGTGCTGAAGTTGCTTTAGTAGTTGTTCGCCGCCACTTCCTGGTAAACGTTTTCCATCTTGCCAAACGCTGGCACAGGTTTTGCAAACAAATAAAGCGTGGTCGGGAACACCCAAACAATCACTTGTAGAAATATTTGCAGTCGCAGTCATCTGTACCTCGCTTAAATGTGAACTGATAAATCTACTTCGGCAGGCATCCTGACTAACTTAATTGGGAAGCAAGCGATCGCTTAGGCAAGCTAATCTCAAATCAGTTCGCAGTTGCTCCCAAGTAGCGGATTTACACCGAACTTTAAGAGTTACGTCTGGTAGTTGACCCCCACCAGAACTGGATAGCCTTAACAATCGTAACACTAGGGTCGAATGATACTTAAATCATCTAGATTATTTATCTTGCTTTTTAACAAATGTATGTGTTATTATTGATAATCGTGTGGTTAAGGACGTATAGCTCAGTTGGTTAGAGCGCTACGTTGACATCGTAGAGGTCACTGGTTCGAATCCAGTTACGTCCATTTAAGATAATGTACATTCACAAATTGAATGTTGTGACTTTACCCATAACCTTGCCGTTGCGGCAAAGTTATGCTTCCAATTTTTCATCTGTAGAGAAAGAAGCTAACTTAAGTCTACCCTTTTAAGTTTAATAGCTTTACACTCCAATTTCACATCGTGTTTCATTTAAACAGGACTTACGCAAAAATGACCAAAAAGCTTGGTTGAGGCAATGCGAAACCCAACAAACCTGACCAGATGTTGGGTTTCGTTCCTCAAACGCCACTTGCTTTAAGCCGGGAAACCCGTCCAACGCAGTGGCTCCCCAACCTACGCAATAATCAGGTTTTTGGCTCTAACTGAACTGTATTGGGTTAAAGGTTTTTTCTTTCCCCTTTGCCCGCCCCTTATCCCCAGAGGGGGTCCCACCTTCCCCTTTTCCCCAAAACCCGACAAGTATTGCAAGCAAATCCGCCTGCACGGAAAAAGCGCAAAATCAAGGCTTTTGAGCAGTAGGAGGCAGGCTTTGTTTGTGTAGCTGCTACTTACACTGGAATTTGAATTAAAAATTCTGTTCCTTCACCCAGAACAGATTTGCAACTTAGTTTTCCACCGTGAGTTTCTTCGACAATAGATTTTGCGATCGCCAATCCCAACCCCGTGCCTTTTCCGACACCTTTCGTAGTAAACAAATTGTCAAATATCTTTTGTTTAATATCTTCACTCATCCCCTTAGCATTATCAGCAATCTTCATCTTCACGAAATCATCTGCTAGGTGAGTGGTAATAGTGATTCGGTTAGGATTGGCTTGAATATCTGCTATACTTCGTTCAAGATTCGACTCCTCTAAAGCATCAATAGCGTTGGCAAGAATATTCATAAATACCTGATTTAATTGCCCAGGAAAACATTCTATTTGCGGTAAATTCCCGTAGTTAGTGACAATTTCAATTGCTGGACGTTGCTCGTTAGCTTTCAAACGATGTTTGAGAATTAAAATTGTACTCTCAATGCCTTCGTGAATATTAAATGGCACTTTGTAATCGCGATCGGCACGAGAGAAAGTACGTAAACTGGTGCTGATATTTTTCAGCCTGTCGCACGCCAAAGTCATGGAATTGAGCATTTTAGGCAAGTCTTCTAAGCTATATTCCAAGTCAATTTCTTGAGCATGGTCTTCGATTTCTTCACTCTTATTCGGAAAAGTTTCTTGATAGAGTTTTAAGTGTTCAAAAATATCAGCAAAGATGGGTTTAGCTTGTTTGATACTAGCAGAAATAAAACCCAAAGGATTATTCATTTCGTGAGCTACACCAGCAACTAAGTTGCCCAATGCAGACATTTTCTCACTTTGAATTATTTGTAATTGCGCTTGTTGCAAGGCAAGTTCAGCAACTTTGCGATCGCTAATATCTATCATCACGCCATCCCAAACGATCGAGCCGTCGGCTTGCCGTTCCGGTCGTGATGCCGCCTGCACCCATTTCACAGTGCCAGAGGTGGTAATAATGCGCCATTCCTGCTCAAAAGCTGTGAGAGTCTCGGCAGAATCAATGAACGCCTGGGTGAGGGTTGAGCGATCGTTTGGATGCTCCAGCATCCGAAAATGTGTGATGCCTGCCAAGAAATCTTCAGGTGGCACTTCATATAAAGCCGCGCAGCCCGGACTAACGTAGGGAATTGAAACAGAACCATCGGGAGCGAGACGCAGCTGGTAAATTATGCCAGGAAGATTATCCGCCAGCTGCTGAAAGCGGGCTTTGCTAGCACTTAGTTCTGCTAGCATTTGTTGGGCTTGCTCATAAAGTCGCGCATTTTCTAGGGAAATTGCGGCTTGAGCGCAAAGTAGATTGAGGAGTTCCACGCGTTCGCTTGTAAACGCCCCCCTGACTAAATTATTTTCGAGATATAAAATGCCCATCAACTTGCCTTGATGCAAAATCGGACTACACAAGATACTTTTCGGCTGTTGACGCACAATATACGGGTCATTGGCTAAAAGCGGATCTGCTGTCGCATCTACCAGGACAATAGTTTGATTGCTGTGCTTGACTTTGTAAATTAATTTGTGGGGAATATCTTGACTATCTTCAACAGGAATTCTCTGCAACACAACTGGCTGTGTTCCCTGAGTAATTGAACCCTTAATTAACAGGCGTTCACCTTTGGTGTCACGTAGCGAATCGTCTCGCAACAGCATTAATACACATTTATCAGCCCCGGCATTTTCGATGACGATTCTCAGTAACGATGCAAGCAATTTTTCCAGTTCGATTTCACTGGAGATCGTGTGGGAAGCTTTGAGAATCGCTTCTAAATCTAGGGTATTTGAGACACTGCTGCTAGAAGTGGCTCCATTGGTGGAGGTGACAGTCCCCAAGGGGATGATGGTTTCGTTAATTGAGAGGCTCGAACGAGTTTGCTGTAATATGGGGGCAAGTAGTTGGGGATAGCGTTTTTCTAAATCTGCAACTTTGGCTTTTGCACCCCATTTGGCGTAACAATAGTAAGCTTCTTGCATATAGCCTGCGGCAACTTTGGCTTTACCCCAGCCCCGGTAGAATTTAGCTGCTAGTTCGTTAGCTAAGGCTTCTTCTTGGATGTAGCTGTTGGCTTTAGCAAGAGAAATAGCGCGATCGTAATAATCCCCTGCTGCATAATTCTTGCCTAATACTCGGTATTTTTCTGCCTCTACCAAATCCACTTTATGCTGGTGATTCATGGGTGCATGATGCGCCCATTGCTGTAACCGGGTTTGGTTTTCTGTGACACTCTGCAATGCTTTTGATGTTTCCTCTAATTCTGGATTCAATTGTGCCAAAGTCAGCAGCGAATCATAAAGATAAAATACTGGTTCGCTGACTAATCCCGCACCAGCCATAAAATAGCGCCTGACTTCAATAGCATGATTTTTCGCTGGCTCAATTTCTCCAAACAAGAAACAAAGCATTAATTTATATAAATGGAAAATATACAATCCATATCCATCATTGGTGGATTGAAGCTGCTGGAGAAATTCTGTCTCTTCAAGGGCTTTCCCAGACAAAAGGGTGGTATGTTCTGCAAAACCCAGCAGATTTAAAACCGATTGCCAATAAATCCGACAATAATTAGCAGTTGTCAATTGATTTATTTGCATCAAACTATGGCAGTAAGCGCTCATATCCTGCTCTAAGGTAGCCAGGGGTTTACTGCACCAAAAAGAATTGAGACAAACACTGTGGCCATTGTAACCAGCAAGTACCAAGTTACCAAATTCTATGGCACTGGTGTAACCTTCTTGCAACATGGGAAGTGTTTCTTGAATGTGAGAGTTGCGGTGTACAACAAACAACCCCAAGAGCATCAAAACATCTGTTTTACTGGCTTTGGCATCGAGTTTTGAGATAATCTGGAGTGCCAGGGAACCAAACTGCGTTCCTGTATCTACGATTTGGAAGAAATTGCAGAGAATATTGCCATGATTCGCATAGCCGTAAGTAGAAGTCGAAGTGTTACCGTACTGAATCGAGAGTTTAACGGACAAAGTATTCAGCAATGGGAACAACGGTGAACCAGTGAGGTAAGCTGCTGGGCTGATGATACTGGCAATCTTGAGAATAGCGAGTTTTTCTGGATCTCGCATCTGTGGCAAGTTAATCAAATCGGCAATTTGCCTATCTCCAATCAGTTCCTCAATCTCTTGGATTTCTTGTTGCAGATCTGATGGTGTGGGTGTTTCAGGAAAAGTGGCACCAAGCTGTTGTAAGACTGGTAGAGCAAGTGCGATCGCACAAGTCAATTTACTTTGGAAAATTTGAGATTGAATTCTAATGCAGTAAACATTCACCTTTTCTAATAAAGAATGAGCCTGTTCAATGACAGTATCAATGAACTGTTCCATCGCTTCAAAATTACCATTTAGCAGTGCTATTTCTGCTGCTAATTCATGTAAGGCAAGGGTCATTTCATACTGCTGCTGCCAAGTATTTTCTGCCAATAAAGATAATCCCACTGTGATATATTCACGCGCTGCTTGATAGGCGGTAGAATTTTTGGCTTTGCGAGATGCAATCAGATTAAGTTGCGCTAATTCGTCTCGTTGAGTTTGTTCCCTAATTAAAGCCGTGCCGTAATTTAATTGATTGACGATTTCAAAAATCCGGTCTTCTCTTGCTTGTGCGGAAATCTGTTGTAGTAGCAGTTGTCCGATTTGGTAATGAGTCGTCTGTTTTTGGTCATCGGGAATCAGGGAATAAGCTGCTTGCTGTACTCGGTCATGTAAGAATTTGTAAGAAACTGTCATTTGTCCTTGGTCACTTGTACTGAGCGTACCCCTGCGGGGAAGCAAGCTACGCGTAGCGTCTCGAAGAGAAGCCGTTGGCGCAGCCTCTCGCAGAGAAGTATTGGCCGTTTGTTCGCTCTTGTCTAATGACAAATGACTAATGACTAATGACTCTTGTTGATAAAACTTATAAATATCACCAATTGGTAAAATCAACCCTTCTTGCAAAGCTTTCCACAAAGTAGCAGCTGTCTCAATTTCCGATTGCTGCGAAACAATCGCCAAAGTTGCTAAATCAAAAGAGTTGCTAATACAAGCCGCTAACTGCAAGACATTTTGAGTCGATCGCGGTAATTTTTGCAATTGCCAACTCATAAAAGTTACAACGTCATCTGTAACTGCTTGAGCCGTCACTTCTGATAGATTGCATTGCCAACAGCCTATCTCAAAATCAAATTGAATTAATCCATCTTGATGTAATGCTTTGATAAACTGTGTGGTAAAAAACGGATTTCCTTTAGTTTTTTGATAAATCAATATAGAAAGATGCCATGCTACATCTTCTGAACATTTGAGCGTGTCAGCTATTAACTTATTTACTTGCACTTGACTCAGGGGTGCTAAAGTAATCGTATTAATCTTTGCTTGTGATTTAGCAATTTCATTCAAAGTCAACATTAATGGATGTGCTGGATTGACTTCGTTATCGCGGTACGCACCGATAATAAAAAGATGACTTGTATCAGCCATTAATAGCTGTATTAACTTCAGCGATGCCGAATCTGCCCATTGCAAGTCATCTAAAAATATTACTAAGGGATGTGATGCGCTGGTAAAGACTTGGGTAAATTTTTGAAATAATAAATTAAAGCGATTTTCTGCTGCCGTTCCTGATAACTCTATTGCTGGTGGTTGTTCGCCAATAATTCTTGACAGTTCGGGAATGACTTCAATAATTACCTGCCCATTTTCGCCAATAGCCTCTAATATTTTAGTTTTCCATTGCTGAATTTGAACATCACTTTCTGTTAATAATTGCTCCATTAAATCCCGGAATGCTTGTACAAAAGCACTGAAGGGAATATTGCGTTGAAATTGGTCATATTTACCTTTGATAAAATAGCCGCGTTGTCTGACAATTGGTTTATGCACTTCATTGATAACCGCAGTTTTACCAATACCTGAAAACCCAGCTACGAGCATCATTTCTGTTGCGCCAAGACTTACTCTATCAAATGCTTGCAGCAAAGTTTTAACTTCAGTTTCTCGTCCATAAATTTTGTCAGGAATGAGGAAGCGATCGCACACATCACGCTGTGCAATTTCAAAGGATTTAATTTCACCAGTTGCTTCTAGCTGCTGTAAACAATTTTCTAAGTCAAACTTTAATCCTAATGCACTTTGATATCTATCTTCAGCATTTTTCGCCATCAATTTCATGACAATCTCGCCCAGAACTGAAGGAAGTTCTATTTTGGGATTACTTAACTTTTCTGGGAGTTTTGCCAAATGAGAATGTACCAACTCCATTGGGTCATTAGCTTGAAAAGGTAACTCTCCTGTAAGTAATTCATAAAAAGTTACACCGAGGGAATAGAAATCTGTGCGATAATCAATCCCACGATTCATTCTCCCTGTTTGTTCTGGAGATATATAAGCTAGTGTCCCTTCTAAAACATTAGGATTGACTAGTGTTTGGGTTTCTCGTGGTAGTAAAGATGCAATGCTAAAGTCAATTAATTTAATTTGTTTGGTTTCGGGATTAATTAATATATTGCTGGGTTTAATATCTTTATGAATGATGCGCTCGCGGTAGAGTATATTTAAGGTATCACACAAAGCGATCGCTATTACTAAAAACTCTTTTAAAAACGCGACACTTTGATTTTGGACAAAATAATCATTGAGAGAAATTCCCCCAAAGTCTTCCATAACTAAGATATAGCCATTTTGGAAGGGTTCGAGGCTATAGGTTTGAATGATGGAAGATGAATGGAGATTTTTCGCAATGGTGTACTGATTGCGAAACGACAAGAGTTCATGGAAACTAGGAAAAGGATTTTTCAGTAATTTAATCGCTACTGGTGCTAAGTCGGATTCTCTAACTGCTCGATAAACTTGGGTTCTAGAACCACTGTAGAGTTCTTCAATGATGCGATATCCGAGAATACTGACAACAGCACTGACCATACAGCTAAATCCTCACAATTTGTGTTGGATTTAGTATTCCCAAATCGTTAATGACAACTTAAGAATAAGGGTAAATTGTCAAGTATGGTATTTGCTGTGTTGACATACTCCCTATCCTTTAGGGTTTACATCTGTGACAAACTTTGCGTGAAATGAGATCGCAGCTTATTTTTAAAAGTAAAAACTAACCTTCTTTATTTCGAGCTTGGTGTAAAAGCTGAGATTAATACTTCTGAATTTTCTCTAAAATCTCTTGGCGTTGTCGATGCCCTTCGAGATATTTGCTAATAGCAGCAAATTCGTCTGATAATAAATTTACATACAATATGCTGAATAGACATACTTTGAGGATTAATGAAGCTCCTCAAATAAAAATCATTTGAGGAGCTTGAGGAGCTTTTAGAGTGTAAAACAGTTAGTGACTAGAATAATTTAACTCTCTTAATTTGCACAATCCTCTACCTAAAGAAAGGGTATTTTATTAAATCATTTTGTATTCTAGAGTACAAACATTTTGAAAATGGCAATATTCTATATGGAAATCCAATTTGATTAATTCCTAGTAAGTTAATCTGCTGTAAATTGTGGCGATCGCGTATGATATCTACACAGTAGACTTCTTGCAGAAGTCGGGAAAAGGGTAAGGGTAAAGGGGGAAAGGTTTGGTATTTTCCCTTTCCCCAATAAAGATGAGCCCCTTTTCCCACAAGAGTGCAAAAAGCACTTTTGCAAGAGGTCTAGTCTTTACAGAAATATGGCAGGGTTTTAATTAAAAAAGGATTTTTTGCTAATTAAAACCACTGCCATAAATTTTGTAAAAGCTGATGTTATATCATGTTCGGTTAATTATTTACTAAACCCGAAGAACCCCAAAGAGCCAAAGCTATGCTTTGCCTACCCTAAGAGCAAGCTCTTAGGAGATTAAGGGGTAAGGTCTAATGATTGCCGAAATCATAACTAATTACTCGAACATGATGTTAGGTCTGAAATTATTCAACTACTATTTCATGTTATCAACAAACAAAAATGCCCTGTTGAACAAATCGGATTAGTGAATGAGTCCGTAATAAGCAGTTGCAGCAACTAAGACAATTGTTACAACTACTAGTGTTGTGCTAAGTAGAAACTGTACGGAGGTTTTTTGATTGAGAGCTTCTTTACTTCCACCCTCAAGTGTTGTTCCCTCGGTATTGTTGGGATTGGTTACATTTTCACTTTTCATGGCTCTTATTTCATTTGATGATTTATTACAGTTTTGTGTGTAATTCTACAAAGTACATCTAGCTTGGGGATTAACAAAAAAGGTAGAAATAAATAATTGAAGAAAAATCATTCGTCAGAATTTATTCGCCAGAATAAAGACGCTCGTAGACAGGGCGAATTGCTACTTTATGAGTCGGGAATTCACACCCGCGACTGAATTGTTGCACCACCTTTGTTGAAATTTCTTGGGAGTGCAAAAACGCCAGTTATTTATTCGCCAGTCATACAGAATACCTTTCCTGTATTCTAACGACTGACTCCTGAATTCTGTTTGATTGAGGCATTAAATGTTTTCAGCAGTCGATTAATTTCACAGGTATATTGCTGTGCAAACATTAGGCTCACTCCGTTATTTTTTCTCATAGGATATTTGATAACTACTAATATTAAAAGTAGTTACCTAATCCCCATGCTAAAGCCATTTAGCTGCGGTTCGCTACCTGTGAAAAACGTTTTTATTTTAGCAAAGCACTAATTCACGCTATCGTTTTGAGTATTGGAGGAATTATAAATGCCCCAATATTCAATACCCCGATCGCGTAATATCGGTTCAACCCGATGAATTTCTTCTTCTGAGCCTTCTAGGATAACCAAATAATAACTTTGCTGGAGGCGATCGCTATAAACTCTGGCTCTGTCTTCAGGAATACCTAAATCACCTAATGCCTTTTTTAATAATTCTCTTCAGATTATATAAATAAGTTTACTCAAAGGAGTTAAATTTCAATACAAAGCCTAACTACTGGTTATATAAATGCAAAATTATTTATGTCTATGTGTACTAGTATCAACTAAATTGCAACCTTCCTATATAAAGGTATTATTTCTCAAGAATGATTTTGAGATATTGTAAATATTATTTTGTAAGAGAATATAATTAATTGCTCAAAATATTTATTATTAAGAAAGCTTCTAGAAAAGCCTGTATAGAATTCAGTTTATGTCAATTGATTGGCTTATTTGATTGGAAGTATAAGTGTAGCGATATTCTAGTTTTTTGCTAAAACAGCCTATAGCCAATACCTACTATGTACTATGAGCTAGCCTTGCCGACAATTAAGGAATTGCAAGCATTAGAGCTTATTAAAAAATATTGCATAAGTTTTACTAATAATAGGTAATTAATATTAAGATTCATATTTGATTCTTAAAACCCAAATAGAACTCAAAAAGTCTGTTTTCTCGTTGCTCGCTGCCTATAGCTTGCCTGTGCAGATAAATTAGAAACCAAAGCAGATTTCTATAGAAGCTATAACAAATTAACTCTTTAATATTGATTAGGTAATATGGTTGAGTATCAAGAAGATGAAATTTCAGTAGAAGCTGGTTCTCTTCCCCCTGTCCCGATTCAAGAAATCTCAGAAGATAGAGCATTAACGGAGACGGTACTTTTCCCAACTCCAAAACTGTCTGTAAAAATTCCTAAGCTAGAAATTCGCCAAAGTCTCAGGGCATTAACTTTTGAGAGTGTCTTTGCTGCCGTTTTCTATAGTATTATCGGCGGCGCGTTGCTCAGTAATTTCTTGCTGGAGTTAGGCGCTGGGCCGGCTGAAATTGGTTTGCTTGCGGCTATCCCTCAGATGGTGAATCTGCTTCAACCACTGGGAGCGTATTTGGTAAACCGGAGTACCAGCTTCCGTTGGTATTTCGCATGTATTTTTGTCACATCGCGGCTGCTGTGGTTGATTCTCGTACCGGCGATTGTGTTGGTTACTTCATCTCGAATCCCTGGACGCCAAGTAGTACAGTTGGCATTGATAATTCTTTTAGTAGCTAATATTATTGAAGCTTTTGGTCGTGCGCCTTGGCTTGGATGGTCAGCTGTGTTAGTACCTCAGCGGTTGCGGGGGCGATATTTCGGGTTTCGCAATAGCATTCTCGGCTTGACTAACCTTGTTGGAGTGCCGTTGCTAGGTTTTGCGGTATCGGCTTGGCCTGGTGGAACGCTTCAAGGTTACGGTGTAATGTTGGTTCTAGGAATCATGCTAGGGTTAATCAGCGTGGGCTGTCAGTTATGGATGAGTGATATAAACCCGCAGATTTTAAAAGTTGCTCGCTCAGACGCATCGCAGCCTCAAGGGATAGATTTTAGCTTGTTTAAAGATGGTAATTTTTTGAGGTTTGTGCTTTACCTGAGTATCTGGTGTTTTGCTGTTAATGTCAGCGCTCCCTTCTTTAACCTCTATATGCTGGATAACCTAAATATAGATATTAGTGTGGTAACGATTTATCACGGTTTAGGAACTGGTGCAAACATGCTAATGCTGCTTTTGTGGGGCAAATTGGCAGACCGGATTGGAAACCGCCCATTACTGTTATTAGTGGGGGTCTTAGTAGCAATAACACCTCTGCTGTGGCTGGGGGTTAGAAGCGATGAGATTTCTTTTTGGATATGGTTACCGTTGTTGCACATACTAGCTGGTGCGACGTGGGCGGCAATTGATTTGTGTACTAACAATATGATGATGGGAATAGCACCGCTACGCTATCAATCAACTTACTTTGCGATCGCAGGTGCAATTGCTGGTATCACTGGAGCAATGGGTATTACTGTCGCTGGCTTTTTAGCAACTCTGCCCAGTGCTGCTGGTTTGCTGGGGCTGTTTGTTCTCTCAGGCTTACTGCGGATGACTGCGCTTATACCCTTGGTTTTTGTTCAAGAAAAACGCTCCATACCACTGGGTCAGCTAATGCGATTCCTATTCCCAATCAAGCAGCCAAGCGATTTGATTGAAGCAGAATAATACAGCAGAATTTAGGAGTAAAAAAAGCTTAATAAATAACCTGAGTTTGGGATAAGCCCAAACCATGATTCTACCGTTGGCTAAAACTCCTACAGGACTTCTGCAAAACACCTCTGGAACTCTCATGACTCTGTGACCTCTGTGCCTCTGTGGTTCGTTTTTTTTTAGAACTAGTGCTTAAGTCCAGCAGCAAAATCTTCTTAACCCGAACTGAGGTTAAATAACTTTAGAACTTACTTTATGTAGTTTATTAACTTGAAATCGGCTATAAATTTTCAAGTATGTATAGCAGTTGAACCATCAATTAGTAGGGGCGCACATTTGTACGCCCCTACCATGTAATCATTCTTTGAATTTTTTTCAAATCATTTTAAAGCTAGTATTTTCTGGCTAAATTTTTGGAGTTGATGTTGAACCCAATTACCACCTTTAGCGATACATTGAGAGCATAAATCTCCATAGCCTTCGCCTTGGTCATTACATACAATTAACCTAGCTGCATTAGTCTGAAAGTTTTGCTGGCAAATTAAACATATTTGGCTAATTGTGTCTGCATTACATTCTATTTGAAATTTCATGTCTTTTCTCCTGATTAAAAAATTTAAATAAGCTGAAACTATATATTTTTATTATTTAAAATTTTTAAAAAGTTTACATCTATACAAAGAAGTATATATTGGTAAATAAAATATTGACTTTTTAAGATGGTTGGATAAATATAAAAAATCGTTTTTTTACACCATTTATCTGCATTTAAATCGTAATATTATAAGCTATTTATTGTTATATTGTCTCAATTGGATTAAACGAAGTTAGTTGCTTAGAATTTAAGCAATTAACTCCAATTTTTCCAATAAATACAATTTTTTAAGTCCAGATACGAACAATGGTGATTTTTAAGCGACCCATTGTAATCCCTTATTTTGTAACTTCTGCTCGATATGCTGCATTTCTGGGAGAGATTCTCCAGTAGCGATCGCATAAATTTCGGTGTAGATTTTTCCGTATTTGACTTTCTCTAAAGCTGACAGGATAATCAAGTCTTTGCGATCTAGTTCTGGTTTTAAGGTCACTAAAATTGAATCCAATGTTCCTTCCATACGGTAATTGCTGGAATATTTAGCTACTTCCTTTCCCAGTTTTAGTAGGGTATGACGCTGCAAACATAGAGGAGTCGATCCATTGACTCGGAAATTGGCATCGATCGCATATAACTGTCCGTCTCGATCTTCCAAGACATCGAACCCAATGACGCCGAAATAACCTTGTTTGTGAGCATACTGACCAATGGCGGCAATCATTTCAAAAAACTTACTCATGTCAGTATTGCGGTAGTCAATCACTCCGCCTAAATAGTTACCTTCTGGAGTAACTAGTTGGCTGGTAGTACCGATGAGGGTTATTTCTCCCGCCTTATTAACATAAAATTGTACGCAATAATTCTGTACTTCATTTTTGACGAACTCCGAGACAATAATCGTATCGAGGGACTTAATATTGAGATATTTCCTGATTTCCTCAAGGCAGTAGTTCAAATCGCTGGGACTTTTGATGATATAAGTGCCTTCTCCTGAAAGTCCGTGCGATGTTTTTATTAAGTAAGGAAATTCTGGTAACTCAATGTCTTCAATACTATAGGCGTGCAGATTGTAAGTTTTGTATTTTGGACATTGCACCCCTAATTCGTCTAAAGTTGCTTTGCTGAGTAAGCGGTAATGAGTGTCTGAATCAATAGCGTGTTTTTCCGGTTTCAGGCGATCGAAGGGAAATAGAGTGATGAGTTTATCAAAGCCATCGCTCTGGCTGAGATCGTCCAAATAAGTCGAGCAATCCATCATTTCAACATTGGAGTGCTTGAAGGCGAGATGCTCTTGCCAGTAGCCAATTAGCGACTTTGGCGGCAAAATAATTATAATTCCTGGAATGCGATCGCCTAACACAGCCAGATTTTTCCAAGGTTCTTTTTGACAAATCTTGTCAAAGGAGGTTTTGCTGGCTTCACTACTACCATCTTGAAGAAAATATTTTTTTTGGTTGGGATAAGCAGCCCAACTAGCAGTTGCAGGGTAATTTAGAATAAACCCATAAGAGGCATCTTTGATATCTTCAGCAAAAAGGTAAGAAAGAGAATTTCCTTGAAAGTATTGAAAGTTATATTTTAAATCCATTTACACCTCCGAGAAACCGCATCCATAAGAGAGTGCAGTTATTAGTAGTAACAAGTCTCCTGGTTTTCTGAGTAACACTAATTTGAAAAAATAAAGCTACACATTTAAAGTTGAAAACCCAAATGAGATGTTACTTTCTCAATTGCTTAGCTTGCTTCTCCCTAGAGGCGAGTATTACGAATTAGCCTGAATTATTTTTGAGTAAAAGCAGCTACTTTATCTTGTACTGCGGTCATATAAGCAACTGCCATGTGTGATGAATTATACGCCTAACCAATCCGTCCTTGAGGGTCTAAGAGAATGCACCCAGCTTCGCCTTTAACCTTAGATATCAGAGTGTCAATTGCCATCTGTGCTGCTTCATTTGGATGTCGGTCTTCACTCAAGAAATCGATCGCAGTTTTAGCCAAAACCACCGGGATAATCGACTCGCCATCACCAGTTGTCGAGCAAGCACCGATCTTATTATCAGCGTACAAGCCAGAGCCAACAACCGCAGTGTCGCCGACGCGACCTTGTTGCTGCTTTGTAGTGCCGCCAGTTGACGTGCCAGCAGCTAAGATACCGCTAGCATCTAAAGCTACACACCCCACAGTATTAGGGCGGTCAATCGCGTCCCGATCCTCTTTCCACTGCTGCCATTGCTCCTCGGCTATCAAGTCTTCTTTTTTACACATCTCAGCTTTGCTGTCTGCGGCGAATCGTTCTGCACCCCGCGCTACTAAGAGCGTGGGTTTATCATCCATAATTTTTCGTGCAACCGAGATTGGATGACGTATGCCTTGAACTGCTGCAACTGCTCCCCAACTTAACGAGCCTTCCATGATTGCTGCGTCTAGCTCCACTTCTCCATCGCTGTTGAGAGTTGCGCCGAGACTGGCGTTAAATGTCGGGTCAGCTTCAAGAACTCGAATTGCTGCTTCAACAGCTTCTGCGGCACTACCTCCGTCAAGCAGCACTGCCCAACCAGCCTCTACTGCTGCTGTGCAACCTGCATAATTGGCTGCAACTTTCTCGTCTGTGATGGTTTTTGCCCCGCCATGAACAATAATAACTGGTGTCATAAAAATTCCTTTAGTTAGTATGAATTTTGTGGGACTGCGACAGGCTCAAATCTTTCGTCAATTAGTTGCAGCGATCGCAACTTTAAAGTCTCTAAACCCAAGCGTTCAGTTGCAGAAATAAATACAGCTTGGGGATACTGTTGTTGAACTTGAGATAATGTTTCGCTATCTACTCGATCGACTTTGTTAAAAGCAATCAAACTCTGTTCTGGAATCTCAGGCATTTTTTCGAGTATTTTCAGCACGCTGGCAATATGGCTTTCCCAAGCTGGATGGGACAAATCCACGACATGAATCATCGCGTCTGCCTCAACGACTTCCTCCAATGTGGCGCGAAACGCATCCATCAGTGGCGGTGGGAGTTCGTGAATAAACCCTACAGTATCCGTGAGCAAAATCGACCTGCGTTCTTGTGTTTCTGGTTGTGTAATTACTACCTTCCGGGTTGTTGGGTCGAGGGTAGCAAATAGTTGATCTGCGGTGTAAACTTCAGCATTAGTTAATACATTTAGCAAAGTCGATTTACCAGCATTGGTATAACCAACTAATGCCACAACTGGAATTTCTTGCTGTTGTCGTTGTTGTCGAATGCGGGTACGATGTGCCTGTAATTGATTAACTTCCTGCTGTAACTGATTAATTCGCCGTTGAATTGTGCGCCGTTCCGTCTCTAGTTTTGTTTCACCAGGGCCTCGCGTACCAATTCCCGCACCTAAGCGAGACATTTCCTGACCGCGACCGCGCAGCCGAGGTAACATATATTCGAGTTGCGCCAGTTCTACTTGTAATTTACCTTCTTGAGTGCGGGCGCGTTGAGCGAAAATATCTAAAATTACCTCTGTGCGGTCTACAACTCGGATGCCAATTTCTTGTTCTAAATTACGGGCTTGGGATGCAGAAATATCTCGGTCAAAAACAATGAGATTTGCTCTGAGTTTTTGAGCTAAAAGAGTGATTTCTTCAACTTTTCCTTTACCGACGACTGTTTGAGGATGGGGGCGGTCGCGCTTTTGCCGCATTGTATCGAGTACAATTCCTCCAGCACTTTCGACTAAAAGCACCAGTTCTGCAAGTCCATCTTCAAATCGTTGAACGGATACGTCTTCTGTTTGTATTCCCACCAGTAGCACTCTGTCTTGTTCGGAGACAAATTCTTGAAATAGAAATATTCCATCTCCCGCATCAACAATTTGCTCTTCCCATTCTATTACTAACTCATCAAATTCTTGTTCGGTTAGGTCATCCAAACTTAAAGGAGGCGAAATTACCCAAGGACTTTCTGGGTCGGGGAAAAGATAAGTTAGAAAAGCTTCTTTTACTTCGCTATTAATTACACTTAACATTACAAGAGCATCTAACCGCTGACGCGCCATTGCAATCAACGCTGCTTCATCGGGTGACTCCGATTTAAATTGAGTAGCAACACAACGAATGCCGCTCAAACGTTCTGCACTACGGCGGGGTAATTCTTCAGGTGGAATTTGAGTTTGGTTTGGCGTTCCTACAGCAATTCGGATAACTTCCCCACGCCGATTGATATAACAACAAATTGGGTGATGGATATCTGTACTAATCTTGGCTAAAGCTTGAGCAAATTCCGGCGTAATCAATCTATCTCCTGGTTGCCGTTGCTCGTAAAGTCGTTGTAATTGTTTGATTTGGCTGGCTTTTATGCCCTGAATGTTGCCATAAATATTTTGCATAAAACTAATAATTCAAAGTCTAATTTTAATTCTCTACTTTATATTCTCCTACGTTTAATTTTTATTTAATCTACCAAGCGAAATAAGCACATTAGTTTTTATATAATGCTTGTTTTAATTTTCCAAGTTTTTGTATATACAATTTTTTCCTAAAATCCAGATATCCGACTTCTTCAAGAAATCGGATATCTAAATCGAGTTATTTAGAATTGTTATTATTTATGTCTTTGTTGATGCCACTGCCAAGCATGGGCGATAATTTCTTTCAGATCGGGATATTGTGGATGCCAACGCAAAACTTTAGTTGCTTTGTCGCTGCTGCCTACCAAAATAGGGGGGTCACCTGGCCGGCGATCGCGTTCTTCTATTTTAAATTCTTTGCCTGTTACTTGTTTAGCAGTTTCTATTACTTCTCTGACTGAAAAACCGCTGCCATTTCCGAGATTAAATACTTCGCTTTCTCCGCCTTTTAATAAATATTCCAAACCTAAAATATGGGCTTGTGCCAAGTCAGTAACGTGAATATAATCTCGGATACAAGTACCATCTTGTGTAGGGTAATCAGTACCAAAAATCAAAATGGACTCCCGCTTACCCAAAGCAGCTAACAATACTAATGGTATAAGATGAGTTTCAGGTTCGTGGTCTTCACCAAGCAACCCATTGGGGTCAGCACCAGCGGCGTTAAAGTAACGAAAACGTACAGATTTGAAATTATAGGCTGTATCAAAATCAGATAGAATTCTTTCTACCATCCACTTGCTAGTAGCATAGGGACTAATGGGATCTTGCGGGTGTTCTTCAGTAAGAGGAACAAACTTTGGTACACCATAAAGAGCGCAAGTAGAAGAAAAGATAAATTTGTTAACTGAAGCCGCAAGCATCGCTTGTAAAAGTGTCAGAGTACCTGCAACATTATTTTGGTAATATTTAGCTGGGTCAGTAACAGATTCACCCACTGCAATATAAGCAGCAAAATGCATAACCGCAGTTATATTGTGACTTGAAAAGATGTCATCGAGAAGAGAGCGATCGCTCATATCTCCAATAATCAATTTTACCTGCAAAACTTCTTCTACAAGTTCTCGATGTCCGTTCGACAGATTATCTAAAACAATTACTTCATAACCTGCCTTTTTCAGAGCTAATACAGCATGGGAGCCAATGTATCCGGCTCCTCCCGTTACTAAAATCGTTGACATAATAGGGGACTGGGGATTGGGGATTGTGGGGTGTTTTAAAAGTCTAGATCCCCCTAAATCCCCCTTAAAAAGGGGGACTTTAAGAGTTCTTAGCCCTGCTTTTTAAGGCAATACAGTTCAGTTAGTGCCAAAAACCTTAAGCTGCGTAGGTTGGGTTGAGGAACGAAACCCAACATTTCCGGGGTTTGTTGGGTTTCACTTCGTACCCCTACGGGGAAGCAAGCTACAACCCAACCTCCAATTATCTGTATTGCTTCTTAGCCCCCCTTTTTAAGGGGGGTTGGGGGGATCTAAAAAATTAGGAAGCTAAAGGACTAATTTGAAAATACGCCATAGTAGCTAAGGATTGTGGATTGGTAGCTGTGGCAAATAAGTACTAACTTCTTTCTTTCAAATAGCGAGAAATAGCACTGTCAAGATGTGGCATTAATTCACCGCGATCGCTACCGAGAACGCTGTAAACTGGGCGGGTAGCAATCCAACCAAGTTCTTGCGTAGGTAGAGAAACCAAGCTTTTCACACTCACACCTGCTTTTTTTGCTGCCAATCGTGCTAAGTCAGCCCAAGCAACAGCACTTTTGTTAGCCAAATGCCATAAACCGTTCTCGCCATCAATCAATAAATCGAGGCTGGCGTGGACAAGATCTGGTACATAAGTAGGCGAAACGATCGCATCTTCGGCGGCGATAAAAGTGTTTCCAGCACTCAGCTCGCGTAGGGCGATGGTGACAAAGTTATAGTCGTCCCACGGCCCGAAAAATGCGCTGGTGCGAATCACTAGCGATGCAGGATTAGCCCGCAACACCAGTTTTTCGGCCAAAACTTTGCTACATCCATATACATTCAGGGGCGCAACGGTATCAGTTTCCACATAAGGATTCGATTCAGTACCATCGAATACCAAATCTGAAGAAAAAGTTAGCAGTCCGACGTTATGTTGAGCGCAAGCACTAGCCAAAATCGCTGGCCCTTCAGCGTTCGCCTTTAAGCAAATATCGGGTTCGCGTTCTGCATCGTCCACCCGCACGTATCCTGCTGCGTTCACAACTGCCCACGGTTGCAACTCGGCAAGTACTTTATTGACGGAAGCAGAATTGGCAATGTCCATATCTTTCCGTGTCAGCAAGCGATATGGAATTCCTCGCACTTCACACAACCGAGCAAAAGCCTTGCCTAAAGTTCCTGTGGCTCCAACAATTGCCAAGGGACGGGAAGAGGCAGGGGAGCGGGGGAGCGGGGGAGCAGGGGGAGATGAGAGACAACTGACGGCTGGGTATAATAGGCGTTCTTGCCGACGCCACCATCCTGGTATGTCAAGTAGTGGATGATTAGGTTTATGCCCAGCGGCTAAACCTCGCACCATCTTGGCGATCGCTGTTTGTCTCGGACGTGGAGAGCGCAAATCGAACACGCCTGGTTCGTAGTATCCTGCGGAGCGAGTGACTAAACTATTCCAATCGTAACTGCCCAGAAGCGACCAAGCAGTTACAGCACGAATGTCTGCGCCTTCGTCTCGTAATTCTTGGGCTGCATTCCACACTTCATTGAGCCAGCGTAGTTGTTCCTCACGGGTGCAACTCAGGTGAACTTCAGTGACAGCAATGGGCAGCTGATAGCGTTCCCATGTCTCTTTCAGCAATGCCCGCGGCCCTGCCAAACCCTCAGCACAAACTCGTACAGCTTCTACGTCTGCATATTTGTCCCGACCATTACCACCATGCGTCCAAGCGGGATAGTTTTCTAGGTTTTCATCTAAAAAGCGATCGCTCGTCAGATAATGGTTGACACCGAGAATGTCAGGCGGACAAGGATTTTGCAAAAAGAATTCAAATTCAGCCTCTTCAATGCCGCATCTTAGCAAGTAATCCCAAATGGGATGAGTTGGGTTGACTCGACCGCATAATAAATCAAAACTCAACCAGCGGCGCTCGTTTTCAAATTCTGCTTGATAAGCTAGTTTTGGCGTACTGTAAATCTTGGCTAAATCCTCTGTTTGTACCAGCAAAGCGTTGGGGTTGACTTGGCGGATTGCTTGCATCGAAAGAGCGATCGCTTTACACTCCCCTAACAAAGCGCGGGCAAAAGTCAAATCGTCCCGGCCGTGAGGATACCAGTGACCGTACATCCCACTGAATCGTGCTGTAGTTAGTGGCTCGTTTATCGGTGTGTAATGTGTTATCCAAGGATATCGTTTTGCAACCGCACCAGCAAACACCGCTAGTTTCTCAGGAAATTCAGGGTCTACCAAGCTAGTATCACGGGGTCCGCTGCCGTGATGCACTAATCCCACAATCGGACGAATACCAAGTTCGCGCAAGCGTTCCAGCCGTTCATCTACCCACGACCAATCAGCATTCTCCAAGCCATCCGGCGCTGTCCGTTCCCACAGCACTGGATAACGGATGGCCTGTATACCAAGTTGTGCGAATAGATCTAGGTCATCCAAGCGCCTTGCATGACCGTTGCGTTCCAACTGGTCAAAATACTCTTTGCCCACGCGATTAACCGTACACTCTACACCAGCCCACACTTCTAAAGGAAGCTTTGATTCAGGAGTGTTGAGCATCGAGTTGAAAGCAGAAGTCATAATTTACAACTCAAGCTGATATTTTATTTATCAAGAAAGGTAGAGTTTTGTAGGGTGTGTTACGCCGAAGGCTAACGCACCATCCCAGATTTTCGGTGCGTTAGGACATGAGTCATAACGCACCCTACTGGCGTGGCAAGACTAAAATCTTGCAATAAATTTTATTGTGGGATGGGTGTCCTCACCCGTCCGGGCGGGCAGGATGCCCACCCCACAAGAGCTAAATTTTATGCAGCATTTTAAGCTTGCCACGCCACTACTGAATTCTGAATTCTTCTCTTTAAACCTTAACCCCAATTTGTTTGTACACAGACAGAGCTTGAGCAACACATTGATCCATGTTGTAATACTTGTAGGTTGCTAGCCGTCCCACAAAATATACTCCTGCTGTTGTATCAGATAATGCCTTATACTGCTTGTACATTTCGTTATTTTCCGGACGCGGTACGGGATAATAAGGGTCTCCCTCAGCTTTCGGAAACTCGTAAACAATACTTGTTTTAGAGTGTTCCTGACCAGTTAAGTATTTAAACTCTGTCACACGAGTATAAAGATGTTCGTTGGGATAATTGATTACTGGCGCTGTTTGAAACACGCTGGTGTTGTGTGTCTCATGTTTGAAATCGAGGGAACGATATGGTAGTTTTCCATAACGATAATCAAAGAATTCGTCAACAGGGCCGCTATAAACCATCTCGCGGCAAGGTATCGCTTTTTGGATTTCTTGATAATCGGTATTGAGCATTACCTTGATGTTCGGATGATTAAGCATATTCTCGAACATCCGGGTAAAGCCGTGCAGTGGCATTGCCTGGTAAGTATCGGTAAAATAGCGATCGTCGCGATTGGTGCGAGTAGGTATTCTGGCAATTACCGATCTATCAAGTTCAGATGGGTCAAGTCCCCATTGCTTGCGCGTGTAACCTCGGAAAAATTTTTCATACAGTACTCGACCAACTTTACTTATTACCACATCCTCACTAGTGCGGATGTTTTCTACTGGTTCGGCAAGGGATTTGTAAAACTCTTCGACCTCAAATGAATTGAGGTTCATACCATACAGTTTGTTAATGGTGTCGAGGTTGATAGGAATAGGAACAAGTTGCCCGTCTACACTGGCAAGGACGCGATGTTCGTAAGACCGCCACTTAGTAAAACGTGAGAGATATTCAAAGACTTCGCGGGAGTTGGTGTGAAAGATGTGGGGGCCGTATCTATGAACGAGAATGCCATGTTCGTCATAATGGTCGTAGGCATTGCCGCCGATATGGTTGCGCTTGTCTACAACCAGCACTTTCTTACCAGACTGAGTTGCCAAACGTTCGGCAATGACGCTACCAGAGAAACCAGCACCGACGACTAAATAATCGAAGACATAATCTCTAGTGATTATATTTGGTGCTTGCTTACCTACGGCACCTTTGGAATGAGCTTTGTCTTCACTATCGCGGGCTGCAATGGCGGAGTCAATCAACTTCATCATTGATGCCCAAGTACGATCCCAAGAAATTTTTTCTAAAAAGGTATCTACTCGACTCAACCATTCTGAGGCTGGGGTGTCTTCTTGCATTGCCTGTTCGGCAGCGACAACAAATTCAGAAACTGTATCTGCAATTCGCACTAGCTTGGACTCTCCGTAAGGGCGCACCACATCGCGAATTGAGGTAGATACTACGGGCCTTCCTGCGGCAAGATACTCTGGAGTTTTTGTAGGGCTAATAAAGCGTGTTGACTCATTACGCGCAAACGGCAACATTGCTAAGTCCCACCCGGCTAAATATGTAGGTAGCTGTTTATAATCTCTGCCACCGAGATAATGGATATTTTCATGGTGTGGTAAAGCTGCCGGATCGATTTTGACAACTGGCCCGATAATTACTAAATGCCAGTCGGGACGTGCTTCGGCAATACCAGCAAGCAGTTCGATATCCATGCGTTCGTCAATTACGCCAAAGAATCCCAGGCGAGGATGGGGAATATGAGCTTGATCTGCTGGTTCTTGAAGATTTCTGGCTTGGCCAAAGTGGGGGACATCTACACTGCTGGGGAAGGCATAAACGTTGGGGTGTTGGTTAACTTTACTCTCGTAAAGGCTTTGCCCTCCTGTAAATACTAAGTCTGCACGCCGGAATAGTTCGGCTTCGTAATTCTTTAAAGTGGGCGATGCTCCTTTGAATGCAGATAACTCATCCATGCAATCGTACACCACAGCTTGGGGTTGCAAGTGGCGGGTAAAAGCGATCGCCATTGGTGTGTAATACCAACAAATGTATTTGTTGATATTATGCTCTGTAAAGAAACTATCAATTAGTAGTTGTAAATCTGCGTTGATTGTTTCTTCACTTAGACCTTGTGGTAGATGTGGCACAACCACAACTACTCCACTAGAATCTTCGTTGATGTCCAATCTTTTCAAGGGTTCTTCGGAGAATATTGGCTCCTCAATAAAGAAGACTCGCTTTCCTTGAGCGCAACGACTAAGTAGATGTTGTGGTCTTTGATAAACGAAATTCCAACGCAAGTGAGATAAGCAAACTATATCAGGCGTATCTTTAAAGCTTTCTGTTGATTGAACTTTTTTATGAGACGAAGCTAAATTCCGCAGCGATGCACTTGATGATTGCATTTCGTCTAGCTGCGATCGCTTTGTTTTACGCTGTTTTGGCGCAATAATATTGCTAGTACCGTTGTTTTTGACTTTAGCTTTTTCACTTGTCATAGATTCTCTCTTTATTTAAATTATTAATTCTGAACTAGCCAATCGCTAATACGTTTTCTTTTCAATGCAGGGTAAAATTCACTTCCAGATGAAAGCTGGCAAGATATTTTTTTGGCGTCTTTTTATATCAAATCGTTAAAATCAATACGTTTGTTGCAGCTGCATTAACAGTAAAATACTGTTTTATTTATTACTCTATCATCTATCCAAATAAATATAAAATTACTTTCTTTATTAAGTCCTGAGTACTAGATTTTTATCTAAATGAAATCAAAAAAATATTAAGTTATGTAACAATAAATTTTATTTTTAGCTAAATTATATAAGTATAATTCTTTCTTGTCTGTTCGTTTTCATACACAATAAATGTAAATAATTAATATAGCAATCCTACTTGAGTTATGAAAACTATCGAACCGCCTTCTCTTTGTTATAACTTACGCAAGATGTGACCAAAAAGCTTATTTTTGTGTAGCGGTAATTCATCAATTACCGCTACTTTCATTATCTTTTGCGTAAGTCCTGTTTATAAAAAAATTAGGTTAATTTATTACTTAAGATATATAGGAGTCCGATTTGATTTCTGAAAAAATCTCAGTATCTGTAGGGGAGCCAGTGCGTTGCGGAGGGAAACCCGCCCATACGGCTGGCTCCCCTACGTATATTTCAAAAATCAAATATGAGTCCTATATAATATTTTAATAATTATTTTACTAACCATAATAGTAAATAAAATAATTTCATTTAATTTTTGTTTTGTTTGCAAAAAAGTATTATAAATCTTAATCTAGTGATATGCCTTAGGTAGGTGAAAAAGCTTTTGATAATGCATAAAATACTTCTATCGCATTAATAGACCTCAAGCGATCGCTTCTAATGATGACACTCTAGGAAGCGATCGCCTTTTTCTGAACATTTCTCAAATAAAATAGGCACTGCATTCAATTTAGGTAAGGTTTTTTGTTATCTCTTTACCTCTTAAACCTTAGCTTTTTACCGACTTCTGCAAGAATTATATTTAAAAGCTATGCTATTATGTTGCTTTTTGTTATTAACAATGATTAGCAAATTTTGATTCGCGGTGTTTAGATCCCCTATTTATCAAAGAAATCGGGGATCTTGTTTCTCACGAATGATTTAGGATTGCTAGATTCAAACTTGTATACTTATATATTTTTGCTCTAAAGTATCTATTTATTTTTTAATTTAAATTGTGATTTTAAGTGAAAAAAACTTTAAGTTCAACTTAAAAGTATTGGCAGAGAATACATTCAAACCTGTGACAGAGAATCGGATTTCTTCTATAAGCTATAACATTAGCATTACTGTTTTAAATTCATAAAGTGCAATCCTAAATTTCATGATAAATATTGCACTTAGACAGTTAAATAGCTAGTATCTAAATCTATTTTTTAATAGAAGCAATAGATTCAGCTACTAGTTTATAAATATCTCAGATTTCACAGGATAAAAAAGATGGAAAACATTAACCAGGAAAAAATCATAGAGCGTTACATTGCTTTAGCGATCGGCATCATTTATTTACTTTTAGGTTTAGCTGGATTTGTACCAGCTTTGGTTTCATTGCCAGGAACGAACGAGTCTTTTGTTCCACTCGATCGATCCGTTGGCGCTTATTCTGCGGGCTTTGGCTATATCTTTGGTGCAATTCCCACGAACTTTTTGCATAACCTTGTACGCTGCGCTGTAGGATTGTTAGGAATTACTTCTTACAACAATAGTAGCACTGCACGTTTATTCAATCGTGGTTTTACAGTTGCTTATGCGTTGCTAGCCATCATCGGATTGTTGCCATTGGGTAAGACATTTTTCGGTTTAATGCCATTGTTTGGTGCCAATGTTTTGCTTAATGCATTAGCAGCGATCGCTGCTGGCTACTATAGTATCGTCATACCAGCAAAAGTGAGCAACGTTAATGTATCGCAAAATCTTTAATATTCCTAAATTCAATCGTTGGTGATGTTCTGCGGCGTCCAGCTAGGGCCTTGGCAAATGGGCCCTTCTGGCGTCCAAATGAGTATATCTAAGCAGATTTGCCGCATATCCATATTTTGCGTCCAAGCATGGTAAACAAGATACTCAGTGCGGCCATCAAGCCCAAGAACAATAGAATTATGTCCCGGCCCTCTAACAAAATTCGGAACAGACTTTAGCACCCGCGGCCCGTTTTCGTTACCTGCATCGGAGTAAGGCCCCATCACGTTATCAGCAACGCCATAATCGACACCGTAGTTCTCAGTTTCCCAGCGTCCACCACTATAAAAGCAGTAATATTTACCTCTATGCTTGCGAACGCAGGGGCCTTCTAAAGTATGCCAATCATAGATTTCACCGTACATCAAGCGGTTGGCTAAAAACCTTTGCCAATCAGACCGCGCCCGCAAAACGACTTTCCCCTCACCAGCAAGCTTAGTCATGGTTTGGAGTTTGTCTACAACTAATGCTGTACCAGCACGCACTCCATCGGATGTATCGAGAAAGTCACGGGCGTAAAACAAATACCACTGTCCATCATCATCACAAAATGGGTGGGGATCGATCGCAAAAGGACACGACTTTGGATCTACAAGCGGTTCGCCAACATCTTGATAAGGGCCTAACGGCGTATCGCTTGTAGCCACACGTAACTGATGATTCTTGTCTTCGTGTCCTACAGAGTAGTAGAGATAAAACTGTCCATCACAGTAAGCAACTTCCGGTGCCCAAAAATTATCACCAAGGGCGGGATCTGGCCGCAGTAGTGCGTTACCAACAAAATCCCAATTCGTAAAGTCAAAAGAACGTAACAGCGGAAAGACGCATTTGTTATTGGATTTAATATTTGCTGCGTCCGCTATTTCATCTACCATTCCTTCTGCTTCTGCTGCACCAGTTCCGATCGCATAATATACTCCCTGGTACTGCCAAACGAAAGGATCGGCAAAATAACCTTTGTAAACCGGATTAGTATATGTTTGCATTTTAATTCCGTAAATATTGCGATCGCTACAAGTAAAGCTAAGTAGAAGGAAGAAGGCAGAAGGAAGAAGGAAGAAGGCTTATCCTATCTAGTTTCTGGAGTTCGGCATTTTATATTTAATTGTGTCTACCTACTGAATAAATTTTACAGTAGGAAAGTTAACTTAAATAAACTTAAATATTCAGAAAGTATTTTACAAAATTAAGCAGGCCAGCTCAAAATTCATAGTTAAATTTTAAGCTGGAGAGATCGATCCTAAGTATTAAGTTAAGTTGCGGCAACTTTCAGAAAAAGTAAGCGTTGTAATGGCAAAGATGAAGATTCATCTTGATTAAATTCAAGAATCTTTTTAACGAGATTCCGTTCCTTGATTAGGAAGACCAGGTACGGTAACAGTGCCTCCAGGCGCTTCAGGTTCAGCACCCTGACGAGTATCTGTACCTGATTCTTGACCAGTCATGCGATATCTTTCATCAAGAGGAGTATCACCTTCTTCTGTAGTTGGTACCGTTGTTTGGGTTCCAGGGTTATCTTGAGGATCGTATTTACCTTCTTCTTTGCGATTATCTTCAGGAATTTCTGGCGACATAAAAAATTTGTACCTTATTTAAAAAGTTGTTGTGATACAATTTTAACTTTCAGTTTTTGAGAGATTTCCTACCCTCAGATAGAACTATTTGTATAACTTTTTTAGGAAAAGTTTTTAAATAAAAATGTTGGTATTTGGTAATAAAAAACACAATTGAGCTTAATATTTATATAACTGTATTATTGTTATAGACAAAGGGAATGTGTGAAGGTACAGGTTATAGTAGGGGCACAGCTATCCATTGGTGTCAACTTAACGTGAAATCCTTGTAAAGATGTGATATTCAGTTCTCTGACTTACCATCAAGATCCGCGTTACCCCACCCCGGTTTTGTCTAAAGCCAAAACCGCCCCTCCCCTTGGCAAGCGGAGGGGTTGGGGGTGGGGTAAAAGGGCTGTCGTATAAGCTCAAAGACTTAATTTACTGTGGTGTTAGATCCCCCAACCCCCTTAAAAAGGGGGCAAAAGACTCTAGTTCCCCCTTTTTTAAGGGGGGTTAGGGGGGATCGAAAATCTAGGTAGTCCATCGAAAAATTTTGAAATGCTTATCAGGCTACTCTTTCGCGATAAAGGGTAAGGGATTTAAAACCTTTCCCCTTTCCCCTTTCCCCTTTCCCCTTTACCCTTATACCCCGCCAAGTGAACTTGGCGAACTCCTAGTACTTGAAATTTACGTAAGTTTCAGCTTTTTCTTTAGGCAACTGTTCAACTACCTGACACCGCAGCATTTGTTTTATCTCCATCGGTAGGCTTTCATAGTAGTCTCGTTGGAGAGTCAATTCTACTTTTGGTGTGTGTAACCAATGCATAGCATAGCCCATCACTACCATCGGTCTTGGCTGATTCGTGCGATTTGGGGAACCTCTGTGCAAAGCTAAAGGCGATCGCACCATCACGTCACCAGGCTGCATATAAAATGATTCCATCGGAATTTCACCACTGGCAACCTTGTTTAATCCCTCTTCACGCGGTAATACATGGGTACCGCGTGCCATTTGGAACGGGCCGTTTTCTGCGGTTACTTCCACCAATGGGAAATTGACTGCTAAAGCGTAGAGGGGCGTTACTATCTGGTCGCTAAACAACGGACGAAAGTCTCGATGGGTTTCTTGATAATCCGAACCCTGAAATGGGACATCAACTCCCAACTGAACCATTACGTATTCTTGATAGAAAACGCGCTTTAAAAGGCCCATAATTACTGGGTTCGCAAAGACCAATTCATTAGCAAATGGAAGAACCCAAGGTAATGTCAGATAATAGCGGGCAACTTCACGAGGAGCTAAACCACCTGGTTGATTTTGACGCTCTCTAAATAACTTTTCAAAAGCTTGTGCCCACTCTTCAATTAATTTTCGCTCAAAAAGACCGGTAATGATACAAATTCCGTCTTGATTTAGTTGTTGAGCTAATCGGTCTAGGTCGGTAGCCGAATATTTCGCTATACCGCCTATACTTTGAACCATCTTTGTTATCCTCTTTAACTTATAACTAGAGGCGTATTAATATCAGACCTCTAGGAGATTTTTTTATTGCTCGTCGATGGTAGCGCACTATTTTCCAAATGAGTGGTTTCTACTAATTCTTCGTAACAAATAATTAAAATTATTTATGGCAGTTAAGCCATAATTTATAAAATGAACTGAGCCTAAAACACAGACAAAAACCTAACTTTAAACTTGTTACTTTTTTGCCTATTGGCCCTTAAATCCCAGGCAATGCAACACTATCGCCTGGTCTTGAAGGCCATCTGAGAGTTAGAATCGTGCAGTCGGACTCAGCAACCCACCAATGGGGTACACCTGCACACCAAAGAACGTAATCACCTTCACGAGTTAATAAAATTTCTCTATCTTCAAATTGCAGGCGAAATTCTCCGTTAATGAGAATTGAAAGCGTAGCAGCTTGGTTATTGACTGCCCAATCAGTTCTGCTTTCACCTGCTTTATGAACAGCCCATTTTACTTCTAACATTTCTGTGGAACGCGGATCGTCTTCAGGGGTGATAAAGTGACCGATGAACCATCCCCAACGATTTGCACCTTCAACGGCTGCGTTTCCATAAACAACTTTAGGCTGCATCAGTTAACTCCAAAGAAGGAACCAAAATTCGTCCGTTGTAACCTGCTTGGTTGTATTGTTCGAGGACATGAGTTGCAATTCTTGTGGCTTCACCAGCCGCAACCAAAGCCACACAAGCACCGCCAAAACCGGCACCTGTGAGTCTTGCACCAAACACTCCGGGAGTTTTTTGCAATAGTTCTACTAGGATATCTAGTGCGGGTACTGATACTTCGTAATCGTCTCTCAAACTAGCGTGGGATGCGTTCATCAATTCGCCAAATCGTTGAGATGATACTCCCTGCAATACTTCCAAGACGCGGTTATTTTCTGTAATCACATGACGGGCACGCCGTCGTAGAGGTTCGGGTAGTTTTTCTGTTACTTTAGGATCGGTAATATCTCGCAGTGCCTTAACTCCTAGCGATCGCGCCGCTTCTTCACATTCAGCACGTCGCTGGTTATATCCACTACTTGCAAGGGTACGGGGTACGCCGCTATCAATCACCAAAATCTCTGTGTTGTCAGGCAAAAGCATGACACGGCGTTCTAAAGTACGAGTATCTAAAAACAAAATATGCTCGGTATCCGCCAAGCTAGAAGCCATCTGATCCATGATGCCGCACTGCACCCCAGCATAGTGAATTTCTGCTTGCTGGGCTAATTGGGCGATTTCAACATCATCAATGGGAAGGTCTAGAAGTTGGCGCACCGCCCGCAGGGTTGCCACTTCCAAAGCTGCGCTGCTAGACAAGCCGGAACCCATAGGAACCGATGATTGGACGTATACACAAAGCGATGGTATTGTGTATCCTGCTTTTTGCAAAACCTCAATACAGCCAAAAATATAACTGGCAAATCCAGACGGTGTATGATTAATATCTAAAATGGCGACTTGCTCGTTGATATTTTCTGAGTAAAAGTGATGGTGGCGATCGCTACTAAAACCCAGCTGTACCGTCGTAGATTGGGGAATCGCAGTTGGCAGCACAAAACCATCGTTGTAATCTGTATGTTCGCCTAGTAAATTTACTCTTCCTGGTGCGGTAGCTTGAGTTTCAGATGGTTGTCCGAATATTTGTTGAAAATCCATAATTTTTAATTGTACAAAGGTACAGGGCGTAATCTTCCTTCGACCTCGACATGAGGAAAATTTGGATCGAAAGTTAGATTTTCCAGCTTTCCATCCTTGAGGATTGCAAAAGTATCTTCTACCTTTGCCCCTGGTAAACTAGGATTCCAAGCAAGAGCAATGCCTTCTGTTAAAGTATCGGTAGTAGTTGGATTTGCGACAACTTCTCGCGCTAAATATCCAGTGGTTCCTCCCTGGTGATGTTCGCGGATGGCATTGGCAAATCCATGCTGTTCGTAAGCCTGACCTAGCGCGTAATAAGCTTTGTCGAGAGTCGTTCCGGGTTGGGACAAATTCAAAACTACCGCTTCGATTTCACGCACATGACGATGCAATTCGGCTTCTTCGCCTGAAAGCTGACCAAAACAAACAAATCGAGTCAGATTTGCATACAAACCGTAACCTCTAGCGCAAAAAACCAACATCGCTTGCCGTCCAATCTGTTCTTTGGTAGCTGTAGCGTGACGGTATAAGGGTAAACGCCTTTCACCTGCTACCAGTGTCAGCGCTGGATGTAAGCCTTTAGCCCATAACGCCTCTGCACCTGCACCCGCTAATTGATATTCCGTCCAAGTTGGCTTGGCGGCTTTGAGTACCTCTGTCATTGCAAGGCTGGCTTTTTGCCCAACTTGACGATATCGCTCTAGCTCGCTTGACATCATTACCCGTTTATGTATTTGTAGAGTTGGGGGTAAAGGGTTTTCTAAATTGGAGATGGGGCGATCGCTAACTACTTTTCCACCGCCAGTTACATCGCGAACGAAAGACTCACGCGCAGCATAATCAGCCCAAGGGTTGACGTACACTTTAAAATTAGCAGGCAGTTCTTCATCTATAAGACGCTGGGCTTCAATTTCATCCGTTAATACCCAAGCATCTTCAGTAGTTACTAATACTTCTGCTACGCCAGTTTCAGCAGTCAGCAGCACGGTGTTAGAAGCGCCAGCTGTCGCCCAAGCAAACCAGTCTGTCCCCCGCAAGCGCACCCCTTGGGCTTCGTTTTCACGCAACGTTTCCCTAATTAACTCCAACTTCCTAGAGACTTCTTCATTCATAGGAAAAACACAGATAGATAAAGATAATTATCAAGTTAATCTACGTCTGTCTGCGTCTGTCTGAGGTTGGTATTCAAAATATTAGAGTAGCGATCGCAATTACCTCCCATTACTCAAGAATCTTGATATATAACAGTGTATCAATTGTCCTTGCAAGGGCTTTTGTCTGCCCTGTAAGGCTTTCTGCCTTGACGTTTCAGTATATCGCGCAGGCTGTAAGACTTTCTGTCGTCCCTGCAAGAGTTTCCGCCTTCCCTGTAAGAGTTTCTGCCTTGACGTTTAAGTATATCGCGCAGCCTGCAAGAGTTTCCGCCTTCCCTGTAAGAGCTTCTGCTTTGACGTTTAAGTATATCGCGCAGCCTGCAAGAGTTTCCGCCTTCCCTGTAAAAGCTTCTGCTTTGACTCGATGGGAAACAGCCTTGTGTTACCAAGAAGAGGAAAAGGGGGAAAGGGCACAAATAAAGCAATACAGTCCCGTTAAGGCTCGATCCTCCCTAACCCTCCTTAAAAAGGCTACAGCGTACACACAAGTCGAATTACCCCCCTTAATCCCCCCTTATCAAGGGGAGAAATAAGAAATCCAGTTCCCTCTCCTTTCTCAGCTACAGCGTACACACAAGTCGAATTACCCCCCTTAATCCCCCCTTATCAAGGGGGGAAACAAGAAATCCAGTTCCCTCCCCTTAACAAGGGGAGGGTTAGGGTGGGGTAAAACCTTGGTTAATCACCTATTTCAGACTTGTGTGTACACCGTAGCCTTAAAAAGGAGGAACTAAGTCCCCCAATTTATCGGGGGATTGAGGGGATCTTCTGGAGCTAAATACCGTTAACTGAACCGTATTGACAAATAAAGAACTTTTCCCCACAAGGTATATAGCAAGTGTTTTTAAATATAGAGAACAAAAAAAAGAATATTTTTAAGACACGTAGTGCGTTCGCCCTTGGCGTCTCGCAGAGAGAAAAATTAGTGTCTATATTTTAAATCCCTGCTTTTAAGTATGGGGTTTCCTTTCCCCTTTTCCTTTCTTCATTGTGTATTTGCAATTACAGATTAACTTTACATCGACTAACTACTCTAGGCAAACTACACATTAAGCTAAGTAGTTCTTAAGAATGATGTAGCCCTTAGGCAATGTTTGAAACTATGAAAGCACACGAGCTACAAAAAATGGAAAAAGACGATGAAATCTCAAGAGACTCAAAATACAAAAACAGAGAACACATCTGATAATACTAATCTTCAAGGTACTGAGAAATCTGAACCTATAACTCAAGTACAAAAGAATAATGTAATTACTAATCGGGATTTACCCAATCCACTAGCTCGCTATGGATTTACTGCGGTTATACTGGCTACTTTCTTATTCGTTGTGGCCATTTACTACGGAATTGTTAACCCCTGAGTAATCGATCTAATTTAGTTCCACAATTAAGTAAAAATTCTTACGATCGCAGCCTGCTAAACTCTACATGAATTTAAGTTTAATTTTTTGTTTTTTTGGCAAACAATCTTTATTGTGCTGCATAATTTACAAAAGTTTAAGCTTGCTTTAATCAAAATTGTGGTAATTTTTGCGTGTTTGTCAGTGTCTTTAAGACTACAAGTTCGTTTAACAGAAATATCCTCCGTTAGTTAGATGGAAGTAGTACTAATTAATTAGTTTATTACTGTAATAGAAATGAATTGCATCATACCCCTAAAAATGTAAGTGCAAGAATTACAGCAGATTGCAAGGGAAGTAAATTACACAACTATTCGTCTGGCAGCCAGGTATAAAACCTGTTTTACTCACTGAAGTTTGCATTGCTGGAAGTCGGTGCTCAAACTTTTCTTTGAACTCACCAATTCTTGCTCAACGGCAGTTGCCACCCTGTGGGTTCCCCAAAGAAGTACAAGTTAGGAAAACTACAAATGGACTGCCTGCTTTTGAATTCTGCTGTCAACATGTTTTTCCCTAAATATTCATCAGCTTTTGCTATTAGATTGAACTCGAATTTAAGGCTGAAAGGGTGCTGATTCAATTGCAAAAAGTTACTGGCTCACTATAACTAGTAACTTGGATTAGCGTTTAAGGAGATGTAATTAAATTGCATGGCCACAAAGTATCCTAAATTTAACCAGGATCTCGCACAAGATCCGACTACGCGTCGCATCTGGTACGCGATCGCTACGGGAAATGATTTTGAAAGCCATGATGGCATGACCGAGGAAAATCTTTACCAAAAGATTTTCGCTAGTCATTTCGGTCACGTAGCAATCATTTTTCTGTGGGCATCTAGTCTATTGTTCCACGTAGCGTGGCAAGGTAACTTTGAACAGTGGATTAAAGATCCCCTGCATATCCGCCCGATCGCTCACGCAATTTGGGACCCTCACTTTGGTAAACCAGCAGTAGAAGCTTTTACCCAAGGGGGCGCTGACTATCCTGTTAACATTACTTACTCTGGTATTTACCACTGGTGGTATACCATCGGGATGCGGACGAACAATGACCTCTACCAAGGTTCAGTCTTCCTCCTATTGTTAGCTGCATTGTTCTTGTTCGCTGGTTGGCTACACTTGCAACCCAAGTATCGTCCCAGCTTGGCTTGGTTCAAGAGTGCTGAACCTCGTTTGAATCACCACCTAGCAGGTTTGTTTGGTGTTAGTTCTCTGGCTTGGACAGGACATCTCGTTCACGTTGCTATTCCGGAATCTCGCGGCGTTCATGTTGGTTGGAATAATTTTCTCACTACATTGCCGCACCCAGCAGGTTTGGCACCTTTCTGGAGAGGCGACTGGGGTGTATACGCCCAGAATCCGGATACGCCAGGGCATGTGTTTGGCACATCCCAAGGCGCAGGAACGGCAATTCTGACTTTTTTGGGTGGTTTTCATCCCCAGACTGAATCGCTATGGCTGACAGATATAGCTCATCACCATTTGGCGATCGCAGTCATCTTTATTGTTGCCGGTCACCAGTACCGGACTAACTTCGGGATTGGTCACAGCATCAAAGAAATGCTCAATGCCAGAAATTTCTTTGGCATCCAAACTGAAGGTCAGTTCAACTTACCCCACCAAGGGCTGTACGACACCTATAACAACTCGTTGCACTTCCAGTTATCCATACACTTGGCAGCGCTGGGAACTATTACGTCGTTAGTCGCACAGCACATGTACTCGCTGCCTCCTTACGCCTTCATAGCTAAGGACTATACAACGCAGGCGGCACTATACACTCATCACCAGTACATCGCTGGGTTCTTGATGATCGGTGCGTTCGCCCATGCCGGTATTTTCTGGGTACGAGACTACGACCCAGAGCAGAACAAAAACAACGTCCTTGACCGCGTACTCAAGCACAAAGAAGCGATTATCTCTCACCTAAGTTGGGTGTCGCTATTCTTAGGCTTCCATACCCTTGGGCTATACGTCCACAATGATGTTGTGGTTGCCTTTGGCACTCCTGAAAAGCAAATTTTGATTGAGCCAGTGTTTGCTCAATTCATCCAATCTGCTCACGGGAAATTGCTGTATGGCATGGATACTTTATTATCTAACCCAGATAGTGTTGCCTATACCGCTTGGCCCAACTACGGTAACGTCTGGTTACCAAATTGGGTAGATGCAATTAACGCTGGTACTAACTCCTTGTTTCTGACCATTGGCCCTGGTGATTTCCTGGTTCACCATGCGATCGCTTTAGGGCTGCACACCACCACCTTAATTTGTGTTAAGGGTGCGCTAGATGCCCGCGGTACCAAATTGATGCCTGATAAAAAGGACTTCGGCTTCACCTTCCCCTGTGATGGCCCTGGCCGAGGTGGTACTTGCCAAACATCCTCTTGGGAACAGTCTTTTTATCTTGCGATGTTCTGGATGTTAAATCTCCTTGGCTGGGTAACTTTTTACTGGCACTGGAAGCATCTAGGTGTTTGGCAAGGTAACGTCGCTCAATTCAATGAGAACTCTACATACCTCATGGGTTGGTTCCGTGATTACCTCTGGGCTAACTCCGCTCAGTTAATTAACGGTTACAATCCCTACGGTACAAGTAACTTATCTGTCTGGGCTTGGATGTTCCTCTTCGGACACCTAGTTTGGGCAACTGGTTTCATGTTCCTCATTAGCTGGCGTGGCTACTGGCAAGAGTTAATTGAAACTCTAGTCTGGGCACACGAACGTACTCCCCTAGCTAACTTAGTTCGCTGGAAAGATAAACCCGTTGCTTTGTCCATTGTCCAAGGTTGGTTAGTAGGTCTAGCTCACTTCACAGTCGGCTACGTGCTTACTTATGCAGCATTCCTCATAGCTTCAACTGCTGGTAAATTTGGGTAAAAGCCAACAGGGAAAGGAGAACAGACAACAGAGGGTGCGTATAGTGTGCTGTAATATCAATTCTCTAAAATTTGGCAACACATCGTTCGTCCTGTTCCCCATTTCTTGTTAAGAATTGCCTTCTGGTTGAAATCTATAAAAAGCTTCTGACCTTAGCCATCATCCCCCTCTTACCGTTAGGTTAAAGGGGGATTTCTATATATTGATTTTTGAGTCGATACATTTGATTATCTTTAAACAGAAAGATTTTTTGAGGATATATTTTCACTGTGGGGTGCGCCGCAAAGCCCGCCCCGGACGGGTGAGGACACCCATCCTACAATAAAATTTATTGCAACATTTTAGCTAGTGGCGTGGCAAGACTAAAATAGTGTATTAGTAAACTCTTGTGGGGTGGGCATCCTGCCCGCCCGGACGGGTGAGGACACCCATCCCACAATAAAATCTATTGCAACATTTTAGTCTTGTCACGCTAGTAGGGTGCGTTAGCCTTTGGCGTAACGCACCAGTTAACGATTTAGGTGCGTTAGGCTACGCCATAACACACCCTACTGGCATGGCAAGCTTAAAATAGTGCAATAGGGGAAAAGCAGAAAAGGAGAAAGTGATGGGTAGGGGTCGTAGAGATAAAGTAATATTAGACACAGAAAAAAGAAGGAAATTGGAAGCGATCGCTCGCAATGGACATGCCCCAGCCAAAAAAATATTGCACGCACAGATTTTGCTAATGTGTGATGAAGGAGAGGGGGCAACGAAAAAATGGACGGATGAAGAAATAAGCATAGCTCTAAGACTTCATCGCAATACGGTTGCAAGGGTAAGGAAGAGATACCTGGAATTGGGAGAAGAGCCAGCAATAAATAGAAATCAACGGCGAACGCCTCCTCATGAAAACAAGATTGATGGTCATGCAGAAGCCCAAATTATCGCATTATGTTGTTCTGACCCTCCCACAGGTCAAGCACACTGGAGTCTAAGATTACTGACCCAAGAAATTCAAAACAGAAAAATTGTCGTCGAAATTTCCAGGGAGACGGTTAGAAAGACATTAAAAAAAATAAATTACGCCCCTGGAAGACAGAAAGATTTTGTATTCCAGAACGGGATTTAGCACGTTTTGTCTCCCAAATGGAAGTACTCTTAGACCTTTACAGCCAAGAGCATGATGATTTGGAACCGTTAATTTGTATGGATGAGGCTTCGATCCAATTGCAAGGGCATGTTTATGAACCAAAACCATTAGAACCCGGCAAAGATGTAAAAGAAGATTATCACTATACTCGTGAAGGAGTTCAAGCTTTATTTATGTTTTTCGACCCGATCCGGGGTTGGCGACGTGTAAGCGATCGCGCTCATCGCACTCGTGTTGATTGGGCAGAAGAAATACGTCAATTATTAGACGAAGATTATCCCCAGGCGACTAAAGTCAAATTAGTTTGCGATAACCTCAACACTCATAGCATTGCATCACTTTACGAAGCTTTTCCTGCACCAGAAGCTCATCGCTTGGCTAGGAGATTGGAGATTTATTACACTCCCCGTAATGGAAGCTGGCTAAATATTGCCGAGATTGAGTTAAGCGTTTTAAGCCAACAGTGTTTAGATCGAAGAATTTCGAGTATTTGTGAACTATCTACCGAACTGACCGCTTGGCAAAACGAACGCAACCGCAACGCAAGTAAAGTTATTTGGCGTTTCACTACGGAAGATGCTCGTATCAAACTTAGACATCTTTATCCAATTTTTGAAACCGATGAAGCCCTGGATTCTAATGCACTATTTTAAGCTTGTCACGCCACTACTAGTGGCGTGACAAGCTTAAAATAGTGCATTAGTAAACTCTTGTAGGGTGGGCATCCTGCCCGCCCGGACGGGTGAGGACACCCATCCCACAATAAAATCTAATGCAACATTTTAGCCTTGTCACGCTAGTAGGGTGCGTTAGGCTAAAGCCGTAACGCACCGTCTTTGATAGCGGTGCGTTAGGCGCTCATCTCATATTTTTTGTGACAAGTAATCTCAAAATACGCGCCTAACACACCCTACTGGAATGCGTAAGTCCAATTTATAAATAGCTTCTAAGGAACTGTGAAGGTTTAAAATAGGCACTTATGCGTAACAGCTTATAATTTATGCGGAAATCGGCTCTTCAATATTTACCTTCACAGCTTGTAGTTCCTTAGCTTTTTCCTCCGGTAAAGCGTCATTGGCGAACATTCCTGCTGCGAGTTCGGTTCCCGCGAGATATTTCAGCCTTTCGCTTGTCCGATATGGTGGGTAAAACTGGGCGTGTAAATGCGCTTCTGGATGGGGTAAGCCGTCCGTTGGCGCACCAAACCAAGCCATCAAGTAAGGAAATGGGCGATTCCACAAGCCGTCGTATTTGAGAGTGACGGTTTTTAAGGCTTTGGCAAGTCCCCAACGTTGTTGTGGAGTCAGATCCGTAAAAGTGCTAACTGGCTCTTTTGTTGCAAGCCAGACTTCATAGGGGTAACGAGCGCATACTGGGACAAAGGCGATCGCATACTCATCTTGATATATAATTCGCTGGTTAGCTGCAATTTCCTTCTGAATCAAGTCTTGCAGTAAACCCCGCCGATGTTCTTGATAATACTCTTGCTGCATTGTCAGCATTCGCGCTGGAACCGGCGGTATAAAAGGATAAGCATAAATTTGCCCGTGGGGATGGTGCAATGTTACACCTACCTCTACACCTTTATTTTCAAAGGGTAGGACGTATTGGATTTGGGGATTTTGTCCGAGTTCGCGGGTGCGATCGCCCCATACTTCTAGCAGCAAATCCAGATGATCCAACTCTAAGGAACTCAGGGAAGCGCGGGCATCTTGAGTAAAAACCACTACCTCACATGCACCATTCGCTGGTAACGTTTCCACGATGGTATCGGGTGGATTGTTGGCTGTGGAAACCATTGAGGGAAAGCGGTTATCGAACACAGCCACATCGTACTTACCTTGGGGTAGTTCCGTGGGAAACTCAGGGTTGGTGGTAGGTGCGAGGGGGTTGTATTCTGGGGGCGGCATGAATGTCCGCCCTTGACGGTGACTAGCATAAGCTACCCATTCCCCCCGTAGGGGATGCCAGCGCAGGTGAGGATTAGCTTGCACTGGCTCATTGCTAGGGCTAGGCGCTTCTAACTGACCGCTAATTGGGTAGCGACTGTATAATTTGAGTTTGCGTCCGTCGGGCTTTAACAGCTTGTGGGAGTACATAATCCTTGTCCTGAAAGGGTTGCAGCGCGGATTGCCTCAATGGGAAATTTCGGCGTGCGATCGCCGTACAATAAACCATTAGCTTCCTGGAAGGTATCGGTCAATTGTGTGTAACAGAATCCGCTAAATAGCTCAATATCATTAACTGTTTTGAGCAAAGCAGCGTATTTCATCTCTAATTCGGAGATATTCGAGCAGTTTTCATATCCCCAAGCCCGATCTGCATCAGGGCGATCGAGAGGTGCATAAGCGATACCACCAAACTCGGTTAACATTACTGGCTGTCCTTGATGAGGATAGTTATCCAAGGTGAGGATACGTCCTCCAGGACGGCTACGCTCGAATAGATCGGATATTTGAATATCTGGTCTGTAGCGATGGGCTAATCGTTCGGGGTGGCGTTCGTAGTCGTGAATAGCGAGGATGTCCGTATCCGTACTTTCCCAACCATCGTTACCAATTACCGGGCGAGTCGGATCGAGAGTCTTGGTCAGATGATACATTGCCAACACGTAGTTGCGATGAGCCGCCGTCTCGACTAAATTTGGCACTCCCCAGGATTCATTGAATGGCACCCACGCCACAATACATGGATGGCTGACATCTCGCTTAATAATTTCCGTCCACTCACGGGTCATGCGTTCCACAGCTTTCGGCGTGAAACGGTAAGCACTGGGCATCTCCTCCCATACTAACAACCCTAAAACGTCTGCCCAATATAAAAACCGGGAGTCTTCAATTTTTTGGTGTTTGCGGACTCCGTTAAAACCCATAGCTTTTGTGAGTTCTACATCGCGTCGTAATGCTTCGTCACTGGGGGGAGTCATTAATGTATCGGGCCAATAACCTTGGTCGAGAACTAACCGTAGATAGTAAGGACGACCGTTGAGCATAAAGCGATCGCGCTGAATGCTGACAGTCCGCATTGCTGTATAAGATTGCACTTCATCTATAAGACGATCTTTATCCCATAGCTGAATTTGGGCATCTATCAGCGTCGGCTTTTCTGGACTCCACAGTAATTCATTACGACAGTCGTCAATACCCGGATCGCCCAGAACAATGCGGCGGGTAATTTCTCCATTGAATACTTCATAGGTATCGCTTGCTAACACGCGATCGCCACTAGTGAGTTTTACTTTAATTTGTACGCCTGAAGTAGGTACATTCCCAACCAGCCCAGCTTCAAACCCAATTTCCCACCGTTCGCAGTCGGGAATCCAACGAAGGTTACCGATATAAGTTTCACCTACACGTTCTAGCCAGACTGTTTGCCAAATACCAGTCGTGCGAGGATACCAAATACTATGCGGTTGCAACTGCCAATCCTGTTTACCACGAGGTTTGGCGAGGTCGTGCGGATCGTCGTGCGCCCATACTGTTACCTTTGTTGTACCGCTGTCATTTAAGGCTTGAGTAATATCGAAACTGAAAGAGGTGTGTCCGCCTTCATGCTCGCCTATGTATTTATCGTTTACCCACACACGAGCGCGATAGTCTACAGCACCAAAATGCAATAGTAATCTCCCATCCCCTGCCGGTGTTTCAAATTCTCGCTCGTACCAGCAATTTGGGTGAAAACCGTTGTCGCCAATCCCACTTTTGGTAGATTCGGGCGCAAAGGGAACTTCTATATGATGAGACCATTGGTTAATATTGCCTGGTTCAACACATTTTCCTTGGTCATCAAATGCGAATTTCCACAGCCCATTTAAAGTTAACCAGTGCGATCGCTTTAACAATGGTCGGGGATGTGCTGCTGTTAAGTCCACAAAGTTACTATCAGTTTTAGAGGCTAATATAACCTCTGGATTTTCCAAATCTAATAATTTCATCAAATTTCCTCCTATATCTACAACTCAATCAACCCCTGCTATAGATTAAATCCAAACCAAAATATAGGATTCCCAGATAAAGCAAGAGTTTTTATCCCATCGACGAGCGATCGGATTGAGCTAGTAGTATTGTATTTTTGTGTAGCCAAACTGATACCTTCCACACTTAAGTGTGGAAGTATAACAATAAGTTTATATACGCCTAGCTCGTGACATTATGGCATATACCTTACCAATCTTTGCCAGGTTATCTAAAAAAAAAGCATTAAATTTAGGTCGCTAATAACTATCATAAATCTGCCACACGATAAAGTACTTGTCATCAAAAATTTTATTTATATAAGTTGTTTAAGCAATTTTTTTAAAAATTATTTATTTAGTTAATAAGCATTAGCAAACAAAAGAAAAATCACTAAAAATCAGGTTATATAACAAGATAACCTCAGCATTCGTTAAATATTGCTATATGGATGGCATTTGGGGCTGCAAAGGTAGTTGTAAAGTCATTAGTTGAGTTGCCAGTGGCTATTAGCCGAATGTTACGAAGAAAGGCAGGAGGTTAAGAGTATCAATTCAAACATGTATTTGCTGGGTTTAGAGCACCAGTTTAAAAGAGGAATTGTATCGAGAGGCTTAGCGCGAGGTACAAAGTGGGTTTCCCGGCATCAGCGTTTATCGCTACGCTCGAAATAGCTCCACCACCGTCGGTTTAGTGACTTTCCCCATTGCGTTGCGCGGTAATTCTTCGACTATCAAAATTTGAGTTGGCACTTTATAGACAGCCAATTGCTCTTTTGCCCAACTTCTGAGGGATTCTAATGTCAAAGTTTGTGAGTCTCGCAATACTAATGCCGCACAAACTCGCTCACCCCACTCTATGTCTGCAACCCCAACCACTGCACATTCTTGAATATCTGGATGGGTTCTTAACACCTCTTCAATTTCTAAAGCTGAAACTTTATATCCCCCGGTTTTGATGATATCTACACTCATCCGTCCTAAAATCCGGTAGTTGCCATTCTCAACTACCGCTAGATCTCCAGTACAAAACCAGCCATCTTGGAAGGCTTTGGCGGTTGCTTGGGGATTTTCCCAATATTCCAAAAACATTGTCGGCCCTTTGACTTGGATTTCTCCTGGCTTTCCTGCTGGAACTAATCCATTCTCATCCACTAATCTGACATCTACTTGAGGCAAAGGCTTTCCCACATATCCTGGCAAGCGTTCGCCGTGTAAAGAATTCGATAGCGCCATGCCAATTTCCGTCATCCCATAACGCTCTAGCAAAAAATGTCCGCTGATGGTTTGCCACTTTTGTAAAACTTGAACTGGTAAGGCTGCTGAGCCAGAAACCATCAGGCGCATTTTCTTACAGCCTGCTGACATGCTTTTCTGGCGTTCGCTGTTCGCATTTTCCCAAGCAGCAATCAGCTTTACATATATTGTCGGTACTGCCATAAATAAAGTTAAGTCACCTTCACAAATTCGATTCCACACAACTTCGGCATCAAACTTGCTCAACATGTGACACTCTGCCCCAGCCCATAAAGCACAAGTTAGTATATTGACAATTCCATGAATATGGTGTAGAGGCAGTACATGTAAAATGCGATCGCTTGATGTCCATTCCCAAGCGGTAACCAAGCTAGTGACTTGAGCTTGAATATTTTCATGGGTTGTAACCACACCTTTGGGTTTCCCAGTTGTACCGCTGGTGTAGAGAATTAGGGCGCGTCTTTTGATGTCTACCTCTGGGAGATTACCAACATTAGATGGGAGGGTTTGTGAGGTGAGAATAAATCGCAAATTTTGCGATTTGGCGATCGCTTGCAATGTATCCTCAAAATCAGGATGGGCGACAATAATCGATGCTCCAGAATTTGCGATCGTATACTCTAATTCTGGTCGCGGGTGGGAAACACACAAAGGTACCGCTATTCCACCTGCACGCCAAATCCCCCATTGAGTTGCTACATACTCAAATCCGGGCGGGATGAGAAAAGCAACTCGCTCCTCGTGTAAATCATCTGCATTCTCAACAAGATTGGTAGCGATTTGACTGGAGGTGTGGAGTAAATCTTGATAAGTAAATACTCCTTGGGTTGTAGCGATGGCTATTTTATCTTTGTGTTCTTGAGCGCGAGTAATTAATGGGAGATTCACGTTTTTTTACTGATTTAGAGTTGATTTAATCAAAGCATATAGCAATTTGATATGGGAATTACTAAGAAATAAATTACTATTAATTGTGAGGTAAACTGTAAGTCCACCATTGCTTACGGGCGGGCGAGACGCCCACCCCACAATAAAAGTTGAATGTTTTTTGTATTTATCAGGACTTACGCAATAAGTGACTGAAAACCTTATTCAAGCGTTGCGGTAATTCATGAATTACCGCTACTTTCGTTATCTTTTGGGTAAGTCCTGTTTATAAATCAATACAGTTCAGTGAGAGCTAAAAACCTGATTCTTGCGTAGGTTGGGTTGAGGAACAAAACCCAACATCTGGTCAGGTTTGTTGGGTAACGCATTGCCTCAACCCAACCTACATTTATCCTTAACTGAACCGTATTGATTTATAAATGTGGTAAATAATTACAGTAGTTTCTAACTAATATGATTTTACGAAATAAGTAAGCGGGCATAATTAAATATAAACTCTAAACAAGCGAAACCTTTTACTGTTGACAGTTTTAGCTTCTGCCCCCTGCCCCCTGCCCCCTGCCTTCTACTTATCTGATTTGGATATATGTAGAGGCGTACAATTGCACGCCCCTATAGCTGATTAGTTGTTTTTCACGTTACGCGCCATATTGATATAGTAATCATCGATTTTTTTGGTATTGCGACGACTACGAGTGGTAGCGGGAGGTTCAGGAGTGGTATTCTGAACCGTTTGAATCGGCTCTTTGTTTATACCTGGCGCCTGGTCGGATTCCAAGAAATAATTAGAGCTAGTCAATCCGAATGCCTTGGTAAAAAAGCCAAAGAAATTTTTGACAAAATTCACCAAAGGTTTGAAAACAACAGATAAAAAACCTTCCAAACGAAGGAAGAAATTGCGAATAATTTGAGTTAAAGGAAGCATAGTACCATCCTCTATGATTGCCTATTATTATTCTGACTTAATTCCCAAGCCGAGATGAAATTACTGCATCGCGATCGTAAATCACCCTTAAACAAAATTTATTGCCTTGAGATGGTGCGTTGCTATAAGGCATAACACACCCTACTGGCGTGACAAGACTAAAATGTTGCAATAGATTAGCAGTAAAAACATCGAATTTATAAAGTTTAAAGCCCATTCCCTAATGCACTATTTTAGTCTTGCCACGCCACTACTGGCGTGACAAGACTAAAATGTTGCAATAGATTTTATTGTGGGATGGGTGTCCTCACGCCTCCGGGCGGGCAGGATGCCGACCCCACAAGAGTTTACTAATGCACTATTTTAAACTTGTCACGCCACTACTGGACTGACAAGACTAAAATGTTGCAATAAATTTTATTGTGGGATGGGTGTCCTCACCCGTCTGGGCGGGCAGGATGCCCACCCCACAAGAGCTAAATTTTATGCACTATTTTAAGCCTATTTTAAGTTTGACACGCTACTAGATGTATTTCAAAAATCAAATATGAATCCCATAGTAATTTTATTTTTGGTTAGTTCGGTAAGGCAAAAAAATACTAACAATAGTTTGTTGTCCGGGAATGCTATTGATTATCAATTCACCGCCATATAATTTGATGATGTTCTGCACAATACTAAGCCCCAATCCAGAGCCTTGCTGTTCGTGTAACTTGCGGTTAAATTGAATAAATGCTCCAATTCTTTCAATTTGTTCAATTGTCATTCCTTTGCCATTATCAACAAAATGTAAATAAAATTTATTATTATCAACATTGTTAATAACTCTCACTTCGCTACCAGGCAAAGAAAATTTAAAAGCATTCTCTATCAATTCTTCAATAAGAATACTCAATTTATCTTCTGGCATTTGTACGATTGCTTCTGTCAGATCGAGAGTTAGATCTTTAGTTCGAGAAAATTCTTTAGCTCTTTGAAGACAAACATCACTAAGAACTTTTTTAGTAATACATCGATCTGAAGTTTCTTGAATTTCTCGAATTTTTTCGCTATCTCGTATGATTAGTTCTAGATTAGAGTAGAGTAAAAAGCGTTGAGTTAATCGATTTAGTCGATTAGCTGAGGTATAAATTAACTCTGCAATTTCGATTTCTTCAGATTCACGCATGATGCTATGATTCTCAACTAACAATTGCGACATTCCAAGAATGCCATTTAAAGGAGTATTGAGTTCGTGAGGTAATGAATGAGCGATATTGATTCTGAGTTCATCTAGCTTAGCTTGAGATTGACGCTGAACTACAGATTGTTTATGCAGACGAGTAGCGATCGCCTTTAATAATTCTTCTGTTGTAAATGGTTTTGTTAAATAATCATCGGCTCCGATTTCCATACCCTGACGAAAATCCGAACGCTCAGCTTTAGCTGTGACAAATATTAAAGGAATATTCGCTGTTACTTCATTTTTACGCAGAGCAGCTAGTACACTATAGCCGTCTAACTCCGGCATCGTGATGTCGCAGATAATCAAATCAGGTAATTTTGTTTTAGCAATTTCTAATCCAATTTTGCCGTTGGAAGCTATTAAAGTTATAAAGTCAGAAAGTTCTAAAATATCTTCAATATTTTGCCGAATTGGAACTTCATCTTCTATGATTAAAATGGTGGTCATCTAATATATTATTTCAATTATATTTATATTTTTATATTCAGAATCGCTTTCTTGCAATTCTAAAGTACGTTGCTCTACTATAGCTTCTAAATCTTGATTCAGTTGTTGTAGAGCTTCTTGTGCGCGTTTTAGTTGCAGTTCCGCCGATGGTCTAGCGGCAAATACTTTTAAAATGCCCTCAAATTTTTTGGGTTCAGCTATGGTTTTTTTATCTACTATGTATAGTGAGCCAATTGAATTGCCAAAATTATCGCTTAAGATAACTCCCATAAAACTTTCGGCTTCCATTACAGCGGATCTTTCGGCTGTAGGAAAAAGCTGTTGCATTCCTGAAGCACAATAGTAATATCCTTGCTTGAGCAAAATTTCGCAAGGAGTCGAGGTTGGCTCATAGGAAATATTATGTTGTAACTGGCCTGAAAAACTCTAGAGCTTTTTACGTAAAATTGTCATTGCCCTCTTCAGTCAGAAATACGTGATTTTTCTTTGTGCCTTTGGGCGAACAAGTCTCTTAACCGCAAGGGCACACTGCCTTGCCTTTGCATCTTGACAAATTTCCAACAACAACGAATGAAGCAGCCCTGCCTACCAACGTATTTGTATCATCATTAAAGTGAAACGGTATAAAACCCTTGATTTATCGTTGTAGAGAGGTTGCACTGCAACGTCTCTACAGGGCGCACAATCCTTGATATTTCGTTGATTTGGAGAATTTACATCAGAGTTAATTACATACTGTAACTTTAATCTGGGCAATATGAGAATATCTCAAGCATTTCATCTGCTGTGTATCTCAACTCACTATTAAGGTATAGGTTGATACAAGTAATGTCATTAACATGATACTTAAAGAGATACAATTTTGTTGAAATGCGTTTAAACGCGATCGCATTCGTATTTTCGAGCCTATGACTCATGGTTTCCCCCTCACTATTCTGCTGATTGATGATTGCGCTCAAGAGCGGATGGAAATTTGTCGCTGTTTGCAGTCAAAGTCACTGTGCGATTATCGGATTTTCGAGTTGGGCACGGTGACAGAGGCTATGAAATGGTGTCAGCAGGAAATACCAGATGCGGTCGTGCTGGATTTTTTGTTGCCTGATGGCAATGGGTTAAAATTTCTTCAAGAATTTAGGAAACAATTTAGCACTGACCAATCCGCCATCGTTTTGCTGACCGCAGAAGAAGATGAACTCATGGCCGCCCGTGCCATGAAAAGCGGTGCCCAGGATTATTTAATTAAAGGCAAGCTTACCCCTGAAGCCGTGCAACAATCAATCGATCGCGCAGTTGCACCAATTCGTCTCAGGCGGCAACTAGAACAAAGTCAAGAACAACAGCAACTGATTGCCGCGATCGCTTTGCGGATTCGTCAGTCGCTCAACCTCCAAGAAATTTTGGCTGCAACTGCAACACAAGTCCGGCAATTTCTGGCGGCAGACCGGGTGCTGGTTTATCAATTCTATCCAGATATGAGTGGCACTATTGTGGCAGAGTCAGTACTTGATGGTTGGACAGTGGCTTTGGGGAAGCAAATTCGCGACACCTGGTTTCAAAAGCAAGCCAAAAGCGAATATAGCCAAGGGAAAAAACGAGCAATAGACGATATTTATCAGGCAGGCTTAACAAATTGTCATCTGCATCTTTTGGAACAATTTGAAGTTAAAGCCAATCTGGTGATGCCGATTTTGGTGGCAGGGGAATTATGGGGATTATTAATTGCCCACCAATGTTCGGCATCTCGTCACTGGGAATCGGTGGAACTTTCCTTATTAGATCGACTTGCCGTGCAAATAGCGATCGCCATTCAACAAGCAAGTGCTTACGAACAGCTACAGGCAGAATTAGCAGAACGCAAACAAGCACAAGCCGCTTTACTCCAAAGTGAAGCTCGTTTTGCAGCATTCATGAATAATAGTCCCACAGCTTCCTGGATTACCGATGAAAACGGCTGCATATTATATTTGAGCCAGACTTATCTTTGCACCTTTCAAATTCCAACTCAAAAAGTAGAAGATTTGATTGGCAAGACAGCTTTTGAGATCTATTCGCCTGACATTGCTCAGCAGTTTGTCGATAATATTCGCCAGGTTGCACAGACTCAGCAGACTATTGAAGTCATTGAACAAGCTCCCAGGCCAGACGGCACAATAGGCTATTTTTTAGTTTACAAATTCCCACTTGAGGGAACTGTCGGGGAATGCCTAGTGGGCGGAGTTGCAGTTGATATTACCGAACGAGTGCTTGCACAACAGGGATTGCAACAACTCAATCAACAACTCGAAACCAGAGTCGAACAGCGCACAGCAGCTTTACGTGAAAGCGAAGAACGCTTTCGCAAAACCCAAGCTCATCTGCTGGCGGCGCAACGAATTGCTAATTTGGGCAGCTGGGAATTAGACTTACAAACCCAAGAAATCATCTGGTCGCCGGAGGTGTTTGAGATTTTTGGACGCGATCGGGCTTCTGGTACGCCAACCTACGAAGAATTCCGTCAGTTAATGCATTTAGGCGCCCAGACTCGTCACGATATTTTAGTGCAGCAGGCGATCGAACAAGGACGATCCTATGAAATAGAATATTGCTCGAATCGCTCGGATGGGACATTGCTTTATTTATTTTCCAGAGTTGAAGCGATATTTGATGCCAATGGGAAAGCTGTGTGCTTGGTGGGCACCATCTTAGATATTACCGAGCGCAAACAAGTAGAAGCAGCCCTAAAAGACAGCGAACGCCGTTATGCAACCTTGACAGAAGCCGCTCCCGTGGCAATTTTCCGGCTCGATCCCGCTGGTCAATGTATTTATGTCAACGATCGCTGGAGCGAGATGACAGGTAAACCAACACAGGCAGCATTAGGAACTGGCTGGTTAAATATAATACTTCCAGAAGACCGCGAACGCCTGGAGTTGGCATGGTCTCAAAGATTTTGGCAAACAGGACTATACCGCAACGAAGCCAGACATCTGCAACCGAACGGCACTATCACTTGGTTTTACATCCAAGTGCTGCCCGAAACTAACCCCTTTGGCACTGTTATTGGCTACATTGGCACCCTCACGGATATTACCGAACGCAAACAAGCAGAGTCAGCCTTGCAAGAGAGCGAACGCCGCTATGCCACCTTGACAGAAGCCGCTCCAGTAGCTATTTTTCGCCTTGATGCTGTTGGACAATGTATCTATGTCAACGATCGCTGGAGCCAGATGACTCTCAGACCAACACAATCGGCATTGGGGATGGGGTGGTTAGAAGCGCTACATCCAGAAGACCGTCAGCGCTTGGGTTTGGAATGGTCGCTGAAATTTCAGCAAAGACGTGTTAACCCCACAGAATTCTATGAAAGCGAGGGCAGACACGTGCGACCCGATGGCAGCATCAATTGGTTTTATATCCAGGTGCTACCTGAAATCAACGGCAGTAATGAAATTATTGGTTACGTCGGTACACTTACGGATATCAGCGATGTCTACGACGAGCTTCGCTTACGCAAACGAGCTGAAGAACAGCTGCATCACCTTTCCGAACGGCTGACTCTGGCAATCAGTTCTGGAGGGTTCGGTATTTGGGAATATGATTTCGCCCAAAACAAACAAATTTGGGATCGGCGAATGTACGAGCTTTACGGATTGAGTAGTAGCGATTTTAACAGTTCTTTTGATGCCTGGTTAAATTGCATCCACCCAGACGATCGCCATTATATGCTCGAAGCCATTGAGCAAGTTGTCCAAGGAAAACAAGAATATAATGTCGAGTTCCGTATCACTCAACCCAATGGAGAAATTCGTTTCCTCAAAGGTTACGGTATTATCAAGCGTAACCAGCAGGGCGAACCTGTGTGGATGATTGGGGTTAACTTTGATATTAGCGATCGCAAGCAAGCAGAACAGGAACTCATTCGCAACAGGGATTTGCTAGAAGCAATTTTTAACGAATCTGCCGATGCCATTTTTCTTGTCGATCCCGAAACGCTGCTGACTCTAGATTGTAATCGGCAAGCGGTGGAACTGTTTGAGGCAGTTGACAAAGCCCAATTGATTAATATTGATGGGCAAAAACTCCAGCACCGTCCATTTTCTGATAGCGAAATCGCTGCCATTGTCGCAGAAATGGAATCGAAAGGTGTCTGGAGTCTGGAAATTGAATATGTGACTCTTCGGGGCAAGATTTTTTGGGGGAACATTGCAGCCAAACCAATTACTGTCGCCGGACGCACCATAAATTTAATCCGGCTAACTGATATTAGCGATCGCAAACAAGCACAAGAGGCACTGGCGAAATATGCCCGCGAAGTCGAAGATTTATACAATAATGCTCCTTGTGGCTACCATTCCCTGGATAGCGAAGGCCGATTTATCAAGGTAAACGAGACAGAACTGCAATTGTTGGGTTATACCCGCGAAGAAATGATTGGCAAACCCCTAGTGAATTTTTTCACAGAAACCAGTTGTTTAGCCTTCTGGGTCAACTATAACCGCTTTCAAGAGCGGGGCTGGGTGAAAGATTTGGAGTATGAGATGGTCTGTAAAGATGGCAGAGTTTTGCCAGTGCTGATTAGTGCCAGTGCCGTCAAAGATGCACGTGGGAAGTATCTATACAACCGCGCCACCTTATTTGATATTAGCGATCGCAAACAAGCCGAGCAAGAACTAGAAGAATCGCGCAAAATGCTGCAAACGGTATTGGACACATTTCCTCAACGTGTCTTCTGGAAAGATCGGCAATCGCGCTTTCTCGGCTGCAATCCGGCATTTGCTCGCGATGCTCAAATAGACCCCAATGCCATCATCGGCAAAACTGACTTTGAGTTACCTTGGGCAAAGTGGGCACACCTTTACTGTGCCGATGACGCCAAAGTTATGAATACTAGAATCCCCAAGCTAGGCTACGAGGAGCCATTGGAAGGGCCCAATGGGGAGGATCTCTGGGTGCGAACAAATAAAGTTCCCCTAACCAATAGTACAGGTGACGTGATTGGTATCTTGGTATCTCACGAAGACATTACAGATCGCAAACAAGCCGAAGCCCAACTGCGGCAAACCAACGAGCAACTTGCCAACGCTAACGTCGAACTAGCTCGCGCCACTCGCCTCAAAGACGAATTTTTGGCAAACATGAGCCACGAACTGCGAACCCCACTGAATGCGATTTTAGGTATGTCAGAAGGCATTTCAGAAGGCGTGTTCGGTTCGATTAACGAACGGCAAACAAAAGCGATCGCCACCATCGAGCGCAGTGGCAGACATTTGCTAGAACTAATCGACGACATCTTAGACTTGTCTAAAATCGAATCCGGCAAACTGGAATTACAGTTGAGTGATGTGCCAGTGAGAACCCTGTGTGATGCTAGCCTCGCCTTCGTCAAACAGATGGCACTGAAAAAGAATATTCGCCTGAATACTCACATCGCCACCAATCTCAGCACCATTCAAGTAGACGATCGCCGTTTACGTCAAGTACTAATCAACCTACTCAGCAACGCCATCAAATTCACACCAGAACAAGGGTCTGTCTCTCTAAAAGTCTCCGTCGAAGAGGCAGGGGGGGCAGGGGAAGCAGGGGGAGCAGAGGAAGCAGGGGAAGTAAATTCTCCCTTGTCTCCCCCATCCCCCCATCTCCCCATCCCCCCATCCCTCCTCTCCTTCTCTGTAACTGATACCGGCATCGGCATTGCTGCTGAGGACATTGGCAAGTTGTTTCAGCCTTTTATCCAGCTTGACAGTAGCCTGAATCGTCAGTACAACGGCACCGGTTTAGGACTAGCACTAGTACAACGGATTGCTGTTCTACATGGAGGAACGGTGTCGGTTAGCAGTGAAGTTGGGGTGGGTAGTTGTTTTACATTGCAGATTCCCTACCGCACCAGCGATGGTGTTTCTACAACGGTGGTGAAAAATCCATTGCCCAGTTATCAGTTTCCTGCCGAAAATGCTCAGGTTCTGGTAATTGAAGACTCAGTTCCGGCGTCTGAGCAAATTACTCGCTACTTGAGCGAAATGAAAATGCAACCTGTTGTCTATTCAAAAGGTGAAGGAGCTGTAGATCGAGTCCTAAACCTGAAGCCAGCTTCGATCGTCTTGGATTTACAATTACCTGATGTATCGGGTTGGGAAATACTCGCTCAACTCAAGGCAAACCCACAAACCAAAGAAATTCCTATTATCATCACTTCCGTGGTAGACGAACGCAGCAAAGGATTTGCTTATGGAGCTGCTGAATATTTAGTTAAACCAATTACTCGCGCTCAGTTTCGGGCAACTTTAGAAAAACTGCAATATCCTAGCCGTTCTAATTTAGCCGCTCCCATCGTACCGTCAGCGATGGAATTTTCCGTAATTTTACTGGCAGAAGACAATCAAGCAAACATTGATACAATGTCTGGCTATCTTGAAAGTCGAGGATATCGTTTAATTCTGGCAAACAATGGACAACAAGCCATTGAATTGACTACAACTCAAAAACCCAATTTAATTATTATGGACATTCAAATGCCAGAAATAGATGGACTAGAAGCGATACGCCGCATCCGTGGCGATCGCCAATTTACCGATGTGCCAATTATTGCCCTCACAGCCCTAGCCATGCCCGGCGATCGCGAAAGTTGTTTAGCAGCCGGAGCCAACGAATATTTAACTAAACCGGTCAAACTTAAACAGCTTGCTGCCCTCATTCAACAACTTTTAGGAAAATAGTGGAAATTCTTGATGGATACTCAATCTTCTATTTTAGTAATTGATGATGAACCAGATAATTTTGATGTTATTGAAACATTACTAGATGGAGAAGGATATCAATTACACTATGCTTCTAGCGGTCAACAAGCCCTGACTCGCCTCAATAGTTTTCAGCCCGATGTGATTTTGCTGGATGTAATGATGCCGGATTTGGATGGTCTGGAAGTATGTCGGCGCATCAAAGCCGATATCCAATGGCAAACAGTTCCCATCGTCATGGTAACAGCGTTAACTGCTAAAGAAGATCTGGCTCGATGTTTAGGCGCAGGTGCAGATGACTTCATTAGTAAGCCCATTAACAGTTTAGAGCTACGAGCTAGGGTGAATTCGATGTTGCGGATTAAGCAACAGTACGATAACCTGCAAACTTTACTCAAACTGCGAGAAGATATGGTCAACACCATCGTCCACGATCTGCGAAATCCCCTCACCAGTATTATCTTATCAACTGAGATTCTACGATTTCCGGGCTTATCTTTTCAAAAGCAACAGCAGAAGATTGAACAAATTGCGATCGCTAGTCAACAGTTGCAATTATTGATTAATAGTTTGCTGATCGTGGCAAAATTAGAATCCGGTAAAATGGTTCTCAATTATACAGAAGTAGACCTTTGCGGGCTGTGTATTTCAGCCTTAGCGGATGTTGAAGCGATGGCAGATCAAAAAAATCTCACTCTCATCAGTGAATTACCCAAACCAGGCGGTATCGTGAAGGTAGACGCAGCTATCTTTCGCCGAGTTTTAGATAATCTCCTCTCTAATGCCATTAAGTTTTCACCCTCCAACTCTCAAGTAATCTTGCGGGCAGAACATTTACCAGCAGGAGGCACTAAAGTGCAAGTTGCTGATTCCGGTTCGGGAATTCCTCAAAGCCTGCGGCAAACCATTTTTGAGAAGTTTGAAATTGGAACTGTTAACCCAGAAGTTTCGCAAATCGGATTGGGATTGGCTTTTTGCAAAATGGCGATCGACGCACATCATGGCAGAATTACTGTTGAAGATAACTATCCCAAAGGTAGTACTTTTACAGTCCTGCTTTAAATCGGCAAGATTTTTATAGTTTTATTTTATACTTTTTCATTCATTTATTCCAGTAATTACCGATTGAATTAAATCTGCCGCAGCACTTGGCGAATAACATCTGATGGCACTTCATCAGTAATTGTCACTACACCAATTTGCGTTGGCAAAATAAACCGCACTTTGCCATCTTTGACTTTTTTATCTAACTGCAACGCATCAATAATTGCTTCAATATCTAACCCAGCTGGTAACTTCGTCGGTAAACCTGTTTTTTCAATTAAAGCGTTTTGACGTTCCGCGTCTTCCTTTTGCCACATTCCGAGTTCCACAGCAATTTGTCCAGCCGCTACCATCCCGATCGCCACTGCTTCACCGTGATTCACTAGCCGATAACCAGTCAAACTTTCCACTGCATGACCGATGGTATGTCCATAGTTGAGAATCGCCCTTAATCCACCTTCTTTTTCATCTTTGCTAACAACATCAGCTTTAGCTTGACAAGAACAAACTAATATGCTGTTTATCAATTCAGGTTTGACATAGCGGAGTTGGTCGAGGCGTTTACTTGCTTCCAACTGGGCAAATAATTCGGCATCCCAAATTACGCCGTACTTGATAACTTCTGCCATTCCTGCCCGAAACTCTCGCATAGGCAGAGTTTTCAAAACTTCTGGGTCAATCAAAACTAAGCGCGGTTGATGGAATGCCCCGATTAAGTTTTTCCCACGGGGATGATTGACGCCAGTTTTGCCACCAATTGCCGAATCTACCATTGCTAACAGAGAGGTAGGCACTTGCACGACATTAATGCCCCGCAGCCAGGTTGCAGCAGCAAACCCAGTCATATCACCAATCACGCCTCCCCCCAAAGCCACCATAGTCGAAGAACGTTCTAGGCGGTTTTCCAAGGCAACATCGTAGAGCTTTTGGATGGAATTGAGGGTTTTGTAGCGTTCCCCAGGTGGTAGGGTGCAGCTAGCAACATCAAACCCCGCAGATGTCAGCGATGCAATGGCTCTTTCGCCAAAATGCTTAAAAATTGTCGGATTAGAAACCAGCAGTACCTTCTTGCCTAGCTTCAAATTGGCCATGTGTTCGCCGAGTCGATCTAGGCTTGAAGGTGCGATCGCAATCTCATAAGACTGCCCTGGTAAATTCACATTAATTACAGAAGTCATTGCCCAACCCCAAACTAGCGCCCGTGGGGTGTATTCTATCGCAATCTGGCAGATGGGCATAGCGAGATGAGGAGATGGGGAGATGAGGAGATGGGGAGATGAGGAGATGGGGAAAAGGTTAAAGGGAAAAGGGAAAAGGGAAAAGGAATAAATTTAATCTTTTCCCTTTCCCCCGGTTGGTGAGCTTGTCGAAGCATACCCCTTTCCCTTTCCCCATACCCAATGACTAATGACTAATGACCAATAAGCAATGACTAATGATTCAATAGATTTAGGAAGTATTGTGGAGAAAAGTAAATGTTTGCAATTGTAGCTTACATTGGGTTCTTAGGTTTATTCTTTGGTATAGCTCTCGGTCTGTTTTTCGGTCTGCGGACTGCCAAGATAATTTAATCGAGAGACACATTTAACCTGTCAATCCATGATGGCATGGGGCATGGGGCATAGGGCATGGGGCATGGGGCATGGGGCATGGGGCATGGGGTATGGAAAAGGTAGGGCGGTAGGGTGAAAATCTCTCCCCATCTCCCCATCTCCCCATCTCCCCATCTCCCCATCTCCCCATCTCCCCTGCCCCTCTTATTTATCCCAAGACAGCTGGACTTGAGATTTTCTCCTGTCTTTGGGAAGGCGGACGCATTCCCAAACCGAGTAAATTCAGCATTTGGCGATCGCTATCATAATCTGGACAAGGAGTTGTCACGGTCAACATTTTGTTATCATCGCTGGAGAAGATAGAATTGGCTCCAGCCATAAAGCACAAAGCTTGTTCGACTTGAGAAAGTCTCGCCCTACCAGCACTGAGACGCACATCAGAAGTTGGCATGACAATTCTGGCTGTGGCAATCATCCGCACAACATCCCAAATGGGGACATCAGGCTGATTTTCTAAGGGTGTGCCTGGTACTTGGGAGAGAATATTAATTGGTACGGACTCTGGATGCGGTTGTAAGTTTGCTAGAGTTTGCAACATACCAATGCGGTCATCGGCAGTTTCGCCCAAACCCAGGATACCGCCGGAACATACAGTTACATTTGTTTGCCGGACATTCTCAATTGTGTTGAGGCGATCGCCATATGTTCTTGTGGTAATAATTGTGCTGTAATATTCTTCAGATGTATCCAAGTTATGGTTATAGGCGTAAAGTCCTGCATCTTCTAATCGCTTGGCTTGATTTGGTGTCAACATTCCTAAAGTGCAGCATACTTCCAAACCCATTGCCGTCACATCCTTGACCATTTCTAGGACTTCCTCAAATTGTGAGTTATCCCGCACCTGACGCCAAGCAGCACCCATGCAGATGCGACTAACACCAGTTTCTTTCGCTTTTTGGGCAATACTAACTACAGTTTCCTTTTCTAGGAGTGCTTGCGGCTTTACCTCTGTTTGATAGCGCGAAGATTGGGCACAGTAGCTACAATCTTCTGGGCAACCTCCAGTTTTAATAGATATCAGCTTACAAACTTGGATTTTTGTTGGGTCATGATATTGGCGATGCACGCTAGCAGCTTGATAAATCAGCTCTAGCAAAGGCGTGTTATATATCGCCCGAATCTCTAATTCCTGCCAATCGTAGCGTATTCCCGACATCACTATCCTTCTTGTAGACTAAGTTGATCGAGAGCTGTCTAGGAATTGAATTTCCTCTGGTACAGCCTTTGGGTAAAGGAATTTTGTTGAAGTTCTTAATTACCCATTAGCTCTCAATCCTTCGGCTCTAGATATTTAGACATCAGCTTACCAAGATTTTGCTTGAATGGCAGATTCTGAGCATAAATACTTAAGTAGGTCGGTGTGAACTTTATCATTGGGAGGGGGCAGGGGAGCAGGGGAGCAGGGGGGCAGGGGGGCAAGGGAGGCAGGGGAGCAGGGGAGAATAATTCAGGACTTACGCAAAAGATAACGAAAGTAGCGGTAATTCATGAATTACCGCTACGCAAGAATAAGGTTTTCAATCACATCTTGCGTAAGTCCTGTAATTAATAAAGCCCAATTAATGATTAAGTAGGTAGACATCATTAAATATAAAATGCTTATCGCCAAAAACAATATGGGATAAGTCTTTTACCTTCTGCCATCTGCCTTCTTCCTTCTGCCTTCTACTTATTGACTAATGACTAAGTTTGCCAATCTAACTACTGCTGAGTCGCAGATATGAGAGAATTTACAACAATCTAGAGAATTTTCTGAGAAAATAGCCGTAGATTAAGTAGCGTATGAAATTAGAACTGCCATTAATTAGAAGCGATCGCCTGTTATTGCGATCGCCTATTCAAGAGGATATACCCCAAATTATTAAATACTTTACTGAGAACAAAACCTATTTGACCCCATTCTACCCTCTTTGGGCTGATGGTTTTTTCACTGAAGAATATTGGCACTATCAAATAGAGAACAACTTTTTGGAATTTGTCAACGATCAGTCCTTAAAGCTCTTTATTTTTACTAAAAAAAATCCAACTGTAATTATTGGGACTATCAATTTTAGCAATTTTGTTCGAGGAGTCGCTCATTTTTGTTACGTGGGATATAGCCTTGCCGAAACAAAGCAAGGTAAAGGATATATGACAGAAGGACTGCAAATAGCGACTCAATATGTCTTTCAAGAATTAAACCTTCACCGCATCATGGCTAATTATATGCCTCACAATCGACGCAGCGGCAATGTTCTCAAAAGGCTCGGTTTCGTCATTGAAGGATATGCTAGAGACTATTTATTAATCAATGGACAGTGGGAAGATCATATTTTAACAAGTTTGCTCAATCCCAATTGGCAAGTACCCAAATCTTAAAATAATTCGTAATTGAGAATATATCGATGCTAATGCTGAAGCCAGAGGTAGTATTAAGAGAAAGAATCAATTAAGTTTTCTTTGTAATGACTCTGGCCCAAACCCCAAACAACAAAAATTCTAGCAATCCTTTTCTCTGGCTTAACTACGAAAGCGCCTTTGAATCTTTAGGCGATGACTACTATGATGAGGTTGCAGCCGAAGAATTTCCCCAACACATCTTGCGTTGGCGTAATGATGCCGTGTTACCGCGTTTAGGTCTGGAACCCCAAGTAGTTAAAGATGAAGATTTCATCACAGCTTTTGGCAAATTCGAGGGGCGCAAACCCTTTTTGGCAATGCGTTACCACGGCTATCAATTTGGTGAATATAACTCATTATTGGGTGATGGTAGAGGCTTTCTCTACGGACAAGTACGCGGTACTGATGGGCAATTATACGATTTTGGCACGAAAGGTTCTGGAAGAACGCCTTACTCCCGTGGTGGCGACGGTTTACTGACGCTTAAAGGTGGAGTGCGGGAAGTTCTGGCTGCGGAAGCACTGCACTACTTGGGTGTACGTACTTCGCGGTGTCTCACCATGATTGAAACAGGTTTATCACTGTGGCGGGGAGATGAACCTTCACCGACTCGTTCATCTGTAATGGTGAGGATGAGCAATTCTCATATTCGCTTTGGGACTTTTGAGCGCCTACACTACTTACAGCGTCCAGATTTAACTCACAAGCTGTTAGACCACGTAATTAAGGAATATTATCAAGACTTGGATGCCCAAGAAAATAAATATGCCTTGTTTTACGCCGAATTAGTTAAAAGAGTTGCAGAATTAGTAGCCCAGTGGATGGCTGCTGGTTTTTGTCATGCAGTTCTCAATACTGACAACATGTCGATTACGGGAGAGAGTTTTGATTATGGCCCTTATGCATTTATTCCTGACTATAATCCATACTTTATAGCTGCATATTTTGATTATTATGGACGCTATTGTTACATTAATCAACCAACGGTTTGCCAGTTGAACCTAGAAATGCTCCAGGAACCTTTAAAGGCGATTATTGAGAAAGACGATTTGAATTTTGGATTAGCGAAGTTTAATGAATATTATCAAGCAGAATACACTTCTTTGATGTTGAAAAAATTGGGGTTTGTAGAGTTGCGACATCCACAGGCAAAAGAACTTTTGAATTTAACGATTGAATTTTTGGCCAATAGCAAAGTTGGCTATCACGAGTTTTTTTATGAGATGGCTCGCACCTTTTCAGCTAAATGGCGAGATGAACCAGGCTTTGTGATGAATACTTCTGATATTGTCCCAGTACCGGGAGCATCACCAATTTTCGATGATTGGTGTATATTGTACCATAAAATCTTGAATGATTTAGACTGCGATCGCCTAGATACAATTGCCCAAACTCTAGCTTTTTATAATCCCAAAACAGCATTGTTAAGACCTGTAATTGAATCGATTTGGGAAGCAATTTTTCAAGAAGATAACTGGCAACCTTTTTATGATTTAGTTAAACAAATTCAATCTCGGCAATAATAGGGACGTTGCAATGCAACGTCTATACAAAGAACGATTGATTGAATTGTATGGATAAATTAAGACAAGAGAAGGCAATTAAGAACCAGTTGCTATAAATCATTCGTGAGAACCAAGATCCCCGACTTCTTTAAGAAGTCGGGGATCTGGACACCCCGAATTCTCACAAATCAGATATACATATCCTATGCATTAAAAGACTCGACGCGAAGAATTAATTGACAAAATTTGTGAACCACTCATTTCTAAATAAGAAAATTATGGCATTGTAAAGTAATTTGTTTTATCGAAAATATGACCGAATAACAGCCTATATTCACTGGATTTTAAATCTTCATTATTATTGATTTTTTGCCAATATTTTTGAGATTGTTGTCGATTACCTTTAAGATAACAAGCATAGGCTAAATATAGAAATGCAAGCGCTGGATTTGTAGCTTCATTTATGGCTCGATCAAGACTAATGTGACTTTTTAAAATGGTAATTATTTTGATGGGAAACTTGACAATCCAACCTGCGATCGCATGACCAAATTCATGAATAATAATATCAATATAAATAAATCCACAAAAGATTAGAATGTAAATTAAAATCCACAAAAAGCTTAAAAATAAATCAATATTTTTTGTCAATAAAAAAGAGACAAAAGTTGCCAGTAGTATGCCGATAAAGAGATTTTGTGTGAAGTTATTTTTCATAGAAATTACGGACTAAAAAACCAGAAACTTAGTTGGTTTAACCGACTTACGATACATTTATAACACACGCAGAAAAAATGCTACACAAATTGTGTATCTAAATATAATTGCAAAAAATATTTGCAACACCTGAAAAATCTGTAGGGGCGCAAAGCTTTGCGCCCCTACCCAATCTATCTGTCGCATTCTTTTTTCAAATTGGTATAATTAGCCGGACTTGATATAATACCTCAAAGACTAAAATTTTTTGCTTTTGATTTTATTTCTTGGAAGTCCCTTATTGCCTGTTATCTGTTATAAATTCCTGAGCATAAATTTGGGCATAGCAACCTTCTAGGTCTAATAATTCTTCATGGGTTCCTGATTCGACAATTCGTCCTTGTTCGAGAACTAAAATCCGATCGCACCTTTTAACTGTTGATAAACGATGGGCAATAATAAACACCGTCCGGTTTTCCATCAATCTTTCTAAGGCTTCCTGCACCAAAGCTTCTGACTCGGAATCTAATGCAGATGTGGCTTCATTGAGGATCAAAATTTGTGGGTTGAGGTGAACAACACGAGCGATGGCAATTCTTTGTCTTTGCCCTAGTGATAAGTTTACTCCACCTTCGCCTACCCAAGTACGATAACCTTCTGGTAATTCGCTAATAAATTCATGGGCGTTAGCAATTTCTGCTGCTGCTGTTACTTGTTGCATATCAAAAAAGCCTTGCCCAAAAGCGATATTCTGGGCAATTGTTCCAGAAAACATGATGGTTTGTTGGGGAAGAATGCCAATTTGTCGCCGCAGACTATTTAACTTGACATCCCGAATATCAACACCGTCAATTAAGATTCGACCAACTTTGGGATCGTAGAAACGAGGTAAGAGATTTACGAATGTGGTTTTACTAGCAGCAGAAGTTCCTACAATAGCGATCGCTTCACCCGGTGATACCAAAAAACTGATATCCTTTAATAGACGTTCGCCTGGTTGATAGCCAAAAGAAACATGACGATATTCTACTTGCCCTTCGATTGGAGGTAAAGCGATCGCATTTGGCTTTTCGATGACTGTCGGTTTAATCGCCATCAACTCAAAAACCCGACCTATAGATGTTTCGCCCTGCTGAAATTGATTGTAGTTTTTAGTAATCTGACTGATGGGATCGATTAACAGCACCCCCGCAGCTATATAACTAAAAAAATTAGCTATTGTCAAATTGTCTTGGGAAATTTGCCACGCCCCCGCTATCAATAAAGATAAGACAATTGAGGTTTCTAAAAATCCCACAATGGGAATTTTCATTGCTTTTAAGCGTTGGGCTGAATATTTTGCTTTCAGACTGCGTTCTGCTTCAGAACCAGAACGGGCAATTTCGTAATTTTCCGCCGCAAAAGCTTGTACCAAACGGATACCGTTAAAAATTTCCGAGATAATAGCAGATATACCCGACGCCCGATTTTGGCTTTTTAAAGAATGCTTGTCTAACTGTTTGCCAAACCAGCTGATTAAAATAGCGATTAGTGGTGCAACTATCAACGCTACTAGTGTCAATTGCCAATTCAAATAAATCATGTAAATCGGAATTGCCACCAGCTGCAAAATACAGGGAATAAACTCGTGAAATATTTTATTTACCGCTTCACCAACTCGGTCAACATCTTCAATGAGGCGGTAAGATAAATCAACTGCTTTTGTCGTTTCAAAATAGCTGAGATTTAGCTTTTGGAGATGCGAGTATAATTGCTGGCGGAGATTAAAAGCAACTTTTAAAGCAGCTTTCGCCATGTACATATCTTGTATAGACTGGAACAAGGCTCTTACAAGAAAGATTAAGGCATAAATCCCAGTTACTTGGACGATCGCTACTACATTACCTTGTCCGAAGGGAATTGCCAACTTCCCGGCAAGATTGATTAACACTAATGTTGCCAGAACATATCCGAAAATGCCAATAAATCCCTTAGTGATGGTTCGCCACTGGGGTCGGATATAAGGTAGCAGTAGCCAATAGTTATAACGCTTTTTCAAACTCTAACGTCCAGAAGAATAGGGCATTGGCCAAACAGGAAGTGTTGACTGGCGACTGGTGAGTGAGGAGTTATCAAGGAAGGTAGGGGAGGAAAGAGAGTATTGGTCAGTAATTCTTCTCTCAAGAACAGCTTCTCTTCTGGCCCTGCCTCCTTCAATATTGTCCCCATCTATTTTTGTTGGACTTCCCAGGGAAACAGCCGAGGCAATGGTGATACATTTATAGCGTAATTGACAATCCACAGCACCAATTGAAAAATTCATAAATATCCCATCCACAGTAACTTACTTTCAGAACCTAAAATTGTTAAACCCTCATATAATTGCTAGAAAGATTACGGTAAGTATATATAAGGAAGCATCGCCCACATTACATTTTGCAACTCTTTGTAGGCGACCCTCTCGGTAATGATTTTTAACCCTAATGCGATAAAATAGCAATTAAATACAGCTAAAGTAGTGCGTAGGCGTAGCCCGTCGTAGACATCGCTCTACCATACACCCCAGAATAACATTACTAATAAGGTCAGTAGTATTCCTGATACTTCCAGTGAAGCAAATAAAATTTTATACCAAGGAAAACAGTAAAGGCAAAGTGGGGATTTTGGTCTTTTTCCAGTCCAAATTGACAACCACAATAAAAAGTATAGCAATTACGAAAAAAATCAGGTTTTCTAGAAATAGATAGAGATTGATGTTTAAGGAAACCATAAAATCTTGCCAATAGTCTAGAAACCCAAACTGCTTTCTCTTTAATTGTGAATCCTACCTTCTCACTTATGACTCCTCAATTCTGACTTGGTGAATTCTAAGTGATTACATATTTTCAACCTTTATTTGCTCTATTTTCTTGTATGACATGAATGACTGATGGCACTAAAGAAACAACTATAATTAATCCAATAATTGGTAATAAATACTTATCTACCTGTTCGGGTGGTAAAGATTTTCCTAAGAAAAACCCTAACAAAGTGATGCCAAAAGTCCAAACAAAACCGCCAATTAAGTTATAAGACATAAATGTGCGGTAATGCATAGCACCAATACCCGCTACAATTGGCGCAAAAGTCCGTACAATTGGTAAAAAACGTGCTAAAACAATCGTTTTCTTGCCGTGTTGTTCGTAAAAGTTTTGGGTTTTAACAATGTGTTTTTTATGAAATAACCACGAATCTTCCTTCTGAAATAGTCTTCTGCCAAATTTATGCCCGGTAAAATAGCCAACATTGTCACCCAAGACTGCACAAACAAATGCACCAAAAATCAGAACCCAGATGTTGAGTAAATTTTGAGATGCAATAAATCCAGCAGTGAATAACAAACTATCCCCAGGGAGAAAAAAACCAATTAATAAGCCAGATTCAGCAAAGATAATTGCCCACACGCCAAAGTAGCCAAGCGATTTAATCAGTTGTGGTAAATCCAAATGCATAAAATTTCTCAGCTTTGAATACATATATCCAGAACATCTTAACGTTGTGCAATTTTCTTGAATAAAAAGTAATATTAAATTTATGTAAAGTTCTTTTATTATTTTTCAAGTCAATATTGGCTCAAGGGTGCAGGATGCAAAGATATCTGAAAGTACTAAGATTATTTTGGGGTGCAGCGATCGCATCTGAGTTAGAGTATCGCATCAACTTTGTTATAGCTACCCTCAGCAGCTTGGGGAATCTTGTCGGTAGCTTGTTTGGACTATTCTTGTTTTACCGCACTGGCTACACTTTTGCTGGCTGGTCATGGGAAGCAGCCTTAGTAGTTCTAGGAATTTTCACTTTATTGCAAGGGTTTTCCGCCACTTTTCTCGCGCCAAACTTAAATCGCATTGTCCGCCACGTGCAAGAAGGCACTCTTGACTTTATATTATTGAAACCTATTCGCAGTCAGTTTTGGCTTTCCACCCACACCATTTCGCCCTGGGGAGTACCAGATTTAATCTTTGGCTGCATCATCATTGGCTACGCAGGTCAACGCCTGAGTGTAACAATAGATAAGTATTTACTCAGTGTAGTGCCGTTGTTGTTTGGCTTGGTAATTCTATATAGCCTGTGGTTTATACTTGGGTCTATGACTATTTGGTTCGTAAAAATATACAATGTTACTGAAGTTTTGCGTAGTTTATTAGAAGCAGGAAGATATCCAATTACAGCTTTTCCAACTGTTTACCGCTTTTTCTTCACCTTTGTAGTGCCAGTCACTTTTTTAACAACTATACCAGCCCAAGCGATGCTAGGTCGAGGTGAAATTACCTGGTTGATAGGTGCAGGAGGATTGGCAGTAGCGTTATTTTTAGTTTCTACTTGGTTTTGGCGGTTTGCGCTGCGGTTTTATACCAGTGCTTCGAGTTAGAGTAGAGCGATCGCTCCTGCTTCTACTGATTATTACTGAAATATTACGAGTTTTTGTAAAAATATTGAAGAAATTTCCGGAAATTTACATAGGCGATATGATGTCAATAAGATAAATTACTGCAATATAGTTAACGTAAAATGAGTTCTGAATCTAACATCAAGCTAACGATCGCTCTTACTAATCCAGATTTAGATGCAGAGGAGAAAGACAGGGAAGCGCAAAATCTGCTGCGAGAAATCAAAGAGTTAGATGTGGAAAGCGCAGAACTCGTGAAAGTTACAGAGATACCTGAAAGAGGTAAACCTGTCGCAGGCTTTTTGTGGGGTGTATTGCAAGCTGAGGTGAGCCTAGCTAATTTTAAGAAATTGTTGGGATTTTTGGGCGATCGCTTGGGTAACAAAACCATTGAATTGGAAGTAGAGGCTAACGGCAAAAAACTCAAAGTGAAAGCTAGCAGTCAGGAAGAGTTAAACGCCGCCATTGAACAAGCTCAAAAGTTCATCGCAGGTAACTAAGAAATCCCAGCAGTAAGGAAGAATAGCGAGATGGGGAAAGTAGCACTGCTAATAGGAGTCAGTGAGTATGAGCCTGGTCTTACTCCGTTACCAGCAGCGACAAAAGATGTCGAGGCGATGCAGCAAATTTTGCTGAATCCAGACATTGGCGGTTTTGATGATGTAACACTGCTGATAAATCCTCAAAGACAAGTAATGGATGAGGCGATCGAGGCTTTGTTTGCTAATCGTCAAAAAGATGATCTCGTGCTGCTATTTTTCTCTGGTCATGGCATTAAAGATGAGAATGGCAAGCTTTACTTTGCTGCTTGCAACACTAAAAAAAGTGACAAAGGAGAATTAGTTAAGGCCACAACAGTACCAGCTAACTCTGTACATTCGCTCATGAGCAATAGCCGTTGCAAACGCGAAGTAGTGATTCTCGATTGTTGCTTTAGTGGCGCATTTGCTGAGGGAATGTCAGCGAAAGATGACGGTTTTGTTGATATCAGAAACCAATTGGGTGGAGAAGGGCGAGCTGTTCTAACATCTAGTACCTCAACCCAATATTCTTTTGAACAGCAAGGAGCAGATACTTCAACTTACACCAGCTACATAGTTGAGGGGCTGAAGACTGGTGCAGCAGATAAGAATGAAGATGGTTGGATTTCCGTTGATGAATTGCATGAATATGCTACTAAGGCAGTACAAGAAGCTACTCCTGCAATGAAACCGGAGATATATGCTATCAAAGAAGGCTATAAAATAAACCTTGCTAAAGCACCTCTTGACGATCCCAAGCTCATATATCGTCGAGAAGTTGATTATTGGGTAAGAGACGGTGAGATTATTAATATGGGTCGTATTCCTTTAACTAAACGACAAAAAGAGTTAGGAATTAAACCTGATGAAGCTTCTGCTATCGAGGCTGAGGTTTTAAAACCTTATCAAGACTACAAAGAAAATTTACAGGAATATCAAAAGGCGTTTGTCGAAGCAAGTAAAGGTAAATTACCTGTTAGTAACAATACTCGTGCTGATTTAAAACTTCTTCAGCAAGCCTTAGGACTTAGAGACGAAGATATAGCACTAATCGAAGCTCCAATAATTGCCGAAAACTCACCTAGCTTACCTCCTCCACGTCCCCGAAATAGCAATTTTCTCCAATATATAGGAGCGTGTATCATCGGTGTCGTTATTGGCGGTACTGTAATATACGCTTTTTTTCCAAAAAATACATTTAACTCTTGTGTTATAAAGGATTATATTTCGAGCGACAGAATCAGTTTTGGTGAAAAAATCTTATTGAAGCAGGATACAAACTCAGACAAAGAAGCTGGAGTTAGAGCATTAGCTCAAGGTGATTGTCTGACTGCTATTAGTAAATTTCAAGCATATCGAAAAACAAATCCTAGCGATCCAGAAGCATTGATTTATTTGAACAATGCTAAAGCTCGTCAACAAGGAAATCTACTCAAAATTGCTGTGAGTGTACCTATCGGTACAACTCAATCGGTCGCAGAAGAGATACTACGCGGTGCAGCTCAAGCGCAAGATGAAGTAAATAACAGTGGCAGTATTAATGGCAAACTTTTGGAGGTGGCGATCGCTAATGATAATAATGACCCAACCGATGCCGTACAGATTGCTAATCAGTTTGTTAAGGATACCAAAATTTTGGCTGTGGTGGGGCACAATGCCAGTAATGCTTCTATACCCGCAGCTTATGTCTATCAACAAAACGGGTTAGTGATGATATCTCCTACCAGTTTTGCCCAAAACCTCTCTAATACTGGTAACTATATCTTCCGCACTGTTCCCAATGTTAGTTTAATGGCAGATAGCCTGTCTCATTATGCTATCAAAACAGTCAAAAAAAACAATATTCTTATCTGTGTTGATTTTAAAGCAGTTGATAATCAGTCATTTAGAGAAGAATTGCTCACAAAAATAACGGCTGCTGGGGGGAAGATTAATAGCACAAATTGTGATGTTTCTTCCTCTAATTTCAACCCTAGTGCAGTCATTTCTCAGGCTATCAATAGTAAGGCGGATGGCTTGGTATTAGGTCTCTACATCGACCAAATTAAGAAAGGTTTAGCAGTGGTAGAAGCTAATAAAGGGCAGCTAGCACTATTCAGTAGTCCCACACTTTATACAATTGAAACATTAGAAGTTGGGAAAGCCAATATCAACGGTATGGTACTCGCTGCACCTTGGCATTCGGCAGCATTTCCTAATAATCCTTTTTTGGAAAATTCTCAAAAACTTTGGCGTGGACGTGTGAATTGGCGAACGGCTACGGCTTATGATGCAACTAAAGCAATTATCGCAGGCTTGCAGCAAAATAGTACACGTGAGGGATTACAACAAGTACTGCACAGTCCAAGCTTTTCAGTTGATGGTGCCACAGGAAATATCCAGTTTTTACAATCAGGCGATCGCATAAACAATAAAATATTCTTAGTCAAAGTTCAACAAATACCTGGCACTGATAAATATGAATTTGTGCCGATTCAACCTTAGTTTTGCAGCTTGACTTAATAGCGATCGCTCTTGTTAGTTATGATATTTTAAAATAGCGATCGCATTTAGTCTAGAACTTACATTTCACAAAATATCTGGATTTTCACCCAACTCTCTCAATCTAGCTGCTAAACGAGCCGCTTTTGCAGCTGCGGCTTCTTCTGGTAACAAAACCAAATTGCCAGCTACATCATAAAACCGCAACCATATTGCTGTTTCTCGGCGGATTGTTCCCTCATAGGTTCCTAACCATAAACCTAACTTTTGACACCACAGCCAACCACGCTCATTGGGTGTCAAAGGTTGATACTGCTGATTATGATCTAAATGCCATCCTTGCAAAGAATTCGGGTCAAAGGGGTCATAGACAAAATAATCTGAGGTATGAAAAGTTTGTTCGTAAAGGTCTTTCTTAACAGTCTTATCTATTTTGGCTGTTGATGGTGACATTAATTCTACAATCACATCAGGATAACGACCGTTTTCTTCCCACACTACCCAACCTTGGCGAGAATTAGTCCCATCGACATTGAGGACAACAAAAAAATCGGGGCCACGGAAATCCTGGTTACGTACTTGGGCGCTGCTATAGTAAATAAACATATTGCCCCCAGTAAAAAAATCATTGCGGTCAATCCAAACTTGTTGCAATGACTCAATCAAGACATTCATAGCAATACGGTGGCGATTTGATTCCAAGGGTTCTCCATCATCAAAAATTAAATCTGTGGGTGGTGTGGGGTGTTCCCAGTCTACAACGATTGCTGGATTGTTCTCAGTAGTCATGAGCGATCGCCTTTCTCAAAAAGTGTTGAATAATAATTTAGAATACCTATAAATTATCTTTAACCCAATTTCTAAAATTACGCATAGCTTGACTTCTCCCAATTGTTAAACACTGCTGAACATATTCATTGACTAATTCAACAATTGGGATATTAGGAAAATTCGGGCTAGACTCAGATTTAATATATTTTCCTTCTTTTAACAAGGAAATTTCTAAACCATTTCGTGTATGTCGCCACAGTTCAGGAACCCCCAAAATTGCATAATTATCAAATCGGCTGCGAGAAGTAATATCAATCTCAATTGCTAAATCTGGCGGCGGGTCGATATTTAAATCTATGCGGTTTTTGCCAATTACAGCAGCTTGATTTTGAATATAAAAACTAGTATCTGGTTCTACTGCTTGCCGCATTCGCTCATTTTTAAGAGTTGTAGAACCAAAAGGTTCAAAATCAATTTGTAGTGTTTCTAATAAGATTTTGACTAAATCACCAATATATTCTTTATCTTTTTCGTGTTCTGGTAGAGGAACTATAATTTCTAACCAACCATCACTATAAGAAATGCGTGCCGCACGCCTTTCTCCCATTTCTTCTAAAATATTTTCTAACTGCTGCCAACTTATGTCTTGCAGTAACATTTGTTGACCGGGTTTAACAACAATTTGTTGCAGTTTTAAAAGCATATCACCTCAGAGAGTTGATGTCTTAGCTGTTGTGTAGGTAATTTCCAAGAAATAAATTTTACAATCTTCCGGTCTTGCTTACGGGCGGGCGAGACGCCCACCCCACAAGAAAAGTGGAATGTTTTTTATTTGGAAATTCCTACAGGAAATTTAAATTATGAATCAACTTTCTTTAAGTATATAACCCAATACAGTTCAGTTAAGATCCCCCCGCCTGCGGCGACCCCCTTTTTAAGGGGGTAAAAGAGAGTTATGAGCAAGCCTTTTTAAGGGGGTTGAGGGAATCTAAAAAAATTAAACTGTTAACTGAACTGTATTGGTATATAACCCTTGCTACAATACAGTTCGGATAAGATCCCCCCGCCTGTGGCGACCCCTTTAAAAAGGAGGTAATTAGAAGAAAAAGCCCCCCTTTTTAAGGGGGGTTGGGGGGATCTTCGAGGGATAAACAAGTCAACCGAACCGTATTGACCCTTGCTAATTACATGACGTACAAAAATTTGTAGGGATGCCAAGCTTGACACTTTTATCTTTCAGCGATCGCTGAATTCTGGATTATGAATTCTTATTTTTAACAATTACTTTTTACTTGTTAAAGGAATACGGATGGTAAACTCTGTCTCGCGTCCTGGAGTCGAATCAATTTCAATACTTCCTGCATGTTTTTCTACGACAATTTGATAGGCGATCGCCATTCCTAATCCAATTCCTTTGCCTACAGGTTTAGTAGTAAACATGTGGTCAAATACTCGTTGCTTGACCTCTTCACACATACCAATACCATTATCATAAATCTGAATGATCGCGTTTTGAGTTAACTTGTCAAGTTGGGTTTTAATTCTAATATGATTCGGGTTGGTTTTAAGAGCCTCAAAATTGCGTTCTTCGCTGGCTGCTTCTAGTGCATCGATGGCATTTACCAAAACATTCATAAACACCTGATTGAGTTGCCCTGCATAACATTCTACTTCGGGTAAATCGCCGTATTTCTTAATAATTTTAATTTCTGGGCGTTCGGATGTGGCTGTCAAGCGATGATTGAGAACCATCAAAGTGTTGTCTAATCCTTCATGAATATCTACCAATTTCATGTCTGCTTCATCGAGGCGAGAGAAGTTACGCAGAGACAGCACAATTTGGCGAATGCGCTTGGTTCCCACTTGCATAGATGTCATGAGCTTGGGTAAATCTTCTGCCAAAAACTCAATATCGAGGTCTTGTGCGAGTTCGCTAATTTCTGGTGTTGAATTTGGATAGGTTTGTTGATAAAGTTTGAGCAAATCCAGGATGCTTTCGGTGTATTCGCTGGCGTGGTTGAGGTTAGCATGAATAAAATTCGCCGGATTATTAATTTCGTGTGCCATCCCAGCCACTAATTGTCCCAAGCTAGACATTTTTTCTGAGTGAATGAGTTGAGCTTGGGTATTTTGCAATTCTCTGAGGGTTTTGCTGAGTTGCTGCGCCTGCTGACTGGAAATCAAGGCGCGTTCGCGAATCTCTTCATATAGTTGCAATTGTCGCCATGCACTAATCAACCCAATCACTAGCAATCCTCCCAAAACCGTAGCCAAAATATTCAACGCTTGCAATGGCGATTCAATATTTTCTTGTGGCACAATCAAAGCGATCGACCAATTTGCCTCTCTCAGTGGGATGTAAGCAACATAGTTCCATTTACCATTTAGTTGAGCTAATTCAATATTTGTGCGTTTAGCTACCATTTTTTTGGCAATTTCAACTAACCGGGGATTGGGAGAGTTGAGGAAACTCTGGGCGGCTCTTTCGGGCGTGCCAATTAGTCGCGTGTCGGGATGGACGATGGGAACTCCTTGAGAATTGAGCGCAAAGGCATAGCTACCCTTGCCTTGCTGTAAATTGCTAACTACTTCAATTACTCGGTTAATCGGAATTCCTCCCATTAACACACCTGCTGGTTTTGTACCTGTTTTGCTAGGAACTGGCGAACTAATTTGAACTTGTAACTGTTTGGTTGTGCGTCCAATAATTGGATCGGCTGCTATTGTTTCACCTAATATACTCCGCTGAAAAAATTCTCGGTCTCGAACATTGAGACGATTTCCTGGAGTATTCATTAATAGACCATCTGGTGTAGCGAAGGCCATGAGCAAAAATGTTTGCAGCCGCTTTAACTCAGATTGCAAGTAAGGTTCCATCAATGACCAATCTAGCGATCGCACCACACCTGAATTTGCCAAGGTCTTAATTTCTGTCTTGCGAATCGCTAACCAGTTATCAATATCATCCTCACCTTGTTGTGCTTTTAACAGTGCTTGCTGCTTGAGACTGTCTAGCAATAATCCTTTAACAAAGTTGTAACTAGTGATGGCGGTGGCGCTAATACTAATGGACAGCATTATTACAAGTGATAATAACAGTAGATTTCGCGATCGCCATTTCAATGAGAAGTAATTTTTTTGATTTTTATCAAACTTTTGAGGGTTGATTTTCAACCAGACTTTGAATAATTTAAGTATCATCCTTGCTTGTCTCCAAGTTCAAAATAAAATGCCAAAGTAAAAATGTAAAACAAAGATGATTTTTGACAAAGAAGGCAGGAGGCAGGGGGCAGGAGGAAAGAAGTATTACTCCTGCCTCCCAATACGGTTTGGTTAAGATCCCCCCGCCTACGGCGACCCCCTTTTAAAGGGGGTAAAAGAAGGTTTGTGAGCAAGCCTTAAAAAGGGGGGCTGGGGGGATCTTCGAGGAATAAACACGTTAACCGAACCGTATTGTCCTGCCTCCTGACTTTTTAACTTTGTTGAGTAGAAATTTTAATGACAAACTCTGTCCCTCGTCCGAGTTCGGAAGTGCAGGAGAGCGAACCGCCATGTGCTTCTACTATAATTTGACGAGCGATCGCTAATCCCAATCCCGTACCTTTGCCTACAGGTTTAGTAGTAAAAAGATGGTCAAATACTTTTTGTTTAACTTCTGGTGACATCCCCACACCATTGTCAGCAATCTTAATTACAATCTGATTGCCTGAATCTGCTACACGTGTTTGAATAGTAATGCAATTGGGATTAGCTAGAATCTCTTCTAAAGTCCGCTCTGTATTATATTCTTCAAGTGCATCAATGGCATTTGCTAACAAATTCATAAACACTTGATTGAGTTGCCCAGCAAAACATTCCACTAAAGGTAATTGACCATAATCTTTGACTATTTCAATTCCCGGATGATTTTCGTTAGCTTTTAAACGGTGTCTGAGAATCAAAATAGTGCTATCAATGCCTTCGTGAACATCAAAGGGAACTTTATAATCGCGGTCGGCTCTAGAGAAAGTTCGCAGACTATTACTGATACTGCGGATACGGCTAACACCTAATTTCATCGAGTCGAGTAATTTCGGCAAATCTTCCCGTAAATAATTTAAATCCATCGCATCAATTTCGTCTTCAATTTCTGAACCGGGGCGGGGAAATTTTTCTTGGTAAAGGTTAATTAGCCCAAACAACTCTTTAACATAATCTTTAGCTGGCTCAATGTTACCGGCAATAAAGCTAATAGGATTGTTGATTTCATGAGCAACACCCGCTACCAAATTCCCCAAAGCGGACATTTTTTCATTCTGAACTAATTGCAATTGCATTGTTTGAAGTTCTTGCAATGCTTGTTCTAATTGTTGCTTTTGCTGTTGCAGCAATTGTTCTGCTTGCTGGCGTTCGGTGATATCTTCATTTGTGCCAAGAATGCCAAAAACATTTCCGTCTCGATCTCGTAGCGGAATCTTATTTGTATTCGACCAGATTTGTTTTCCGTCTGCTTGCAACAATGTTTCAATAATGTTGAGTTCAGCTTGTCCCGACTCCATGATGCGGCGATCGCATTCTACATACCAATCCGAGTGTTCGTCAGACCAGGGAAGCTGATAGTCGGTTTTACCGATAATATTTTCTGGTACTTCTAAACCCGCAGTCTCAGCAAATTTGTGGTTACAGCCTAAATAAACGCTATTGCGATCTTTCCAGAAAACAGACTGGGGAATATTATCAATAATTAACCGCAAAAATTGTTCGGTTTGCCCAAGGTTTTTGAAGGCTTCTTGTGCCTGTTGATACAATCTGGCATTTTCCAGGGAGATTGCAACTTGAGTGCATAATAGATTGAGGATTTCCACGCGATCGCTTGTAAATGCCCCAGTAGTCAGATTATTCTCTAGATACAAAATCCCCAATAGTTTGCCTTGGTGGAGAACCGGCATACACAGCAGGCTTTTGGGTTGCTGACGCATGATATAGGGATCGGCGAGTAGCGTCGAATACATTGCTGTATCAATAATGACGCTAGGTTGCAGATTGCGTTTGACGGCGTAAATTAGGCTACGGGGAACCTCTGGGCTATCATCAATAGGAACTGATTGCAGGACGGTTGATTGCTGCCCAACTTCAGCAGTTGCCTCAACGACTAATCTATCTTCTTTGAGCAATAACAATACACACTTATCTGCACCTGCATTTTCAATTACTATAGAAAGCAGTTTAGTAAGTAATTTTTCTAATTCAATTTCACCAGAGAGTGTCTGAGAGGCTTTGAGAACTGTTGTTAAATCCAGCATCAATGAGACATTGCTACTAGAAGTTACCGATTTACTGAAGGTGGGATGCAATGTAGTAAAGTTATCATTGTTTGCGATGGTCTCATTGGGGGCGAGCGGCGATCGCGTTTGTTCTAAAATCGGAGCTAGGAGTCGGGGATAGCGCTGTTCTAAGTCATCAATTTTTGCTTTAGCATCCCAACGAGCGTAACAATAATATGCATCAATCAAATATTCTTGGGCAATGCGTTCTTTGCCCCATTCTAAATAAAACTTGGCTGCGAGTTCATTGGCGAGTGCTTCTTCGTTGAGGTATTCGTTATTCTTAGCTTTGGCAATGGCGCGATCGTATAATTCGATGGCGTTCATATACTTGCCAGAAATTCTTGCCATTTCCGCAGATAACAATAGATATCTATGCAGAAAGTTTTTCGGGCAACTATTCGCCCAATTTTTCTGGATTTGTTGATGCTCTTGCATAATTTCCCAATACTGCTTTTTCTCATCTGATGTCGCATAGGGATAAACTGCTGCCAGAGTCAGTGGATAATAGAAATGATATTGAATAATTGGAAAGAAACCAGAGTTAGCAGGCAAAGTTTTCTTAGCTTCTTCTGCCGCTTGAATTGCATCTATATAGCGGCCATAAAGGTAGGATAATTGAATTTTGAGAAAACAGTACCAGTTAATTCCATGCTCAAAATTTTGCTTTTGTCTCCAAATTTCTATGTAAGGAATATCTTGCTCATTGTTATTATCCCAGAAATCAGAGTTATTCGAGATACCTTGTAAGTTGAGGAGAAAGTGCCGCTGTAAAGTAAAGGCATACAGCATATTGGGATCGTTAACTTGTTGTACGTAGCCCAGATATTTCTCAGTTTCGGCATAGACATCTGATAAGCGATCGCCTTTAATTAACATCGCCCAAATGTAAAACGAAACTGCCCAGATACCAAACACCAAATTTCCATTTTCTTGGCAGACTTGGAATGATTGCTGGGAAAGCGGCAAATTCGTTTTTAAATGCTGATTATACGGGTTAATCGTGTGGGCAAAAATGTTATTTGTCTTAAAAATAAATTGGGTGCTATTGAAGTGGCGATCGAGTTTTAATGCTAACTTTCCAAACTCATAGGCAGTTTGATAATTTCCTTGATTTGCTAGACTCATTCCATACACACAATAAGCAAAACCAGAGCTTTCAGCATTGCCATAACTAAAGGATAGATTAATCATTAATAGAGGAATCAAAGAAATCAGATCTCGATCTCCTCCCATATAAGCAGCTGCCCAAACGTCAGCTAAAAGACTCATGCAAACCTTGTGAACTGGATCTGTCATCTCAGGCAAATCAAATAAATCTGCTGGGCGAATCGTTGCCAGTTTAGCTTTTAATTCTGCTTCTTCAGTTTCGATGGCAGCTTGCTGTTCTTCAGTAGTGACAGGCAAATGCATTCCCATGATGCTTAAAGCTTTCAGTCCAGCTTGAATACTAGCTTCGATATTTTCGCCCTGAGTCATTTTCAGATACATCTGAATGGCATAAATATCTGCCTGTTCAAATTTGTCATGGCTGCGATCTAAAGCAATTTCAAACAACTTTTCTGTTTGAGTAAAATTGCCAATTAAGTATTCACACTCTCCACATTGTCTATATAAATTAAAAGTGAGTTTTTGGTGAGTTTCCCAACTATCTTCACCGAGCAAGCTTGTGGCAAAAGTGAAATACTTCACAGATGCTTTATAAGCAGTAGAAGCTTTTGCTTTCTTGCCAGCAATGAAATTTAATTGAGCGACTTCATATTTTTGGGATTGTTCGTCAATTATGTCAATTCCCTCATTGAACTGATTAACAATATCAAAAATGTTTGCTTCAATAGCGTCTGCTGGTGTAGACTTCAACAACAATTGTCCAATTTTTAAATGAGTAGCTTGCTTTTGAGATTCAGGAATCAGCGAATAAGCGGCTTGTTGGACGCGATCGTGCAGAAATTTGTACGAGCAATTATGATAATTGTCATATTGAAATTCAGAATTTGAAATTCTAAATTCCGACTCCTCTTGATAAAATTTGTAGACTTCATTGATGGGAATAATTAAACCTTCCTGCACAGCTTTCCAAAAGTCTGCGGCTGTTTCCATCTGGGATTTTTCATGGACTATTGCCAGAGTCATCAAATCAAATTGGTTGCCTATACAAGCGGCTAACTTCAAAACTTCTTGAGTCTGTCTTGGCAATTTTTGGAGTTGAATTGCCATGAATTCGACTACATCATCAGTCAGAGAGAGCGGGAGCACCTGAGCAAAATCGCATTCCCAATAGCCACCCTCAAAATTAAATGTAATTAGTCGATCTTGATGTAGCGCTTTGAGAAACTGGGTGCAGAAGAAAGGATTGCCTTTGGTTTTACTTAATACCAAGTTTGTTAACGGTATCGCTAACTCCAGAGAACAACTCAACGTGTCTGCAACCAAATGATTGACGGATATTTCGTTGAGGGGATCTAAAGTAATCGTATTGACTGTAGCGCCTAACTTTTGGATCTCATCTAAAGTCAGTATCAGCGGATGTACTGGGTTGACTTCGTTATCGCGGTAGGCACCGATTAATAGTAGATAGCTGATGTCAGCTTCACTCATCAACAAGTGCATTAATTTTAATGAAGCCGAATCCGCCCACTGCAAATCATCAATGAAGATTACCAAGGGATGTTCTGGTACAGTGAACACTTGAGTGAACTTCAAAAACAGCAAATTGAAGCGATTTTGTGCTGCACTTGGTGAGAGTTCTGGCGCAGGAGGCTGTTTACCAATCAGACTTTCCAGTTCTGGAATTACCTCAATCATCACTTGTCCGTTTTCACCCAAGGTTTTGAGAAGCTTAGACTTCCACTGTTCTAGTTGAGTGTCAGTTTCACTGAGTAGTTGTGTCATCAAATCTCGAAAGGCTTGCACAAACGCAGAGAAAGGGATATTGCGCTGGAATTGGTCAAATTTACCTTTAATAAAATAACCCCGCTGTCGGACAATTGGCTTGTGGACTTCGTTAACCACAGCAGTTTTGCCAATTCCAGAGAAGCCTGCTACTAACATAATCTCAGTGCTTCCCCAACTGACTCTCTCAAATGCATCCAATAAAGTTTCTACTTCAGGTTGCCTACCGTAGAGTTTTTCAGGGAGAATAAAGCGATCGCAAATGTCTCGCTTAGCTAATTCAAATCTTTCAATCTTTCCAGTTTCTTGCAGTTGACCCCGACAAACTTCTAGATCGTATTTCAGTCCTAATGCACTCTGATAGCGTTCTTCAGCATTTTTCGCCATCAATTTCATCACAATATCACACAGAACTGGAGGAACTTCTCCCCTCTGCTCCACTTCGTCTACGCTCAGCGACCACCTGCCCCCTGCCCCCCTGCCCAAACTTGGCGGCTGCTTGGCGATGTGACAGTGAACCAACTCCATCGCATCGTTAGACTCAAAAGGTAGCTGTCCAGTCAATAATTCATAAAATGTAATTCCCAGCGAGTAGTAATCGCTGCGGTAGTCAATTGAGCGATTCATCCGTCCGGTTTGTTCGGGGGAAAGGTAGACAAGAGTACCTTCTAAGACATTAGGATTCTGAATTTCCTGGGTTTCTCTGGGCAAAAGTGAGGCAATGCTAAAATCTATTAACTTGACTTGCTTAGTTTCTGGGTTAATGAGAATGTTGGCAGGCTTGATGTCTTTGTGGATCGTTCGATGTCGATAAAGTCCGTCGAGAATTTCACTCAAAGCGATCGCAATATCTAAAAACTCTTCCAAGAAATTTGGATTACTCTCCATTGCTGTTTTCATCCATTCCCTCAGAGAAATACCGCCGAAATCCTCCATTACCAAAGCATAGCTGTTGCCGTAGGGTTCTAAGCTGTAGGGACGAACAATACTTGGGAGGTCGATATTTTTGGCAATAGTATACTGATTGCGAAACTGGAGGAGTTCGCTGAAGGTGGGATACTCCTGATGAAGCAGTTTAATAATCACCGGAAGTCGATCGTCTTCTCGAATTCCACGGTAAACCAACGTTCTAAAGCTCGTATAAAGTTGCTCGCTAATTTGATAGTTTAGAATCTGAGATATATGTTTAACTGCTGTATTCATGCTTGATTGAGTCTCTTGAAATCAGCTATTTATTTCAACTAGTTTGCCCAAATATAAGGTTTAGCTAACTCAGTTTGATTTTGAGCGTAGGCGTAGCCCCTCGAAGATATGGCATTTTACGAAGAAGGGGAAAAGGGGAAAGGGTAAGGGGTAAGGGAAGAAGAAAAAACTTTTGCCCACAAGGTATAGAGCAAGTGTTTTTAAATATGGGGTTCCTTTCCCCCTCTTTTTCATACGCCTACTATATGTAGCTCCCAAGCTAAACTCCAGTTATTTCCGGTAAAATCAATTTCTGAGGACTGTAATTTGGGAGAATTTTGGGGTGCCCACACTTGGCGTTAACATTGACCACATTGCCACCATCCGGCAAGCACGGCGGACGGTGGAACCAGACCCCGTAGCGGCGGCGGTGCTGGCAGAATTAGGAGGTGCAGATGGAATTACAGTGCATCTGCGAGAAGATAGACGGCATATCCAAGACAGGGATGTGCGAATCTTAAGACAAACAGTGAGAACTCACTTAAATTTAGAGATGGCTGCTACAGATGAAATGTTAGCGATCGCCCTTGACATCAAACCAGATTATGTAACTTTAGTCCCCGAAAAACGCGAAGAAGTCACAACAGAAGGCGGACTAGATATCGTTGGGCAAATTGCTAGAATAGGTGAGATCGTTGATAAATTGCAAAGCGCTGACATCCCAGTTAGTTTATTTATCGACGCCGAGCCTGCACAAATAGAAGCATCTGTCAAGGTGCAGGCTAAATTTATTGAATTGCACACCGGACAATACGCTGAGGCTAAGGATGAAACAAATCGCCACCGAGAATTAGCCGTATTAGCGAAAGGGTGCGAACAAGCGATTCAAGCCGGACTGCGAGTCAACGCCGGACATGGACTCACCTACTGGAACGTCTACCCGGTGGCTGCGCTTAGTGGCATGGAAGAACTGAACATCGGTCATACCATCATCAGTCGGGCAGCCTTAGTAGGTATAGAACGAGCAGTGCGCGAGATGAAAGAAGCGATAATAGGGCATGGGGCATAGGGAATGGGAAGGGGAAAGGGAAAAGGGGAAAGGGGAAAGGGGAAAGGGGAAAGGCATTGATTTTTAATTATTCTCCTCTGCCTCCCCTGCCTCCCCTGCTCCCCCTGCTCTCCCCCAGAGGGGTTGTAACTGCGAAATCTAGAAATCAATCTTCAACTAAAAAAATTCTATGAGCGCAACACAGTCTAACAACCTGCCGCTTTGGGTACAGGATCGCGATCGAGTGATAACAGAAAGTATTGATACACAATGGCGCTATCAGACACCACCAGATTATTCTCGCTCCAAAGAAAATCTGGCTCAAGAAAGTACCCGCAATCACCTAGAAGGTACACTAGAAGCGATCGTGCAAAACTTGGTGCGAACCTTCGAGATGGAAGTATCCTTTAAAGCTAACCCGGAACAGTGGTTATCTATTGTGAACGATCGGTTTCGCGTCAGTACTAATGGCGGAGTGGACTATACAGCGGCAGATTTATCAGCCCAAGGTACTTACAATCTATTTATGCCTGATTCAGAACACTACAAAGCTTCAGAAGAAAGCTTTGAATCATCGGCAAAACTCTTCCACACAACATTTCCCAAAGGATTTCCTTGGGAAGTGCTGGAAGTTTTCTCAGGGCCACCGAATGTAACATTTAAATGGCGGCATTGGGGACATTTTAACGGACAATACAAAGACTATGCACCTACTGGAGAGACAGTGGAAATTATCGGTATGAGCATTGCAAAAGTTACCGATGACTTAAGGATTATTTCCTTAGAACACTACTTTGACAATAGTCTGTTTTTGACCAAGCTAACATCTGGTGGTAAGGCAAATGCAGACAACCAAGGAAGTGCTTGTCCCTTCAGTTCTTGGTTCAAAAAGTTCCAAAAAAGTTAATTTTCAAGGGTACAGTGTGTAGTACTGTGCCCTGAAGTTATTTCCATAACAAGCAAAGGATGAAAATGCAAACATATCATTACGTTTTGGCCAGTCAACGTTTTATCCTCGAAGAAGAACCGATAGAAGAAGTTCTCAAAGAACGTACCCGTCATTACCACGAACAAGAAAAACAAATTGATTTTTGGCTAATTGAGCAGCCCGCTTTCTTAGAAGCGCCTCAGTTTGCAGAAATAAAAGCAAAGTGTCCCCAACCAGCAGTGGCAATTATTTCCACTAATCCCCAATTTATTACTTGGTTAAAATTGCGTTTAGAGTACGTTATCACAGGAGAATTCCAAGCTCCTTCTGAGGCAATACCTGATGCTCTAGCATCTTTGGCTACTGTGTCTTAGGAATTGGGCATGGGGCATTGGGCATTGGGCATGGATGGGAAGAGGACAAGGAGACAAGGGGAAAGGGAAAAGGGGAAAGGGGAAAGGGGAAAGGCTATTGATTTTTAATTATTCTCCTCTGCCCCTCTGCCTCCCCTGCCTCCCCTGCCTCCCCTGCCTCCCCTGCCCCTCTGCTCCCCCTGCTCCCATGCCCCATGCCCCATGCCCCATGCCCCATGCCCTATGCCCATTTCGCATTTTTCTTTATAAAATCTTTGATGACACCATAATTTATCTATATAACTTTTGTGCTGAGATTTCGGATACCAAGTGTTTTAGGATTAGCGATGTCTACGACGAGCTTCGCTTACGCTGGGTTGATTGGTGGCATGAGTTCTGTCTCTGCCCAACAAGCCATTCCCAATTGTCAACCACCGAATGCAGGGGAATATCTTTTATTAGTAGTCAGTCCTACGTCAGAAAATCAAAAGCAGTTGCGTAGTGCCCTACCGCCTGAACTCAAGACTATCACCTGCCAATATCTCAACGAAACAGTGACGCGCATCGGGGGCTTTAATCAAATTGATGATGCCAATCGCTGGGCAAGGTATGTCAGTAATATTGTTGGTTTGTCTGCCATTATTACTACTCGGCCAACAGCACCAGATGTTGTACAAGCACAGCCACTTCAGCAGCAGAGAGTCACCTATAATCCTCAAGCGTTAGGAGAGGGTTATGCGGTGTTGGTAGATTATTACAATCGCCCAGAAATAGCAAATAGCGTACAGCAAGTGGTGGGAGGTAACGTTGGTTTTGCTTCTTATGGGCAACGCCCATACTTGCTGGCAGTTTATACTACTAACCAAAGTGAAGCATACAACACATTACAAAAGCTAAACGATCGCGGTTTTGTTGCCAGTATCGTAAATAGCCGTAAGGTGATTTTGTTACGGTCAACCGTGGGATTGTAAGAATAAAGAATTCAGTAGCCAGGATTGGTCAATTCGTACTGAATTCTGTACGAGTGGCGGTAAAGTTAGCTCTTTGAGATCCTCACTAAATCTTTTCTACCAGATGCTCTTGCTAGCTTGCTTCGACTTAAAAGTACAATTTAATGGCAACAATAAAGTAGCGGGTCTAAATCACCCACTAAAAAATTGCTGAATTCTGTATTCTCAATTCTGCATTCTTCTTTAATAAGCAGACCTAGCTAACCAATAAACGGTTATACCCAAAGCTGAGCCAGCTATTACCTGAACTGGTGTATGTCCAAGTAATTCCTTAAGGCGGTCTTGGCTAAAGTCTGGTTTTTCATGAAATAATTCATCAATCATTTGATTGAGAATGCGAGCTTGCTTGCCAGCCGCTTGGCGAACTCCTGCTGCATCGTACATAACGATGATGGCAAAAACCATTGCCACCGCAAAATCAGGAGACGCCCAACCAAGAGTTTGCCCTACACCAGCAGCTAGAGCCGTAACTAAAGCTGAGTGGGCACTGGGCATACCTCCGGTTGTAACTAAAACACGCACATTCAGCTTGCGATTTTTGACAATCTCGATTATGAGTTTTAATGCTTGAGCGATAAAACAAGCTACCAGAGCAACCAGCAGCACCCGGTTGTCTAAAATGTTGCCTATATCCTGCATGGTATTGTGATTAGGTTGGTGATAAGAGCAGCAGTTGTTGGTTGAGGAAACATTTAGATTCAACCCAAAATCTCAAGTTAACCTAGTACATCAGGTGGAAATAACCCGACAGTTAAAAATAGACAAAAAGTTGCCTCTTGCTTTTTGCCTTTTTGTACTAGTTATTGCGACTGATGATAAAATGAGCGATCGCTTGGAGTGGCTTAGCTCTTTCCCCAAATGCTTCTAATTCCGCGCAAGCTGCTTTAATTAGCTCTTGGGCTTTTGAGCGGGATTGCTCAATTCCCCAAAGGCTTGGATAAGTAAGTTTCTTAGCTTTTTCGTCTTTGCCGGCTGTTTTGCCTAATTGCTCTTGGGTAGCAGTGATATCCAGAATATCATCTACGATCTGAAATGCTAGCCCAATATTTTGAGCATAACGGCTGAGTCGTTGCACATCTTCAGATGACGCCCCAGCTACGATCCCGCCACAAACTACACAAGCTTCCAAAAGGGCAGCTGTTTTGTGTTCGTGAATGAAATTCAGCGTTTCTAGAGAAATATCTGATTTACCTTCACATTGTAAATCCACAACTTGACCGCCGACTAAACCAGCTGCCCCCAGAGCACGGCCAAGACGGACAACTACTTGCAAAACTCGCTCTCTGGGAACACTTTCAGGGGTATGAAGGGCAACATATTCAAAAGCCAGAGCCAACAAACCATCTCCAGCTAAAATTGCCACATCTTCGCCATAAACCTTATGATTCGTTAGCTTTCCGCGACGGTAATCGTCATTATCCATTGACGGAAGGTCATCATGAATCAAAGACATTGTGTGGATCATCTCCACCGCACAAGCTGTTGGCATAGCCATTTCGATGGTGCCACCGATCATTTCACAGGTAGCAAGGCAGAGAACTGGGCGTACACGCTTACCTCCAGCTAATAATGAGTAGCGCATCGACTCATAAATTGTTTCTGGATAAACGATGGGAATAGCCCGTTCTAAAGCGGTATCACAAAGCTTTTGCCGTTCTTTGAGATAGGCTGCTAGGTTAAAGTTAGCTTCCTCTGGTGGTGTCTTTTGAAAGTTATCAGTTGCTACCATTCTTCAATTCCTGACATTTTGTGATTTTCGTCTTATACGTCACAATTTTAAGTTGCTGTGGGACTCAAAAAATGGGGAGTTGGGAGTTAAGAGTTAAGAATTAGGAGTTGGGAGTTGAGAATATAACTCATCACTCTTAACTCATCACTCTTAACTCATCACTCTTAACTCATAGCTCTCACTTTTTTACTGCCCTAGAATAGCTAGCAAATGTATTTTGCAACAATAAGGCGACGGTCATTGGCCCAACACCTCCAGGAACTGGGGTGATAAATCCTGCTACAGCAGCAGTTGATTCCAAATCGACATCGCCAACTAGACGACTTTTGCCACTGGTATCAGTGACCCGATTCATTCCCACATCTACCACAACAGCGCCCGGTTTTACCATATCAGCAGAGATTAGTCCCGGACGACCTGCTGCTGCAATGAGAATATCAGCATTTTGAGCGATCGCTTTGAGATCGTGCGATCGCGAATGAGCAATGGTGACCGTAGCATCAGCTTCTAACAGCATTAACGCCATTGGCTTACCCACTAAAATACTACGTCCTACTACTACCGCCTGCTTTCCTTGCAAAGGAATTTCATATTCTTCTAAAAGCCGCATCACGCCAGCAGGGGTACAGCTACGTAAACCTGTTTCTCCCCGTACTAGTCGCCCCAAATTAACTGGGTGCAGTCCATCAGCATCTTTATCGGGATCGATTTGATGTAACAAGCTAACAGCATCCAAATGGTTAGGTAAGGGTAGCTGTACGAGAATGCCATCCACCCGTTCATCGTGATTGAGTGCAGTAATAACCTCTTCTAATTCCCCTTGGGTAGTTTGGGTGGGAAAATGCTTGCCAAAGGAGGCTATACCAACTTTAGCGCAGGCTTTTTCCTTATTGCGTACATAGGCAGCTGAAGCTGGGTTATCGCCAACCATCAGCACTGCTAAACCAGGAGGCCTTCCAACTTCTGGCTGTAATTCGGTAATGGCAACAGAAAGTTCTTGCTGAATTTTTGCAGCTAAAGCTTTACCATCAAGGATTTTGGCAGTTTGTGTTTTCATAAGGATTTCTGGCTATGTTCGTCTTTTGTCGCAAGTTTAATTGAAAAGGGAGTGGGGCAGGGGGCAGGGGGCAGGGGGCAGGGGGCAGGAGGCAAGGGGCAGGGGGGAATGATTTATAACTATAATTTGGTATAAATTAAGATTCGTGAATGAGTGTTTGAACTCCATTAACGAGTATTTGAACTCTATTAATGAGTGTTTGAACTCCATTAATGAGTATTTGAACTGCATTAATGAGTGTTTGAACTCCATTAACGAGTGTTTGAACTTCATTAATGAGTGTTTGAACTCCATTAACGAGTATTTGAACTCCATTAATGAGTATTTGAACTTCATTAATGAGTGTTTGAACTCCATTAATGAGTATTTGGTACTCGCGAACAAGTATAAAAACTCCATTTTTTTTGCCCCCTGCCTCCTGCCCCCTACTTCTTGTTCATGGAGCTTTTTGCCAATCTTTAGTTTCGCACGTAGTGTTTTGACCTTGACCCTTGACTTTTAACTATTATTGTGTTGCTGTTTGATGTCGTAGCGTTTCTCTCACAGTAAGCCCATAATGTTTATTTTCTCAGATCGAGGGGGTCATCTAAAGAGTAAATACAGCGAACTATTCAGGATGGGGGAGATGGGGAGATGGGGAGATGGGGAGCAGGGGAGATGGGGAGATGGGGAGATGGGGAGATGGGGAGCAGGGGAGAAGTGACAATAATATTGCCCCTCTGCACCTCTGCCCCTCTGCACCTCTGCCCCTCCCCCTGTTCTGCCCCCTGCCTCCTGCCTTCTGCCTTCTGCCTTCTGCCTTCTGCCCCTCCGCCTGTTCTGCCCCCTGCCCCCTACTCCCTGCCTCCAATGCCCCCTGCCCAATTCAGAACAAAGTATTATAGATGGGAACTGACCCGATGGAAGTGGCGACAAAACAAGCAGTGAAGCAAAAATTGGCTCAATCGGTGGCTTTCATGCAACAAACGAGAAATTCGTCCCTTGCCTTCTTGTATGGACACAGTATTGTTCTCTACCGTGTAGTGTTAGCTTTTTTCCTGGTAGCAGGACTTTCTAGTTGTGGTAATTTAGCTTCCTCTGGCTTGAATGGGGCTGGGTTAAAATTTGGCGCTAATGTTACCCCAATTCGAGAAATTAAAGCAGAACAAAAGAATCAGGCTACAGTTTACATCCAAGGTAAGGTAGAAAAGCAAGCTCCGCTGATGAAGCAGTGGGCTTATCAAATAGATGACACAACCGGCAAAATTTGGGTTGTCACTAACCAAAAAAGTTTGCCAGAGGGTTCGGAAGTAGTGTTTAAGGGTAAAGTTCGCTACCGAAGCATTCCTTTAGCTGGTAAAGAAGCGGGAGAAATTTATTTAGAAGAAGAGTAATCAAGCAATTAAAAATTAAAAATGAACATATGAGCAATGAAATAGTACATGTAGCGATCGCTATTCTCCATCAAAACAACAGATTTCTCATGCAACTAAGGGATAACATCCCCACTATTCGTTATCCTGGCTACTGGGCGCTATTCGGCGGTCATATCGAACCTGGTGAAACGCCGGATGTGGCAGTCAAACGAGAAATTTTAGAAGAAATCGGTTATACTCTGCCGCCTTTTGTTGAATTTGGCTGTTATCTTGATGAAACAGTTGTCCGTCATGTTTTCCATGCACCACTGTTAGTGGAGATGAATGAATTGGTTTTGAATGAAGGCTGGGATATGGGATTATTGACTCCAGAAGATATTCGCCAAGGTAAGTGTTATTCAAAAAATGCGAACGAAGTGCGACCATTAGGGGAAATGCATCAGCGAATTATGTTGGATTTTATCGAGAAGAATCGATAAATTGGGGCATAGGGCATGGGGTATGGGGCAAAGGGGAAAAGAAAGATCCGTGCTTTTACCTTTCCCCTTTTCCCTTTTACCTTTCCCCAAGGCGAAGCCACCTCCCCCAGTCAACAGCAGCCAAAATAAAGTTAAAACTCTTGTGGAGTAATCATCACTAATGCAATCAGCAAACAAACTACCACGATGGTTAAGTATAGGATTGGCATTCCCTATTATTATTCTCAACGGCTGGCTGTTGCTCCAGGTTGTGCAGTATTTTCAACCTCTGGTGAGCGTTATTGCCGCAGCCATGCTATTAGCTTTCGTTTTGGACTATCCAATTCAGTTTCTTCAGCAGCAAGGGGTGAAACGGAACTTGGCGATCGTGGGAGTGTTACTTTTGACTGTGGTGATTATAGTGGGTTTAGGCATCACTTTGGTGCCGTTAATAATACAACAACTCAATGAATTAGCTAATATTTTGCCTAGTTGGATTGATTCTGGTACTGAGCAGTTACAAGCTTTCCAAGATTGGGCATTAAGTCAACAGCACCTACCTATTAATTTAAGTGCTTTAGTTAGCGAAATTTTAGAAAGATTATCTAATCAACTCCAGTCTTTCACGGGGAGAATTCTCGGTTTTGCTGTTGATACTATTGGTACTGTGGTCAACGTACTGCTAGCGGTGGTGCTGACTATCTACCTCATATTGAACGGGCAACGTCTTTGGGATGGAATTTATCAATGGTTCCCTCCTAATATTGGCTCAAAAGTTCGACAGTTACTGCGAGAGGATTTCCACAATTACTTTATCGGTCAGGCTACATTGGGCGCTGTGCTGGGAGCGACAGTTACACTGGCATTTTGGATTTTGCAGGTTCCCTTGGCGCTACTTTTTGGTATTGGTATTGGCTTGTTTTCTTTGTTCCCTTTTGGTACAGGAATAGGTATCGCTATAGTCAGTCTTTTGGTAGCCTTGCAAAACTTTTGGTTAGGAGTGGAAGTTTTAGGTGTAGCTGTTGCGATCGATCAAGTTAATTCTAATTTTATTGCACCCCGAATTCTCGGCAATTTAACTGGCTTAAATCCTGTCTGGGTAGTAATTTCTTTACTGCTGGGAGCTAAATTAGGAGGCGTGCTAGGTTTGTTAATTGCAATTCCGGTTGCCAGTTTCATCAAAGATGTCGCAGATAGTTGGCGTGCTGGCGAGTTTAATAAAATAGATGATGATGATATTGATTTAAAGTCTACAAAAACCGCAAATGAGACGGCAGGAACTTATAGTTAGCATTTAATTAATGATATTTGAGTCGTGAAATTAGTTGTGGAGATAGGCAATATTAAATATTAAGTAGGGTGCGTTACGGCTATAGCCGTAACGCACCGCCAGATAACTACATTAAAATATGCGCCTAACACAGCCTCAAATAATTTTATTTTTCAATTCAAAATAAACTCTTATATAAACTAAATACACGAACTAAGTTCAACTGGAATTTTAATAATAAACTCAGTTCCTTTGCCAGAAGCAGAAACACATTGTAGTTGACCGCGATGCTTTTCTACAATGATTTGATAACTAATAGATAACCCTAATCCAGTTCCTTTTCCAACTGGTTTAGTAGTAAAGAATGGGTCAAATAATCGCTTTTGTAAACTTTCTGGAATTCCAGAACCATTATCGGCAATGCGAATAATTACTTCCCTATCTTCAATGAGTTCAGTACGAATGTGAATTTCGGGTATGGGGCATTGGGTATTGGTTATTTCTCCCTGTTCCCCACTCTCTATTACCTCTTCTATGGCATCAATAGCATTTGCCAAAATATTCATAAATACCTGATTAAGTAGACCAGGATAACATTCGACTAAGGGAAGATTTGCGTATTCTTTAATCAGGTTGATGCTTTTACCAATGTGATGATTTTTAAGACGACTTTGTAAAATTAACAAAGTACTTTCAATACCTTCATGGATGTCAACTAATTTTTTCTCAGATTCATCAAGGCGGGAAAAATTTCGCAAGGAAAGAATTATTTCCTCGATTCGCTTTGTACCTACCTTCATAGAGTTGAGAAGATTAGGGAGATCTCTAGTTAAAAAATCGAGTTCAATTTGAGCGATCGCAGTTTTAATTTCCGCTTCTGGTTCGGGATAATATTGTTGGTATAATCTAATTAAACTCAGCAAATCCTGGCTATACTCAATTGCATGGACAAGATTACCAGCAATAAAGTTAACGGGGTTGTTAATTTCGTGGGCAATTCCAGCCACAAGTTGTCCCAAGGCAGCCATTTTTTCATTCTGAATTAATCTGGTATAATTTTCTTGCAAATCGCGAAAGCCTGCTTTAGCAATTCTCGATTGCTCTTCTACCTGCTGTAATTGAACTAGTGTTAAAACGTGAATTTGAGAGTAGGCTAAAAGTAATTGATGGAAATCAACTAATTTATATTTTCCAGATGCAGTTTTAACCAAAATTGGCTCATAGGTAATTTGATGTGGTCGTTGCAAAGTTACTTCAGTGGCTTTGACAATGGACATATCCTCAGAAAGCATTAATATCTCTGTCTGAAAAAACTTGTAGAGAATTTTAATCGGTCTGAGAGAAAATAATGACAAACTATAGGGATGACTCATCTGCTCAAAGAATTTTCGCCGTGAAATCATCCCCACATATTGTTGATGGTTATTAAGAATAATTCCTGGCAGTAAAGGGTCTTGCTTAAAAAGTGTAACTAAATCATTGCCTGGACGCTCTACTTCGATTTGAACCTGCCAAAAGGGTAATTCTTGTAAAGTTGACTCTAATCGCAAGTTTGGCTGATTATCATTTTTCATGCCACTTGTAGCCATCATACTCTCAATACTAGACTGTTGAGGTAATATTTCTGGTAACATCCTGAACAACCATCTCGCTAATTTTTAACTTCATCAATTGTTACAAACTTATTTTTCCCAAATTGCTAACTAAAATACACAGGTTATACCAATTCGTAATGGGCTACGCCCCGCTTCGCTAACGTAATACTCGCCTTCAACGAGAAGCAAGCTGCGTAAAAATTTTGTTTTTGAAGAGTAAAAATAAAAATGAAGTATAAGACATTCATACTCCATTTATCTTTTATTTAATTTTAGGTTAATAAATCATTAAGCTGTCATATATTTAACGCAGCAAATATTTTCACATTGACAGTTGACAGTTAACCATCGACACTTATCGTGTAATAGTTCTTAAGCTTGATATTATTTAATATGGTAAACCGTCGTCAGTTTTTGCTACGTTCGGCTGTGACAGCGGGTGGAATTATCGCCACAAATGTTGTATCAAAATCCCCAGTTTTTGGACAAGCACCTGCAATTATTACCTCTGACAAAATGCGTCCTCATATACCTTATGGTGTAGCTAGCGGAGATATATCCAACGATGGAATTGTAATTTGGAGTAAGAGCGATCGCCCTGCTAAAATGCTCGTAGAATATTCTACCAGCGAATCTTTTAAAAATGTGCAGCGAGTTGTGGGCCCGGATGCTTTAAAAGATAGTGACTTTACAGCACGACTTTTTTTGAAGAATTTACCACCAGACCAACAAATATTTTATCGGGTAACTTTTCAAGATTTAAATTATAAAAATACCTATAGCGCAGCTGTTAAAGGCAGTTTCAAAACTCCCTCAAAATATGGGCGAGATATATTCTTTGTTTGGGGTGGTGACACCGCCGGTCAAGGATGGGGAATTAATCCTGATTTTGGCGGAATGAAAATTTACGAAACCATGCGCCAGCTTCAACCTGACTTTTTCATCCATTCTGGGGATAATATCTATGCTGATGGGCCAATTCAAGCAGAAGTTATCTTAGACGACGGCACAACTTGGAAAAATATAACTACACTAGAAAAATCCAAAGTTGCAGAAACATTGACAGAATTTCGTGGCAATTATATCTACAATTTGCTTGATGATAATATTAAACGTTTCAACGCCGAAGTTCCCACTTTGGCACAGTGGGATGACCACGAAGTCACAAATAACTGGTATCCTGGCGAAGTTCTTTTAAATGATAATCGCTATACAGTTAAAGATGTTAACTTGCTAGCCCAAAGGGCAAGGCAAGCATTTTTAGAATATATGCCTATTGGGTATGAAACAAACAATCCAGATAAAACGAGAATTTATCGCCCCTTCAATTATGGCCCATTATTAGATATTTTCATGCTCGATGAACGCACTTACCGCGGGCCAAATACTCCTAATAATCAATCGATACGAAGTAAAGAAACGCAATTTTTAAGCAGAACTCAAATACAGTCCTTAAAAAGAAAATTACTATCATCAAAAGCTACATGGAAAGTAATTGCTAGTGATATGCCTCTGGGTTTAATAGTTAGAGATGGTAGCACGGATTTTGAAGCTTGGGCTAACGGAAACGGCCCAGCTTTAGGAAGAGAATTAGAACTTGCGGATTTACTACGATTTATCAAAAACAAAAATATCCAGAATGTTGTTTGGTTAACTGCTGATGTACATTATGCAGCAGCCCATTATTACAACCCAGCAAAAGCGCAGTTTACTGACTTTAAACCTTTTTGGGAATTCGTCGCCGGGCCTTTGAACTCTGGTACATTTGGCCCTAACGAATTGGAAAATACTTTTGGTCCAGAATTGAAATTTCAAAGCATTCCTCCAGGTACAAAACCAAATCGTCCCCCAAGTGAAGGTTTGCAATTTTTTGGAGGAGTTAAAATTAATGCCAATACAAAAGTGATGACAGTTTCATTGCGTAACTTAACAGGAGAAACAGTGTACACAGTAGACTTACAACCGGAAAAATAAATATTCAGAATTCAGAATAATAAATTCGGTTGTGATGTTTAGATCCCCGACTTCTTTAAGAAGTCGGGGATCTGACTTTTTACAAATGATTAACTAATGCTATAAATCAGGAAGTGGAATCTTAGATACAGTCAACATTCATTAATATTAAGTAAGGGTGATAAAAGAGAAGTCAGCACTGGAAAACTTAGCTTGGTTAGACAAGCTTGTAAGATTATTGAGATTAGCTAGGACGCTGATTGCTCCGCCGTCTCCTAAATCGCTAGAATATACTAGCCTTGAAATGCCAAGTGTAGAGTTGTAATAAACAAATAATCCTGCATCAGATGTAATCGCATTATTATTAGCAATGCCTTTGGCAGCAGCAGCAGCATTTGGAAATGCATCAAGCAGCACTATTACATTGGGATTACCCGATAGTTTAGAACTAACCCCCTCCTTGTATTTGACGCGTTCCCCAAAACCAAGTCCGAGCTGCCCAGTTTCAAAAACGAAATCATCTATACCAATTTGGTAGTCAGTAATTTTATCTGGCTGATTCAATACCCTAATACCATTGGGGCTTCGTGGCGGGTAGCCGTTAGGAAAGAGAGAATCTCCGTAATCGAAACTATCTTTACCAGCTCCACCCGTGAGTGTATCTACGCCAAGGCCACCACTTAAGAAATCATTGCCATTACCACCTCTTACAATGTCATTGCCTGTCTGAGCAATGAGAATATCATCTCCATTTCTACCTTCAATAATGTCATTACCCTTATCTCCATAGATTAAATCTCTACCTGCTTTGCCATCGATATAATCATTTTTGGCTGTACCAAACAGGATATTGTTGCCGTCATTTCCAATAATATTTGCCATAGCTATCCTGGAGAGTTGCAAATTCATGTTGTGTGAACTGCATTTATCGTAAAAATTTCACAAAGGATAAACATCTGAAAAACGTCTCGAATTCCAGCACAACTAATTAGATAAATTCTTTTTGACTTTGGTTTTTCGCTAAGTAAATCTCTCTATATCTTTCGTCGCGGTTCAAAACATCTGCTACAACGAAAGTTATAAACATCTAAATTGCTGTGGTGTTAAAGATACAGTTAAGAGTATTAATGAAAGAAAGCTTTGCATCCAGCTAGTTCTATGAGTTTGTTACTTCCCATCCGTCCTAATCCTTTTCGCTTTCTGCTTTACACTGAATGGGTAATGCTCACCTGTTGCGGTTCGCTCGCTGTCATTGAAGGTCTGGAAAATCGAAGTATCCCAGTTCAACATGTGCTGATCTTGGTCTTGCTTGGTTTGATGGGTTTGAGATTACCAAGCGGTCATTTCTGGCTGAAAGTGGTGTATACTGCGATCGCCATTATTTTGATTTTTAGTGGCACAGTATTGGGATATCTTCATATCTTACCCACCCTGTATTTAATTGTGCTGATTCGCAGCTGCTTTTTGTTTGGATCGCGTGGGCGCTTAATTGTGGCAGGTTTGTGCTTTATTCTCTTTTTGGTGCATCAAGCGCAGTATCTTCAAACCGTTGTCCAGGTGGTGCCGATGGGACAACAACAGCGATTTTGGATGCATCAATTAGCTGAGATGCTGATGTTTGCATTGGGATTGTTCTTGGTTTTGCAATTGGTAAATATATTGTTGGTCGAGCAAAAGACGCGAAAACAACTCACTGTTGCTCACGAGCAACTGCAACAGTATGCTTTGCAAATAGAAGACCTCGCAGCGGTGCAGGAACGTAACCGCATCGCCCGCGAAATTCACGATTCTTTAGGTCATGCGCTGACAGCTCTCAACGTCCAAATCCAAACGGCAATTAGGCTTTGGTCTGTTAACCCTGTCTCAGCTGAGTCCTTTTTGACCCAAGCTCAACGACTAGGAGAGATGGCCATGAAGGAGGTGCGCCAATCTGTAAGGGCGTTGCGAGAAGATGTACCAGACCGACCTTTAGAAGATGCGATCGCATCTTTGGTGGAAGATTTTCGTCAAGGGACTGGTTTATCTCCCAGTACTAAAATCAACTTGCGAGTAATTGTACCATTGCCTGTGGTCAGAACCGTATATCGAATTGTTCAAGAAGCCTTGACTAATATTTGCAAATATGCACAAGCCACAGAAGTCAAAATTGAGATTGTTGGTAGCAACGACACGATAAATCTGCGAATTGAGGATAACGGTAGGGGATTCGATCTCAACGATACAATTACTGGATTTGGCATCCAAGGAATGCGAGAACGAGTGGCTGCTTTAGAAGGTTACTTCCACCTGGAAACCCAGCCTGGTTGTGGTTGTAGGATAACAGTTGAATTGCCATTGCGATCGCTAGAGAAATGAGCAAGTATTTACTGGTAAGTAAATATATCTAAAAAACGATCGGAAATTCTACTCTTCGGGTTGGTAGATTAAATAGTTGTTACCTAAGTAAAGTCGCACTTCACATGATTCGCTTGTTACTGGTGGACGATCAAAGTTTAATCTGCCAAGGTCTGAAAGCCATGCTAACGCTGGAACCAGATTTGCAAGTGGTAGGAACTGCTGATAACGGTGAAACAGCCATTGAGCAGGTAGCTGCTTTACAACCGGATGTAGTATTGATGGATGTACGGATGCCTGTGATGGATGGTAGAGAAGCCACACGGATTATCTGTCAGCAGTATCCAGAAACCAAAGTTTTAGTCTTGAGTACATTTGATGATGATAGGTATGTAGCTCAGTCTATTCGTGCGGGAGCAAGGGGGTATTTGCTCAAAGATATGCCTTCCCAAGAGTTGGCGCAGGCGATTCGGTTTGTGCATTCGGGATATACTCAACTAGGACCAGGGCTAATGGAAAAGCTGATGGCTAATGTTCCACCAGAGCCTGTTAAATCCAAGCCAGAAAAGAAAGAATTAACTGAGTTAACCCCCCGCGAACGAGATGTGTTGCGCTTGATTGGGCAAGGCTTGACTAATCGTGAAATTGCTCAAGAACTCTACATTGCCGAAGGGACGGTGAAAACCCATGTGACTCACCTCTTAAGCCGCCTCAATTTGCGTAATAGATCGCAGATGGCGATTTATGCTAACTCTGTTTGTACATCTTAAATTTTTTGGATAATTTATCGATAATTAAAAGCTTTTATTAGTGGCGTAGGCAAAGCCCAACCCAGGCATCGCATTCAAAGGGTAAAGAGTGAGCGATCGCCACTTATAAGAGCTAAATTTAAGTAAGTAGAGTTTTGGAGTTGATCGTGCTTAAGCAACTCATTCTTGAAAATTGGAAAAGTTTCCGTTATGCGGAGCTTCCACTCGATCCTTTGACAGTTCTGATTGGAACAAATGCAAGTGGTAAATCTAATGTGGTTGAAGCTTTAGAATTTTTACAACGAATTGCTAAAGGTGAGAATATTGAAGCGGCTTTAGCAGGAGATAAAACACTTCCATCTATTCGCGGTGGTGTAGAATGGGCTGCAAAAGAAGGTGAAAATGAGTTTACATTAAAAGTCCTGGTTGCAGATAGGGATGGTAAAACGGATTATCTTTATAGAATTACGTTAAAAACAAGACCATCAATTCATAATTTAATAGAAAAAATCACAATTTATCAAGATAATCATGAATATTTTCCTATACAATTTGGATTATCACGTGATAATTTTTCTGCAAAAAGTTCCTTAATAAATCGTGTCGATTTCTTTGGGTTACCCTTAGATTTTATTGAATCTAATTTTCTTTCTGAACCATCAAAAAAAGAGTTGTATCAATTAGATTTTTTAAAAAAAAATAGCATAAATATAATCAATAATATAGTTTTGCCAACAATTCAAAACATTTTAATTCTAAATTTAGTGCCTTATAAAATGCGGGATTATTCACGCATATCTGAAAATTTAGAAAGTGATGGTTCAAATATTGCTGGTGTACTAGCAGCATTGGATAATGAACAAAAAGCTGAAGTCGAATCAACTCTATCAGGGTATATTAAAGATTTACCAGAAGGGGATATTAAAAAAGTATTTGCAGAACCAGTCGGAAGACTTAAAACTGATGCAATGCTCTACTGTGAAGAAGAATGGAAACCTGGAGAAACAACATTAACAGATGCTAGAACTATGTCAGATGGAACTTTACGTTTTATAGCAATTCTCACAGCACTACTTACGCGACCAGAAGGTAGCCAAATAGTAATTGAAGAAATAGATAACGGGCTTCATCCCTCCCGTGCAGAATTGTTGGTAAGAATACTACGAGAAATTGGCAGCAAAAGAAAAATTGATATTTTACTCACCACCCATAATCCAGCTTTACTTGATGCTTTAGGGCCAGAGATAGTTCCTTTTGTGGTTGTCGCACACCGCGATAAAGAAACTGGAGAAAGCAAACTTACTCTTTTAGAAGATATTGATAATTTTTCTAAGTTGTTCGCATCCTATTCTTTGGGTGATATGACAACTAAGGGTGCAATAGAAAGAAGCCTTTCTCGAAATGAATAGTTAATAATATGAGAAAGGTGTTACTCATTGATACATCTCTTTTATGCGTTTGGTTACAAGTTCCAGGTAGAGAAACTGCTGGTAATAATGAATGGAATTATCAGCGTGTAAATGAAAAAATTGAACTAGAAATCGCCAAATCAACAACGCTGGTACTACCTTTAGCTGCTGTTATAGAAACGGGTAATCACATTGCACAGGCTAAAACAGCAAATTCAGAAAGTAAACGTATAGCAGCTCAAAAATTTGCCGAAATCATAACTTATGCAGCTGATGAAACCACACCTTGGGCTAAGTTCCGCGAGCAAATTGTTCTTTGGGAAGAAGAACAATTAAAAGAGTTAGCCGCTCAATTCCCCAATCAAGCTGTAGAAAAGACTTCTATGGGTGATGCTAGTATTGTCGTCTTGGGTTGGCATTATCACCAAAAGGGTTTCCATGTAGAGTTTCTGACTGATGATGACAAACTAAAATCACAGGAACCACCACCACCACAACCACCTACGCGTCGAAGCAGCCGCAAAAAAGAGTAAAAAACCTCGATCGCAATTCCATAGTTTTATTATCGCTCTACCCCATTCTTAAGGGAAGATAAAATAGCATTGCTTGTGGTTCGCAAATTTGTTTATGCGAAGGGTCGCTGTGACAATACAATGTGAATCTTGTATAAATCGCGATCGCTATAATACTGTAAGTTAGAATCATCATCATTACCAACACTTGTTGTTTGCGCTTTTGAGAAAGTCTGAGTCCGCAAATAATACCTGCTACTGCTCCACAGATTACTCCTAAAGGTACTAAGAATATACCCATTTGAATTATTGTTAGCGCCCCAAGCCCCCCGCCACCTGACAACCCTGGTGTAGACAACATAGGCAACATGGCAATCAGCATTGTGCCGAAAAACGCTCCAATAATAGCAGGTAAAATTGTAGGCTGGTTGTGATGAGAGATTTTCCTTGCTAATAATCCAATGACACCTCCAATTACAACTGCGATCGCGGCGCTAAAAATAGAGCTAAAGATTAACCTCGACACAACAGTATCAAAAATCAAGTAAACATTAAAATCAAACATTCTGGAAAATTTATATATTGCCCAATTACAAACAAGTAAAAATTTTAACATTCTACAACAAGTTAAACTCTTATTGAGAAGTCATTAGCAAAGGTAGTTGTAAAAGCAGACTAATTCTTGGCAGAAATTTTTGAGATGGGTAAGCTGAATGTAGCTGCGATTCGCCTTTTCACTACACTAACTACAATCATGGGTGCATCAGCAAGCTAATATAACGAAGGGTAAAATATCCTTGAGCGATCGCCCTTTGCCTCTAACATCACGTTATCATCGGATATTGTGGCATTTCCGTCGGTAACTCGATAGCATCTATGACCGCCTCTCACTCTGAAACTCCATCTACCAAGCCCGATGCAAGTACTTTTATTTCTGACCATCGACAGGTAGACCGCAGTAAGCTAAGTCAAATGTACCTGCACTATGTCGAGACGAAGGACAAATATCCTCACGCGATGTTGCTGTATCGAGTGGGAGATTTCTTTGAATGCTATTTCCAAGATGCTGTCAAACTAGCACAAGAATTAGAATTAGTCCTCACTAGCAAGCAGGCTGGAGAACAGGGACGGGTAGCCATGTCTGGCGTTCCGCATCACGCCTGGGAACGCTACGCAACGATGCTAGTGGAAAAAGGCTATGCAGTGGTAATTTGCGACCAAGTGGAAGATGCAGCAGAAGCTACTGGTAGATTGGTAAGGCGGGAGGTAACGCGCGTCATCACTCCAGGCACTTTACTTGAAGAGGGAATGCTCAAATCAAGTCGCAATAATTACCTAGCAGCAGTGGTAATTGCCGCAAATCATTGGGGTTTAGCTTATGCAGACATCTCCACAGGAGAATTCGTAACCACCCAAGGCAGCGATTTAGAACATCTGACACAAGAATTAATGCGCTTGCAACCTTCCGAGGTGCTGGTTCCCACAAATGCGCCTGATTTAGGTAGCTTGCTGCGTCCGGGAGAAACTTCGCCACATTTACCGGAGTGTTTGCCACCATCATTTTGTTATAGTTTGCGATCGCAAGTTCCTTTTTCCCAAGGCGAAGCTAGACCAAGATTATTGCAGAAATTTAAAGTGCGATCGCTCGAAGGACTCGGTTGCGACCATCTTCCGCTAGCCGTTCGTGCGGCTGGCGGTCTTCTAGAATATCTGGAAGATACCCAAAAAGAAAACCCAGTCTCCCTTCAAAGACTGCGGACTTACACTGTTACTGACTATTTAATTGTAGATAATCAAACTCGCCGTAACCTTGAAATTACTCAAACTGTCCGCGATGGCACATATCACGGTTCCCTACTGTGGGCATTAGATAGAACGAGTACAGCGATGGGTGGGCGTGCTTTACGGCGGTGGTTATTGCAACCATTAATCGATATTAAAGGCATTCGGGCGCGACAAGATACCATCGAAGAATTGATGGAAAATACACCCCTACGTCAGGATTTGCGACAGTTGTTACGGCAAATTTATGACTTGGAACGGCTAACGGGAAGGGCGGGTTCTGGTACTGCTAACGCTAGAGATTTAGCAGCTTTGGCAGATTCACTTTCACGCTTACCGGAATTATCCCACTTAGTTAATGATGCGCGATCGCCATTTTTGAAAGCTTTACAAAAAGTACCATCAATTTTAGAAGAATTAGCACAAAAATTACATACCCATCTTGTAGAGTCGCCACCAATACATATCAAAGAAGGCGGATTGATTCGTCCTGGGGTGAATTCCCTATTGGATGACAGGAAAGCAACTGTAGAAGCAGACCAGCAATGGATTGCTAATTTGGAAGTTGAGGAAAGAGCAAAGACGGGAATTCCCACATTAAAGGTAGGATTTAACAAAACCTTTGGTTACTATATCAGTATTTCCCGCGCCAAAGCCGACCAAGTACCCGCTAATTACATCCGTAAGCAAACCCTGACCAACGAGGAACGCTACATCACCCCAGACTTGAAAGAACGGGAAGCGCGAATTCTCACGGCACGGGATGATTTAAATCAATTGGAATATGAGATTTTTACGGCGTTGCGGGAAGAAGTTGCAGAACAAGCAGAAGTCATTCGCAATCTTTCCCGCGCAGTAGCCGCCGCAGATGTGTTGTGTGGTTTAGCAGAATTGGCGGTGCAGCAAGGTTACTGTCGTCCAGAAATGTTGTCAGGAAGGGAAATTAACATTGTTGATGGTCGTCATCCAGTGGTAGAACAGTCTTTACCTGCGGGGTTCTTTGTCCCGAATTCGACGCAATTGGGTCAAGAGTCATTAGTCATCAGTCATTTGTCATTAGCAGAAGACCAAGAACAAACAACAAATGACCAAGGACAAATGACAAATGACCAAGGACAAATAACAAATGACCAAGGACAAATGACAAATAACAATCCCGATTTAATTATCCTCACCGGGCCAAACGCCAGCGGCAAAAGTTGTTATTTGCGTCAGGTGGGATTGATTCAGTTAATGGCGCAAATTGGGAGTTTTGTACCAGGTAGGTTGGCTAAGTTGGGAATATGCGATCGCATTTTCACCCGCGTCGGTGCAGTGGACGATCTGGCAACGGGTCAATCTACATTTATGGTGGAAATGAATGAAACAGCAAATATTCTTAATCATGCCACATCTCGGTCATTAGTTTTATTAGATGAAATTGGTCGGGGAACGGCAACATTTGATGGTCTTTCTATTGCTTGGGCGGTGGCAGAATATATTGCAGTGGAAATTCGGGCGCGAACGATTTTTGCCACTCATTACCATGAGTTAAATGAACTAGCTAGCATTTTGCCCAATGTGGCTAACTATCAAGTGACAGTCAAAGAATTACCCGACCAAATTATCTTTTTGCACCAAGTCCAACCAGGAGGCGCAGATAAATCCTATGGAATTGAAGCGGGAAGGTTGGCGGGTTTACCAGCGGTAGTAATTCAACGAGCAAAACAAGTCATGGGGCAGATTGAGAAACATAGTAAGATTGCGATGGGTTTGCAAAATTTGGATGTTGATTAACTCGTAGTTCATCGCATTAGTGATGAGGGTTATAGATCCCCGACTTCTTAAAGAAGTCGGGGATCTGAACACCCACAACCCAGCAAAAAAGATCGGACTAATTTTTCTATCTAGGGGTTATTAGACAAAATCCCCAATAGTGGTATATCTAAACTATTCCTTTAAGGCTTAGGTCAGACTAAACAATATGCGATCGCCCATTCCTTGGGAGCTATTACTGTTAATATTTACAGTAACAGCTTGTAGCACTCAGCCTTCTTCTAAACAAGTGGCAAATGAGTTAAAAACTGTAACATCATGGACTGCAACTGCTCACATGGTTGGTAATTTTTGGCTAGAAGGTAAAGTTCCCCATGCTTATGCCAAACAGACATTGCAAACTGCTCAAAAAAAACTCCAAGAAGAAATAGATACTTTAGCTGAAGTAACTCCTGCCGAAAACCGAAAAACGGTAATAAATGAAGTAGAAATGCTCAGAGAAACTGTTGGGCAAATGGCAAAAACTGTAGACCAAAAAGACCGTAACGCTTTAACTAAAAGTATTGAGCAATTATCCAATCAAGAACAGGCAATTCATAACCTAGCAAAAGCAGTAGGTGGACAATCATGAAACCAGGAAAACTGCTAGAAGTTGCGTTGGGAATTCTCACTAGTATAGGAGGTTTTTTAGATGTAGGAGCGATCGCCACTGCGGCGGAAGCTGGAGCATCCTTTAGCTTTCAACTAATTTGGGCGATTCTTCTGGGTACGATTTGTGTGATTTTCTTAGTGGAAATGTCTGGCCGTTTAGCGGCTGTCAGCAAACATACGCTAGTGGATGCTGTACGCGAACGTTTGGGATTTCGCTTTTTAATTATTCCCTTACTTGCAGAAATTTTCGTCGATTTCTTAGTATTAGCAGCAGAAATTGGTGGTGTTTGTATTGCTCTCCAATTACTTACAGGTATCAGTTTTCAATGGTGGGCGTTACCTGTAGGGTTTGTCGTTTGGCTGCTACTTTGGAAAGGTAACTTTGACATTATTGAAAATGGCATTTCGATTTTAGGATTGATTACTCTTGCCTTTGTTTTTGCCACTATTAAATTACATCCCTCACTAACTGCAATTGGTTCTGGCTTATTACCAACCCTACCTCGTCAAGATACCTCACATTATCTCTTTATTGCCGTCAGCATTTTAGGCGCTATTATCAGTCCCTATTTGTTTTACTTTTACTCTTCAGGCGCTGTAGAAAATCGGTGGGACAAAAGCGATATAGGCATTAATCGTGTTGTTTCGGTTCTGGGAATGGGATTTGGTAGCGTAGTATCTCTGGGTGTGCTGATAGTTGCGGCGTTGGTGTTGCACCCCCAAGGAATTCAAGTTGATAGTTACGAACAAGCCGCGCTGACTTTAACGCAACCATTGGGTTACTGGGGCTTTGTGTTGTTCGCAGCATCGTTAGGTATCACTTGCTTGGGTGCAGCGTTGGAAATTACCCTTGATACAGGTTACATCGTTGCTCAAGCATTCGGTTGGAACTGGGGCGAAAACTTACACCCAAAACAAGCTGCTCGTTTTAGCACTGTTTATACCGTCTTTATATTTCTTGCTACCTTGCTAATGGTAATTGGTATTGACCCATTACAGTTGACTCTCTTTTCTATGGCTTTAACAGCCGTGATTTTACCCTTGGTTGTATTACCATTCTTGATATTGCTTAACGATGAATCTTATGTAGGTTCTCACCGTAATGGCTGGCTGAGTAACAGCGTTGTAATTTTGATAATTATCCTGACATTTATTTTGGCAATTACGGCAATTCCATTAGAGTTTTTGGGAGGATGAAATGGATTTGTTTAGAGATGTTTTGGATAATCAATTAGTTGACCGTAACCAGCAAAAGATAGGTAGAGTTGATGGTATTGTTGCCGAATTACGAGAGAATCAACCGCCCCGTTTAGTTTATATCGAGGTGGGTTTTCCTGTGTTGGCGCGAAGACTGCATCTTGGTTGGGAGCGTTGGGTTACAGCTATTCAAAGCCGCTGGGGAGCTAAACGCAGTGAAACTTTTCGCATACCTTGGTCTAGGGTGGTGGATGTTGGTATCGATGTAGATGTAGATTTGGATGGCGAACAGACACCTGCGATCGCCTACGAAAAGTGGCTAGAGGATAATTTTATTGGTAAAATCCCAGGAGCAGAGTAATGGCAACCGGTGAAATTCATTTAGAACTGCTCTTAGGTAAACAAGTATTGGACTCAGACGGTAAACCAATAGGGCGAATTGAGGAAATCAGAGTCGAAAAACAAGGCGATGAATGGGTGATTCAAGAATATTTAGCCGGCCCCATCGCAGCCTTAGAACGTTTATCCGCCTGGAGATTAGGTTTGAGTATTTTAGATTTTCTAGGCGCACGTAAGATTCATGGCGGTTATCGCATTCCCTGGGACAGGCTTGACTTGTCAGACTTTAAACATCCGCGTTTGCGTTGTACTCTCTCGGAGTTAAAAGAGATTCACAACCAGCTAGAAGCACAAAAGTAGGATTTATACAATTCAAAATTCACGCATTACAGCAATTTTCACATAAATAGACCACGTTGTAGGGGCAAAACAGCTGTGCATTAGTGTCAAGTTAAGCCCAAACGCTTATCCCATAAGTATTTTACCCCACCCCCAACCCCTCCCCTTAGCAAAGGGAGGGGAGGTTTTGCGCCAGCAAAGCCGGGGTGGGGTAACGCGGATCTTGATGGTAAGTGAGTAGAACTCGCTCATTACATTTTCATCAGGGTTTCACGTTAAGTTGACACCAATAACAGCTGTTTTGCCCCTACCGAAGATTGTGGTTCAAATAGATGAAAAACGCATTAATAAAACGTGAGTTCGACAGATGCCAAAGAACCCCACTTCCATTCCTCTCCCCGAAACGAGGAGAGGCTTAGAAGGCCTAATTTTTCGTGCCTAATTCAGGATATTAAAGCCCCTCTCCGTCTCGGAGAGGGGTTGGGGAGAGGTTCATCGAACTCACGTTAATAAACTGCGGCAGAATCTAGCAGAATATTTCCTACTCCTGTGCTGATAAGAGAGCGTTAATTGCGATTAAACAATCACAAAATTATTGTTAGTTAATGACAAGCCAGCAGATAGTTGGGCAAATTGTACCTTGATAGACTCATTACCACTACCATCTTGGTCAAAGAACAATGCACCTGAAGTCGAGTTATAAATAAATCTCTGGGCGCTAGTGTTTGCAGATGTACCGATGGTAAATTGACTAGCTTTGAGTACACCTGGTGATAATCCGCCACCAAAATTAACAGCCGATACCTGAATTATTTCATTAGTAGCGTTGAAATCATAAATGCGATCGCTACCTTCAGTGAAACTATTAAAAGCAAAGGTATCAATGCCAGCTCCTCCATAAAGGCTATTATTACCTCTGCCGCCTGTGAGAATATCATCACCAGCACCACCGTTGAGAGTGTTCTTGCCATCTGAATAAGATATCAAGCTATCATTACCTGCACCACCAATAATCGTATCATTGCCGCTAGAACCTGTGCTGAGCGTATCGTTACCATTACTTCCTACAATGTAGTCATTGTATCCTGTACCTGCGATATTTAATCTTTCGATATTCTTGTAACTAACCTGATTCGTACCTGCCGTAATTGAGCCAGTATTAGTAGTAGCATTGTATGTCGAAGTGATTCCTCCACTAGAATAACCATAATCGACAGACAACAAATCGTTACCCTTACCCCCATCTATCGTATCTTTGCCGCCAAAACCAGTGCTGAGGGTATCATTGCCATTGCTCCCTACAATGTTGTCATTGTATCCTGTACCTGCGATATCTAATTTTTCGATATTCTTATAGCTAACCCGATACGTGCCTGCTGTAATTGAGCCAGTAATTGAGCCAGTATTAGTAGTAGCATTAAATGTCGAAGTGATTCCGGTAGTAGGATAGCTATCATAATAGCTATAGTCATAATCGACAGACAACAAATCGTCACCCTTACCCCCATCTATCGTATTTTTGCCACCCTTGCCCACAGAGAGCGTATCGTTGCCATTGCTCCCTACAATGTTGTCATCGTAGGCTGTATCTGCGATATTTAATTGTTCGATATTCTTATAGCTAACCCGATACTTGCCTGCTGTTATTTCTCCAATATTAGTAGTGGCATTGAATGTCGTTTTGATTCCGCCTGTACCATTTCTGTAATCAACAGATAAGAAATCGTCACCAATACCACCATCTATCGTTTGAGTTGCAAAAGAAGAGAGGACAATATCTGGAGATGAAGGACTTACATAGAAGGAATCATTGCCATCGCCACCAGAAAGTAAGTTATTGCCTGTTGAAATCTCAGCACGCAATGTATCGTTACCAGCCCCACCGTTGAGGGTGTTATTACCTGAGGTGGTATCGTAAATATCTCCACTACTGGTTGAGATAACATCGCCAGAGACGGAGAGATAATCATTGTCATCGCCACCAGAGAGTAGGTTATTGCCTGTTGAATACTCAGCAAGCAATGTATCATTACCAGTACCACCGTTGAGGATGTTATTGCCTGGGGAGCTAAAGCTATAGTACGATCTATAACCATCAACACCAGAACTCGAAAGATAATCATTGCCATCCTCTCCATAAAGGAATTTATTGCCTTCCGGAGACTCAGCAAGTAAAGTATCGTCACCAGCGCCACCGTTGAGGGTGTTATTGCCTGAGGAGCTAGTCGATTCGGCCTCCCCGAAAATAGTAAAGAAAGAGGCATCAAGAATATCCTTACCATCGCCCCCAAAGAGTAAGTTATTGCCTTTTGAACCTTGAGCATACAATTTATCGTCACCAGCACCACCGTTGAGGGTGTTATTGCCCGTTGAAAAGTTAACACTCAAGTAATCGTCACCAACACCACCGATGAGGCTGTTATTGCCAGAGACATAATAATACTTAAAGCCTTCAAATTCTGCATAGTAGCCAGAGGCATGAAGCGTGTCATTGCCAGTGCCACCAATGAGGGTATTATTGCCCAGACCACCCCGCAACAAGTCATCGCCACTTAAGCCATTGATGAGGTCATTACCTCCTTGACCATTGATCGTATCATTTGAGTTATCTAAACCCGTAATGTTATTGTCTAAGTCGTTAAGGAAGGTCACGGTGTTTTTGATGCCAATGCTGGTGTCAGTGGAGTTGGCATCGAGAACATTAAAACTGTCAACAATGGTAGTTTCCCCATCAAACAAGATATTACCAATTGCTGGTCTGCTACCAGAAGCTTTGAGGTTATCTAAGTCTTCTAGTTTAAAGTTTTGCAGGATGACTTTCGTGTTTGTGTCAAATACGCGTTCAAAGGTGATTTCGAGATTTGCACCATTCTGAGTCAGCAACAGATTTCGGGCAGTGAAGTCAGCGCCAGAGAATTTGATGGTATCAACTTCAGCAATAACTCCTGATGTGGGGTTTGTGCCTTTACCGACGCCACCGAAATCAGTGATTATATCAGTGCCATTAGAAGAGTCGAAAACAAATGTATCCTTGCCGCCCCCACCAGTCAGGGTATCGTTGCCGTAATCCCCTATGATAGTATCGTTGCCATTTCTACCATCAATTGTGTCGGCGTCGGTAGTACCATTTAGGGTATCATTTGCGTTGGTTCCAATGATATTTGCCATAACTTTTTCTTCCTGAATCGATGTTTGAAATAATTTCAGATCTCAAATCTTAGCGCTGTTTTAGGACACAAATAATTTGCCAAAAATTGAGGCTTTTGGCATACTTAAGTCCCACCATTGATGGTTACAAATTGTTAATGAATATTCTCCTTTTGATTGACTTGCAAGGATTACTTATCCAAGTATTTCGGGCTATCTAAGTCTTAGGCACTGTACAAATCCATCGCGGTGTGGATTGAGAAAAAAGTAGTCTTAGATTTGGATGATTTCAACCATTCTTCTCTGTCCTATAGGCAAATATTTACCATAGACATCACTGAAAAAGAGTTGAAAAAATCAAACTTGAATGTCTCAATGCGACACCCATAATTTAGTTATTTTGTCAATGCGTAAGTCTTACTAGTTTCTAGCCAAGATTTGACAGGCACAGAAGTAATCTTTATGCCTTGAGTGTGGGCGATCGCTTTTGGCTATCTAATTAAAAAAATAGGAAACATCTAAATATAACCCAACAATAACTGAGTAACAAAAATTTGGTTAGATGTCTATATCTTCACAAAAATCTTTGCATATTTTTCATATTATTCACTGGCATCTGTATAAAAAATACTACTTTTTAAGTAACCAGTGTATAAATTTTATGAGGTATGCAATACCCAATAAAGTATAAGAATTGCAGTTAAATATTATACATTATTTACTGTAGCTGCATTGAAAGCGCCATCAGCCAATTTAGTACTCGCTTGTGCAATATCAGATTTTAAATTTTCGATGAATAAATAATCCAAAATCTCAAATTTGCTGACTTGCAAACAAGCTAAGAAGATTGTGGTAAAAGAATTCATGTATAATCTTTTAATTCAAATTTATTAATTGATTTATCGCATCGATTTTTTATCTAATTTGCAATGATGAAGCGATGGCTGTCCGACAGCATTTTCCTGAACAAAATTATTAAAAATGCTAGCTGGTTGCTAGGAGAGCGTTCGCAGTTCTGATTGCTCCTCACATTGGTTTTTATGTGGGATAGGATCGAACCTTAATTACTCAAGTCCAGTGGTGTAATTTGATTATTCTTTTTACTAGCACAGCAACGCCTAGAGGCTTATTAAAATTTTGCGATCGCTATGATTTATTAGCCTTACAAATTACCATTCCTACCTTTATTTCCATGTTTACAGCACTCATCGCTGTAACCCTGAATGCTCCTTTCTGGGGATATCTTTTAGTCTGGTTCATTGCACAGGGATGTGGAGGGTTAGAGCGTGTTTTCAAAGTCTTAGATCCCCCCAACCCCCCTTACAAAGGGGGGCAAAGAGTGTCTTAAAGTCCTCCTTTTTAAGGGGGTTGGGGGATCTGAGTACGTAAGTCCTGAAAAATATACTAAAGCCCCATACTCTCTGGGTTTATTGAAGATAACTTAACGCGGCGACTTTCACGCGATAGTGGTATCAAAGCTGGGGCTTGGCTTCGTTCGTTACTTTGTTTAAAGCTTTCTACTACCTTAGATAGTTCTGCAATTGTCGATGCTTCAAATACGCTACGCAAAGGTAACTCTACATGCAAGGCATCGCGCACCCTAGAAACAAGCTGAGTTGCTAATAATGAATGACCGCCTAATTTAAAGAAATTATCGTGAATACCTACGCGCTTCAATCCCAAAACCTCAGCAAAAATTTTCACCAAAACTTGTTCTACAGGAGTTTGAGGTGCAATATAATTCTCAGGCAATTGGAACTTGATGGCATCATGGAATGCTCTTAAGGTGCGGCGATTGACTTTACCATTAGCTGTTAGAGGTAAAGACTCTAATACTACAAAAGCTGATGGCATCATGTATTCAGGGAGTTTTTGAGTTATGTAAGTCTGCAATTGCGGCACTAACTTACGCGCTGCTTTGGCTTGCAAGGGATTATTAGCGTAAGATTGCCAGGGACGAGAGTGAGTAATGCTATTAGGAAAAATAGTTTTATTATCTACTTTATCTTGATGTGTAAAAACTACATCATAATGCCCTGCACTACTTGAATCTGACCAGGTAATATCAACTTTATAAGGCAGATTTATCCCGTAAAAATCTTCTGGTTCTACTCCTAAATTGTTGAATGTTTGCAAAGCTTTACGTATTTGACCTACAGCTTTAAAAGCTTCTACATTTGAGAGCCATTCTGCTGTTTTAACTGCTGACATCACCCGTGCATTAGGTACATTGATAATCTTTAATATTTCTGGTTGGTTATCAATTAATAACTGACGCACTGCTGAGACGGTTAAATTATCTTCAGACCAGTTCAAGACTGAATAATTTACAGTATTATTAACAGTTTCGTCATAAATGTGAAGAATCGCATTGTAACGAAATTCAGTTAATTCATTGTGATGTTTGCCCCGCATCAGTTGAATTTGTACATTATTAATTTGGGGAAAGCGTTCCTTGATTGCGGTAAAAAAAGCTGGGTCGATGACTAACTCTGGTTCTTGAAATATTTGCATTTTTACCCGTTGCTGCAACTCCAAACAGGTAAGGGAAGGTTCGGCTTGATACAGCTGCACTGAGGCATGGAAAGCTTCCAAGAGTGGCAAACTACGCACATCTCCAATGAAGATAAAGCCACCCGGAGCAGTTGCTTTCACAGCACCTTCTAATACGGTAATTAGATAATCAATACTAGGAAAATATTGTACAACCGAGTTGAGAATCACTACATCAAAAGCTGCTGATTCTATTTTCTCGAAATCAGTAGCTACTTGCTGATACAGCGTTACCTGAGGCATTTCTTGTTTTTGTAACTGCTGCTGAATGTAGTTAAGTGAAGCCGAAGAAAAATCTGTTCCGCAATATTTTGTGCAGTGAGGTGCAATTCTAAATAGAATTAAACCCGTTCCACAACCAATTTCTAATACTCGTTTGGGTTGTAAAGCCAAAATCTGCTCGACTTGGTTATCTACCCATTCACGCATCTGTTCTACTGGAATAGGCTGATTTGTATAACTACTATTCCAGCCTACAATATTCAATTTTGGATCGGAATCAACAGGTTGATTGTAAGTTTCGTTATAGAGCATTTGCCATTGCGAAACTTGCTCATTCTGCAATTCAATTAATTGGATATTCTCCTGTTTGCTGCGAGATTCTGTTTTTAGTACTACATAAGCTGTTAGCCGCTTTTCCCCTTCTTCCTCACGAATTATAACTACAGTTTGCTGTACTGCTGGATGCTGACTCAGTACTGCTTCAATTTCTCCCAATTCGATGCGGTAGCCGCGAATTTTCACCTGTTCGTCTAAGCGGCCTAAAAATTCAATGTTACCATCTAAGCGATAGCGAACTAAATCACCTGTTTGATAAAGTCGTGCTTTTAAATTATTAGAAAAAGAATGTTTAATGAAGCGTTCAGCAGTTAAGTCAGGACGGTTTAAATAACCTCGTGCCAATCCATCGCCAGCAATGTACAATTCCCCTGCAACCCCAAGCGGTACTGGTTGTAAATGTTTATCTAGTATGTAAAGTTGGGTATTGGCGATCGCCCGCCCAATTGCAGGTGCTAAATTATCTTTATTCTCAACAGAAATATGGCCGGAAGTTGTCACAACTGTATTCTCTGTCGGGCCATAATTGTTAACTAACTGGAAACTATGACCAACTAAAGGATATTGATTTAGTTTATCTCCACCTGTGAGTAATATTCGTAAAGCTGCATTCTGGGGAAAATCTAATAATAAAATCTCTGCTAAGGGTGTTGGTAAGAAACAAATTGTTATTGCTTTTGATATTAGCCAATCTCGTAGCTGTTCGGGCATTTGTCGCATTTGGTCAGCTACAAAATAAATGCTTGCTCCAATACTAAGATAAGGCCAAATTTCCCAACCGCAGGCATCAAAGCCAACTCCAGAAATTTGCGTTGTTCGGTCAAGTGATGAAACTGCAAACGCTTTTTGATGCCAAAATACTAAGTTTAACAATCCTCGATGTTCGATTTTAACGCCTTTCGGTTTTCCAGTTGAGCCGGAGGTATAAATAACGTAAGCGAGGTTATCTGCTGTAACTTCACTAGTAGGGTTATCTTCAATCTCTTGAGAAATCATCTGCCAATCTCTATCTAAACCGATGATTTGTGAATTATAGTTTTCTAGACGTTCAAGCCCTAGTTTATCGGTTAATAAAACTGAAACTTGAGCATCTTCAAGCATAAAATTTAAATGTTCAGATGGATAGCTTGGATCTAAAGGTACATAAGCTCCACCTGCTTTCAGGATGCCCAACATTCCGATGACCATATTAAAAGAGCGTTCTACACAAAGCCCCACTAAAATTTCGGTTTTAACTCCTAATTTTTTGAGATAATGTGCAAGCTGATTACTGCGTTGATTTAACTCTTTGTAGCTGAGTTTTTTCTCGCCAAATACCAATGCTATGGTATCAGGGTTCTGTTGTGCGGCGCTCTCAAATAACTGATGGATACACTTATCTTGAGGATAAGAAACCTGGGTATTGTTCCATTCAATTAATAATTGATTTAGCTCAAAGGTGCTTAAAAGTGATAATTGGGCAATTGGTTCTTCTTGGTTTGCAACTATACCTTCTAGTAATGTTTGGAAGTGTCTTAACATTCTAGCGATCGCAGCGTCATCGAATAAATCAGTGCTGTAAATTACAAAACCACTAATTCCTTCTGAACTATCTACCCATAACCCATTTTGAGTATTTGGTTCCCACAGGTGAAATTCTAAATCAAAGCGTGTTGTTTCCGTTTCAAATGGTAGCGTACTTAAAGTTAAATTAGGTAACCCTAATGAGTTCATAGGCGCATTTTGCAGCGCAAAAACCACTTGAAACAGCGGATTTTGATTCAAATTACGTTCTGGGTGTAGTTCTTCTACGAGTTTTTCAAAAGGTAAATCTTGATGAGCATAGGCTCCTAAAGCTACCTCTTTAACTCGGCTCAATAATTCTCGAAAACTTGGGTTTCCTGATAGATCGCTACGCAATACTAAGCTATTGACAAAAAAACCAATTAATCCTTCAATTTCGCTACGGTTGCGATTGGCAATAGGCGAACCAATAGCGATATCTTCTTGTTGTGTATAGCGGTAAAGTAAAACTTTAAATGCTGCTAGTAGGGTGATAAACAAAGTTACCCCTTCTTGCTGTGCCAAAGCTAAAAGTGCTTCGCTCAAACTTTTTGATAATTGTAGAGGTTGCCTTGCACCTTGGTATGTTTGAACAGCCGATCTTGGTCTGTCGGTTGGCAGATTTAGCAGAGAAATGCCGTCTAATTGTTTGTGCCAATAACTTAGTTGCTTTTCTAATACTTCCCCTTGCAACCATTGGCGTTGCCAGTATGCAAAGTCTGTATATTGGATTGTCAGTTTTGGTAGAGAAGAAGGCTGATTGTTAGCAAAGGCTGTGTAGAGTGTTGCTATCTCTTTTATTAGCACCCCAATAGACCAACCATCACAGACAATGTGGTGCATAGTCAGCAGTAGGATGTATTGTGTTTCATCCAACCGCAGCAGTTTTACTCGCACTAACGAATCAGTTGATAAATTGAAAGGAAGTTGAGCTTCTTGGGTAGCCAGTCGTCGTGCTTCTATTTCTCGTTCGGCTTGTGGTAGTTGCTGTAAATCTATTACTGGTAAAGGTATTGTAAGCGTCGGATTAATTACCTGAACCGGTTGCCCTGATTGTATAACAAAAGTCGTGCGTAAAGCTTCGTGTCGTCGCACGATTTCGTTAAAAGTTTGCTCTAGTGCGCCTAAGTTCAGCGAACCTGTTAACTGTAATGTGAGGGGAATATTATAGAAAGGATTATTAGGAATTAATTGGTCAAGAAACCACAACCTTTGTTGAGCAAAAGAAAGGGGAAGATTGCGCGATCGCGAAATAGGCACGAGTGGTCTAAAGCTGCGATCGTTACTACCATTAGATGCTTCTAAAAATTCAATAATTTCTACTTTGCGCTGTTGAATTTCTGCACGCAATTCTGCTGTCAGAATTCCTTCGGGAGCGTTACAGCGAAACTTTTCATCATCAATAAAAACTTGAATATCTAAGCTGCGAAGATAAGATAAAAACTCAACAGTATTCAAAATCACACCCCTTCGCAACAGTTAATTCTTATTAGTTATTAACTAACCCAGCATTTTTATCACACTTACAACACTGTACAAATCATTCTTGGGAGTGAAAGTTGGATGATTCTAACTATGTTATGAACCTAAAAGCAGTTAATCAAGATATTACAAGGTTTAGACTCATGATATTCATGCCTCCTAATTTTCTACTTGTATGGCTGATTCAACTGCTGTCGGTTGCGGTACTCGGCGGTGGGATTTACATTCTCTATGAGTGGTACGAAGGAGAACTTGTAGGAAGATCCTACTTAGTGGCTGGATTAATAATGGTTCTGTGGTCTTTTGGCGGTCGTTTTATCAGTTTGCCACTGCTGCGCCGTCCGGGAACCGACGAACCTAAGTTTATGCGTAGCAAAACCGTACAGCGTTTGTCACGACCGGATGGTAGCGTATTGCAAGTAGAGTTTTTTGGGCCTGAGGATGGTCAACCGATTATCTTGTCACATGGTTGGGGGCCGAACAGTACTGTATGGTATTATGCCAAGCGACAACTAAGCGATCGCTTCCGAATAATTGTTTGGGATTTACCAGGGTTAGGAAAATCCTCGAAACCGAAAAACAACGATCATTCTTTAGAAAAATATGCCCGTGACTTGGAAGCTGTTATTGCCATAGCAGGGGATAAACCTGTTATCCTGCTAGGACATAGCATGGGTGGAATGCTTAATCTGACATTCTGTCGCCTGTTTCCAGAACAATTAAGGAGTCGGGTGGCTGGTTTAATTCTTGTGGATACTACTTATACCAATCCACTAAAAACTTGTATCTTTAGCGGTGTGGTACGTAAATTACAGAAGCCGCTGATTGAACCTGTGCTGTACCTCACTATCGTCCTGTGGCCGATTTTTTGGTTGATGACTTGGCTTTCGTATTTCAATGGTTTGCTGTACATCAGCGTAGAACTGTCTGGATTTACGGGTACAGAAACACGGGGTCAACTAAATTTTGCAGCCTTACTATCAGCATTGGGTTCGCCTGGGGTTCTGGCTCGTGGCACCCTGGCAATGTTCAGGTTCGACGAAACAGAGACGCTTGCAACTATTAACGTGCCTGTGTTGGTTGTTTGTGGTGCTTCAGATATAGCAACTAAACCTGTGGCGAGCGATCGCATGAAAGCAGAATTGCCTTACTCTCAAAAAGTTACCATCAAACCAGGCGGACACATGGCATTGATGGAACAAAACCAGCAGTTTGCCGAAGCCGTTAGTAATTTTTGTACCGTGGCTACTCATAGCTGAGATCCCTAAGCTCAAGCTTAAGGACTTGCAAATAAAAAATGTCCAATTAACTCTAGTCGGGTGGCAATACGGTTCGGTTAAGATCCCCCCGCCTACGGCGACCCCCTTAAAAAGGGGGTAAAAGAAGGTTATAATACCATTTCACAAAAAATCTGATACAGATATAAACCCTGAAAGCTTGGCTGCATCTAAGTTTTTTAATTGTGAATTGGTATAAGCCCCCCTTTTTAAGGCTACGGTGTACACACATCTCTGGAACAAAGTCAAAATCGTCTTAGATCCACCATTATCCCCCTTAAAAAGGTGGATTTTGAGAGTTTTTTGCCCCCCTTTTTTAAGGGGGGTTGGGGGGATCTTCGAGGAATAAACACATTAACCGAACCGTATTGAGTGGGGTAGGGGCCTTTCACCCTACAAGCAATAATTTTTTCTTGGAGTTCGGTTATTTAAACGCTAGACGTACTTAGTAACCTTTGGTTAGATCCAAAGTAGAGGTCGCTCAATTCTTCCAAAGAAACATCAGCTTGGGATTCTGGATTCAGGAAGTAGGGATGGATGGGAAGGAGTTCGGGACGGGGATGGGTTTCTGGTGAAGACACAATCTCCTCAAGCAAACTCAGGTAGTTTTCAGCAGTAGATTCCCAAGTGTATTTCTTTAACACCCGTTGCTGACCAGCCTGGGCAAAATACTCCCATTCTTTGGCATCACATAACAATCGCTCCAAACCCCGCGCAATATCAGCAGGATCTTCTGGATCGACGAGTACGCCAAATTCCTTATTTCCCTGCTGGAAGCTTTCGCTAGGGCCGCCGTTCTTGGTTGCTACCACCGGTAAACCTGCTACTGCTGCTTCTAAGGGAGCAAGTCCAAAGGGTTCGTAGAGTGCGGTCAGGGCGAATACCGATCGGCGTTTAACCAAAAATCGATATGTTGCTGCCAGTGACTCTTGAGATTGATCTGACAAGCCAAATGCGCCGATCTTTCCCCACAAGTCGTTTTCTTTGACGACCTCCCGAATGGGGGCTAATACTTCTTCGGTCATGTCGTCAGTAGTCGGCTCTCGTAAAGGATCGTCGAGTCCCCCTGTGATTAAGATTAAGTTAGCTCGTTCTTGGAGCGTTGGACTCATAGCGAAGGCTTGCACCAACCCTAATATATTTTTTTTCAGTTCCAATCGACTCGATGCAACGATCGCTGGCAACTCTCGACGTGACTCGGCAATATCTCGCGCCAATCGCTCTTGAATGAATTCTTGGGTAGCCTCTTCGTTTTCGGAACGCGCTTTTGCACCGAAAATCGAAAAATCTGCTCCTGGTGGAATCACTGCAAAGCGATCGTCGTTGTCTACATCCACTGCACCACTATAGACTCGGTGAGAATACTGTTCAAAGCGTTCCTGCCGCGTACTGGTGATATTGATAGCCGAGCGATTCATACTCAAGCGTTCGGCTAAGATGCGATATTTGAAGTGGAATTGCTCGTCTATTTCTGTAACATTCTCCGGGGTGACTTCTAGTTTGTCCATCTTTTGAGCGCCGAGAGAATGAGCAGTAAAGGTAAATGGTATGCCTGCCTCTTGCTCAATCAAAACACCGCACAGTCCTCCATCACCGTAGTGGGCAGTCATAGCATCCGGTAAGCCACCCTCTTGCTGATAGAATTGCAGAATGTTGGGTATCCAATCTTTAACCAGATGAGTCCACAATAACTCTTTTGGCAAAAACTCTTTTGGCCCGGCTGGTAAGCGGATAATGCGGAGGTTATCGACCCCTGGATAGGTGTCGATCGCTTCGCCAAATTCTGGCCACTCTGGATCGATGATTTGACGGGTAATGATATCAACTTTGTGTCCCTGCTGAGCTATGGCTATAGCGACTTGCTTAACATAGATCAGCTGGCCCCCAAAATCTGGGTGTTTCGTTATGTGGCTATTGGCAGAATCAAAATTGCCTTGAGGGTTAAGAAATCCAATGTGCATCGCCCACTTCCTAATACAGGTTGATTTCTACTAGAGATTGTTGCCTGAAACGGCAGCACAACACCTTAGCGAGCTTGTTAAAACTCCCAAGACTGAAAAACACAACCATTCAGGCTGTACATAAACACCATTAACAAATAAGTCAAAGGGTTTTTATTAGTTCCCTTCGGCTTAAACCCAGCTAATCCGCGCATTTTTCTATGCTTAAGTTAATCGTTACTGTACCTCAAGTACATATACCGGATGGCATAGATTAGATCTGTTGCAAGAGTTCTTTTTGTAAGAGGTGGAAAAAGGGAAAAGGTTAAAAGGTTAAAGGGAAAATAACAAACCTTTCCCCCTTTCCCCTTCCCCTTTTCCCGACTTCTACAAGAAGTCTATTGTATGGCGATCGCTAATTTCGGCGTTGCTCAAAATTCCACTTCTTCTCGTTTTTTTGCTGTAGTTTCAGTCTTAGTTCTAGCTTTTGCTACCCAAGACTTTGCATCAATGTATTTAGCAAGTTGTTCGACTGTTGGCGCTTCAAATAAATTGCGTACAGGCAAATCTATTTGGAAGGTGTCACGGATGCGGGAAGTTAGCTGAGTCGCCAACAGAGAATGACCCCCCAATTCAAAGAAATTGTCGCGGACGCCTACTTGCTCTTTTCCCAAGACTTTAGCCCAAATTTCTGCAAGTAACTCTTCAAGTTGCGATCGCGGTGTCACGAAATCTTGATAATTGAAAGTAATTGTCTCAGGTGTGGGTAAAGCACGGCGATCGATTTTGCCATTAGGTGTTAAAGGTAAAGATTCCAATATTGCATAAGCTCTTGGAATCATGTATTTTGGTAACTTTGCTTTCAAAAATTCTCGAAGTAAGGACGCAAAGCTTTGTACGTTTGGGCTAGGTATTTGTTCGCGATCGATAACAATATAAGCCACTAAATATTTATCATCAGGTACGTCTTCACTAGCAATGACAACAGCTTCTCTCACTCCTAAATGTTGACTCAACACCGCTTCAATCTCTGACAATTCGATGCGGAAACCGCGAATTTTTACCTGATTGTCAATGCGACCTAAAAATTCAATATTGCCATCTGTTCCATACCGAGCTAAATCACCCGTTTTATAAAGGCGTGTTTTTGATTGATTGCTAAAAGTGTGAGTAATAAAGCGTTCAGCAGTTAATTCACTGCGATTGAGATATTCTCGCGCTAGTCCTTCTCCACCTATGTATAATTCACCAGTAACGCCAATTGGCACAGGCTGTAAATACGTATCTAATATATATATTTCTGTGTTGGCGATCGGACGACCAATAGGTAAATATGTAGCTGATTCTGCTAATTCTTCTACATAATAATAAGAAGAAAATGTTGTATTTTCTGTCGGGCCATAAACATGAATTAAATGCTTTGGCGCACCATGTTTGATAATTTTTTTAACCCATCTTATATCGACAGTCTCGCCGCCAAATAGTAAATATTTCAAGGTTGCGAAAGCTTGGGGAACATCTCTAGAAATCTGTTGAAACAAGGCAGTAGTCAAAAACAGAACATTAATACCTTTCTCTCGTAGCTGTAATGCAAATTCGTGAGGCGAAAGAGTTACATCTTTACTAATTCCCATAAGTTGAGCGCCATTAAGTAAGGCTCCCCAAATCTCAAACGTCGCTGCATCAAAAGAAGCGTTTGAGGCTTGGGCGATTTGATCAGATGGTGACAATTTTATATAGTTCGTATTACACACTAATCGATTTACAGCTTTATGAGGTATAGCCACTCCCTTGGGTTTTCCTGTAGAACCAGAAGTGTAAATAACATAAGCTAAATTATCGCTATTTAAATCGCTTTTGGGATTGTCTTCCTTTTCTTGGTTAATAATTTCCCAATCTTTATCTATGCAAATAATTTGATTTGAAAAATCTGGAAAATGCTCAAGCAAGCTTTCTTGTGTTAGTAATACTGAAATTTGAGCATCTTCCAGCATAAATTTTATGCGTTCTTGGGGATAACTAGGGTCTAATGGAACATAGGCTCCCCCTGCTTTCAGAATACCCAACAACCCGATTATCATTTCTATAGAATGTGAAATACAAATGCCGACTAAAACTTCTGAAGCTACTCCTAATTTTTTTAAGTGGCGTGCTAGTTTATTGCTGCGAGTATTCAACTCTTGATAAGTGAGTTGCTCGTTAGCAAAGTTTACTGCTATAGAATCAGGATAATGTTGTACTTGTTCTTCAAATAATTGATGAATACATTTATTTTGCAGATAATCTACTTGGGTATTATTCCAGTCAATCAATATCTGATGTAGCTCAAATTCATCTAATAATGGTAAATTACCAATTCTTTGTTCTGGATTTGCAACAATCCCTGATAACAGAGTTTTAAAATGTTTCAGCATTCGGCTAATGGTGGCTCTCTCAAACAAATCTGTGTTATAAACCATTACACCTCGCAAACCTTGAGAATATTCCCAGCTTCCACCCCATAAGCTTCTAAAATCGTCTGAACACTTCCACAAATGCAGTTCTAAATCAAAACGCGTTCTTTTCAAATCAATATTCATAAAGCTAGGTACTAACCCAGGCAATTCTAGTGCTGACATTGGCGCATTCTGAAAACCAAACACCGCTTGAAATAGTGGATGTTGGCTCAAGTTTCGCTCTGGATGTAGTTCTTCAACTAACTTTTCAAACGGTAAATCTTGATGGCTGTATGCTCCTAAAGTTACCTCCCGGACTTTGCTTAATAGTTCCCGAAAACTAGGATTTCCAGATAAGTTAGTGTGTAGTACTAAACTATTGACAAAAAAACCAATTAATCCTTCAATTTCGCTACGGTTGCGGTTAGCAATTGGCGAACCTAGCGCGATATCTTCTTGATATGTGTAGCGGTAAATTAACGTTTTAAATGCTGCCAGCAGCGTCATAAATAAGGTAGCACTTTCTTGCTGTGACAGCTTTTCTAATGCATCAATTAGCTTTTTTGGTAACTCTATAAATTGTATTGCCCCTTGATAGCTTTGTATCGCTGGTCTTGGTTTGTCAGTAGGCAGATGCAGTATGGAAATACCGTTTAATTGCTCCCGCCAGTAGGCTAACTGGCTTTGAAGTACTTCTTTTTGCAGCCACTCGCGCTGCCAGTGAGCAAAATCGGCGTACTGAAGAGGCAGTTCTACTAAAGGAGAAGGCTGGTTTTGTGCAAAAGCAGCGTACAGCGTTCCCAATTCTTGAATCAGTATCCCGATAGACCAATCGTCGCAGATAATGTGGTGCATATTCAGTAATAGAATATGTTCTGTCTGACAAAGCACAAGTAGCATTACTCGCAGCAATGGGCCGGAGGATAAATCGAAGGGATGTTCTATCTCTGCGGTAATAATACGCTTTGCTTCAACTTCTTGTTTATCAGCTGGCAATTGCTGGAGGTCGAATACAGAAATAGGTATTGTTAAGCTGGGTGTAATGGCCTGTAAGGGTTGCCCATCCAACACTATAAATGTGGTGCGTAAGGTTTCATGCCGACGCACGATTTCGTTAAAAGTTTGTTCTAGTGCGGCTAAGTTCAGCGAACCTGTTAAGCGAATTACTGTCGGCACATTGTAGATACTATTGCCGGGGATCAACTGGTCGAGGAACCACAGCCGTTGTTGAGCAAAAGATGGGGGAAAGATGAAGACTTCTTCAGAAGGCATATTGTAGAAGGCAGGGGGCAGGGAGCAGGGGGGCAAGAAGAATGATTTGTATCAATAATTTCGTGAAATGGTATGAGAGTTGAGAAGAGAGGTTTTGTATGTCAGTCTGATTTTAAATTTTGTGCTTTCTCGATGCAGGCTTTTAGCTGTGCAGCGAGAATTTGGATATGGGGTTTTCTTAGCATAGTTAGATGATTGCCGGGAATATGATGAATTTCAATTTTTCCCAGAGTTAGCCGATGCCAACCCATACTCAGATCTTCTTTGGTAATGCTTTGAACCTTTGTTCTGAAAAGATTAATTCCTTTGGGGTACGTTTGGGGAACGTAGTTGAGAACTGCTTGGCTATTGGCATAGAAAACACGAAGCATGGGACGAATTGCTAACTCGCTTAAAAGTCTTAACTTGGATTCTTGAGGTATAACGTTGACTGTGGCATCCTCTTTCAGGGTGAGATGAGAGAAGAGATTTGTTTGGAGCGATCGCACAATTTGATTAAAATTAGTCCAGCGATCAATTAAACTGTTAACTCTATCTTTGCTGATAGCGATAATTAGATACAAATAATCAAGAAAAAACGGCCATATATATTGCGCCACTGTAGTCAGCATAAACTTGAAACCGTTAGCCAAAGAAGGTATATTTCCTGGAATTGGTGCTAAAGTATCAAGCACAGCCAGTAAAGCCACTTCTTCGCCAGATTTTTGCAGTTGTTGAGCCATTTCATAAGCAACCCAACCCCCAAAAGACCAACCTCCTAAAAAATAAGGGCCTTCGGGCTGCACTTTACGTAATGCTTCAATATAGTGGCTAGCCATATCCTCAATGCGAGTTAGTGGAGAACTTTTTCCGTCAAGTCCAATAGGTTGTAGCCCATAAAATGGTTGATTTTTTCCCAAATGATTAGCTAATTCGTAATAAGGAAAAACAACACCAAAAATCGGATGAATGCAGAATAAAGGTGGGTTAGAACCAGCAGTTTGAATCGGAACTAAGGGCGACCAAGGTAGAGAATCTGCTTTTGAGGATAGAGAAGTTGCTAAACTTTCTATTGTTGGATTTAAAAATAAGGTAGATAGCGGCAATTCGCGCTCAAATTGGTTGTGTATTCGCTTCATTAGGCGTACACTTAACAGTGAATCTCCTCCTAAATTGAAGAAGTTATCGTGAATACCCACACGGTCAACATTAAGAATTTCAGCCCAAATTTTTGCCAACATTACTTCGGTTGGAGTACGAGGAGCGATAAATTTTTTATCTATTGAGTAGTTAGCTGGAATGTCAAGTGCTGTTAGCGCACAACGATCCACTTTGCCACTAACAGTTAGCGGTAGAAAATCCAGCATTACAAATGCTTTTGGGATGGTGTATTCTGGTAATTTCTCTTTTAAAAATTTACCTAGTAAAGACGCTAAATTGTGGTTTTCTAAATTGGCAACAATATAAGCTATCAAATATTTATCGCCAGAGACATTTTCTTTAACAATCGCTACTGCTTTTTGTACGCTTGGATGCTGACTCAGCACTGCTTCAATTTCTGACAACTCAATGCGGAATCCACGAATTTTTACTTGATTATCAATGCGTCCTAAAAATTCAATATTCCCGTCTGCTTGATACCGAGCTAAATCACCAGTTTTATAAAGTCGCTCTCCTTTTTTATCGTTAAAAGGATTGGGAATAAATTTTTCCGCAGTTAATTCTGGACAGTTAATATAGCCTTGTGCTAATCCTTCACCACCTATGTATAATTCGCCGATAATTCCAATTGGTAAAGGTTGTAAATACTTATCTAATATGTAAATTTGGGTGTTAGCAATAGGACAACCAATTAGTATTTTTTCATCCTGAGGTTTAATTTCTGCAACGGTTGACCAAACCGTTGCTTCAGTAGGGCCATAAGCATTAAAAAACCGACGTTGAGAGTTACACCAACGTTTTACAATATCATCGGTGCAGGATTCGCCTGCACAAATAATAGTTTTCAATGCTGGAAGTGATTCTGTAGGTAGTACTGCTAACACTGCTGGCGGCAGGGTGACGTGAGTAATAAATTTTTCGCGCAAAAATTTTAGTAAAGGTTGTCCTGGTAGAAGCGATTCTTTATTTAACAAATAAAGACTTGCTCCCGTTTGTAGTGCCATGACAATCTCAAAAATTGAGGCATCGAAACTTAACGAGGCAAATTGGAGAATGCGGTTATTTGGTTGGATGTTGAAAACCTGAATCTGAGCTTTTGCTAAGTTGGATAATCCTCGATGCTGTAGTAAAACGCCTTTAGGCTTTCCTGTTGAACCAGAGGTGTAGATAACATAAGCTAGGTTGTCAGATGTTACGCAGGTGGTTGGGTTTTCTTGGCTATGTTGTGTAATAATCGCCCAATCTTTATCTATGCAAATGATTGGATTTGAGAAGTTTTCAAAATGTTTGAGTAACTTTTCTTGTGTCAGCAATACTGAAACTCGTGCATCTTCTAAAATAAAGTTAAGACGCTCTTGAGGTAAGCTTGGCTCTAAAGGTAGGTATGCTCCACCTGCTTTGAAGATGGCTAATAGTGCGATTATCATCTGTGGCGAACGCTCTACACAAATGCCAACTAAAACATCAGGAACTACACCAAATTTTTGCAAGCGACGTGCAAGTTGATTCGCTCGGATATTTAATTCTTTATAGCTGAGTTGTTCGTTACCAAATACTAGTGCGATCGCATCGGGAGTTTTGTCCACCTGCGCTTCAAATAACTCATGAAAACATTTGCGATTTAGATACTCTATTTTCGTATCATTCCAATCAATTAATAACTCTTGTCGTTCTTCCACACTCAGCAAAGATAAATCTGAAAGCCGCTGTTCTGGATTGGCAACAACGCTTTCTAGCAGCGTTTGAAAATGTCCCACCATCCGAGTAATAGTTGTCTCATCAAATAAATCGGTGCTATATACCACTTGTCCTTTCAAACTTTCCAAGTCTCGCCACAGATGAAACTCTAAATCAAGCTTTGCAGTTTTGCTGTCGAATTCAAATAGCGAAAGTGTTAACCCAGGTAACTCTAGGGCATCTATGGGAGTGTTTTGAAGACTAAATCCAACTTCAAAAAAAGGATGATGGCTCAAATCTCGCTCTGGTTGCAGTTCCTCCACCAGCTTTTCAAAGGGTAAGTCTTGATGACTGTATGCTCCTAAAGTTACCTCTCGCACTCGATTTAATAATTCTCGAAATGTCGGGTTACCTGAGAAATTTGTACGTAGCACCAAGCTATTAACAAAAAAACCAATTAATCCTTCGAGTTCGCTATGGTTGCGATTAGCAATAGGCGAACCTACTGTAATATCCTCTTGCTGCGTGTAGCGATAAAGCAAGGTTTGAAATGCTGCCAGCAGAGTCATAAACAAAGTAACGCCTTCTTGTTGGCTCAATCCTTCTAGCGCCTGAGTTAAATCTTGCGGTAGTTCCAAAAATCGTTTGGCACCTTTGTAAGTTGGAACTGGTGGCCTTAATCTGTCTGTGGGGAAATTCAGTATTGAAATTTTGTCTAACTGCTTTTGCCAGTAAGCTAACTGAGTTTGTAGTGGCGAAGTGCCGTTTGCACCTACATTTTGCAGCCACTCTCGCTGCCATTCGGCAAAATCTGCATACTGAATGGGTAGCTCTGGCAAGGACGCCGGCTGATTTTCTACAAAAGCTTTGTATAATATCCCCAATTCTTTAATTAGCACTCCAATTGACCAACCATCGGCAACAATGTGATGGAGATTTAACAGCAGCAGATATTCTGCTTCATCTAGTTGTAGTAGCTTTACTCGCAGTAATGGCCCAGTGGCGAGATTGAAAGGACGTTGAGCCTCTTGGGTGATGATTTGTTGCACTTGTGTCTCACGTTTTTGGCTCTCGAAATTGCGTAGGTCTATTAAAGGAAGAGGTATGGTTAAACTGGGTGCAACTGCCTGTACCGGTTCTACCATCACAAACGTAGTGCGTAGAGTTTCGTGGCGACGTACAATTTCGTTGAATGTCTGCTTTAAGGCGGTGAAGTTGAGCGAGCCTTTCAGCCGAAGTGCTGTTGACACATTGTAAAATGGATTGCCGGGTGCTAACTGGTCGAGAAACCACAATCGCTGCTGGGCGAAAGAAGTAGGAAAAACGAAAACCTCGACTTCTTCAGAAAAATTGAGTTCTTCATCATCTGTAAGATTAGTGAGAATATATTGACTCATAAGTAAATGGCAAACAGTTCTGGTGGAATTTGTGGAAACTTTTTCTCAGCCCTTAGCTGCGAGCCTGAGAAAATCAATACTGTTTTATCAGAAGAATTTACTGTCACTCAAACATTAGAAAATGTTCGCTACCGTTCTATAGCCTCGATCGAAATTGCCAATAAATATGGTGAAGCTAGAGATAAAAATAAAGCAACAGAAATATTATCCCAAGCTGGGAAAATTACTGCAACCTTACCGGATGGAGAATCAAAGTGCGATCGCTTGGACGTACATCGGTCAGTGCGTAACCGATGTTTGGAATAAACCCGCACTATCCACTGACAGTTTAACCGAAACTTTATGCAAAAATTAGGATCTAAACTAAAGCAATTTTGACGTTGAAAGAAGTTGTGATTAACCTACGCCCCGCTACCTCTGCTGATTTGGATTTGTTGCGATACTGGGATGAAAAACCTCATGTAATTTCCTCAGATCCTAACGACGATTGGGGCTGGGAAGTGGAACTCGAACGCACTCCCGATTGGAGAGAGCAATTAATTGCTGAAATTGATGGTCGTCCCATCGGATTTATCCAAATCATCGATCCAGCACATGAGGAGAGCAAGTATTGGGGTGATGTCACCGAGGATATTCGCGCTATTGATATTTGGATTGGGGAAGAGACAGATTTGGGCAAAGGCTATGGAACGAAAATGATGCAGCTAGCAATTACCCAATGTTTTGCAGACTCATCTGTGACGGCTATACTCATCGATCCCCTGGCTAGTAATACTCGCGCCCACCGCTTTTATGAACGTCTTGGCTTCCAATTTATCGAACATCGAAGATTTGGTGACGATGAGTGCTTTGTTTATCGCCTGAGCCGAGCAGATTGGGATTATGAAACTCAGATGTGCAAATGATACAGCAGATTAGGTACAGGTTGTCGTAGGGGCTTTACAGCTGTGCATTGGTGCCAACTTAAGCTCAAATTGCCCCACAATCGTTTTACCCCACCCCCAACCCCTCCCCTTAGCAAGGGGAGGGGAGGTTTTGGCTTTAGACAAAACCGGGGTGGGGTAACGCGGATCTTGATGGGAAGTGAGAGAACTGAATATCACATCTTTATAAGGGTTTGAGGCTAAGTTGACAAGGGAATGTAGCCCTTTAATCTGTAGGGGCGTACAACTGTACGCCCCTACTCAACCCTCAGCATTGTTTTGGTAAGGAATTTGCTCAAGACAATTAGCAAAATCCACACCAGAAAGTATTCGGTTTGAGTCAGCAGCGAAAATAACCGCTTGTTAGCTTAGAGAAGTGCTAATTACAAGCTCAATCCTTACTCACAGCGAGAACTATCAACAAGAAGTTTAAGACTATCAGTAAAACTGTAGGTCTTAAGCTTTACAGAAAAGTTTGATGCGAAGAAAAAACTGGCTTTTAATAACAGGGTTTGCCCTTTTAATTTTGACTATGGTTTTGCACAAAGAATTTATGGATAAAACTCATACTGTCACGGGAATGTATATATTCGGCGATAGTCTTTCAGATACAGGAATGGTATTCCAAGCGACAGGAAGAATGTATCCACCTAATCCAACTTATTTTCAGGGGCGTTACTCCAACGGTCGGGTATGGATTGAGTATTTAAGCGATCGCTTGCATCTTTCCTCTAAACAAACTAACAATTTTGCTTACGGAGGAGCAACCACTGGCAGTACTAGCAGCAGTTATGTACCTAGTCTACTCAACCAAGTGCAGTCGTTTACCCAAACACATAAAAAGGCCAATTCGGATGATTTGTATGTTTTGTGGGCAGGGGCAAATGATTATTTGCAGGGGGTAAGCAATGCAACTGTTCCTGTAAACAATCTGATTAGTGCAACTAACTTGCTAACTGATATAGGCGCACGAAAGATTTTGTTAGCCAATTTACCAGATTTGGGACAGCTACCTGCGACGAGAAGCACTACTAATTCTGTAAATTTGAGTGCATTAACACAAGCACATAATCAAGGCTTAAGACGCTCGCTCAAGGTATTGATTCAACAAAATCCCCAGCTTGAGATTGCGACTTTAGATGCTAACAGCTTATACCGAGATGCAATCACAAATCCAGCAGCATTTGGTTTGACAAATGTCATCGGTTCCTGTGTATCTGGCTCTAATATCTGTAATAATCCAGAGCAATTTTTGTTCTGGGATGGCATTCATCCGACAACTGCGGCTCATCGCATTATAGGAGAAAAAGCTTTTACAACCATTCAAGAAGCAGGAATGATTCCTTCTGATTCAATATTGGTTCCTTGAACAAGAATTCAGGAGTGGAGCGAAGACGTTCTGCTCTTGAATTCTGTTTTCATAAATTTCCACTTACAGTGAAAGCACTGGCAAAGATTTTTAGCTGGCACTTAATAAACCGCATATGAAAGCAAAGCCCTGAATTTTTTCAGGGCTTTTTAAATTAATAGATAAGTAGGTCAACTTAATTAAACATAAAACGTAGGGTGCGTTGTCGCAAAGCGCAACGCACCTCAGTTGATGTAGAGTCTATGGAGGTGCGTTGCTATAAGGCATAACACACCCTACATTTATATACATTTACGTCTTACGTTTTTTTAGGTTGAGCTACTTATCAGTATAAAATTGCTTGATGCCTGGAAGAATAACAATACTATTCAAAAGGAGTAGTGATGTCTAACATTGAGAACAACAAAATAATAGCTCGACGCTGGATTGAACTTATTAGCGAGCACAATATTGAAGATATTTGTGAAATGACCGCTCCGAATTGGAAAATGCACGGTGGTTTACCTGGACTTTCCCCAGGCCCCGATGGTGTACGTCAACTGTTTGCTTCATTTGGAGACATTGACCAGAAATGGACAATTGAAGATGTAATTGCTGAGGCTGATAAAGTTGTTGTGCGTGCAACTAATACCTGCACCCAAGAAAGCTTCTTTGGCATACCCGCTCGCGGTCGTCAGCAAACATTTACAGCCACTTTCATTCATCGGATTGTTGACGGGAAGATAACTGAAACTTGGCGAAACGCTGATGACCTCGGACGAGTTCTTCAACTTGGTGCAAGGATTGAACCAACAGACCAGTAGTCTTGCATCAGGGAAGTTTTCGAGATTCTCGCTTGAGTGTTGCGATCGCAACACTCAAGCGAGGTGATTTTTAACATATCACCCAGCACAAATTCAATCAATATCAAAGCCTGATTCAATTAATTCTGTAATAACTTCTGATGCTGAGTCTATTTTGGTTTTGTATTTATCTGACTCTTTTAATATTCCTTTAAGTTTAAATACTTATACCAAACTCAAAGGTTATTGGCGGGAGTTCGCCACGAAGTTAAATGAATCTGAATTTGCCTCTGGTGAATAATCTCTTGTAGCTAAATGTCCAACCATCTCTGCACGAGACGAAACCTCAAGCTTACGAAACATTCGCTTTAAGGCTTGCTTGACAGAATTTTCTGTAATCCAAAGTTGATTTCCAATTTCTGCGTTAGTTAGCCCCGAAGCAACCAATTGTGCAATTTGCAACTCACGAGGTGTTAAGCGATCGCTTCTAAAAGTTTGGTGCTGCGGCTTTCCTGCGGAAGTACTTTGTGCGACTGTTGCAGCCCAAACAGATAGGTGTAAGCAAACGGCACTCAAATCAGTGAGATTTTGTGTATCAAAGGCAGACATCGACTTTTCACGGGTGCAACCTACTACGCCGACTAATTGATGACGATTAACGATCGGCCCCGCCATGACGTGCCAATGATCGGGGCGGGGACAAATGATTTTCCAAGCCTTTGGTGACATAACCAATGCTTCATGAACGGGCGCATGACGCTCCACCAGATAACGCGCTATAGGATTGCGTTCAATAGATAATGCAATTTTCTGAATTTCCTGAAGATTTTTATCGGCAGTTAAGGGTAATTTGTTGAAGAAAAAGATGGAATATCGTTTGGCAGCAAAATATTCACCAATTTTTGGTACAACTTGCAATCGTAGTTCATGCTCATTACAAGCTTGGTTGATGGCTTCAAAAATCAGCTTTAAGGGACTTGTCACGTCGCTTTGCTCCGAATTCAAAATTCAAAATTCAAAATTCAAAATTCAAGACACCCATAAATAAATTTAGTGCACTATTAAGCCTATATTAGCTTTAATTCCACTAACACTTTGACATGGAAATCAACAAAGGAAATTTTATAGCTGTAGCCACATAGGTTAGGACATAATGACAAACGTGAATGCTAATGGTAATAGTTTTACCTCCTGCCTTCTGCCCCCTACCTCCTGCCCCCTGCC